>JAEWDM010000012.1 GCA_023390115.1 Bacillota bacterium
GATCAAGTTGCGATTATTAGCAGTCCATTGAATGAAGGAAGAAATGAAATCACTTATGGTACGATTATTTCAAAAAAACCAGTCAAATTTGGCGATGCAAACGGAGAGAATCAGCGATTAGTAATCAAAACATCCGCCTATGATAATTTCGGTAGTAGTGGAAGTGTTTTATTAAATAAGCAATCAGAAATGGCGGGGATTGTTTTAGGCGGTGGCCGTGATATCTTTGATAATTTCAGATATTCTTTGGTAATGCCCGCAAATGAGATAAATGATTTCATAACAACTTGGTATTCAAGTAAAAAGTAACAGTTGCCTATTATGGAGTAATAAGATTATGAGCATGTTTAGAACAAAAGAAATTTTTTTTGCCTTATTACTCCACAATTCGTCTGAAAACCCTTGATTTTCAAGGGCACTGAAAAAGCCACTACTTTTAAAGCAGCGGCTTTTTCAGTGCATATATATTCCTTTAAAAATTAATCTGAACATCAAAATAGTATTGAAAATAAAATAATTTTATTCTATAACATTTTACAAAAATAGTCAACAGTAAAAGTGAATTATTAACAATTTATTTGCAATATTTCCCTCAGCCTTTTATAACAGAAATGGTGGCATTATAGTTTTTAAAGAATACTGCCGTTTCTCTTGTCGATGTTTTTTCTTATGGATAATTGCTTTGCTTCTGGAGAATTATGGGGGGGCTCCTTCTTATATATCACGCAATTCACTATTTGCGCATAGCATGTTATTATAACGTCAATAATATCAATTAAAAATATACATGATAATAACAAGAGAAAGGAGCCCTTGCCTATGGAACGCTTTACTTACGGTGAATTTATCACGAATAAAATAGCCGACATCCCATATGGTCAGGCATTTCAGACTGACATCATAGCCGAATCAATGGCTGAGGAATATGCAATCCCTGCCCATAAGGCTAAACCGATTACCAACGTCACCTTGAAACGCCTGGCGGACAGGGGCTTGATTGAGCGTTTTCAAAAAGGCGTTTATTATCGTGCCAAACAAACGGCCTTCGGCAAGGCTCGTCCAAGAGAAGAACTACTTGAAGCACAGCTCCTTACCTGCCGCGGCAATGAAATCATCGGCTATGAGACGGGTTTTTCTCTCATGAACAAAATAGGATTGACAACTGGAGCAAAATACAAAAAAACCGCAATTCGCCAGCGATTTGTGTTATAATAATACTGTAAAAGGAGTTGATTGTATGTCTCCGGAATTGCATGCTCGGCGGCTGGCAGCAGTAAAGCTTGCCAATGCTGTGAATAAAATAGAAGGCGTCCCTGTCTCATCTCAAGCTAAAACGCTCTCAGCTAAGTGGGCACGGGGAGAGATTTCAGGCGCGGAAATGAAAGCCACCCTTATAGCAAAGCATAAACAAAGCTAAGGGGGTTGCTTATGAATGATCCGTATCTTTATGAAGACAGCTCTGTTTTGCGCAACTTATTGAATATCCATGACGAAAAGGAATTAGATATTGCCGAAGCGGAACTATCACAAGCCAACATGATGCTGCTTTATGAGCAAGGATTTGATGACTTTTCTACACAGGGAATAAAGACAATTCATAAGGTTCTGTTTGAAGATGTATACGATTGGGCGGGAAAATTCCGGACTATAAATATCCAAAAGCGAGAACCTTTGTTAGCAGGGATAAGCGTTTGGTATGCTGATTCCGACAATATCAAAAAGGATTTGGACTCGGCATGGAAAGCAATTAAAAAAGTTCAATGGGGCCGCCTTAGCCGTGAAGAGTTCTCTGTACAGATTGCCCGGCTGTTCCCTGCACTATGGCAGGCTCATCCCTTCCGCGAAGGGAATACGCGAACCATCGTAATGCTGATGACTTTTTTCGTTGAGCATTACGATTATTACTTTGATAAAGAGCTTTTGGCTGCCAGTGCCGGATATGTTCGCAATGCCTTTGTGATGGCCAGCCTCGGACAATATTCGGAATATGAACACCTTGAAAAAATCCTTCTGGACGCCATCTGTACAGAGGCAATCGAATACAAGGACGATTTAGACCAAGAGGAACCACTTCCTCAAGGTGAGAAATATGAGAAGTATAAGATAGATTATAAGCCGGTAGCGCATGAATACCGGGCTAACGACGAAGAAAAGGAAAAGTAATTTATACTACCTTACGAACAACCGCAGGTCGGGGGTTCGATTCCCCCAGCGGCTCCAATGTTATCAGGTCGAAATGGATGCAAATTGTATCTATTTCGGCCTGATTATTTATGTTATACTTAAAGTAGTATCAACTATTGAATTTCATATTATTTTATATTTTATATGCAGCATTGAGTTGAGTATAAGTTGCCATACAAACAGTAAATATTAGGGGGACATCAATGAGAACGCCTAAGATTAGAGATGCGCAAGGAAATATATATCCATATAGTATTGCGGAAATTATCAAGTTGAATATTGGTGGGGTTGAACAATATTTGATGATAAGGGGTAAAAATATTCAAAACCCGATTTTGCTTTTTGTTCATGGTGGCCCAGGGCAAGCCGAAATTGGCTATATTAGAACATATCAAAAAACCATAGAAGAGCACTTTACAGTTGTACGATGGGATCAAAGAGGTGCAGGCCTCTCTTATTCAAAAAGTATACCCCAAGATACTTTTACTATAGATGTGTTCCGTGCTGACTTAAATGAGGTTACTGATTATTTGATTCAGCGATTTAATCAACCTAAAATTATAATTGCGGGACATTCATGGGGTACAGTTCTTGCAACTTATTCTGCAAAAGATTGTCCTAATAAATACATGGCATATATCGGTATAGGTCAGGTTGTTAATTCGATGGAGGCTGAAAGAATTTCATATCATTATGTCAAAGACGAAGCAGAAATGCAAAACAACAAAAAGGTTCTTAGAGAACTTGAAAACATAGGAGAGCCACCACATTCGGAAAAAGAAGCATTCATACGAGCAAATTGCCAGGGAAGAATCGGTGGAATTACAAAGCAAAACCCTCCTAAAAGTATTGTTTCATCGCTGATAGTATCAACGGAATATAATTTTATCCACAAACTAAATTATTTTAAAAGTTGTATATCCTCTGCTAAAACCATGTACTCCCAAGTTATGAAAATTGATTTTTTGAAAGAACTAAAACAATTAGATATTCCAATATTTTTTATCGCTGGCAAATACGACTTTATTACGCCGACTTCTTTAGTTCAGAAGTTTTATGATGAATTAAATGCACCCAAAAAGGAATTAATCGTATTCAAAAATTCAGGTCACCTTCCTCAATTGGAAGAATGTGAACAGTTTGCCGAAACACTAATTCAAATCCGAACCACGCTCATCAACATATAATATATTTAAAGGGAACAATATTTTTACTATCTCAGTCTAACGAGTATTATGAGCATAACATGAGGCTTATAAAACATGACCTGTTGATGAAAATTTAACAGCTTGTTAATGCGTCTATTTTGTACTAACGACACAAAAACAAAAAAACCTCAGAACAGTTCAAGCTCTGAGGTTTTTTATGTATTCTTAGCGGGCGATTTTAATTTGGCAAGAGATGGGCGGTAAAGCTTGCTAATGCCGTAAACAAAATAGAAGGCGCCGATGAAAGCGGTACTTAATTAAGTTATATATTTGTATTAATAGTTCGTAACTGTTCCAGTATATTCTACATCTGTAATAACAAAATAGCAATCCTGCCCTGCAGCACGAAGTATTTTC
Source organism: Bacillota bacterium (assembly GCA_023390115.1). Taxonomy (GTDB): domain Bacteria; phylum Bacillota; class Clostridia; order Acetivibrionales; family DSM-27016; genus Anaerobacterium. Next base: position 3,750 of record JAEWDM010000012.1, read on the forward strand.
CAGTTAGGGAATTTTGAAAAATATAATGTGCCTTGGTAGGATCCGTCATCATATTCATATGTTGTTTGAGATAATGAATCAAAAAATGCTCCTATCTCTCCCCCGGGAATTGAGTTAGGCGTACTTTGGGTAACAGTAGCCGTGACTTCTTTAGTATCAGCAGTTACTGCTGTGTATGTACTGTCAGTAGTTGGTATAGTTACCGCCATTACATTGGTGCTTAGCACGGATAGTCCGAAAATAATTGCCAATGTAGAGATTATGCACTTTTTTAAGCCATTTTTTTTAAACATTATAATACTCTCCTTTCAATAATTTTGACAATTTACATGGAATTATAATAAATATATGTTAATATTTGTAATATTTAAAGTATATACCTCAATTTGGATATTGTCAATATATAAAACTAAAAATTAAAAAAGCCCGGTAACCATCGCAGCAATGCTTTCTGCCATAATTCGACCCTTATTGCCGGAATGTATTTTTATGGCTCAGAAACATACGGATTCAAAAGTGTATAAAAAGTAATTGACAAATAAACCAAATTTATGTACCATGTTAGATAACACTAACTTTTAAGTAACAATATGTCAAAAAAATTAACTGTGAAAGGGTAAAAGGTGATGAACTTGAACGTACTAAATTATATTAATAACTTATTATGGCTGGGTGTTCCTGATATTATAAAAGGACTGGCTATATCGATTGTATTTGTCTTAATTTTCAAAAAAGCCATAAAAAAGTACAGCTTTATTTTTTACATTTATCCGGGGCTTATATTCATATTATATTGTACAGACGGGATTTTAGGATTATGCAATATAGAGCTATCCGACTTAATGGGAGATACCTTATTGTGGGAGCTCCTGTGGCTGCCTCGTTCCTATTCCTTAGATACCTCTGTAGGATTGGGCCTTATTTTTATTGTAATGTTTATTGGAGTATTGCCAAAATGGGAGTTTGTGAGGCAGCTCTACATAATCAGAAAGGAAATGTCAGTTATCAGCGGTTTTATTTTAATAGGCCACGGAGTTATGAGGCTTCCAACCATGAAGAATGCATTTTTAAATATGAATGACTTCAATATATTTTTAGGTTTTTCCTATGCAATACTTGGCGTGATTTTATTAGTACTTATTCTAATTCCATGGATAACATCCTTTCGCTTTGCCAGAAGTAAGCTTTCTCCGGAAGCATGGAAAAGGGTGCAAACTTATACAAGCGTTCCGTTAATTATACTGATCTGCGTTTTCGGAATAACAGTAAATTTAGGATGGGGCTTCTCGGTCCTTCCAACCTTAGGTTCAAGCCTGCGTGAAATTAAAAATACTGCGGACGGCACTGCCGTATCCAGCCTTTATCAGGGGTATAGGGTATCGACAGTATTTTTATCCGCCAAAATATATTTAGCCTTGACGGTTGCGTATATTTGGTTAAGAAGAAAGAAGCTAAAGGAACAATCCGTGGGCTTTAAGAATGATAAATCCGATCTGTTAAAAGTGGGTTATAGATAAGAGTGCGTTCACTCCGAAGAGTGCGTTCACTCTAAAGAGTGCGTTCACTCTAAAGAGTGCGTTCACTCTAAAGAGTGCGTTCACTCTAAAGAGTGCGTTCACTCTAAAGAGTGCGTTCACTCTAAAGAGTGCGTTCACTCTAAAGAGTGCGTTCACTTCTAAGCAGCCGGAAAGAAATAAAAGCTCCGTGAATGTAATATATCGTTCACGAAGCTTTTATTTATAATGTCTGTCGCATAATTTACTGTGAGCTATCCAGGCTATTGAAAAATGTGTTGAAACATACGTGAATATAAAATAAAATGGAATTTGGTAACATTAAAAATTAAATTGGAGGAAATATAAAATGGAATGTAAAATACGTTCCTGGAGAATAGAAGATTCAGATGATATCGCTGAGGCTCTGAACAACAAAAAGGTTCTTGATAACTTAAGAGACGGATTACCGTATCCATACACTGCAGAAGATGCAAAAGCTTTTATTTTATTAATGCTTAATGCCGACAAGGATGCAACATACTCTTTCGCAATCACTGTTAATAATAAAGCAATAGGGAGTATCGGCGCGTTTCGCAAGGATAATATTCATTACAGAACTGCGGAAATGGGTTATTACGTTGCGGAACGGTATTGGGGACAGGGCATAGGAACAAGTGCAGTTAAACAGGCTTGCAAATATATTTTTGAAAATACCGATATTATCAGGATTTTTGCAGAGCCTTTTGCTCATAACACAGGCTCCTGCCGCATACTTGAAAAAGCAGGCTTTGCTTGCGAAGGTACTTTAAGAAAAAATGCGGTGAAGAATGGATCTGTTCTTGATATGAAAATGTATTCAATAGTAAAGGACTAGTTCACAATGAAGCAAGCAACTTAAAAAAAAGCACCTCAAAATTGCCGATAGCTCCGCAATTTGTGAGGTGCTTTTTCTAAAAGACGCTTTATCATGCTTAATCAGGAAATGCCGTCGGCAGCCCCATCCTGGCATTTCAGAAGAGAGCTGTAATTCAGCCTTATATATTCAACTACCTTTTCGGCAATAAGCCTGTGCCCTTCCCTGTTCGGATGTATCCCATCTATGCATATGAACTTCGTGAAATCCGGCGAATGCAGGAATGCGCTTCTTATGTCAATCAGCCTTGTCTTAGTCTCCTCTGCAATACTTACTATTGCAGAATTATAACGCTCCTGCCACCAGTATATCTTTGTGATGCTTCCAAGCCATGAAAAAATTCTGTGGCCTGCCGCAGCACTGTTTTTGCTCACCCATTTAAAATAGCGGTCGGCATCTAAAGGAGGAAGTGTAAACAATATAGGTACTATTCCTCTGCCCTTCAAAGAGCTTATTGTGTCCGTAAGGAGCTGCTTAAAAACATAAAAGTCAGTTTTCGGGGAATGGATAGCCTCAGGGTTGTCGGCTATTTCATCCCAATTGAAATCGCAGTCGTTTCCTCCATACTCAATAATAACAATATCGGGGGCATTTTTTGAAACATCATTCTGAAGCCTGCTTACGCCTCTGATGATTGTGTTGCCAAATTTCGCCACATTACATATAATGCCCTTCAGCCTGTTTTGAACAATGGAAACATAGCTATCCTCAATTATTATATACTTGCCCCTTTCCTCGTTGTAAACAACGCCCTTTGAAATGGAATCTCCCGATACAAGTATCTTAACTTCATTCTTTTTAATAATCTCATCCATAAACATACACCCTTAAAAATTATATAGCCAACCGGAATTCAAGTCCGATCTAAATGTTTTTATTATTGGCTTTGGCCTATATTACCAGTATAATAGATTTGTATGTATAAAGCAACTTTATATATTATTAACATCATGTTAATTAATTAGTACATCCGATTTTTTTTCGAAAGCTTATTGTTATTCGTAAAAATAAAATGGTAAAATAATACTGCATAATATAGAAAAGCTGAAAGGTGGAATTATAATGATTTCAATAGACCCTAAGAAAATGGCATCAATGATTGACCATACTCTTTTAAAGCCCGCCGCTGCAAAAGAGCAAATACTTCAATTCTGTAAGGAAGCTATTGAATACCAGTTTGCGTCGGTTTGCGTAAACCCGTGCTTTGTGGGCACAGTCAGCGAAAGGCTGAAGGGCTCTGGCGTCAAAACCTGCACTGTAATAGGCTTCCCTCTGGGTGCCAACAGTACCTGCGTTAAAGTGTTCGAGGCCTCAAACGCTGTCAGCGACGGGGCTGATGAGCTTGATATGGTCATAAATACAGGAGCGCTGAAGGAAGGAGACTTAAGCTATGTTGAAAATGATATAGCTCAGGTTGTCAAGGCATCATCAGGTGCAAAAGTAAAGGTTATACTTGAGACCTGCTTTCTGACCGACGAAGAAAAGGCCATCGCATGCGTTCTGGCAAAAAAAGCGGGGGCGGATTTTGTAAAAACCTCCACAGGATTCGGCACCGGCGGTGCAGTTGCGGAGGATATTCTTTTAATGAGAAAAACCGTCGGCAGCTCTATGGGCATAAAGGCCTCCGGCGGAATAAGGCATTTGCAGCAGGCACTGGCAATGCTTGAATGCGGTGCAACCAGAATAGGCACCAGCTCCGGGCTGACAATTATAAACGAAATGCTGTAATACAACGGTATATTAGAGCAACGGGGACACTTATCTCTTTTACGCAAAAATGTCCCCCGCCATAAGACGCGGCGTCATATTATTTGTTCAAAATCTTTTTTGCTGTTTTTCCTGCCTCATACATTACCTTTTCCCGATCAATGGTTTTCAGTTCCCCATTCTCCATTAAAACAGCCCCATCCACTATTACGGTACATACATCCGATGCCTGTGCGGAGTATACTACGGCAGACAACGGATTATTCACAGGGCACAGGTGAGGCTTATCGGTATCAAGTATTATCAAATCGGCCCTCATGCCTTTTTTAATGCATCCCGTCTCTTCATGGAAGCCCAGAGCAGAGGCTCCGTTTACCGCAGCCATGTGGAAAGCCTGCCCGGCATTAATAAGCATGGGATTCATGCTCCTGCCCTTATGTATAAGGGCGGCAAGATTCATTTCCTCAAACATGTTCAGGTTGTTGTTGCTGGCAGCTCCGTCGGTGCCCAGGCAAACATTTATTCCCCGTTCAAGCATATCGGGTATTTGAGCTATCCCGCTCCCCAGCTTCAGATTGCTGGTGGGATTATGTACGACATTAACCTTTTTACGGCATAAAATATCAAGATCCTCAGCATCAGGGTGTACACAATGCGCAGCTATAACGGGAACATCAAAAATCCCAAACTCAAGACATGCGCCCACCGGGCTAAGCCCGTATTTCTTTATGCTGGTCTCCCTTTCCGCCACAGTCTCAAGCACATGTATATGTATCCCTGTGCCAAGCTGACGTGCAAGTGCGGCAGCTTCTCTTAACGGTCCCTCGTCAAAAAGATATACGGAATGTATTTCCACATATACCTTAATACGTCCTCCCGCCTTATTGTGCCAACTATTGAAGAAGCCGGTACAACCCTCCTCGTCGACCGATATGCCGGGATTTCCTCTCACCCCGGAAACAAGCGGTCCTTTGGATATATTGGCCCTTATTCCCGATTCCATAACGGCCCGTGCTACCTCATCCATATGCAGGTACATGTCTGCAAAGCAGGTGGTGCCAGACTTAATCATCTCAATAATGCCAAGCATACATCCCCAGTATATGTCCTCCGGGGACAGCAGCCCCTCGGCAGGAATAATTTTATTAAACAGCCATTCTTCAAGAGACAGGTCGTCTGCGAAATTTCGGAGCACCGTCATGGGGCTGTGTGTATGCGCATTGACAAGCCCAGGCATGGCAAGCCTGTTCTTGCCGTCAATAATCTTTTCGGGCTTAAAATCATCAGAAAGCTCCGAGAGCTTGCCTACAGAATATATAATTCCGTCGCTTATGGCAACATGCCCGTCCCTGATATATGAGTTCAGATCGTTCCCCGTGATAATATCCATATTTTTTAATAAAATATTCATTTTTATAATTCCTCATCATTGCAATATATTTATTCCGGTATCCGTCTGTCTTTGATAAACCGGTATAGCTTCGGCCAATTGTCCGCAGTCACTTGACTGAAGTCACTTGACCGCAGTCAGTATGAATATTTTTTTGCTGCCTTTTATTCCCTTGTTTTTGTTTGCACCGGCAGAGTCAAAATCCTTTTCAATTCGGATGTCCCTGAAGCCGGCTTGTATAAACAGTCCTTCTATTTCTCCCGCATCAAAGCCGGGCCACTTATCATGCATCTTCTCCATAAGAACACGATCCCTGTGCTGTACAAAATCTAAAACAAACGCGCTTCCTCCGGGCTTTATTACCCTGTACATTTCCTCTATGGCAACTTCCGGCTCTTCTATATGATGAAGGACCATGCTTGCGCATACCATATCCACACTGGAGTCTTCCAGAGATATTTCACTCCCGTCGGTCAAAACAGTTTCAATATTCTTCAGATTCTCCCGAAAGGCTTTTTTCTCAAGCTCATTAAGCATCCCCTTTGAGATATCCACCGCAATAACCTTTTTAACCCTTGGGGCTACAGATATTGAAATGTACCCATCTCCTGCCCCAAGATCGACAACTGTCATACCACTGTTTAAAAGCTCCGTATCCAAAAGCTTTTTCAGTATTTCATCGTCGTAATATCCCTTCCTTAATTCCTCCCACTGCGCCGCAACCTCATTGAAAAACTCCTTTGTTTCTCCCTCGCTGTCAGAGTATAGCTTGGAATCTCCGGAAGACAGCCATTCTATCAGAGCCTTCCTGCTGAATCTCCATTCTCTGCCTATTTTTCTCGCGGGGACACTCTCCTCCTTAAGTAATTTTATGAAGGTTTTTACACTCACTCCAAAAAGCTCCGCAGCCTCTTCCATATTGAGTATCTCCCTGTACATGTTCACACCTCTATATCGGTATAGATTTTATTCTGATTCATGCCCAGCTATCCAGATATTTTTTCTGATGATCGGTAAGAGCATCTATTTCCACTCCCCATGCCTCCAGCTTCATCCTTGCAACCCTTTTGTCTATATCGTCCGGAACATCTATTACTCTTACTCCTGTGCCGCCGTGGCTTTTAAGGATATACTCCGCGCTTAACGCCTGAAGCGCAAAGCTCATATCCATTATTTCCGCAGGATGTCCGTCGCCTGCCGCAAGGTTTACCAGCCTTCCCTCGGCAAGAATATTAATCCACCTGCCGTCAGGCATTTTATAGCCCATAATATTTTTCCTCTGCTCCTTTTTTTCCACCGCCATTCTCTCAAGCTCAGGAATGCAAAGCTCCACGTCAAAATGCCCGGCATTGCAAAGCACCGCGCCATCCTTCATAACTGCATAATGCTCGCCATAAATAACTCTTTCACAGCCTGTAACAGTGATAAATATGTCTCCGTGTTTTGCCGCCTCGCTCATCCTCATAACCTTAAACCCGTCCATTATTGCCTCTGCGGCTTTTACAGCATCCACCTCGCAGACTATGACATCCGCCCCGAAGCCCTTAGCCCTCATTGCGATCCCTTTTCCGCACCATCCATACCCTGCAACCACTACATTCTTGCCCGCAACAATAAGGTTGGTAGTCCTGTTTATTCCGTCCCATACAGACTGTCCCGTACCGTACCTGTTATCAAAAAGATATTTGCAATACGCATTGTTTACAGCAACCATGGGAAATTTCAATATCCCTTCCCTCTCCATCGCCTTAAGCCTTATAACTCCTGTTGTCGTCTCCTCACAGCCGCCCTTTACATGGGGCAGAAGCTCCTTGCGGCTGGTATGCAGGAGATGCACCAGATCTCCTCCGTCATCGATTATTATATTAGGCTTGCAGTCCAGAGCCTTGTTCAAGTGCTCAAAATACTCTTCCTTTGTGGAATTATACCACGCAAATACATCTAAGCCGTCCGCCACTAGTCCTGCTGCAACATCGTCCTGTGTGGACAGGGGATTGCTTCCCGTGACAGAAACCTCTCCGCCCCCTGCGGCAAGCAGCTTTGCCAGGTATGCGGTTTTTGCCTCAAGGTGCACTGAAACGGTAATCCGCACACCCTCAAACGGCTTGGATTTTGCAAATTCACCTTCAAGCGCTCTCAGCAACGGCATGTTTTTTCTTACCCATTGAATTTTTTGCCTCCCTGATTCAGCAAGGCCGATATCTCTAATAACACTTTTCATAAAATCCACCTCCAGCTTATATCTGCTTAATATTATTTCATCCTGGGAAATTTATGATTCACAATCCACAAAATCAGCTTTTTTATTTCTATAATATAATTATTTCCAGCCTCATTATATAATAGTTTACTTTACTTATCAACAATAAATTTCTCTTATATTTATCCCTTCTTCATTTATTTTCACTCAATTACTGTCCGTGTAAAAATAAAGGGACATTTCCCGTTTAAAAAAGGAGAAACGTCCCCCTTTTTTTGAAAATGCCCCATCTGTTAAAGCTTTTCCACTACTGCCTTTATAAGCCGTGTGAATTTTCCTTCAACCTCTTTGGCAGTCTTCATTACCTCTTCATGACTAAGAGGCTGATTTAAAATCCCTGCCGCCATGTTGGTTATACAGGATATCCCCAGTATTTTCATGCCCGCATGTCCGGCCGTTATGACCTCAGGAACGGTAGACATGCCTACTGCGTCGGCACCCAGTATTCTAAGGGCGTTTATCTCTGCCGGAGTTTCATACATCGGCCCCTTTGTAAACGCATATATTCCCTCCCGTATCTCTGTACCTGATACTTTCGCAGCGGTTCTGGCCAAATCGGTAAGCTCCCTGCTGTAGGCCTCCGACATGTCGGGAAATCTTACTCCAAACTCACTCACGTTTTTCCCCCTTAACGGCGAGGGACTGAAAAAGCTTATGTGATCCCTTATAAGCATCAGTGTCCCGGGCTTAAAGTCCTTGTTAACTCCGCCCGCTGCGTTAGTAACAATGAGCTTATCCAGTCCAAGCAGCTTAAAAACTCTTATATGAAAAACAACCTGCGATACCTCGTAGCCTTCATAATAGTGAAACCTTCCCTTCATTGCCAATACCGTCCTGCCTCCAAGCCTTCCCGCTATCAGCACTCCCGAATGGCCTTCAACCGTGGTAACGGGGAAATTAGGTATATCCCTGTAATCTATTTCAGTTGTGTCCTCCATCTCATCAACCAGAGGCCCAAGTCCTGATCCCAGCACAATACCCGCCTCCGGCTGTATCTTAAGTTTACCTCTTATAAAATCTGCCGCCTCCAGCGCCTTCTTATAAACGTCATCCTTTTGCATGCTTTCCATATCAAACCTCCACAAACTTTATCTATAGCAATTATACCAACTTTACAATTTATTGCAACAGCTTACGTGTTCATAAGAGATATCCTCTTTTGCTCATCGCATATGATTGCTTTTCTTTTGTTGTCAATAAACGTTGTCATCATTATCTTGCCCTCCCATAAGTCCTTTAAGTGCTTTAATGTCTCATACGCATAGTTGAGCTCCAATTCCCTTCCCTCATACTGGTGCTCCAGCATAAGGGTATTGTCCTTCTGGACCCATTCAACAATCCTTATTGAAGGGATTCCTCCCATCCCTGAGGAGGCAGCAAGTGTATCCCTTATTTTTTTCCAGCCCTCATCATCGGATATCTGGGAGACAAAATAAGCATTGTCACAATTTACATATTCAAACAAATTCATTTCCCTGCACAGCTCATAGGTAAGATACCTTCTTAAAAAAGACTCGTCTCTCTCCACCTCTCTGACCTCAAAAATTTTCCCGGGATTGTCGGGGTACATTTTCATAAGGCTTTGAAATATTTTAAAGCCTATATAATATGGATTCACCTGCCCCTTATATGGGCATATAACCTGATTATGCCTTTTAAGAAACTCCATATGCAGCGACTGCGGCAATTCCAGCCTGTTTAATATAGTATAATGCCACAAGCTGGCCCATCCCTCGTTCATTATCTTTGTCTCAATCTGAGGAATAAAATAAAGAGTCTCCTCCCTTACCACATCCAGTATATCCCTTTCCCACTCGCTTAGCCTGCCATAGCTTGATACGAAAAGCAGTACGTCCTCCTCAGGCTCTAAGGGTATTTTCTTCATGTCAACAGAAATTTCGGGGTTCTGAAGTCTGGGATTAAGCAGCGGATATTCCTCGGCAGGACCGTGCATCTTTTCCAGCATGGCCCTTTTTTTCTCTTCTTCCGGAATTCTTTTCTCTCCTATTACCCTCACGGTTTGATATTTTAAAGCATGTGCGGAATTTAAAAACTTCTCCACCCTCTGATATCCTATACCGGGATCTGCAATATATTCCCGTATTCTGTCGGCATGATTCTTAAACATTTCAACGGTATATTCAGCTCTCGTTCCCGTTTTGAACAGCCTGTTGTTTTTAAAGAAATCATTGTGCCCATATACATGAGCAATTGTCAATATTTGTAAAAGAAGAGTGTTATCCTTCATTAAATAAGCAATGCAGGGATCTGAATTTATAACCATCTCATAGGGCAGCCCCGACATATTATACCTGTTTAATGTTTTCAGCCTTTCATATGCCTTGCCATAGCTCCAGTGAGGATAGTGGGATGGCATACCTATATAAGTTTCATATCCCATCATGTCCTCACAGCTTACTATCTCAAACTCCTGATCATAAAAATCAAGGCCTGCCCCCCTGGCAATCTTTTCTATCCTGTCATCCCATTCCTCAAGCTCTCTCATGCTGTAATCCGTCAAATATATGCACCTCCCTTCAACTTAGAAAGCCCCTCTATTTTTCTCCGTCTTTCTCTAAAAGCCTTTTAAGAGAATTGAGAAGCTCCTCTTTGTTGGACATTGTAACAACAACAAAGTTTTTGTTTTTGATATTTTTTTGAAACTCTGTCTTTATGGTGCTTCCCGACGAATAGTAGCCGGGAATAATCTCTCCGTAACCAAATAAATTACACACCTCACACAGCTTTCCGGCAAACTCTATTGCCCTCTTGTTGTCCTCCGTCCAGTTGTCGCCGTCGCTGCAATGAAAGGCATAAATATTCCAGCTCGCAGGGTTATACCTCTGCTCAATTATCTCAAGGGCTTTTTCATACCCGCTGCTTATATAGGTGCCTCCCGATTCACCCTTATGAAAAAACTCATCTTCATTTACTTCCTTTGCTGTGGTTGTATGTGCCACATATGCAATCTCGACGTTCGAGTATTTGAGCCTTATAAACTGATAAAGCAAAAAATAAAAGCTTCTCGCCATATATTTTTTTGTCTGATCCATAGAGCCTGATACGTCCATAATGCATATTATTACAGCATTAAAATCCTTCTTATGCTCCTCCCTTACTCTATAGTATCTTAAATCGTCATCCATAAAGGGAAATCTTTTCCTGCAATATTCCTCCGGGTTTTCATAATCGCTGTCTTCGAGCTCCTTCCCGGTGCGCTTGTAAGCCTGCACCCTTTTAATCTTTTCCATGACAGAGCGCCTTTTAGCAAGCCTCGGGGGAATTCCCTTCCTCTGATATCCAATCTTTTTAAGGCTTTTTACAATCTCCAGATCCGAAAGCTTTTTCTTATCTATATCAGGAAGATTTAAATCCTCAAACAAATAATTTACCAATTCCTCTATGGTAATCTCGGTTTCATAAATATCCTCACCCTCCTGATTTCCTACCTGCCCGCTGCCGGGAGCTCCCTTGCCTGCTTTATCCTCCCCTATTTTATCTCCCCTTTTTTCGTTTCCGTCGCCTGTACCGACACCGGAGGAGTTTTTTCCATATATAAATTGATATTCCTTTATACCCTTTATCGGAATCTTTATTTTCTTATCCTTGCTCTGTCCTATTATGCTTTCCTCGGCTATAATATTGCCCAGATTTTTCTTAATAGCTTCCTCTACCAGCTCCTTATGCCGCCTTCTGTCTTCAAACGACCGACCCTTATCACTTCCACTGAACTCTTTAAACACAGCCATTATCCATCCCACCTCTTACGCCGGCTTCTCCAACAAATATACAATTCTCTAATCCTTCCACAAATTATTTGCAGCGTACTTTAAAATCACATTGCAGCAGCAATCGCAATAGCCGTTTCTTTTCATCTCGTCAACCATAAGATTGAATTTTTCACTCTGCTCATTATCTCTCACCTTAGCTTGAGTGATAACACGGCTGAGCTCCTTAACAGATGCGGTAAGCTTTTTTTCTATAGCCTCCTTTAAAGGCTCATAGCTGTAAAAATCAAGCTTTCCTCCATTGCGGAGGACAAAAAACATATACGCCGTTACATCTGATCTGAAGCCCTTTGCAGCGGAATCGGTAATCCCTATTTGCTCCTCTATGGATCTTAAGAATTTTTCATCCGGCTCAAGCTCCTGCCCTGTATTGGCATCCTTTATCTTGGCCTTGTTCACAAAGGCCTCCGCATGGTCAAGATAATTATTGAACAAGCTCTCCGCCTGCTCCCTGTATCCATGAATAAATGCCTTTGTAACTTCCTTTTCAAGCATCTTATTATATTCCTTTTTAATTCCATCCTGTATAAATCTTAAATATCTCTCCCTTTCCTCTTCGCTTATAGCTATCTCCTTAACCGATTTAACAAGAGTCTCCATCACCGATATAGGGTTTATGCAATTGTGCTCGGACTCAGACATCGAAGTATCAAGCACCTTCATTATAAATCTCGTTGAAATTCCCGTCATTCCCTCTCTCTGATTTTCATCCCTCAAATCAAATACGTCTATCTTTTTGGCCATTCCCTTCTCAACAATTTCCTCTCCGTTATAAATTTTAAGCTTTGTAATTGGGTCAACCTTTGCAGAGGGCGCAAGCCTTGTCAGTATTGCAAACATTGAAGCTATCTCTATGGTGTGGGGAGCAATATGAGCATTGAACCTGCTCTTTTTGAGCATCTTTTCATATATTTTTATTTCCTCGTCAAGCTCAAGGCAGTAAGGAACCTCAATCTTTACAATTCTATCCAGTATGGCTTCGTTGGTATGATCCGACTTAAACTTATTCCACTCGGCTTCATTGGAATGTGCGAGAATAATTCCGTCAAAATATATCATAGCTCCCTTTCCCGGAGAGGGTACCGACTTTTCCTGCGTAGCCGTTATCATTGTGTGAAGATACTCGGTCTCATTTTTAAAAACCTCTATAAACTCTACAATACCCCTGTTTCCTACATCAAATGCACCGTTTAGTGACAGCACTCTGGGATCATCCTCGGGATAAAGGTCTATTTTGGATATATCCACGCTCCCTATAAGCACACTTGTATCCTGATTATTCGGGTCTACGGGAGGAACAACACCTATTCCCTTTCTTGACCTCACAGAAAACTCAACAGTTTCAATGGGAAATTTTTCATATTGTCCGCTAAGCTCATTTTTAAGCCTGTACCGGCAAACCGGGCATAGATCACCCTCAATATGCACACCGAGTATTTCTTCAAATTCACCTCTTAAATGCTTGGGTATAAGATGCAAAGGCTCTTCTCTCATAGGGCAGCCCTTTAAAGCATATATTGGAGGGCTCATCTCAAGAGCCTTCTTTACGGCCTCCATAAGAGATGATTTTCCCGAGCCCACCGGTCCTACCAGATACAGCACCTGCCTTGCCTCCTCCCCCGCCATTGCGGCAGAGTGAAAATACCTTACTATTTTCATAATAGTCTTGTCTATTCCGAAAAAGTCCCCTTCGAAAAACCTGTATTTCTTAATTGTGTCATTTCCATATATCCTTCGGAGTCTGGAGGTTTCATCAGTCTTTATAATATCTACGCCCTTTGAGGTTATAAGATTATACATTCTCTGATGGGCAAGCATGGGTATGTCTGGATTTTCCTTCACTATATTGAGATATTCAATAAAGCTTCCTTCAAAATGTCTTTTTTCACGTTCCCTTCTGTCTTTTGTTATTATGCTTGATAAATCAAGCTTTTCCATATAACTACCTCCCTCTATGCTAAGAATTTTATAAAGCTATTCATTTTTTAAAGAGCAATACATTCATATACGGCATCCAGCCGCCGCACCTTTCTATATTTTCATAATATTACAAAACTTAATTTATATTACACGGTTTTGAAATTAAATTTATTTAATGCTGCCGGTGTGTATTGCATTCCTTGCGCTTGCCGATTCCATTTTTTACTCGGCCATAAAGATGTTTTTATGTTATAATATATACTGAATATCTCTCACTTGTTCTTAAAAGGGGTGCATTAATTGGATCTGTTTCTTTCAGTTTTAAAAAAAATTGCATTTACAGCCACCTCCTTGCTGGCAGGAATATGCCTGCTCATTATAATATTTTCCGTAAGCATGGATAAAACGCTTTTTTCTCCTGAGTTTCACGGCACCCTGTTTAAGAAGCATAATATATACGCTCAGACATATTCGGCCATAAACGATTCCATCGCAGACTATCTAAACAGCTTGGAGGAAGCCTCCCCGCAGGAGTTTGAGCAGCATAAGGATTTTTTTAATTTACTGGGCGGCTCTATAACTCAGGAAATGATAAATACCAACCTCGACTCCATAAGAAAGGAAATTTTTGAATATTTCAGAGGTGAAAGAAGGTTTCTTCCGGACATTTACCTGACAGCACAAGAGCAGGCCGCCATTCCCGCCGCGGAAGATACCGCCGTTCAAAGCAGCACGCCTTCACAGATGTTAACAAATATCGATAAGGTAAATTTAAGCGCAATACTGTTGTATATAAACAGGAGTGATATTTCCGACAGCCTTTTTGAGGCAAAATTTATTTACTACTCTTTAACCGCAATGCCCGGCTTTGCAGCACTTTGCTTTATTCTTATGATAATAATCGGATTTTACGTATACCGAAAGCTATCGTCGGCCTTCAGGTGGTTGGGGATTTCTCTGGGTGTATTCGGAGCTATTGCAATTACCTTAAGCTCGGCGTTATTTATATATGCCCGCAGCATAATGCCTGAAAGCATTTATCCCATTACGGCGTCCCTTCCTCTTCAGAGTGAGGTTATAGCCTCTTATATATCGGACTGCATAACGCCGATATGGGTTTTTCTGCTTATATCCGGAGTTTTCGCTTCCATACTGTCCATAGTATGCTTTAACCTTCCGTTTACATGCTCGTGGGCACAGGCGCCGTTAAAAAGTCTGTCCGGAAAGGCACGGCACATATTGGTTAGCACACTGTATGCCTTATCGTTTGCCATTGCATTTTCACTTATAATATACAGGTCAAATATAATAAAGAATGATTTTAACACAAATAACTTCTCTCTGGCAATCTCAAAAATGAAAAACGCCAACACAGTAACCCAGGTGATATCAGCTAAGGATGAGGCTATATACACCTTGCAGGTAAAGCTTTGCGACAGTGAAAGCGGTGAGCCTGTAACCGGTATAAGGATGAATGTAGGAGGAAAGTCCTCACTTCCCGAAAATTACTATAATCTGGTTTCGACCGCAGATGATACCGGCACAGCCAGGTTTACCCTTGGAAAGGGGGCCTTCCGCATAAGCTTTATACCGGAGAGCTTCACTTCTGAATATGTTATTCCCGCTCCTATTTACTGTGACCTGAAATCGGCAGGTACTACAATTATTACTGTCGAGCTTGAGCATGTGCAGAAAAATCCTGAGGAGGACGGAATTGCAGAAATTGAGGTGCTTGCTGCAGATAATGTTCCCATCACCGGACTTCAGCTCATGGTAGAAGGCGTGGCTTCAGCTCCGGGCTACCCTGACAGTATATTCTCCTATACCAACTCCGAGGGTATAGCAGTGTTCAAGCTGCCGGAGGGAAGCTACAAAATACGCTTTGCAGAATCTAAATTTCCTGAAGACTGTGCCGTTCCGCCGCCCCTTGATATTGAGGTAATGAGCGGCTCGGTATCAAGATATACAATAAGGATGGTTGGTGCAGGGGATGACAGCAGAAGCTCCGGATAACTGCAGATATTAATAATCATTCAAATTGAAAAATCTCTATAGCTTTTTCCCATGCGGTTCCTTGATTAATTTCATATGTTCCCGGCTTTAATATCAGCCTTTTTTCTTTCATATAATTTATAAAACTATTTTTCTCATCTTCTTTCCATTTACCAAGTTCCTGATTTTTCTCAATAAAATTATAATCTCTTATATCACTTTCGTTAACTTCGATTATCAGAGTTTTGCCAAGAGTAACAATACCCGCTTTGTCAAAAGCATTTTTAAAAGTGAAATAATTATATAAATATATAGATACAACTCCAATTAAAATAACTGATAAACTAACTATTATAATCTTTTTCAAATATATCCCCCTCTTTATTAAAAATCATTATTATGATATCATATCGCACATAATTAGGTATAAAAAGGTGCTGTCTCAAAAATATAATTATGATTTTGCAACAGCTCCTTTTTAATCCTTATAAAATTATGCCCTCAGCCTTTAATATCAGGTAAATTGGCTATGCTGGCCTTTACCGCTTCCTCATCATATTGTATATTTTCCAGTTTTCCGTTGAAATAGCTGTCATACGCACTGAAATCAAAGTAGCCGTGTCCGCTCAAATTAAAGAGTATCACCTGCTCCCTGCCTTCCTCCTTGGCCTTTAAAGCCTCGTCGATTGCAGCCCTTATTGCGTGGGAGGACTCAGGCGCCGGTACGATACCCTCCGTTCTCGCAAAGGTCACCGCGGCATCAAATACTTCCCTCTGTCCGCAGGACTGCGCCTCTATAATGCCGTCATGGTAAAGCTGGCTTACAATGGAGGATGCGCCATGATACCTCAAGCCTCCGGCATGTATCCCCTCAGGTATAAAATCGTGCCCCAATGTATACATTTTTGCTATTGGAGCCGCTTTAGCAGTGTCGCCGTAGTCATAGGCGAATATTCCCTTTGTAAGTGTAGGGCATGCGGTAGGCTCAACGGCAACCGCTCTTATTTTCCTTCCCTTAAACTTGTCCATAAGAAAAGGGAATGCAGCCCCTGCAAAATTGCTTCCCCCGCCGCAGCATGCAAAAACAACATCGGGATATTCATCTATCATTTCAAGCTGCTTTTTTGCTTCCTGTCCTATAATCGTCTGATGCAGGCATACATGATTCAACACGCTTCCCAGAGCATAGTTGGTATCACTGTGGGTAGCAGCATCCTCAACAGCCTCGCTTATAGCAATACCTAGGCTTCCTGAGCAATCGGCATCCTTTTCAAGTATTGCTCTGCCTGAATTGGTAAGATTGCTTGGGCTTGCAATTACGTTAGCCCCGAAGGTCTGCATGAATGAACGCCTGTAAGGCTTTTGCCGGTAGCTCACCTTAACCATGTATACGGTGCATTCCATTCCGAAATGATTGGCGGCAAGGCTTAAGGCACTTCCCCACTGTCCCGCGCCTGTTTCGGTTGACAGCCGTTTAATTCCGGCATTCTTATTGTAGTAGGCCTGAGGAATTGAGCTGTTGAGCTTATGGCTGCCTGTCGCATTGGTGCCTTCATATTTATAGTAAATCCTCGCAGGGGTATCCAGAAGCTTCTCAAGGCCCTTTGCCCTGTAAAGCGGCGACGGCCTCCATTGAGCATACATTTCCCTTACCTCGTCAGGAATATCTATAAACCTTTCCGAAGTCATCTCCTGCTCTATTATTTCCTTAGGGAAAATTGCCGACATGTCATCCGGTGTTGCAATTTTTCCCGTCATAGGGCTGTAATAGGGTGCAGGCTTATTGGGCATGTCCGCAACGATGTTGTACCACTGTCCGGGAATCTCTTTCTCATCAAGAATTACCTTTGTGACATCTTTCTTACTCATCATTCTCATCTCTCCTAATAAAATAATATTGTTACAAAATAATTTTAATAAAAATGGCATATTATATCAACTATAATTTGCTTTTATAAATAAATATTGTAAGCCCGCCGGCCTTCCCCTATACTCCGGTATAAAAATCTTCCGGATCAAGCTTTGCATACCTGTATAATCCTGTAACGCTGTCCCTGCTTTTATAGTCGAATAATACCACTGTTTTGCTCTCAGCCAAACTTCCCCTCTCATTATTATTAAACAAATCACGGCTGAATATTTCAAAGTGAACCTGTTTAAATATCTGTTTGGCGGGAACGTCTGAAAATAAGGGAAGATAGCTTTTGACATTATCTGCATTTCTAAGAAATTCGAAGCACCTGTCCTTAAAGCCCGTCTCAAAAATCCTGTCCAATCCGCAAGGAAGATTATTTGAATTGTCTGACGACAAAAAATCCAGCTTTAGCAATTGGCATAGCACTTCGGCGTCCTCCTTAACGCCAAGCGATGCTATGAACTCCGCAAGTATGGTATAAAGCATTCTTCCAGGGACAGGCCTGTCCAAACACCCTTTTTCCCTGCTGAAAAGAGAAAGCCTGTAATAAAGCTCAAAAGCACTGTCGAAACAATTTTCCATTATATACTCCAGTGAGCGCGTAAACCTTCCCGCATTATAATAGCGATCTGCCATTTGCTCAACCTGCTTGAGCCTGAGCATATCCTCAAATGAAATGTAGTTGTTATACAGCACCTCATACGGAGGATAGCCCCGAAACCGGTATCCGTGATCCCGGGCCTGCTCCTTGAGCCGTGAGCCGTTCAGCAGCTTAAGAAAGCCCAACTGCAACTGATGCGGCCTTAATGAAACAGCAGCGTCAAATGACCTTATAAAGGAAGCCATGTCCTCATAAGGAAGCCCGGCAATCAAATCCAGATGGATATGTATATTTCCCATATTCTTTAGTTCCGCCGCATTTTTAAACAGCCTTTTGAGATCGGTTTTTCTGTTCACCGCCTGGAGTGTATTTATATTTGTCGTCTGTATTCCTATTTCAAACTGTATCAGCCCCGGAGGAGAGCATTTAAGTATTTCAAGCATTTCTGAGTCAAA
The DNA here is from genome assembly GCA_023390115.1 of Bacillota bacterium. GTDB lineage: Bacteria > Bacillota > Clostridia > Acetivibrionales > DSM-27016 > Anaerobacterium. The sequence continues at coordinate 22,187 of JAEWDM010000012.1, forward strand.
GAGGTCTGCCGCCGCCTCAAAGTGGAAATTTACCACAGGGCCCTCCCTTCTCCCAAACCGCTCTATTATATACTTGAATATCTCCTTTGCCCTGTCTTTGCTGCTGTTAAAGGTGCGGTCTATAAATTTTACCTGGCTTACACCCGCACCAACAAGCTTGTCCAAATCATTTTTTACTCTGTCCATGCTAAAATAACGCACGCCCTTAAGGACTGACGAAAGACAATAGGAACACGAAAAGGGACAGCCTCTGGAGGACTCATAATAAGCTATTTTATTTTTCAGCCCGGAAAGCATCTCATGTGTATAGGGAGAGGGTATGGAGTCGAGCTTGCCGGCTATGCTTTGGCACTTGACGGCTGTCCCGCCTCCCCCGCTTCTATATACAAGTCCCGGTATGTCCGGCAGCCCGCCTTTCAATTCTCCGCACAAGTACTTTATAAGCATACTGAAGGGCTTTTCTCCCTCCCCCTTTATTATATAATCCACAAAATTGTTTTCTGCAAGAACCTGCCCCGCATTAAACGAAACCTCGGGCCCTCCCAGCACTATTATTACTTCCGGCAACACCTTTTTGAGGTTTTCCGCAAGCTTAAGAATATATTCAATATTCCATATATAGCAGGAGAAAGCCGCCACATCACTTTTTTCCATATACATAGATGAGAGTATAGCATCCATGCTTTCATTAATAGTATGCTCCAGAACCTTTATTTCACTCAACTGACCGTCACAGGCAGCTTTCAGATACCATGGAGCCAGAGATGAATGTATATACTTTGAATTAAGCGCAGCAATAACCGTCTTCATAAAAATCCTCAAAAGTTATTTTGAAGACATTATAGCAAAATAATCACAAGCGGATCAAGCCTCTAAGCCATGGACCAGATTAACCCAAGCTTTAAGTATCTGTGCAAAGTAGTCCCAAAAGCCCTTTTTCCTTATGTCCGAGCCTGTTTTAAGAGAGGATTCACCTATAACCTTTTCATCAAGTAAATAACGTATGCTCCCCACCTCTATATCCTTAATTACTGGCGCCCTGAAGGACTCCGGCAAATCAATCTCCCTCACAAGCCTGTCTTTTTCACTCTGGGTTAAGGGGTATGTAATTTCGTCAACAGCCCTTATTGATACATGGCTTTTTACTCCTTTAATTATAAGTACATCCGTTATTTTCTCCTCATATTCCAAAAGCTTGTAAGACTTATAGTTGCTAAAGGCATACTCAAGCATATTCTGACTGCTCTGCGCCCTTGCCGTCCTGCTGTTGCATCCTAATACCACCGATATTATGCGCCTTCCGTCTCTGGTAGCAGAGGCGACAAGGCATCTTCCGGCCTGCCCTGTATACCCCGTTTTCACCCCATCCACACCGGGTAAAAAGCCAAGCAGCTCGTTTGTGTTGTATAAGCTGTGTCCTGTAATTTCAGCCTTCTTGGTACTGACAATCTTTGAAAATACAGGGTTCTCCAGAGCATACCGTGTTATTATAGCCATATCGTAGGCGGTAGAATAATGCTCGGGACTGTCCAGACCATGCGGAGATTTAAAGCAGGTATTATTTGCTCCAAGAAATTCAGCCTTTTTATTCATCATTTCACAGAAATTCTCAACATTTCCTCCTATATGCTCCGCTATAGCTATTGCGGCATCATTTCCCGAATTAAGCAGCAGCCCGTATAAAAGCTCCCTTAAAGGAAGCTTTTCTCCCATAGACAAATGTATTGTAGAGCCATGTATTGCCGCAGCCCTCTTGCTGACAGCCACCTTATCATCAAGATTTCCGTTCTCTATGGCCACTATTGCCGTCATAATCTTAGTAGTGCTTGCCATAGCCCTTTTGGTATAAGAATTCTTTTCATATAATATTCTTCCGCTCTTCATGTCAAGAACTATTGCAGACAAAGCATCCACCCTTGGGGGCTTTGAGCCGGCACCCGGGCTTTCACCCGACGAAACAAGCCTTACATCCCTTGCATCCTCATATATGTCATCTGCCAGGCCATTTAGCGGCAGTATAAAATTTATAATAAGCAAAATTCCGGCTATACAAAGCAACTTCTTTTTCATAAATTCCCTCCCCCTTACGTGCATAAATTCAAAAACCAAATCAGCCACCCTAAAATACGGTCTATACAAATATATGAATCTATCCTCAGCTTTATTGCAAAAAAATCAGGCAATGAAGGCTTTTATAATTGTTCTAAATTTTATACATTTTTCAGCCGATATTTATACCGGGGAGGTGCAGAAAATGGATACAGCTAAAGAAAGAATTGCTATTGAAATTTCAAACAGCCAACTGGAGGCGTATGTTACATACAATATGAGCCGGGAAGAGCTTAAAATGGAAAACCGCGAGTCTCTTGTAAGAGAAACAAGCACAAGGCTTCGCAAGGCGGGTGTGGTATTTGGCATAGTTAAGGATATTTTTATGAAAGAAATCAATAGCGGAGAAAGGTATTTAATTGCAGCAGGAGTAAAACCCGTGGACGGCACCGATTCCATAATAAAGATGTATCAACTTAAGGGTTCAAAGCCCGAAATCCATAAAAACGGGAAGGCCGACTTTTATGATCTAAAGCTGATTAACAGGGTAAAGACCGGAGATTGGCTCGGTGAGCGTATAGAGGCTACTGACGGCGTGCCCGGACAAACTGTAAGAGGCACTCCCATTAATGCCTCAAAGGGTAAAACCATACCGCTGAATTATGATAAAAATACAGTGGCGGAAACCTTTGAGGAGGGCAAGACTACTCTCCATTCCAAAATTAACGGTGCCGTAAATTACGCCGAAGGAAAAATAATGGTGTCCAACCACCTTGAAATAGACGGTGATGTGGATTTTAAAACAGGAAACATAAAATTTGACGGGTATATAACAATAAGAGGAACAGTCGCAGACAGTTTTTCTGTGGAAGCCACCAAGGATATTGAGATTAACGGGCAATTCGGCCTTGGCCACGTAAGAGAAATAGTAAGTACACAAGGAAGTATTTTCATTAAAGGAGGAATAGCCTCCAAGGGTATGGTGGAAATAAAGGCGGCCAAAAATGTTTTTACAAAATTTGTAGACAATGCATCAATTACCTGCTTTGGAGCAGTTCATGTCGGTTATTACTGCAGGAACAGCATAATCGCGGCCAAGGAGCTTGTTATGGACTCCCCCAACGGGCAAATAATCGGAGGCACAGCGACTGTTGAAATAAGGGTGGCAGCTCCCATCATAGGCTCAGAAATAGAAAAGAAAACGGTAATTGAAGTAACAGGCTTCAGCAGGAGCTTAATAAGAGAAGAGCTCAACCAGGCCCTTAATAAAATTACCTGCCTGAAAAATGAGCAGCAGCGCGTAAGAGCCCTGCTTCTCCAGCGCGGCAGCCCTTCAAATGCTTTTAAAAATAGAGAATATAACGAAAATCAGGAAAAGCTCTTGGCTATAAGAGAAGAAATAAAGGAGCTTGAGGGCACTATAAAGGATATATCGGGATATCTTAAAGCCCATGGAGAGGGAGAAATATGTATAGCAAAGAAATTGTATCCCAATTGCATACTTTGCATAAAAAAGAATATAGTTGAAATAAATTCCGTAGTACCTCCTGTCACATACTATGTGGAGGACAATGAATTAAAGCATACCTGATTAACATTAAACTGTGCTTCGATTTCGGAGATAGAAAGTTAAAAATCGCTTTATTCCAGCTTTAAATCATGTTGTTTTGTATTTGTTTTTTTTCTTTTATAGAGTATAATTAAAATTAGTGTGAGGCGTGAGTTTAAATATTATGATATTAAAATATGCAATACCTTAATATCATATAATAATTATATATTGTAGGAGGCTAAAAGAGACTATATGATTAAAAACATAATGATAGTTTCTTCCGATTTTACCGGGCATGGTCACAAAAGCATTACAGATTCGCTTACAGAACAGCTTTCCCGCTACCCTGATGTAAAGATTCATGTGGTTGACGGCTTTGCTCTGGCAGGGAATATGGGAGTCAAGGTCGGAAAGCTTTACGGCTCCGTAACGCGAAACGCAAAGGAGGTATGGAAATTTCTCTGGGATATATCCTTAAAAAAGCCCTCCCTGATATGTGAGTTGGCTGAGCTTTCCATACGAGACAGCTTTTTGGAGGAGTTTAACCGGATAAAGCCTGACTTGATATTGTGTGTTCATCCCAATTTTAACGGTTCCATTTTGAATATACTTGAAAAGCATAAAATTAATACCCCATTTGTTACATTAATAGCCGACCTGATAAGCATTGCTCCCTTATGGGCGGATAAAAGGGCCGATTTTACTATCTGCCCTACAAAGGAATCCAAGTACAAGTGCCTGGAGTTTGGGGTTCCCGAGTCTAAATTGAAAATTATAGGCTTCCCCAGCAGAGAAAAATTCTGCAAGCATTTGACAGACGACAGTTTTAATGCCGGACAGCTCCCCGGGCGTTATCCCGATAAGCCGCTGGAATGCCTTATAATGAGCGGAGGCGAAGGTGTGGGAAATATGCGCAGGGTGGCTCAAATTCTTCTTGCGAACTTTAATTGCAATGTCAGTATAATAGCAGGGAGAAATAAATTGTTGAGAACCAGGCTGGAAACATTCCTGACTGAAAAGTACGGGGGCAGAGTCAAGGTGTACGGCTTTGTGGAAAATGTACAGGATCTTATGCTTGCCTCTGATATAACCTTTGCGAGAGGAAGCCCCAATGTCATGATGGAGGCTGTGCTGTGCGGTACTCCTCTTGTCATAACCGGTGCACTGCCCGGACAGGAGGCAGGAAACCCCGGCTATGCGGAAAAATATAATCTTGGCGTATCATGCCCGGATTTGAGAAAATTAAAGGGCATAGTAGCAGAGCTTCTTGAAAACAATGGAGAAGGTCTGGCCTCTATTAGAGAAGCACAGTGCCGGTACAGAAATCCTAATATAGCAAAGGAAATTGCAGAATTCATTTTAAGCGTTGAGAAAAAGAATATTGCAGATTATGCGTATGAAGCTGCGACACAGCCTGTAAAGCGTTATACCTTCAGGGCTATCGTAATGAAAAACCGCATAAAAAGAAAAGTCCCAAGAGACGAAAGCCGGAGTTATTAACTCCGGCTTTTATTTTTGGACATACTTGTTCTGCTCCATAAAACAGCTCAGATTATTTCAAGCGGAAGTTTAAGCTTCATTTGTCAGCTTCAGCCTGTCAAATATGTAGAACAGCAGGCTAAGCCCCATACCTACCAGTGCCGCCAGTGCCATGCCCTTTAAATATACATCTCCAATCTTTATTGCAAGCGAAGGAAGCCCCTGTGACGGGTCATTTGCACCCGCAATTCCGACAGTAAACACTACCGCCGTAAGTATAAGGTTTTTGGATTTGCTGTAATCCACCTTTGCATCTACCAGAACTCTTATGCCTGATGCGGCAATAAGTCCGAACAGGAACAGGCTTATTCCTCCCATTACCGGACCGGGAATGCTGTTTATTATACCCTTAAGATTCCCAAAAAACGCAAGTATTATGGAAATCGCTCCGGCCCCACCTATTACCCATACGCTGTACACCTTGGTTATCGCCATAACTCCCATATTCTCACCATACGTTGTGGTAGGCACCGAACCCACAGCCCCCGACAGCACGGTGGATATTCCGTCACCCAAAAGAGAGCGGTGAAGCCCCGGGTCCTTTACCAGATCCCTTCCGACTATTTTGCTCGTAACCATCAGATGCCCTATATGCTCGGTTACTACAACCAGAGTAGCCGGCAGTATTATCATAATTGCAGACATATCAAAAGTGGGAAAAGTAAATTGAGGGATTGAGAAAAAGCTTTCGCTTGTTATTTTTGAATAGTCTACGACCCCCATTACAGCCGAAAGGCCATATCCCGCTATTATAGCAATCAATACCGGTATTATTGACAGAAATCCCCTAAAGAGCATTGAACCTAATATTACAACTGCAAGAGTAAATAAAGATACTATTACAGCATTAATATCAAACGGAACATCCTTCATAACAATTGCACCATTTTCTATAACGGACTGCTTGCTTGAAACAAGGCCGGCATTTCCGGCCGCGACAATTGAAAGCTCAAGGCCAATAAGGGCAACAATAGGCCCCATAGCTGCCGGCGGCAGCACCACATCTATCCATTTAGTTCCAACCACGCCTACCAGCAGAGCTACAGCAACAAATATCAGACCTGATACTATGTATCCGCCCAAAGCCTTTGAAAAATCCCCCCCTGTAGAAGCCAGCACCGCAAAGGTAGGGGCCAGAAAAGCAAAGCTTGATCCAAGATAGGCAGGCGCCCTTCCCTTACATAAAATCAAATAAAGAATAGTTCCTATTCCATTCATGAGAAGCACAAGCGACGGATCTACCACTGTCTTGCCTGCAGCCCCGTTGAAAAGAGCCGGTACCAGTATTGATGCGCCAAACATCGCAAATAAATGTTGAAAACTCAGAGGAAGCCCTTGAAGCAGTGAAACCTTTTGATCCACTTGTATAACCTTTTTTTGCATAACAATCTCTCCTCTCTATATATAATTTGCATTAATTAATATAACATAAACAAATTAGCTCGTCTATAAAAGAAGCGATTTAAAATTTTTACTTTAACAAGTTTTTATGCATATCCCAAAAGTTTCTATACATAAAGCGGAAGCAAAAACAAATAATATCTAACAAGGAGGTGATATTATGGCAAACTCAAACAGCAAAACAGCATTTGAAAACATGAAGTACGAAATAGCAAGAGAAGTTGGTGTCAATTTGAAGCAGGGATATAATGGAGACCTTGCAGCAAGAGATGCCGGCAGGATAGGCGGTACTATAGTAAAAAAGGTGTTTCAATCATATACTGGAACAAAATAAGGTATATACATTTACAATAAAAACGGCAGAAGCGTGCTTCTGCCGTTTTTATTGCCTATTTCCTATTGCAATTTTCTCTGCTGCGTTCATTAGATGCAGTACATCCTTTATTGCTGGCATTGCATTTTAACTTTGTATCTTCTAAAAGCTCCTCTGCCGCCTCAATTCTTTTTCCCGGGTTATCTCCCTTGCAGTCTTTGCAGTCCATAAAAGCACCTCCTTGATGGTTTTACTTATTATATGCAATTCTTTGAATTGTATTATGCCAAATTTCAGATTCCGGTTCAGACTTTAAGCACTGGCTTTAAATACTATAAAATTATATTTGACTGCTTTATTGCACTGATATATAATTTAAAGATTAGGATAAAAATTAAATTATTACCTGACAATTTTTTATGTTCAGGCATCATAAAAATAATAAGGCAGGTTTTAAGCAATGAGGGTCATGTTTAAAAATAAAAACAACAAAATTTTGGTATTATCTCCCACGAGACTTATAGTATCAAGCTTTGCGGTTATAATACTGGCCGGCACTATGCTTCTGAATCTCCCCATAGCTTCAAACGACGGTAAAAGCATAGGCTTTTTTAATGCCCTTTTTACAGCAGCCTCCGCCTCATGCGTAACAGGTCTTGTTATTGCAGATACTCTAACGCAGTGGTCACTGTTCGGGCAGCTTGTAATCCTATCTCTTATTCAAATCGGGGGCCTGGGACTGGCTACTCTCGCCACATTTTTCTCAGTCATACTGGGAAGAAAGGTCGCCTTGAGAGAAATGATTGTGGCTAAGGAATCCATTAACTATTTCACCTTTGAGGGAGTTGCCAAGCTCATAAAAAATGTAGTAATAGCAACATTCATCATTGAGCTTACAGGTGCGCTGCTGCTTTCAATAAGCTTTGTACCCAGGTTTGGTGCAGGAGGCTTTTATATGGGGGTTTTCCATGCAATTTCCGCCTTCTGCAACGCAGGGTTTGATATCATGGGAGGATATAAAAGCCTGACAGAGTATAACAATAATCCACTTGTACTTTATACGATTGCCTGTCTTATAATAATAGGCGGACTTGGCTTTATGGTGTGGAAGGATTTATATGAATACAGGAAAAACAAAAGCCTTTATCTGCATACAAAAGTCGTGCTTGCCCTTTCCCTGACCTTGATAATTTTCGGCGCCGTGTTTTTTCTTTTTTTTGAGCACAATAATCCCGCTACTATGGGAAATCTTACTCCTTCAGAAAAAATAAATTCCGCCATTTTTCATTCGGTATCTACCAGAACAGCGGGATACAATTCTTTGCCTCTGAACGATATGAAAGATATCTCAAAGGTAGCTACCATAATACTTATGTTTATAGGTGCGGCACCGGGTTCGACAGGCGGCGGCGTAAAGGTAACTACCTTCGGGGTTATCCTTATGGCTATAATATCTCAAATAAAAGGCTCACCCGAAACTATATTTTTTAAAAGGCGCGTGCCGTACTACATAGTAAGCAAAGCTCTGTCCATAATAGGGCTGAGTACCATGCTTGTAGTGACAATAACAACAATACTTCTTGCTATTGAAGTCGATGGCTTTATAAATATACTTTATGAAGTCACCTCCGCTTTCGGTACCGTAGGCCTGTCTACAGGCATAACGCCCACACTTCACAACGTCAGCAAAGCTCTTCTGGTACTAACCATGTTTCTTGGGAGAGTGGGGCCATTGACCTTTGCAATTGCACTTACCCTGCGTTCCAGCAAAAAAAATTCCAGCGTAGTCTATCCCGAGGGCAAAATAGTAGTGGGATAATTCCTCTGAAACATTACGAACAAACATTCAAAACATCAGAATTTTCTAATGGCTTTAAATGTTTGTTCTATAAAAAAGAGGGGGTTTATGAAAAAGTTTTACTACAATTATTATTATAGATCATAAATATTAACATAGTTCTTATATTATGTGAACATATTGTAAACAAAACAGGAACATTCCTTAAAACAATAATAATATATATTTGACTGCTTTATCGCATTAATATATAATTTTAGGGTTAGATTAAAAACTTAACTGCTTCAGAATAATTTGTCACTTTTAAGTATTACAAAAATACAGTAAGGAAGGTTTTAAGCAATGAGGGTCATGTTTAAAAATAAAAACAACAAAATGTTGACATTATCCCCCACAAGACTTATAGTATCAAGCTTTGTCCTTCTCATACTGGCCGGCACCATGCTCCTGAATCTCCCCATAGCTTCAAACGACGGCAAAAGCATAGGCTTTTTTAATGCCCTTTTTACAGCAACCTCCGCCTCATGCGTAACAGGGCTTATTATTGTAGACACTTTAACTCATTGGTCGCTGTTCGGCCAGCTTGTAATCCTATCTCTTGTTCAAATCGGAGGTCTGGGACTTGCTACTCTGGCTACATTTTTCTCTGTCATAATGGGGAGAAAGGTAGCATTAAGAGAAATGATTGTGGCTAAGGAATCTATTAACTATTTCACATTTGAAGGAGTTGCCAAACTCATAAAAAATGTAGTAATAATAACTTTCAGTATTGAGCTCATAGGTGCGCTGCTGCTCTCAATAAGCTTTGTACCCAGGTTTGGTGCAAGAGGCTTTTATCTGGCGGCTTTCAATGCAATTTCCGCCTTCTGCAACGCAGGGGTTGACATCATGGGGGGAGGTAAAAGTCTGACAGAGTATAATAACGACCCCTTTGTACTGTACATAATTACCTGTCTCATCATCATAGGCGGACTTGGCTTTATGGTATGGAAGGACTTGTATGAGTACAGGAAAAACAAAAGCCTTTACCTCCATACAAAGGTCGTACTTGTCCTTTCGTTGTCTCTTATAATTTTCGGTACTGCACTCTTCCTGTTTTTTGAGCACAATAACCCTGAGACAATGGGAAATCTTACTCCTTCAGAAAAAATAAATTCCGCTGTCTTTCACTCTGTATCTACCAGAACAGCAGGGTACCATTCCCTGCCTGTAAACGATATGAAAGAGATCTCAAAGGTAGCCACCATAATACTCATGTTTATAGGCGCGGCGCCCGGTTCAACAGGCGGCGGTATAAAGGTGACTACCTTCGGAGTTGTCCTTATGGCTATAATATCCCAAATAAAAGGCTCGCCTGAGACTATATTTTTTAAAAGGCGTGTTCCCCACTATATAGTGGGCAAGGCTCTGGCCATAATAGGATTGAGCATAATGCTGGTAGTTACGGTGACAACAATACTCCTTGCCATTGAGGACAAACCTTTCATAACTATACTTTACGAAGTCACCTCTGCCTTTAGCACGGTGGGCCTGTCAACGGGCATAATTCCTGACCTTCACAACGCAAGCAAGGCTCTTCTGATACTAACCATGTTTCTCGGGAGAGTGGGGCCGTTAACCTTTGCAATTGCACTCACTCTGCGCGCCAACAAAAAGCGCCCCAATATAGTATACCCTGAGGGCAAAATAGTAGTGGGATAAATAACTGAAAAATTCTCTCGTTACACTACCATAGTTATTTAAAAATCTGATAATAAAATTTTTGTAAAACATGAAGGATTTTTTTGGATGTAAGGAGAATTACTATAGCAATTCATAAAATATTGTAAAAGCTGGTTTCTTCATGAATTATGCTGATAGGTTATCAAAGTATGTCCGCATTATGCTTACAGCAAACTCAGGTATGGAACAATCCGCTCCGGAAATCTGTACATCTGATGGCTTTTTTGAAGCCTGTACTCTTTAAGGAAAAATGCCTGTAAAGGTTAATTAGGACAGGTATTTTAAAGTTTTATTACGAAAGGAGGATTTATATATTATTCTTTTGGGCGGAATATTTATTTTTTAAGCCCGCTTTATATGTACAGCTAATTGTAAGTCCGAATATCGTTATCTTTCGAAGCTTTTTATCTTATTTGTAAAGACTTTAGTAAATAAACTCTAATGCAGCCACACTTATAATGTGCATTGAATATAGGGCGGGAATGCCGGACTAATTAATATAATATGTAGGTGGGGTGAAGTTAATATGTTAAAAAGTAAAAAGTTTCAAGTTTCCTTGTCTATTATGACTGCTTTGCTTTTGACGTTTGCTTGTTTTCCCGGTGCAAGCCTTTCGGCAGCATCAGGGTTGTCTCCTGATTTCAGGCAGCTAAACCATGCGCAGCTTCTTTCTGATATGGGAACAGGCTGGAATCTGGGTAATACCCTTGAAGCAGCTATTGACGGAATGCCTTATGAGACAGGCTGGGGAAATCCGGTTACAACAAAAGAGTTTATAACAAAGGTAAAGGATGCAGGCTTTAAAACAATCCGTATTCCTGTTTCTTACCTGAAAAAGATAGGAAGTGCGCCGGATTATACTGTTGAAGCTGCATGGCTGGACAGAATCAAAGAGGTTGTCGATTATGCAATAAGTCAGGACATGTATGCTATAATCAACATGCACGGGGATGGCTACAAAACAGTCACAGGTTCCTGGCTTATAGTTGACTCGCCTGATCAGGATACAATTAAGGAAAAATACAAAAAGGTGTGGCAGCAAATAGCAAATAAGTTCATAGATTATGATGAGCATTTGATTTTCGAGTCCATGAATGAAGTGTTTGACGGTGATTGGGATGACCCTGAGCCTGAGCACTATGCAAACTTTAATGCCTATAATCAAATTTTTGTTGATACAGTACGCCAGACCGGCGGGAACAATAGTGCCAGGTGGCTTCTGATACCGGGCTGGAATACCAACATAGACTATACAACGGGCGACTATGGATTTGCAATCCCAACCGATGATTACAGGTCTGATGCAATTCCCGCTTCTGAAAAGAGAATAGCTATATCAGTTCACTATTACTCTCCATGGGAGTTCTGCGGTGCCGAGTCAGGAACCACCACTCAATGGGGAGCAACTGCCACTGACCCCGACAAAACTCTGTCATGGTGTCAGGAGGATTATATGGAATCACAGTTTAATGCAATGTACAAAAAATTTGTATCACAGGGATATCCTTTTATAGTGGGAGAGTACGGCGCTGTAGATAAAACGAAGGCTGATCCTCAAAGCAATACTTATCGCCAGATATTCACAAAGGCCTTATGCTCAACAATAAAAAAATATGGCGGTGTCCCCGTATATTGGGATAATGGCCACAATGGAGATTACGGATTCGCTATATTTGACAGAAGCACTCGCTCAGTCACCCAGCAGGGAATTATTGATACAATAATGGAAGCAAAAAATACAACGCCTGATTATGACCCCGATGTTGAGCCTATTGTTGTAACTCCGGCTCCGGCACCTGACGGAAGCTTTATCGTTACCTATGAAAGCAATGACAGCGGTACTGTAAGCATGACTATTACAAACACTCTTAAGCTGCACGTGGACTGGTGGACACTTGAGTTTACATTACCGGGAGATCAGGAAATAACAAGCATATGGGGTGGAAATGTCACGCAGAACGGTTCATCGGTAGTTATAACCAATGCATCATGGAACGGCAGAATACCTGCAAATGGCGGCAGCATTTCATTGGGATTCAATGTTTCCTATACCGGTAAAAACGAAAGCCCCACAGTCTTTAAGGTGAACGGATCAACAAGTACTACCGGGGGTACTACCGACCCTGATGAAATAAAGTACGGTGACGTAAACCGGGATGAAAGCATAAATACAGTGGATTTTGCCCTTATAAAGAGGCATTTGCTTGAGATGGAGATACTGGAGGGAGATTCATTTACGGCAGCCGATGTGGACGGAGACGGAAACATCACTACATTGGACTTGACCTATATGAAAAAGTATCTGCTTGGACTAATGGAGTATGAAGGCTTTCCTGCGGTAAGCAAATTAGCGCCATAGTCATATCTTTATCAGCAAATAGCTGATGAGAAACGTCACCTTGCAATGCCTTCGGGCATATGTCGGTTTTGGGAAGCGGCACATATCCTGCAAAGAGTAGCCGCTTCCTTCATTTTTTATTGAGGCCGTCGTGAGCCATACTGGCGCCACGCCGCAAAGCTAAGTATATAATGTGAATAGCCGAGAAATATCCCCGTATAATTTCTCAATTTCAATAATACACTTCTAAAGGAACATGTAATTCTAAAGGAGCATAATGAGATATTCTTCATTTGCAATCATATTATTAATATTCCTGATCCTTGTCATATGCAGCAGGTTGAAAAGGATAGAAGCTGAGCGTCTGAAAGCTTATTTTCTGCCTGCTTTAGCCGTAATATTTTTGCTGTGCCTCATTATTTTCTCAGATACAGCAGTTAAATCCGCCGCAAAAGGAATAGAGCTATGGCTTAATATAGTATTCCCATCATTATTTCCTTTTTTTGTTGGCTCCGAGCTCCTGAATAAGACCGGGCTTGTTAAGACTGCAGGAGCGTTGCTGGAGCCCGTAATGCGCCCTATTTTTAATGTTCCCGGCTGCGGCTCCTTTCCCTTTGCAATGGGCATAACCTCAGGTTATCCCATAGGTGCTAAAATCACTGCAGACATGCGTGAGCAAGAGCTTATTACAAAAACCGAAGCAGAACGGCTCCTGGCTTTCACAAATAATTCGGGCCCCTTGTTCATTATGGGCGCCGTTTCAGTCGGAATGTACGGCATGCCCCAAATAGGCATGCTTCTGCTTTTATGTCATATCCTTGCATGTATAACAGTCGGAGTTGCCTTCAGGTTTTATAAAAGATGGGATAAGTCTGGTTCAAAAAAAACAAAGCCTTATGCTAAAAGCTTAAAAGCCAAGGCCCCAAATATGAACCGGGCTTCTTCCGAAAATGCCGGAAGCCTGTTGGGGAATGCCGTAAAAGGCTCCGTTCAGAGCATGCTGGCAATAGGAGGGTTCATTATACTTTTTTCCGTCATTATTAACCTTCTTATGGAAGCAGGTATTATAGGAACGCTTACAGACATCATATATTCAATCGCTTCACCCTTAGGCGCGGACAAGGATATAATCAGATCCGCTCTTTGCGGCTTTTTTGAAATAACCACGGGAGCAAATATAGCCAGTAAGGCCCAATCGGCCCCATTTATACAGCAGCTTACAGTTACAAGCATAATTATAGGCTGGGCCGGTCTTTCAGTCCATTCGCAGGTTATAAGCATAATAAGCAATACCGACATAAGTGCACTTCCATATTTGATGGGTAAGCTTCTTCAGGGAATCGTCTCAGGAATATATACCTATACGGGCATGAAAATAGCCGGTCAATCCCTTGTGGGGGCCGAACCGGCATTTAGCGCTCCTGATGTATCCGGCTGTCTGACCTGGCAATACTACCTCGGCAGCTCCTGCAAATACCTTCTTATCTCTATAGCAGCACTTGCGGTTTTCATTGCAGCTATACGGACATTATCCCGTATATACCGCAAATTTAATCTAAACCACAAAAATTTATAGTTCCTCTTTAGTGCTCGCATTCAACTATTTCAGCTCTTCCCTGTTTGTCTGCACAACATTAATAGTATCCGCCAATATCTCTTCAAGCTTGTTTAATATACTGTCTGCATATTCTCTTGTACCAAGCCTTATTTCACGGGCATTTTTCTGGGCGTTGGAAATTATCTCATTTGCCTGCTCATACGCCTTCTTTGTAATTTCATGCTCATCCACGAGTGAGGAAATTTTATTTTCAGCATCCCTTATGATATTGTTTGCTTCCTTTTGAGCCTCCAGAAGAATTCTCTGTCTCTCCTCCTTAACCCATTTTGCCTGCTTAATGTCATCTGGAAGCTTTAACCTTATCTCCTTGATTATTTCAAGAATCTCTTCCTTATCTATAAGACATTTCCCAACAACAGGCACATTAACGCTCTTTTCAACAACATCCTCCAATGTCTCCAAAATGGTTAATATCTCCATCACTTTTCCTCCCCGTTTTATTGCAGCAATTATAAGTCTATTTGAAATTTACGGGTAACCGCTTCCCGTATGCACTCCGGAACAAGCCCTTCAATTTTTCCGCCGTTTTTAGCCAGCTCCTTTACTATGCTGGAGCTTAGAAAGGAATAATTTATGCTCGACATCATAAATAATGTTTCAATGTCAGGAGCAAGATTCTTGTTAAGGAGAGCCATCTGCAGCTCATATTCATAATCGGATACCGCTCTTAAACCCTTAATAATAGATTTTGCACTCTTCCCCTTCATAAAATCAATAAGCAAGCCTGAAAAGCTTTCAATCTCTATATCGGGCCTGTCTGCAAACACACATTTTATAAGCTCAACCCTCTCCTGCAGAGAAAATGCAGGCTGCTTGTTATTATTCACAAGAACCGCAATTATCAATTTGTCGCATAGCTTAGATGCCCTGTTGATTACATCTATATGTCCGTTCGTAATGGGGTCAAAGCTCCCCGGATATACCCAGATTCTCAAAACACGCCAACCTTCCTGTTCATACGCCTTAATAAATACAGGCTTGCTTTTATTCTTTAATACTCGTACCGGTAAAACGAAAGCACAGTATCCCCGTATCGCTCTTCCCTTGCCAGCTTAATTGCCGCTATGCTTTCGGGAATTATATCATCAATATCTCTTTCCGCTATTATTATACTATTATCTTTAATTATATCATTTTGTACTATAAAAGTTAAAGTTTCTTCAATAAGATTTTTATTATACGGTGGATCTAAAAAAACAATGTCAAATTTCCTGCCCTGGCCGCATAGCCTTCTTAAGCATACAAATACATCCCCCGCCATGACCGAAGCCTTGTCCTCAAGCTTTGTATGCTTAAGGTTTTCATTTATTATACCGAAGCACTCCTGACTCCTGTCTATAAACACCGCACTGCCCGCTCCCCTGCTCAATGCCTCAATGCCAAGATTACCCGTACCGGCAAACAAATCCAGTACCTCCGAAGCATAAATACTGCGGGAAATAATATTGAAAAGCGACTCCTTAACCCTGTCCGATGTAGGACGCGTAGAAGCGCCCCTGGGTGCTTTAAGCTTATGCCCTTTTGCCGTTCCCGAAATAACCCGTAAAATAAATATTCCTCCAATTGAATATACTGTATACCTGTTATTTTATATTATGTTTTACAAATGTCAACCTGTTAATTCAGACTTAGCTCATCGGCCTTATCCCTAAACCTCTCCATAACCTTTTGCTTTAGCCTGGCGTTTTGGTGCGAGGAAAGCAGGCTGTCCTCCTTAAGTATGGCAAATGCCGCCTGCTGCGCCAGCTTTAATATATCCATGTCCCTATACAGGTTGGCAATTTTTAAATCCGGTATTCCATGCTGCCTGGTACCGAAAAATTCTCCCGGCCCCCTCAGCTCCAAATCCTTTTCCGATATTAAAAAGCCGTCATTTGAGCTTGCCATAATCTTCATTCTCTCATCCGCCACCTGGCTTTTTCCGTTATTGTACAAAATGCAATACGACTGACAAGACCCTCTTCCAACCCTTCCTCTAAGCTGATGAAGCTGTGCCAGGCCAAACATTTCAGCATTTTCAATAACCATTACCGTAGCGTTAGGCACATTTACACCAACCTCTATGACTGTGGTAGAAACAAGTATGCTTATTTCCCCCCGGACAAACCTCTTCATTACATCTTCCTTTTCCTTAGAGCGCATCCTTCCATGAATAAGCCCTACGCTTAAATCGTTGAAATCACTTTTGGCTATTCTTTCCGCCAGCCCGGAGGCCGACTCCGCATTTACTGTGTCCGAATCCTCCACCAGAGGGCAAACAATATAAACCTGCCTTCCCTCCATGACCTTTTTTCTTATAAACTCATTAATCCGGCCCCTCATCCCATTATCAGCACAATATGTCTTAACAGGCTTCCTTTCCGGCGGGAGCTGGTCAATTACGGATATATCCAAGTCTCCGTATAATATAAGGGCCAGAGTCCTTGGAATTGGCGTGGCAGTCATAACAAGCACATCGGGGCTGCTGCCCTTGCGGGATAAAATTGTTCTCTGCCTGACACCAAAGCGATGCTGCTCATCTGTTATTACAAGTCCCAGCTTTTGAAATTCTACATTTTCTTCTATCAGGGCATGTGTACCTATTAATATATCGGTATTCCCTTCTTTTATATCCTCAAGTATTTTGCTCTTTTGCTTTCTGGTCCGGCTTCCTGTCAGTATATCAACTCTTACTCCCGACATTTCAAAAAAATTTTTAAGGGAATCAAAATGCTGCTCCGCCAGTATTTCCGTAGGCACCATAAAAGCGCCCTGATACCCGCTATTTACGGCCTTAAGCAGCGCAAGCACAGCAATAATCGTTTTGCCTGAGCCCACATCCCCTTGTATCAGCCTGTTCATCACAAAGCAGCTCTCCATATCCCTCTCTACCTCACATAATACCCTTTGCTGAGCACCGGTGAGGCGGAAGGGAAGCCCGTCAATAAACCTTTGTATTCCCGCCTCCTTGCGGAACTCAATGCCCTTCTGCTGAGTTTCAAAGGAGCTTTTTATACTTAAAAGCCCCAGTTGGAGCAGAAGCAGTTCCTCAAAAACCAGCCTGTATCTTGCATTTTTAAAATCCTGCTCCGCAGCAGGGAAATGAATGTTTTTTATTGAGTAATTTATTTCACTGAGCTTATACCTTTCTCTCTGCGCATTCGGAATTATATCCTCAAGCCTGCCTGCAACCAGCTTCAGTGCATTGTCAACCACCATGCGTATGGTATTTTGCGCCAGTGTGGAGGTAGAAGGATATACAGGAATAATTCTGCAGGTATTTTTCATGTCCTCACGGCCTGTCTTATCATAAACCGGATTGTGTATTTCAAGGCTCCGGTATTTTTTTCTTACGGTTCCGAAAAAAACATATTCATTTCCAACCTCAAAAACCTTTTTAATATAGCTCTGGTTATACCATACCCCTGTTATTATGCCTGTCTCGTCCTTTATAACAGCCTTATACAGTGATAATCCCCTTCTTGGATGGCTTTCCGAAACCCTTGACATTATAATGCCTTCAAAGGAGCATGTTTCACCATCCTCCAGCTCAGCTATTTTCTTGATCCTTCCTCTGTCCTCGTATTCCCTGGGGTAATGCGTTATTACGTCCTCAATAGTATAAATATTAAGCTTATTGAAAAGACGAACTCTCGATTCGCCCACTCCTTTTATATTTTTAATGGATTTTTTCAATATACTTTCTGCCTCATTCTCTATAGAGCCATTGTTCATATGCTTTTCCCTTTTAACGGATACAAATATTATTTTATAATAATTTTAATATATAGATAACGAACTGTAAAACTAAATATTTCTTTTTCCCAAGGCCAGTGAAAAACGGGGACAGTTCTCAAATATACAGCACAAAGCTCCTAATGCCTTAGAGGCGCGCTGTCACGTCCGCCCGTCAGTATACCGCGATCATCCCCGGGCTGTCCCCTGTAATGGACTTGCCTCCGTCAGGCGTAACCATAAAGGTATTCTCAATTCCCACCATACCAACATCCTTTATTCCCTTTTTAGGCTCAATGGCAAAAACCATCCCTTCCTTCAGCGGCTCTGAAAAGCCCTCCGCAATTACAGGGAATTCGTCTATATGCAGGCCTACGCCATGACCCAGAAATTTTACCCTGCGGCTTCCAAAGCCCATAAAGCTTTCCAGAAATTCATTGTCCAGACTTTCCATAATGCTGCAGTATATATGCTCGGGTATGGCTCCGGGCTTTAGCATCGCCGCCGTGCGGTGCTGTATCTCCACACATTTGTTATGGGCAGAAATCGCTTCGGCAGGCAGTGGTCTGCCAAACATATAGGTCATAGTCTTGTCGGTATTATAGCCATCCACACAGCATCCCACATCAATAAATACCATATCTCCCTTCCGGAGCCTGCGCTCACGGCTTCCAAGCAGCGGCACAGCAGGGCTCATACCGTAATTGCCTCCCGGCCCGTCAAAGGCTGTGGGATAAATTGAGCTTTCTCCAAAGCACACACTTCCAAGCACCACCTCGGTTTCAAACATTGAGAAGCGTGCTATGCCGTGATGTCCCTCCTCCACCATAGCGGAAAACAGGCGTGTAGCAAAAGAGGCTTCGCTCATCCCTTCCTCGAGCATTCCCGGCACGAGCTCTTCAAGCACCTTGCGGTGAATTTTTCCGGCTTGTCTCATAAGCTCCAGCTCATAAGCGCTTTTGACGGCACGCACGGAAGCAATACACCTGTCAAGAGACTGTACCCTGCTAAAGGGAAAATGCTTCTGAAGCCTCTGAAACAGTGCTAAGGGCACTATTTCAGTTTCCATATATACAGTATCGGAAAGCCCGTCCACACATGCCGCGGCATCCCGAAAGCTTTTCATAGGCCTGATGTCGGAAAACAGAGACTCGTCAACAGCTCTCTCATAGCTTCGCCTTACCCATAGCACCGCCTCTGAGCCTCTGGGTATAAACAGCATTCCGTCCTGCATTGTTCCTGTAAAATAATAAAGATTTATTCTGCTGAATATTACTGCTGTTTCCCATCCGGGATTCGCCCCTTCCATTTCAGAGCGAAACCGATCCATCCGGGACTTAAGCTCAGCAACAGGTACTCTATTGTTCATAGATCGATCTCCTTACAGTTATCTAAGAGTTAATTTATTCACAAGTGATTATACCACAAAATTAACGCGTTTGCCTGTACCCGTTTGAATAAACGGGGAGCATTCTGCTATAGTTATTTTGCTACAATTACTTACTTTTATTTCCTACTATTTCCACAATGCCCGAGTTGATATTGAAAAGATAACAGGAGATCAGGCTCTTTTCATACATAGGCCTAAATGACTTGGTAATTACAAAATAGCCCTCTTTTTTAAAAAGCTCCACTCCCTTTAAAAAGTCATTAACCCTATAGCATATATGGTATAGGGCGGATTCCCTTTCTTTAAGCAGGCTGTCTACAGGGCTCGGCTTTCCGGCAGGCTCTACCAGCTCAATCATATAAGGCTCAATTTCATTATACAGATAGGAGCAATACACATTCTGGCTCTGATCAAGCTCTCTGTAAATTTTTATTTTAGGATAAATATGCTTTAATGCTTCAATTGAATTATCGGTAGACCTGGTAGCATAAGCTGTATGATGCAGCTTAAGCTTTAACCTCACATCTCTTTCAACATTATTCATTCTTTATCACAACCCTCTATACTATAAATCTTTTATTATCACATCCCCGGTCGTGTATTATTGGTATATTTATAAATCATCATATAATTTGTATAAACATGGAATATAAACGTATAATAGACTTAATTTAACTCATTGTCAATACTAATGTTTACTATATATTTGTTGCGTTTAAAACAAAAAGAAGCTTCTTTAAAAAATAAAGCTCCTTATATTTTCAGAACAAATTTTATGCCTCACCATACGCTAAAGAGTGCCGGCATAGCTCCTTAAGGCGGGAAGCTTGTCTAAGGTAATTACATATGGATGCTCAAATACCTTTTTTATATGCTCCTCACTGTTCCAGTCCCTGTCCAGTATATACTCTCCGAACCAGGTGCAGAACCACAGCCATTGAACCCCTTCGGATACAAGGCGTCCGGGATCTGGCAGCCCTCCGTTTTCAGGCATTGTAATCAGCTTTCTGTCTCCTGCAAAGTCCACAAGCTCTTTAAAGCCCCGAGCATTTATGTCATAATTCCCCTTATCGTAATATTTGTCTATTCCTACAACATCCACACAGTCATCTCCCGGATACCATGCCGCATCTACTCCATTTTCAGCAAAGGTCCACACCCATATAAGGTTATTAAGCTTATATTCATTTGTAAACATATCGTACATCATACGGTACAGCTCCTTGCAGGGCTCCGGTCCCGCAGCTCCCCACCAGAACCACTTCCCGTCCGCTTCATGAAAGGGCCTCCACAGCACCGGCACATGTGCGTCCCTTATTCGCGCAAGCTGCTGTGCAATATTGTCCAAATCCTTCATAAGGAATTTATTCTCCTCAGTGCCGCTCTTAAGGCCCTTCACAATATCAAACGACGTCTCTGCTGTATAGAAGCTTTTACTTCCGGGGTTGCCCCCTGTGGGAGAATACCAGTGCCAGCAAAGAGTTACAATACCATTGCTGTCGTTGTACCAGTCAATGGCCCGCTCCGTTACGTCGTCCTTAAACCCTCCTCTTCCCTCAAAATTCATTGAGTGGGAATAATTTAAAAAATCCATGCTCCGTATTGCAGGAAGCTTTCCGGTAATATCCCTTATGGTGTCAAGCTCAGGCCTGTATGGAAACTCCGCTTCATGCTGGCCTGAAAGAATGCCCTTCCCCTTAATGTCCTGAAGATAATTCATAAGCGCCCTTACCTCGTTGGAGGCATTCGGGTTCACGGCTGTAATTCTGTTTGGCTTTAATGCATTGGTATTCAAACAACATTTCCCTCCATATTATACTTAATTATACTTATTTTTAAGTGTGCAGCCTTATGATTCCGCTGTATCCTTTTAACTCCCGCAATATAATTTTCCTTCCGCCATGCGGGGCATCAACCCGCTTACAGCACCTCTTCCAGCTTTTCTACAATGTTTCTTTCCATTGCGATTATTTTATTAATATATTTTAGATATGCCTTTCCCGCAATAAAATCCCCCTTAAAGTAGCGGTAAATAACCTTCATTCTAAACCTTTTCCACTCTTCAACAAGCTCCGTTAATACATCGTTCAAATTTTGCCGGGAAAACTCAGGGTAAATATCCCGGTATTGCTCCAGTATAGCCTTAAGCAGCATTCTTCTCGCCAAAACAGACCAAAGCTTCCACTCCAAAAGCCCTTTTACATTCATATACTTGTAGTACAAGTGCTTGTGATCGAGGTAAAGCGCCTCACTTTCAAAAATCTGCTTTAGCATCTCCAGGGCTTCAAATCCGCAGAATACTTTAAAACCGTTATTATAATAGGAAGGCTTAAAATAATTGCTTATAATCTTTCTCAGCAAATCCCTCATGTCAATACCCCGGCTGAGCCTTTCAGCATCTATTCCGACAGAAGCAAAAATCAAGTCCACATCAAACGCAGGCTTTAAGTCAGTCTTCTTTATTACTCCGACAGATTTATTTTTACCGTACGGTATAAACCTGTCGGTAAGAACAGCGGGTATTTCTATATAATACAGCATCTCACCGTCATGAGCCACAGCTATAAAGGTATGATTGTTTCTTTCAATCTCCTCCTGAGAATCGGTAATCTCAAAATCCAGACTTATAAAGTCCTTATGAAACGGAAGCTTCTTTGTATACGTTCTGATGACTACAATCTTTCCCTGCTCAAGCAGTCTCTCTATATCCGCCATAGACTCATATCCCTTGCGGTTAACAACCTCCGCTTTAAACACCTCGTCCGCCGCATCAAAATCCCCGCACCATATGTCACACAGGCTTCCGTCAGGATTCAGCGACACATTTACCGAAATATCCTGCAGCAAGATACCGACATGCTTTGCATAGTCCTTTACATATCTTTTAAGATAGAAGTAATACATAAGGGAATTGCAGTCTAAAAGCTGAGTAAACTCATCAAAGCTGCCGTTTCTGCAGAAATAATATTCCGCATCAAGATTTTCCCGCATCGCCGCGGGCATATCCCCCTTTTCTATGTAGGATATCCTTTCCCATAAAATTTGCGCCAGCTTCTCAATTGTAGGATTTTCCAGAATATCCTGCGCCGTGAGGCTTATATTTTTTATTCTGCCTGCAATGCGATCGGCCTTTGACTGATCTCCTCCCAGCTCAAAAAAGTTATCCGTTATTCCAAGATATCTATTTACCTGGAGCACTTCCTCCCACGCCTTCATTACAATAAACTGGGTACCGTCCGTCACAGGAACATGAGTCCCTGCAGCTTCCTTTTTATTATCCTCAAGCATAGCCGTCGCCTCCCTGAAACATTGAGCTCGCCCGATAGTCTGCTCGCACATTATTGAGTATGTACGTTTATATTTTACATATTTATATAATATTTGTAAATACATCATTCTTATGTTTACAAAATTATTATGCAGGAACTCAATTTATAAAACAAGAAAAGCCGCAGCATGTGCGTCATAAAATTATCTATATTGTATATTCGAGCCGGTATAGCTCCGAGCTTTCCTTGTAAATAATTTTTCTGCCCTTCATTATATCAAACCATTTATTGGCAAATATTGCAAGCTCCTTTCCGTTTCTCACATCAATTTTGCCCAATTCCCCTTTAAATTCCTCATAGAGCTTCTGAGATGATATATTTATATAAAAGCCGCTTGTGTTTATTACAGGAATGCCTGAATACTTGTAGTCCTCAAAGCATATAAGGTCCATAAATATTCCCTTTCTTATCAGCACTGCCTTGTTCCGGCGCACATCCAGTATATCGATACTGTCGGGATAAAAATACGTTTCTCCCTCTAAGGGCACCGAATCCCCCTGAATAAAAAGCCTGTGATGGGGAGTTGCTTTTTTAACCGCTCCCTCAGGCAGCATATAGAAATATTCATCAAAGCAGCTTACGACAATCTCCGCATCCTCCCTGACAAACCGGCTAACCTCATCCCTTAACGCTTCCACACCGGAAATAATTCCTCCTCCGCATACGTCATATCCGTCCACTATTACAAATCTTCCGGTGTTCTGGTTATTTTTAAATTGATCAAAGCATAATTTTTCCTTTGTGCGTATGGTTATCTCCGCTACATCGTTTGTTTTAACCCGGGAGGCGTCCTCAATTGCTTCAAGTGTTGTAGCGTCGATAACCCTGTCAATTGAAACGACCTCACATTCCATCTCCTGAGTTACTACCTTTATTTTATACTTTTTGTCCTTTACAAGGTTATTCTTTCCCATCCAGAACAGGTTGACCTTAAACACATCGGATATCACAGGAGCTTCATCCTTACGGGTTATAAACTCTCCCCTCTTATTAAAAAACTCGTCCTCCACCGTAATACCTACAGACATGCCTGCCTCTGCGGTGTCCCTTCTGTCATTTTCCGTCCAGTATTCTATCGTTTTTACGCGTGTGAGCTTCTGACTGGGAGAAATAAGTATTTCATCCCCCGCCTTAAGCCTCCCGGATTCAATTCTGCCTGCGATGATCCTCCTGTTGTCAAACTTATAAACATCCTGTATAGGCAGCCTCAGTGGCTTTTCCTCAAGCCCCTTGTCCTTCTCAAACATATCTATGGCCTCAAGTATCGGGGCCCCGTCATACCACGGCATTTTATCGGATTTAAGTGCAATGTTTTCTCCAAGGAAAGCCGAAACAGGTATATATTTTAATGGATAAACCTTCAGGCTGTTTAAGAATCGGTTCATTTCAAGCTTTATTGCGTTAAACCTCCGCTCCGAATAGTCAATCAGATCCATTTTATTGACTATTACGTATACCTTCTGTATACCAAGAAGCGAAAGAATATAGCCATGCCTCTTGGATTGCTCCTGTATGCCCTCATTGGCGTCAATAATAAGAAGCGCCGCCTCTGCATTTGCCGCTCCCGATATCATATTTTTGAGAAATTCCTTGTGCCCCGGAGCATCAATAATTACATACTCCCTTTTTTCGGTGTGAAACTGAAGCTGAGTGGTATCAATTGTAATTCCCTGCTTCTGCTCCTCCTCAAAGGCATCCAGAAGATATGCATATTCGAAGGGCTTTCCCTTTTCCTTTGAAATTCTTTTTACCCTGTCTATGGTCCCTTCAGGCAAAGATTTTGTATCATAAAGCAACCTTCCTATTACCGTGGACTTACCATGATCCACATGTCCCACCACTACTATTTTAAGGATTTCCTTAGCGTTTTCCCCTCTCATTATATAAGCACCCTCTTTTCCTCACAGAATAAATTTAAACAGCAAAAGCCTTAAAGCCGCTACATATACCCGTCCTTCCTGAGCTTCTGCATTGCATAAGCATCCTCCTGATCCTGAGCCCGGCCTGCTCTCTCACTTACCTTGGTGTTTTTAAGCTCCTCAATTATCTCCTCTATGCAGGAAGCCTCCGAGTCAATTTTTCCGGTGCACGGAGCGCAGCCAAGACTCCTGTACCTCTTTCCATCCTTAGAAAAGTACAGGTCTACAAGAGGTATGTTTTCGCGCCCTATATATGCCCATATGTCAATCTCATTCCAGTGCAGAATGGGATGCACTCTTATATGGTTTCCTTTGGGGAAGTCTGTCTTAAACTGATCCCACAGCTCGGGAGGCTGATTCGTATAATCCCATTCGGAATCCTTGTTTCTTTCGCTGAATACTCTTTCCTTTGATCGCGAGCCCTCTTCATCTCTCCTTATACCGAGAATAAGACCTTCAAATTCATACTTTGTAACAACCTGTTGAAGGCCATCGGTCTTTAGCGCCTTGCAGCATACCAGCCTTCCATGCCCGGGTCCCATTCCCTGCTCCAAGGCCTCCCGGTTTGTATGCACAATCAGATCCAGGTTGTACTCCTTCGCTATCCTGTCCCTGTATTCAATCATTTCAGGTATTTTATAGGTTGTATCCACATGTATGAACGGGAATGGGCAGTGCCCGAAAAATGCTTTCTTTGCCAGCCATAGAAGAACTGTGGAGTCCTTTCCTATAGACCACAGCATTCCCAGCTTTCCGAATTTTTTATAGGCCTCTCTCAATATAAATATGCTCTGTGCCTCCAGCCTGTCTAAATGATCCATTTAAAACCCCTCCTAATACCTATTCGACTCTTTTTGATTAATTGTAATTACCTTTTCCTCTCCATCTGCTTTGACAATATGCCAGTGCAGAAAATGCCCGTCTCTCTTTGTATACATTGTAGAGCCCCTGCCCCCTATATCTGCGCCCAGAAAATAGCTCACAGCTCCGTAAGAGCACTCCTTGAGACAGGCCGTGCAGCCCCAGCAGTCCTTTGGATACCTGCTTTCCGCCTTTCCGCTTTTGTTTTTATAAAGAAGCGTCCCCGGACATACCCTGATGCATTTTCCGCAGCCCGTGCATTTTTCGGTATCAATCCTTATGCTCATAAGCCTCATCCCTCTTTACCAAATCTCTTAAAATTATTTTTACCTCTCCGTCCTTAAAGCGCGAATTTACATATTTAAGCCAGTTTTTATCATCCCTTTCAGGATAGTCGGCATTTTCATGGAAGCTGTGCCACCGCGTTTCCTTTCTCGCCTCAAGGTGCTTTATAAGCACTCTGCATACCCACAGGCGATCTATAAGCTCATAAATAAGCATAAGCTGGTGCAGGCCGGTAGCCCTTAGCGATTCGCTCAATTTCATCAACTGGGCAATGTGCTGCTCAGCCAGCTTAAGCTTGCCCGAATTAACTATGTAGCCCGAGGATATTCCTCCTGCATAATCATCCATGGCCTTTTGCATGGCCTCCTCTATCTCTTCAATGCTATACAGAGCCGATTCCTCTCCCAGAAAGGTGTTCACACCGTTTAGCATTGCAGAAATCTTTTCGCCGCAAATTACGGTACCGCTTTTTCCCTCTATATACCTCAAGGCAGACAAAGCGGCTATTTCTCCTTCGGCAAAGCAGCCCGTAACATACTTCTGCGGGCTTCCTCCCGCTACGTCTCCCGCTGCATAAAGCCCCTTAATTGTAGAAGACCTTCCGGCATCCACCCAGTACCCGCTTCCGGTATGCCCGCCGACAATATACGGCTCGGTGCCCTCAATCTCAACATTCTGCCGCGCGGGCCCCCTTCCCGCTTCGATCCATTTTAAGGTCTGTGCAGGCGCCATGTTCAAATAAGCCTTTAAAAGCTCTTCCTCCTGTTTCTGTGTAATCCCCTTGGTTTTAAGGTAGCACGGGCCTCTTCCGATCCTGTTCTCCATAACTGTTGAATACAGCCGCATTGAGGTGTTAGGAGTACCGTAACTGCTTTCATACTCTCTTTCCAAGCTGTTTATCTGATCCGCCCCCACACCCTGAGAAATAGTACCGGTAGGAGCAATTGTATCCTTGCACCTTAAAGCAATAAAGCGCATTTCGAAGGTTGTCATCTCGGCTCCCGCCCTTATGCCCATCGCATATCCCGCACCGGTATTGAATGGGCAATACCACATCTTATGCCGTGAGAAGCCCGGATTATTGGGCTTATACAAGCCCGCAGCGCCTCCGGTGGCGCATATTACCGCCTTTGAGGAAATGACATACAGTATATTTTTTTCAATGGAGAAGCCGTACGCTCCCACCGCCTTACCGTTTTCAACAATATAATCAACTATGTTTACCCGGTTTAAAACCTGTATATTTTTCTCCCTCTCCACAGCGCCCGCCAAAAGCGTTTTAATATTTTCCCCGTTTATTTTTATATTCCGCCTGCCTCTGGAAGCATACTCTCCGTTTTCATCCTTCAGTATAACCAGTCCCAGTCCTTCCATTTTGCGGGTTACTCTGTTTAAGCCTTGAGCCATGCTGTACACAAGATCCTCCCTCAATATGCCCTCCGCATCATTCCTTACATAGCCGAGATAAGTATCCGGCGTTTCTCCCTTTACAATATAGGCATTAAGCGCGTTGACCCCTGCGGCAAGACATCCGCTCCGGCTTATATGCGCCTTCTCCGCTATTATAACCCTTGCGCCGGAGTTCTCCGCGATTGTCAGTGCGGCATAGCACCCTGCGGTGCCTCCACCTATAATAAGCACATCAGTTTCTAATATCTCCGCTTCCAGCTTTATACCTCTATCCACTCCACTGCCCTCCCCTAAAATCCATATAACGCATTATTTCAATGCCTCCATTAGTCTGCTGTCAAAAAGCTCCCACCCCACCCTGTCCAAGGGTATAAGCATCTAAACCTTTATTTTTAACACCATATTTCGATTTTGCATCTTTAAGACAGTTTTCAGCAAATAATACGGCCGACCCTACGGCAATTGCATTTTCTTTAAACTCACCTCCCCTGTTAAATACTGTCCGGGCATCTCCGCTCATATAGCATTTTTTCAATGCGGTATGGGTACAGACCTCATAAAACAGGCCGGATTGATGTATCAAGGGTCCGCTTAAAATTACCATCTGAGGATTAAGAATATTAATAAAATTAGCCACTCCCGTACCAAAAATAGCTGCCGAACGCTTTATAACCTCTCCTGCCGGACCGTCGCCCTCCTCAGCCGCGCTGCATATATCAATATAGCCCAGCTCATCCACGGGCTTTTTGATTTTGGACGTCCTGCCCCTTCTAAGCTCTGAGGCAAACGCTTTTTTGATTGAGCTAATCGAGGAATAACACTCAACACAGCCGGAATTTCCGCAACTGCATTTCTCGCCGTCCACATCAATCACCATATGCGCGAATGCATCCTCTATGTCGTTTATTGTCCTTACAAGATCTCCTGAAAAAACAGCTCCCGTCCTTATTCCAATACCGCAATTAAAATAAACAACACTCTTTAAATTTCTTCCTATTCCGAAAAGATTTTCGGCTAATACCGCAGCATTAGCCCCGTTATCTATTACTACCGGATATCCTGTCGCCCTGCCAAGCATTTCGGCGATTGGTACGTTCACCCACCCCTCCGCCTGAAAATTAACAGGGTTAAGAATTATGCCCTTTTCCCTGTCTATAGGTCCTACAGTTCCTACCCCAATGCCCAGTATCATATTCGGGCTTATTCCCAGCACCTCAATTGCCTGCATAATAATACCGCTGATTATTTCTACCGTAGTGCCGGGAGAGCAGTGCCTTTCCATCGGAAACTGCCGCTTAAACAAAATCCTCATTTTCAAATCGGTCAATACCACCAGTGCATACATTCTTGAAATATCAATTCCTATAATATAGTGCCTTCCTGAATTTACATCATACAGCACAGGCCTTCTGCCGCCCGTAGAGTCTCCTATGCTGGACGGCACAACCAGCGCCTTATCCTCAAGAGGCTGCATAATCCTGTTTAACGTACTTAATTTCATACCGCTAAAAAGCACGATATCATTCTTTGTAACCGGTCCGTTTTTCTGGATAAAATTAAATATATATTTCGCTCCACGCCCCAAACCGCTGAACATGTCCAAATCCTTCCCTCCATCCGTATATCCCGGGAGTCCCTGCGTTTTACCCGTGCCCTGAAAATCATCTTTTTTCCATTTTGGCAATAAGTCCGGCTAAAAATATATCCATTTTATTTAAGAAGAAATGGATATATAGTATTCCTATCATTTTTATATGAATTTATTTTAATCCCATAAGAATAATTTGTCAACAATTATTTTGATTATAACATATATGTTTAGTACAAAGATAGACATTCCTCAATATCGTTGCCTGCCAACTATATTGAGGAATGTCCCCGCTTTTAAATTCCTACGGCCTCGCTGCGTACCTCGCCTGTTTCAAGCGCCAGAAGGTGATCGGCCCACTTGGCGGCCCATTCCCTCAGCTCCTTTACGTCAAGCGGTGAGGGTACCTTTGATTCGGTGTGTCTCGCTATTTTATCCGCAAGGCTCCTGTACACATCCGCCTGCTTGGATTTCGGAGCAGCCTCTATGGTAGTTTTTCCCTGCAGCTCACTTTGCGTTACGGTGACAGACCTCGGCACATATTCAACCACCTGTGTATTTGTCTGCTTTACAAAATCATCTATTATTTCCTTGGCATAGGGAGCATTTATTGAATTGGCTATAACCCCTCCCAGAAGGGCGCCTCCTGCGTTTGAATACTTCTGTATGCCCTTAAACAGATTGTTTGCGGCATATACCGCCATAAAATCCGCCGAGGACACTGTAAACACATGCTCTGCAATCCCTTCCCTTATGGGTACCGCAAACCCTCCGCAGACTACATCCCCCAGTACGTCATAAATGACATAGTCAATATCCAGTTCCTCAAATACCTTCTGCTGCTTGAACAACTGCACCGCTGTAATTATTCCCCTGCCCGCGCATCCTACGCCGGGCGCCGGACCACCGGCCTCAACGCAGTAAATGCCGTTAAAGCCCTCGAATATGACCTCATGAGCCTTAACCACGCTCTTTTCCCTTAATGTGTCAAGGACTGTGGGGATATACTTTCCTGCCCTCAATGTGTTTGTAGAGTCACTTTTGGGGTCGCATCCGAATTGCATAACCTTATACCCCTGCGTGGATAATGCCGCACTTATATTTGAGGTGGTTGTGGATTTGCCGATGCCGCCTTTTCCATAAATTGCTATTTGCTTTATTTTCTTGCTCATATGATACACTCCAATCCTGTTTTATTATTATTTAGCTGTTAAACTGTCATTTATAGTGCCCGCTTTCTGCCGCTGAATTCAGCAAGCTTAGACAGAGCGCCGTCAATAAAATCCCTAATGCAATAAGCCTGTATTCCTCTCGCTGCCAGAGCTTGCTCAGCGCCTGCCCCTATCTGGCTCACCAGCACCGCCTTGCAGTCGGAAAGCAAATTTACCGTTCTTTCCATTGCATTTTCCTCATGCTGTTCAAGCCCGCAGGGCGGTATATTCTGACGTATTTCAACAAAGCTGTAGCTTTCTTGTCCGTCTATATCAAATATTATAAATTGCCTGCTTCTTCCGAAATGCTGGTTAATTACTTTGCCGTCGCTGCTTGCAACCGCTACCCTGTATGCCATTTGTT
Organism: Bacillota bacterium; assembly: GCA_023390115.1. Taxonomy (GTDB): domain Bacteria; phylum Bacillota; class Clostridia; order Acetivibrionales; family DSM-27016; genus Anaerobacterium. Next base: position 52,588 of record JAEWDM010000012.1, read on the forward strand.
CCGCCTCCTGTAGCTACTTAATAGATTAAGCTGGGAACTATCCGAAAGGATGTAAAGTGATTTCCGGAGGATATCACTTTACATCTTCCTCTATCGTATTATCAAAACCTGAACTATATAAATTAAATCTCAGCCGTGAGAAAACGTAGGTAAGGGACTGTCATAAAGCAAATCCCTGAAGTCTTTATCCGCGCCCGGTATTCCGCACGCGTCGGCTCTGCACTGGCGGCAGTGCCTGAATACCGTGAGGTGCCTTTCAGCCGCTTCTCTTGCCTCATTCAGCTCGCTGCAATCAGGCGCACGTCTGTCCTCCATTTCATTCTGAGGTATAAGGGGAATAATATTTATAAGAGACGCTCCCACACCCGCAGTAACTCTGGCTATCTCTTCTATATGCCCGTCATTTATACCGGGTATCAGCACCGTGTTTATTTTAACAACTACCCCCAGATCACTGACCTTTTTTATCCCCGCCAGTTGAGCCAGTAAAAGCCATAAGGCCGCTTCTCTTCCCCTTATGCTCTGCCCGTTGTATGCAATGCAGGAGCAAATATTTTCAAGTATTTCCGCCTTTACCGCATTGACAGTGACTGTAACCGTCTTAACTCCCACTCTCGCTATCCTTTGGGCATTTTCCTTGAGCATCAGCCCATTTGTGCTCAGACAGTTAATCAAATGAGGATATTTATCATGTATAAGCTCAAATGTATCCAGCGCATGCTGTGTGGCAAGAGTGTCCCCGGGACCTGCAATACCCGCTACGGTTATATCGGGGCAAAGCTCAAGGGCACGCCCGACAAGCTCCAACGCCTGATGCGGACTTAATATTGAGCCCGATACCCCGGGCCTTTTTTCATGCTTGTTAAAGCTTCGCCTGCAAAACTTGCATTGTATATTGCAAACGGGACTGACAGGCAGGTGTATGCGTCCATACTTAAAATGCGCTTCTCCGCTGAAGCATGGATGCCTGTTCAGAGAATGCTCAAGCCTTTGACCTGTCCCGGATTGTAAGCAGCTTCCCATAAAATTCATCTCCTTCTTTATAAAAAATAAAAAGACTAAGCCTTAAAACCGGTATCAGTTTTAAAGCTTAGCCTCCATCTGCTCTGGTCAGCCAATTTCATTATCCAAGTATTCCTATCAACTTTCTTAAATTTTAAACTATTTTGTTCCGTATGTCAAGATAATTTAAGTAAAATAACTTAATTTTTATTGAAAATCATCCAGTACTAGAGAATATATATCCTCGACCAGCCTCAGTGCTCCACTGTAGCCCACATACGATCGGTCAAGTATAAGCCTGTCGCTTACAGGCATAGACACAGACAGCTGATAGGCATTTATTTCTTCAGCCAAAACCCGCTCCCAGGCACTCCCTATAAGCAGCGGCCTGCTTCTGAACGGTATTGTCCTGATTTGCTGCTGCGCCGCTCCGCCGTCGTTAGTAAAAACCACCTCTGCAGTAATTCCGTCAGAAAAGCTTTCAAACTCCCTTTTTATCGCCTGCTGATATCCGTCTGCCACACCATCGGTAATGAATTGGGTTTCAGGCAGCAGGCCCATATCATTTACAAGGAACCTGGATACACCCAATGCATAAAAGCTGTCGGAGACCGTAATGAAGCGCCTCGGGAGAAGTCTCGTTTCTAAGAGAACATCGGCTGACCTTTCTATGTAATAGTAGTACTCATCCTCATAATTGCTTATTATATTTTCGGTTTTTTTTATGTCTGTTCCTGCATACCGGGCAAGGCTCCTCAGAAAATTCCCCGTCTCGGTAGGGCCTATCGGCAATACAGGGTAATGAAAATATGGCGTTCCGAACCTTTCCTGAAGGTGCAGCATGTTTTCAAGCCCTGCCCAGGGAGATATTAAAAGGTTAAACTGCGCTGCGGGGACTCTTTCAATCGCCCTTATCCCCTTTCCCGGCCCGAATATTATGTTTGGTACAAGCCCCAGAGCGGAAACCAGCTTTTCTATTTCCTTTAAATTGCCCGTCCAGAATGGATCCTGATAGGGAATAACCGACCATATGTTGACAAGCCCCGGCTCAACAGCTTTAGAAGGCTTTAGGTATTGCTCCGTTACAGCATGCAGCAGAAGCTCATGCCCATAATAGTTCGTACCCTTAAACCCGCCTGTCTCAGCATATACAATGGGTCTCCCCTGCTGCTGGAATTCCTTCACAACCTCTCCCACGTCATCTCCTACAATCTCGGAGGTACATCCCGTAAGCACGACAAAGAAATCCGCATCCATAACCTTAAACGCGTTTTCAATTGTTTCCTTAATTTTTTGCTCTCCTCCAAATATAACCTCCTTCTCTGTTATATTTGTGCAGGGAACCGAATGCCCGCCGACATATCCTGAGCCCTGGCACCCATTATCCAGGCCCACCGCATTCCACAGCTTCTGACCGCATCCGGGGCCTGCATGAAGTATGGGAACGGCCCTGTCAATTGCAAGAACCGACTGAAGTGCCCCAAGCGCGCACACATGTCTTAATTGCTCCACCAACTGTGCCATTTATACCACCTCTTCCTGAAGAAACTTAAAGCTGTCCTGCCCGAGCCACCACTCAGTATAAGGGAGCTTTGCCCTCCTGGCAAGATTTTTTGCCAGATTCCTGTTTGCTACGGCATCTATAAGCCTGTACCCGAAGTCTACAATTCCCTTAAAGCCGAAGGCACTGTATTCGTCAGCCACCATTACCGATGCAATGCCCATCTTTGTAGCCCATACTGCCGAGCCTCCATGACGGGATATATATAAATCGGGCTTTAATTTTCCCAAAAGATTGAGCAATTCAAAATTTTGCTGATCTCCCACACTCACGGGGAGGTCATAATTATCTTCCGAAAGCCTGAGCGCCGATTCGGGACAGGTCCCGTGATCGTACTGCTGGTCAAAATGCCACGTTGCGCCCCATATAACATCAATCCCAAGCTCCCTGAGCACCCTTATATAGTTGTGTCCGAAGCTTGGACCCATTCCTACTACAGCAGTGCGGCCTTTAAGCTTGCTCCTTATATAATCCAGATCAGGCTTTATTTTCTCGTTCTGCTCCGATATATATTCTTCTATTTTATCCTCTCCCCCGACAGCCTTCCCCAGTCCCTTAAGCCAGCTTTCCATTCCCGCAATACCGTGCGGCTGCAGCGTCTTAATGTAAGGCACACCATATTGCTCCTCAAGTCCGTTGCCGAGATAGCTTCCCAGGGTCCCGCATATGCTTATTGAGGCCGCCGACTGGGAGATTTTTGACAGCTCCTCCACAGTGCTGAAGGGAGCCAAAAAAACAGGCTCCAGCCCCAGGCGTGAAAGAATTGAGGTTATTTCCTCCCTGGCGCTGCCCCTGAAATTTATCATGTTTATCTTGTTTGTTTTCTCCTTGGGAGGCTTTACTATAGAGGTTAAAATTGCATGAAACGCGGCATCAAAGCCTGACGCCCATACCTTTGATTTGAACCCCTCGCAAAAAACCGGTGCCAGCACCGCGGGTATTTCTTCCTTTAGCTCGTCCAGAATGCTCTTTATATCCTCTCCTATTACTCCCGATACGCATGATGTAGTTATAAAAACAGCCTTTGGCTTAAACCTCCTGTACGCTTCTCTTATAGCTTCCTTCAGCTTGTCTGCCGCACCGAAAACAGTGTCCTCCTCCGTCATGTTGGTGCTTATAAAGTTTATATTTCTGTGCTTCCAGCCTCTGACCTTTTCCCCCCACTTGTTTACGGTGTTGCCATAAACGGCATCCGACGCACATCCTATAGGGGCATGGTTTACGATTGCCGCATCTATTATTCCTGAAAGATACCCCTGCGCGCATCCCAAGCTGCACGCGCTTGTCTGGCTGAAGCACCTTTCCCTGTTTTTAAGAGAGCAGCAGGACGCCTTTCCCACCATATCCTTTATAGTACCCCTGTATCCCGTAATTGCTCCCAGCCTGTTCTCTCTTGTTGCAGCTTCAATATTATCAATATTAATTGACATGGCTCACAAAACCTCCCAAAATAATATATTTTATTTGTCTTTTTAATAAACAAAAGGCCATGCTCCTTTTAAACGGAGTCATGACCTCTAGCTTACTAGTCGGTTGCAGTCATTTTATCCTGACCTTTTCATTTTTCTCTATCTGTACTACCCTGCCATCCTGTATGATAAGAGTCACTGAGCCAAAACGAACGCTGTCCAAAAGACCCAGAAGCCTTTTCATATCCTCAGCGGAAACCTTACCCCGCACTGCATCATCTGAAAAACCTTGCTGCGACATCTATATTCACATCCTTTCCGGCCGGGCTTCTATACAGCCTTGTCAAGGCCGCTTGCCTTTCTTAACTCAGAGCCCTCGTCTGAGTGAGTCCCCTCACGCAGATGAGGGACCTCATTTAATTGTATCCTTGCATTGGTGTTTATTTGTATCACGACATTATCCTGCTTTATAATGCTTAGCCACCCATTATCAATGCCCTCTATCAATTCCAAAACAAACCTGCTTAAGCCCGCCTCACCGATTGCTTTCCGTTCTTTTCCAATATGCGGCATACATTCTCCCCCTCCCGTTTACTGCTGCTTAAATAACTATGGCCTCCTGTTTGCTCTATGCTTTATGTGAATATTTTAGAGTATTCCTATCTATTTACTAGTATTTTATTATATAAGTAATAATTTGTCAATAGTCTTTTTTTGTTTTACTGCTGGTTTGCATACTGCTCAAAAATATGCAGCACAAGGCTGGAAGGCTTTATTTTCCCTTCAGGTATGACCTTGCTTTCTTCAAGCTGTTTAATCCAGGGTACTATCTGGCTTTCATCAATAGATGTATCGGTTGAATAAAAGTGGTTTCCGGTAGCAGTAACACCGATAGCCTCGGACACCCATGAGGCCACCTGCCCGGGATTCTCATTGGCGTATCTCTGCCCCTTGCTTATAGCCTTTACAAAGCGTTTGACCACGTCATCATTTTTTTCTATATAGTCCTCCCTGAAATAATATACCGTAAGGCCTGCGGCAGCTCCAAGACCCGTTGCAAGGGAATCGGATATCTTAACTGCGCCTGCGTCCTCCATCCCCTTATAATAAGGAGGATGTACGGGAGAAACATCTACAAGGCCTTGCTTTAAAGCCTGTATCGCCTGTATGTCGGGCATTGTTACCCATTCAAATTTATCCCTGGGAACCCCGTATTTGTCCGCCAGCATATTAGTCAGAAAATCGGTGCAGGTGTTAATCGTAGTGGTGGTAATTTTAATCCTTCCGGGAAGCTTTTTAAGCTCCGGGAAGCTTTTTACTCCGGGATGCTTATCAGGGTTTACAAACCACCACATATGTCTGAATCTCTCATCCACGCTTTCGTCAGGCTCAATAATGCCCCTGCTCACTCCCTTTAATTTTCCTCCCCCATTTACCGCCACGGCCAGAGCATTCGGGTGTATGCTGGCAACATCATTATCTCCGCTCAAAATGGAAGCAACCTGCTGATTTGCCTGAAGCTCTCCCGTAAACACCAGCTTTATACCCTCCTCCCTGAAATAACCCAGCTTATCTGTAACCAGCCATGGTGCCAGAGAGCAATCCTTTCTCGACCAGGTTCTCACTATGTCAAGCTCCCGGTCTTCATTTTGCCCTTCGTCTCCGCCCAGTGCTCCTGCCGCCGCCGACACGGCAGCAGGTGTGGTTTCTGTTGTTCTTCCCCTGTAGGAACCTATTGCAATAGCTGCTACTACTACCGCCGCTACAGCGGCTATTGCTATTAGCTTTAATATTTGTATTGCCTTTTCCGGCATTTTTATTCCCCCTTCCATGTTAAAAAATCAATATGCATCCTTCCAGTTTATTACTCTTTTTTCAATCAGCTTGAGCAGGTTATTCAAAATAAGCCCAAGGGAGCAAATCAATACTGTTGCTGAAAAAAGCCTGGGTATCATATAATTAATTTGGGCATTCAGCACCAGCCACCCCAGGCCCTTGCTCGCTCCTATCATCTCCGCGGCTATAAGCATGAAAAATGCCGTACCCGAGCTCATTTTAAGTCCTGTAAAAATATAGGGCATTGCCGAGGGCAAGACCACCTTCAAAAAAAGCACCGGCCTTTGTGCACCCATGGATCTTGCGCATTTCACAATAAGCGGCTCTACCTCCTTTACTCCCGTAATGGTATTAAATACAATGGGCCACAGGCTGACCCAGAAAATCATTACAACCTTTGACAGCTCTCCTATACCGAAAAGCATTATGAATACCGGAAAAAGTGAAAAGGGATTAAATTGGCCCAGAAGCCGCAGGACAGGATATACAATTCTTTCAAAGGTTTTAAACCAGCCTCCCAGCAAAAATCCCAGGGGTATACCTATAAGCGCCGCAAAAGCAAAGCCCAGGGCGGATCTTTGCAGGCTTATTGCCGTGTGCACTGTCAGCTCGCCGCTTTCAGCCATATTCACAATAGTTTTGACTATCTCCGAAGGCGCCGCTACAAAATTTGAGCTTATAATGCCGGCACGCCAGCCCAATTCCCACAGCAATATAAACAAAAGCACCGAAAGGTTTCCGGAAACAGCACCGGCAAGCTTCGACAGAACGGCGTTTATACCCTTGCTCATTTGGGCTCCACCTCCTCCTTCCACCGTACGAATGTCTTTTCCAGCTTAAAGAGAAGGAGATTTATTCCCATTCCCAGCAACGCAATTGAAACTATAGCCACAAAAAGGCGGGGTATGGCATTATTCATGTTTGAATTATGCACCAGCCAGCCCAATCCGGCGCTTGAGCCAAGCATTTCCGCCGCAATGAGCATAAGGAAGGCTGTCGAAGCTCCCATACGAAAGCCTGTAAAAATTGACGGGGCCGCCCCCGGAAGTATTACCTTAAAAAATATATCCAGCTTGCTCACTCCCATTGAGCGTACGCTTTTAATAAGCAGCGGATCGCTGTTTTTCACACCGGCAAGCGTTGTAAAGAAAATAGGCCATACGCTGGACCAGTAAATAACGCTCAGCTTTCCAACCTCCTTTATTCCAAAAAGCATTATAAATATGGGGAAAAGCGAAAAAGCGTTAATCTGCCCCAGCAACTGAAGCAGCGGGTTTAGAAACTTTGAAATCTTAGGGAACATACCCCCAAGCACAAAGCCTAACGGTATAGCGGTAAAAATTGCGCCAAGAAGCCCCAATAAGGTTCTCTGCAGGCTGACGGCGGCATGAATATACAGATCCCCTGCAGCAATCAGCTCCCATGATGCCTTGAGAACTTCAGACGGAGGCGGTATAAATTGCGGGTCCACCCATTTAAGTGCAGGGGCTGCCTGCCACAGCAGCAGGAAGCCTATAATGCCGTAGCAGCCCAACAATTTATTATTTAATTCCAATAAGCTTGCTTTTATCATAAACATTCTCCTTAAAGCGTAATTTTAAGGCCCTTGAACTTTTTCAGGCTTAGCGAATTTAACAGCACCGATACGGAGCTGAACGCCATAGCGGCGGCGGCAATTACCGGATTAAGATATCCTGCCGCCGCAAACGGTATTCCAATCAGATTATATATAAACGCCCAGAATAGGTTCTGCTTTATTTTTCTCATGGTTCTTTGAGAAAGCACTATGGCTTCAGGCAAAGCCATAAGCTCATCCTTTAACAGCACTATTCCCCCTGTCTCAATAGCAGCGTCGGTTCCGGTGCCTATCGCAAAGCCTATATCGGCTGCCGCAAGAGCAGGCGCGTCATTTATCCCGTCCCCCGCCATGGCCACAGTCCTTCCCTGATGCCTTAATTTTTCAATTTCCACAGCCTTATTTTCAGGCAGAACCTCGGCAATAACATTTTTTATTCCTGCCTTTCCTGCCGCCCATAAGGCTGCTCTGCTGTTGTCCCCCGTTAGCATATATACCTGTATTCCCATTTTTTCAAGCTGTCTTACCATGCTTAACGCATCCTCCCTGACGGTGTCCGAAACGGCAATAGCAGCCGTAAGAATTCCATCCACAGCCATAAGCACAACGGTTTTGCCCTGCTCCAGAAGGACATCAAGCGCTTTATGCGATTCTTTCGTCTCAATTCCGTTTTCGAATAGCATTTTAAGGGTTCCTATTATAACCCTTCTTCCATGGATAGACGCTCTCACTCCCTTTCCGGGAACAGCCTCAAATTCATCGGGAGCTTCAGGATCGCAGCCCGCCTCAAGCCTCCCCCTTTGGTATATGGCAGCCCCTATAGGGTGCTCCGATCTTTTTTCGGCAGCCGCCGCCAGAAGCAGAATATCCTTTTCGTGCTCCGGAGAGCCCGGCCCGCCCAGCATTATTACATCGCTTACCTGAAGCCGCCCCGTCGTTATGGTTCCCGTTTTATCCACAACCACTGTATTAATTTTGCAGGCTTTCTCCAGCTCATGGCCGTTTTTAATAAGAATTCCCTTCCGCGCTCCCACTCCCATGCCTACCATAACTGCGGTAGGAGTGGCAAGGCCCAGCGCGCATGGACATGATACCACCAGAACGGCTACCGCATATATAATAGGTTTGTCTATCAGGAATACCGCCCCCTGGTAGATACCCAAAAACCATATGAGAAAGGTTGAGGCCGAGGCCAGTAAAACAAAGGGTACAAAATAACCGCACACCTTGTCGGTAAGCTTCTGTATAGGGGCCTTGCTGCTCTGAGCCTCGTCCACCAGCCTTATAATTCTTGCAAGCTTTGTATCCTTTCCCACCCTTAAGGCCCTGAATTTGAAGCTTCCGAACCTGTTGACAGTTGCCCCCGAGACATGATCGCCCTTTTTCTTTTCAACAGGAAGGCTCTCTCCTGTAAGCATTGACTCATCAACTGCAGAATCACCTTCCGTCACAATCCCGTCGGCAGGTATCTTCTCCCCCGGCCTTACTATGACAATATCTCCTTCGGACACCTCATCAACTGAAATATCCCGCTCCTCTCCGTCCCTGTAAACCCTTGCATACTCCGCTTTGAGCCCCATTAAAGCTTCAATGGCCCTTGAGGTCCTTCCCTTTGCGACAAGCTCAAGATATTTCCCAAGCATAACAAGGGTTATAATAACCGAGGATGCTTCAAAATATATATTTTTCATCCCATAGGTATATGAGGTGGTTTCATAAAGCGAAATATATACGCTGTACAAATAGGTTGCAGTTGTGCCTATGGCTATAAGCAGGTCCATGCTCAGGCTTCCTGACCTTATGGCATAAAAGGAGTGCTTGTAAAATTTTGCTCCTATTATGAACTGGACAGGGGTGGCAACAGCGAGTTGAAATCTCCAGTCATGCAGACCGTATGTCTTATATCTCAGCCATTCCATAAAAGCTGAAAATCGGGTCTGTGCAGAAGGGTCAAAGTACTCATTGCAAAGATCCAATCCCCCTAATATCATAGCCAGCATTAAGGGGGAGCTTAAAATGGCTGATACAATAAATATGTTTCTGCTTTTTTTCCTCTGCCTCAGCTCTCCTCCGGGCTGCTTTTTATCATAAGCCGCACCCATTTCCTGCATGGAAAAGCCAAGCGACTCTACGATTTTTTCGATATCGGGAAGCTTAACAACGTCATCGTCATATTCGAGATGCGCCTTCTCAGAGGCATAGCTTACAGAAGCCTTTACAACTCCATCTTTTTTCTCAAGCCTTGCTTCTATTAACGCTGAGCAAAGCGCACAGGTCATACCGTAAATTTTAAAGCTGGCACTCTCCCTCACTTCCGCTCCCCCCTTAAAAAGTTTATACTGTTATAGTTTAATAGTACTAATCCTCTTCTATAAGCTCAGTGACATATAACGCCTCAATCAGCCCGTCTGCCGGCACTCCCTTTGCTCTTATTATTATATTGCTTTCCTTCGCCGTACTTTGCAGTATATCCTTGCAAAGCTCCTGTCCGTTTTCATCAAGCGCGTGGAAGCGGTATGACCCGTCCTTCTGCTTAACAGCCGCTCCATAGCCGCTTTCAGCACACGAGGCCATCATGAGGCACATTTTTGTATCTTTTGAGGGATCCTTCATCAAATCAAAGCAGTGCCGGTCAATCAATATTCCCTCAAAAATTTGCAGGTCATCCTCTTCAGCTATTGCAGCCACCTTAAATACATCCTTTTCGGCAATGCCCCTTACTATTATTGTCAGATTATTCTGCTTTTGCGTTTTTGCCAATATGTTTTCTTTAGCAAGGTGCTGTCCCCTTTCATCAAATTTGTAAAATTTATAAGTACCGTCAGGCTGCTTAACATCAATGCCGTACCCTGAGGCTGCACAGCCCGGCATAAGGTTGCAGGCCTTTGTGTGCTTTTCCGGGTCGGCAGTACTACTGCAGCTCGCATTTATCAATATTCCCCTAAGCTCCTGCTGTTCCCCGCCATGATCTGTCTCAGGCTTCCCAAGTGCCCTGTACAAAAGCCTGACTGCCTCTGCGCGGGTTATGTGCCCTGATTCCCTGAGTCCTTCGTCAGGATATTCCCTTATATAGCCCTTTAAAACAGCCTCCTGCAGGACAGAGCTGTCATTCTTCGCCGTTTCCGCTTCACTCAAATTTTCATAGCTTACATGGCCGGTATGAACGCTGTTCTTTAACAAAATATTTACTGCCTTCGCCGCTTCCAGACGAGTTATATATTTGCCGGGCTTAAAGGAGTTATTTTCACAGACCTGTATATACCCTGCCGCAACTGCCGCCGCCGCTTCCTTTGCAAACCATAAGGATGAAGGAACATCTGAGAAGCCCACTCCCGGTACCTGCTCAATTTTAAATATCCTGTTTGCTATAATAGAAAACTCCGCCCTTGTTATGCTTCTGTCCGGCTTAAAGCTTCCGTCACGGTACCCCTTTATAAAGCCCTCGCTGTAAAAATGGTTGATTTCACTTTCATACAAGTGTCCCGACGTATCATTTAAGGCGGCAATTCCCGTTGAAAAAGGCAGCCAGGTAATAAACATCGCCAAAGCTCCCGACAAAAACAGTTTTTTAAATTTTTTTATCATAATATATCCTCCTCGTATAATATTCTAAATTTATATATGCTATTATAATTGAACATCCTTTTATACCGGGTCTGCCGGCTAAAAGAGCAGCCTGTATTTTCTGTCATCCTACCCCTTCAACCGATTGTGCTTTAATTATACTTCCTTCAATGCTGCCTTTAACTCTCAGTCTTAATGTGCCGTCCTCAGAGCTAATTTCCAAAAGCTGTGCAGCCAAATCATGTCCGTGCCTGTCAAGCCTGTAAAACCTGTATTCTCCATTTTGCTGCTTAACAGCTATACCGTACCCGCCGGACTCACATTCATCCATCTGAAGGCACACTTTGGTTTCCTTTTCAGGATCTATAAGCCCGAAGCAGTGCTCGTCAATAAGTACTCCAATTAAGATACTTTGTTCTTCTGTGTCTTTATCCTCAATCCTTTTTGTATCGGTACGGCTTACAGGCTTACCGGCTGCTTCTCCTACAGGCTTCTTATCTTTACCGGTGTCTTCCGTTGCCCGTTTTTTTATATCGGTATGCCTGCTGTACTTTGTGCTTTTCTCAAGCTGCTCCGTTTCTTTTACCGGCTCCATGCCGCCGGGATCCTCCTCCACTATTATTTTGCTTTTAATCATACCCATCCAGCATGTGTATATGAATTCTCCCGCCTTATCGGGCGTAAACTCCACCAGGTTCTCCCCCTCATAAAGCCTCTTTTCTATTTTAAACTCAGGAATTACAATCGCTTCATTGCACTTATTAAGCTTCTCAGGATCGGCAATTATTGTCCATTCGACGGGTATTCCCTTCTTCACTTTAATTTCAGGATAGCTCCCTGATTTTATCTCAGTTGTAACCGTTTGCACTATCCTGTCTTCTGCCGGAAGAGCCTGAACACTATTTACGCTTGCCACATTGGCCAGGACCGGTGATACTCCCATGAGAGCCATTCCCCTTCCTACCATTGCAATTCCCATGACAAATACAAGTACGGCACTTGCTTTAAGAATCATATTTGAATATTTTTTAGTAATGGCGGTGCTCACTGTACCAAATACAAACAGTGCGGGGACAGTCCCTATAACGAAAACAAATGAAGAGGCCGCGCCCAAGACAGCACTTCCTGTGCTCAGAGAATAAAGCTGTACAATCTGAAGCGGTCCGCATGGCATTATTCCGCTCAAAAGTCCTACTGCAAGAGGGCCTAAGCTGTTGCCCGACTTTATTTTTTTCACCGCGAAGTAAGGCATTCTGATACTAAGCCTCCTGAGCACACGGGATATTCCCAGAAGATTTATTGCCATAATTATCATAAGCATTCCGCCTGCAACAGGAACAGCTCCCTTCCATACACCCGGCAGGCTTATAATATTCCCCAGCAAGCCTGCCGCTCCCCCCACAATTGTGTAGGATACTATTCTTCCCAGATTATAAAGTGAGGAAGGTATAACGGAGGATGCTTTCCCGCCTGAATTTGCTGAAGATGAATGGTCTTTTTTAATGCATTGGGACATTACAATTCCGCCGCACATTCCCACACAGTGAAATGAGGTAAGCAGTCCGAATACCAGAAGCACACCCCAGCCTGAACCGCTTCCAAGCTCAGGCAGGCGCTCAAGGAAAACCAGTCCCTTCACCCACTCAAAAATGCCGTTAACTTCCATAAAACCCCTCCGCCTTGTTTGCCGCAAAAATCCAACCTGCTTAATTTAGTAATCTTCCGCTAGTTAAGCGGACTTTTACAATACTGCTCCTGAGAAAATTTCCTCAGCCACATTTTTTTCCTGCCTATTGCCCTCGCCTTTATCGGAATTACCGTTATTAAGCGATTCCCATACCCTGTGCTTTATCCAGGCAAAATCCGCCGAGGCTCTGATATCACCTATGCGTCGCGGCCTTGGCAGGTTTATGTCCAAAATCTCCTTTATTGTTCCCGGATTTACTGACATTACCGCTACTCTATCCGCAAGAGCCACAGCCTCCTCAATGCTGTGAGTAACAAAAATGATGGTTTTCTGCGTTTCCTCCCATATTCTCAACAGCTCATCCTGAAGAACTTCCCTTGTCTGCGCATCCACAGCCGCAAAAGGCTCATCCATTAAAAGCACCTCCGGATCATATGCCAACGCCCTTGCTATCGCCACCCTCTGCTTCATGCCTCCCGACAGCTCGTATGGAAATCTGTCTTCAAAGCCCTGAAGCCCAACCAGATTTATATACTCAAGGCTTATCTCATGCCTCCTTTTTTTAGAAACGCCCTTTATTTCAAGACCGAATTCCACATTCTGTCGTACCGTCCTCCACGGCAGCAGAGCATAACCCTGCAAAACAATACCCCTGTCCAGGTTAGGCCCCGTTATTCGCTTGTCATCAATAAAAATTTCTCCCGCGGACGGCTTGGCAAGGCCTGCAATGATATCTAAGAGTGTAGATTTTCCGCACCCGCTAGGACCTACAATGGTAACAAACTCTCCTTTTTTTACCACCAAATCCACATCCTTTATGGCCAGAAAGTCCTTTTTATGCCTTCCGTTGGAATTATTCATGTAATAAACCCTGCTTATGCCCTTTATAACTATTTTATTTGAAGGAGCAAGCTCAACCTGACTCATTTTTCATCACCTCGCATTTAATTTTTATAGTGCCTGGCTATCGTCTATGTAAGTGAACGGATCCTGTTCATACCACTTTTTAAAATATGGCATCCGGGTATTTTCAGATAGGTTTTTATTAAAGATTGAATTCCTTAAAACACGGCTGATTTTTCTGATAATTTCATATGCTCCCACATACCCCATGTATACAGACGTCTGCCCGAAAAGGGGGAATATCGGGAAGCCCTGCTTTGCAGTATACCCGTTTGTGCCGGCATGCCCTATATAAATATCAGGCTTTAGTCTCTCCAGCAGATTTGCCTGTTCGAAGGGCTGGCCGGTGGCTACGTTGAAAATAATATTTTCATTGTTTATAATATTGTCCAGCAGGTGATCGGCAAAACGATCATAGTGGTACCCCTTAAGGCCTACAATCTCTATCCCTACGCTTTGCAAAAGCTCTGCAGTAGAAAGGATTCGTATCTCGCCGCCTCCTAAAAAGGCCTTTTTGCCCTGAAGTATTTCCCTATAAGGCTCCAGTGCACTAAGAAGCTCTCTGGTTTCAGTCTCTACAAGCTTTTGCGCCATATCCTCCATTCCAAAAAACCTGCCTATATCTAAAAGCCATTGGCTGGTATTCTTGATTCCTATGGGTATTGCCTTGAGGACAAACGGTATACCGTACTTTTCCTTTATATGCTCCACAAAATAGTCGTCATGGGTAGCGCAAATGCTTACATTCAGAGCTGCCTCACAGGCCTCCTCAAAGTCGCCGGGATGGGCGTAGCAGGGCAGTATCCTTACATTTAGCCCCAGAGCTTTCACAAGTCTTACAAGCTCATCCTCATCCTGACGGCTCATGGACGAAACATTAAGTATATTGACGGTGCGGCTTATCCGGTACTTTTCCTTCAGCTGTACCAGCTCATCCTCATACAGAAGCTCCTCCCTTTGCTTTTTCTTTACAAGCTTCCTCAAAATGCCATGATAAACGGCGTCATATGCGCTCGCCATAATCTTGGTTTTAAAGCCCTCGCAGTGCACGGGTACAATTTTTGCCGACACCTGCTTTTGAAGCTCCTCAAGCACGCTGTCTATGTCATCCCCTATTATGGCGGGAACACAACTGTTTACAACTATTATGGCCTCCGGCCTGAATTCCTTCTCTGCAAACAGCACGGCATCCTTGAGCTTTTGTTCTCCCCCGTTTATCACATCATTCTCATCCAGGTTTGTATTAACCCATACCAATCCCATGGAACTTGCGTCCCTCATCTTTTTAAAGCTCTTGCTTATACCCGCCACAGCAAGGCTGCTGCCTCCGCAGCCAAGGGGGGCATGAACCACAATGACGGTATCTCTCAGGGTGTTTATTATTGCCAGGCTTAAATTCAACTGGCAGCCCTGAGTCTGTGCAAAGCTTCTTTTAATATTTACCAGGCAGCCCTTTTTTGCCTGCTCCCCGAGCTTGCAGCATGAGCCCCCGAATGCGTTACATGCCATCAGCCTGTCTTCTCTTACAGGCGGAGCCTTTTCTTTTATATAATCCATTTAAATACCCCCTTATCTCCCGCCCACCAGTGTGCTGAATATGTCCTCGGTCAGGCTCAGAGCACCTTCATACCCCGCATAGGACCTGTCTAAAACAACTCTGTTGGATATCGGATAGCTCACACTTAAATGAGGTGCCTTAAGCTCCTCGGCAAGCTCCCTCTCAAACGCGCTCCCCAGCACAAAGGCGGGACTGAAGGAGTCATAATACTTCTGTCCGTTATTGCGAGGCCAGCAGTTGTTAACATGCTTTTTAACACCCGAGGTATTTGTATCAAACACCACCTTAGGCCTTATGCCGGAAGCAAAACCGTCAAATTTTGCCCTGACAATTTCTTTTTGTTCCTCGCTTAAAATATCCGTAATAACCACAAGCTCAGGAAGCCAGCCCAAGTCATCTGCCGCAAAGCGTGACAGCGCGGTGGCATAATTTACATCTCCCACTATAACGCAGTACCTTTGCAGGTCGAGATCATTATATACGTCCGCAAGCCTTTCCAAATAGCTGTAATATCTCTCCCTTTCCCTTTTTATTACCCTGTCGGTAAGGGCTTGCTCTATACCAAGCTTACCGGCAACCGAGCGTATAAAAATTTCAGTTCCGTACGCTCCGACAGGAAAGGGCACTGTTATATAAGGTATACCATGGACTTCCTCAAATATCCTTGCAGCCTCAACTCCAAAAATATCCGAAGCAACAATATTCAGGCATGCTGATGCGGAATTCTTCAAATTTTCAAGGGTCTCGCCTTCCCCGAAAAATGTATTTACAGTATAACCAAGCTTTTCTAAAAGGCTCTTTAGCATATTTAAGTTTCCCTTCCAGAATACGTCCTGAACAGGAACTATTCCCCACAAATTAACCAGTCTTTCATTTTTTGCATCTGTTTTACAGACATACTCCTTAAAAAGGGTGCCGAGTACGATATCATAGCCCTTAATGGAGTTTCCTCTGAAGCCTCCGGTATCGGCAGACAGCACGGGAATATCATGGTTCCGGAATTTCTTTGCAACAGAATGGACATCATCTCCTATCATTTCAACCATACATCCTGTCAGTACAAAATACAAATCTCCATCCACCAGCTTAAGCGTATTTTCAATTTGCTCATACAGCCTGTTCTCTCCTCCAAACACGATTTCATTCTCATATACATTTGAACTGGAAAGTGCCTGGCCCGAGCAATATCCACTTCCTAAATAACCCGATGCATAATTTAACGCATTTGCAATGTTACCCCCGCACCCTGCCGCGGCATGAAGTATAGGTACTGCCCGGGGAAGAGCCTTTAAAGTCGCTACACTGCCGCCCAAAGCACATAAATACCTTGGCCGGTCAATAAATCCACTCATACCATTCCTCCCTCTCAAAAACCAAAAAGACAGTGCTTATATCCTAAAAAATAAATATAAGCACTGCCTCCAGTTTTCCAGTCGACGCTTTCTAAACTATTCCTATTGATTTACTAATATTTTAATACTGAGAAAAACAATTGTCAATAGCTTTTGTAAAAATTGTTTTTTATTACCTGATTTTAATTTTTTCATTTTTTTCGATCTGTACTACCCTTCCCTCCTGGACAAAAAGGGTAACAGAGCCGTATTGAACCTCGCCCACTATTTTAAGCAGCTTATTTAAGTCCTCCTCCGAAAGGGTCTTCTGTACCCTTTTCCCATCATTTTTTACTTCAGCCATCTTAAGAAAACACCTCCGTATAAATATTGCCCGCTTTTTAAGGGCATACCGTATGATTAACAGAGCCTAAGGCTTACGGAAAATTGAGACAGCTTAAAAACATCATGTACTACAAATTATATGATCATATAAAATAAACAGCCTCATAAAACAAAATAGCCACTCCCTTATCAGGTCATGTGGACCATAGTATTCATATCGTTTTTATTGGTTTTATAATAATCAAAAAGGAGAGGATCGCCCCCCTCCTTAAACGTCCCCTTAACGTTACACTTCCTGAAAAAGCGGCGTAGACAAATATCTTTCTCCTGTATCGGGGAGAAGAACTACAATCGTCTTGCCCTTATTCTCAGGCCTCTTTGCAATCTGTGTGGCTGCAAAGGCCGCGGCGCCTGAGGATATCCCCACCAAAAGCCCTTCAAGCCTGGAAATCTTTCTGGAGGTCTCAAATGCCTCTTCATTTTTAACCTTAAATATTTCATCCACTATTCCCTTATTGAAAACATCCGGTACAAAGCCTGCCCCTATTCCCTGTATCTTATGAGGCCCGGGATTTCCTCCCGACAGCACAGGAGAATCATTGGGCTCTACAGCTATAATCTGTACGCCCGGCTTCCTCTGCTTAAGCACCTCTCCTACGCCTGTAACAGTACCGCCTGTGCCGACCCCTGCTATAAATATGTCCACCTGTCCGTCGGTATCTCTCCATATTTCCTCCGCTGTTGTCCTCCTGTGTATTTCAGGATTGGCAGGATTTTTAAACTGCTGAGGCACATATGAGGATGGAGTCTGGGCAGCTAATTCCTCTGCTTTTCTGATAGCTCCCTTCATGCCTTCACTTCCGGGGGTCAAAACAAGTTCGGCCCCTAAAGCCTTCAGAAGATTTCTTCTCTCAACGCTCATTGTATCCGGCATTGTAAGTATAAGCTTATATCCCTTGGCAGCGGCAACAAAAGCCAGTCCTATTCCGGTATTCCCGCTGGTGGGCTCAATTATGACTGTGTCCTTGTTTATCAGCCCCTTGTCCTCCGCATCCTTAATCATTGCATATCCTATTCTGTCCTTAACACTGGATGCGGGATTGAAGTACTCAAGCTTTGCTATCAGCTTTGCCTCCAGTCCCTGAGATTTATTATAATTTGACAGCTCCAGAAGTGGGGTATTACCGATTAAATCAGTTAGGTTTTTAGCAATCTTCGACATAGTATCGCCTCCAAAATTTTATTTCCAAGTATTCTTATATGTTTTATATTAATTTAATTTTAATACCTTTTATCATAGTATGTCAATAGGTTTTATAAATATTTTTAAATTTTCATATATGTTTAATAGGTATTATTAATCAGGCGCAAGCGAGGACTCAAAGTCTCCTATTAAATCTTCAATTTCCTCAAGCCCTACAGACACTCTTATAAGGTCGTCGGTGATACCTAATCTTTCTCTCTCATTTGGCGGAATTGCCGCATGGGACATCTTTACAGGGTATGAAACTATAGTCTCAACCCCTCCAAGGCTTACCGCAACAGCAGCCATTTTTACCTTTTTCATAAAGTTCGCCGCACTGCGCCTATCCCCTGTCTTAAAGGACAATACCGCACCTGCCCCGTCTGCCTGTGAAAAATGTATATCCCTGTCCTTATGGCCGGAAATTCCGGGATAAAAGACCTGCTCAACATTTGGCAGGCTATCCAGCCATTCCGCAAGCCTTTGTGCGTTTCTTTGCTGGTAGTCCAGCCTGACCTTGAGGGTCTTTAACCCTCTTAGCAAAAGCCAGCTGTCCTGAGGGCCCAATATAGCTCCAAATCCGTTTTGAACTCTGTAAACCTTCGCTGCCAGCCCGTTGCCCTTAACTACCGCCAGTCCCGCTACAACATCGCTGTGCCCTCCTATAAATTTGGTGGCACTGTGAATCACTATGTCTATTCCCAGCTCAAGGGGTCTCTGCAGATAAGGAGACATAAAAGTATTATCAATTATTGTTATAAGCTCCTTTTCCTTTGCTATTCTCACTGCTTCTTTAAGGTTGGTTATTTTCAGAAGCGGATTGGAAGGAGTTTCCAGAAAGAGTGCCGCGGTATTTGGCTTTATTGCATTCCTTACCGCATCCAAATCAGATGCATCCACAAAGGTCACATCTACATTGAATCGGCTGAAAAAGCCCGTCCCTATTCTGTAGGTGCCTCCATAAACATCCTCACAAACAATAATATGATCCCCCGAGGAAAAAATAGACAAAACAGAGGACGTAGCCGCCATTCCTGAAGAAAACGCAAAGCCCCGGTCCCCTCCCTCCAAAATGGCTATGGTCTCTTCCAGAGCCTTTCTGGTAGGATTACCCGAGCGTGAATAATCAAATTCCTGAGGCTTGTCGACATCCTCCTGGTGATAGGTAGATGCCTGGTAAATGGGTATGCTCAACGCTCCTGTATTTCTATCTATTTCATTTCCATTATGAATCAGCTTTGAACCGAATCTCATGCTCTTATCACCCCAATGCCTGTTCTAAATCGTTAATTATATCCTCTACAGCTTCAATTCCTACCGACAGCCTCAAAAGCCTGTCATTTACACCAAGCCTTTCCCTCATATTCTCAGGTATCGCAGAATGGGTCTGGACTATGGGATATGTAATCAGACTCTCCACACCTCCTAAGCTCTCGGCAAAAATGATTGTCCTGACACTTTCCAGCACCCTTTCAACCAGAGAAGCATCTCTTACTGAAAAGGAAACCATTGCTCCGAAGCCGGAGGCCTGACGCTTTGAAAGCTCATAGCTCTCATGCTCAGGAAGGCCCACATAATACACCCTGTCAACCAGCCGATGCCCGCAGAGCCACCTCGCAACCTTAAAAGCATTTTCCTGCTGTTTTTCAAGCCTGACACTCAGGGTTTTTATTCCCCTTAATATAAGCCAGCAGTCAAAAGGGGCAAGCACGGCCCCCTCCGACTTCTGCACAAGCTTAAGGCTGTCTGAAAGCCCTGCATCCTTTACTGCTATAAGTCCGGCAAGTGTGTCGTTATGCCCCCCGAGATATTTTGTCCCGCTGTGTACAACTATGTCGGCGCCTAAATCCAGAGGCCTCTGAAAATACGGAGTGAGGAAGGTATTATCAACAATCAGCAAAGCCCCCAGGGATTTGGCAAGCTCAGACAGTGCAGCTATATCCGATACCTTCATCATGGGATTTGAAGGGGTCTCGATAAACATTGCCGCAGTATTGCTCCTTATGCTTGCCCTGGCAGCCTCAATATCGCTTGTATCAACATATGAAAACTCCATTCCATATTTTCTGTAGACCTCTTCAAACAGGCGGTAGGTTCCCCCGTAAAGGTCGTCCGAGACAATAACATGGTCTCCCGGAGCAAATAAGGAAAGTATTGTGGAAACTGCTGCCATTCCGCTGGAAAAAGCAAATCCCCATTCTCCGTTTTCCAGTGCCGCTATTGTATTCTCAAGCTCCTCCCGCGTTGGATTCTGAAGCCGGGAATAATCATAGCCTGTAGTTTGCTTAAGCCCGGGATGCCTGAAGGTCGCGCTCTGGTATATGGGAAAGCTCACCGCTCCGGTATTGGAATCATAGCCTTTACATCCATGAACCACTTTTGTACGAATATCCAATATATATCACATCCTTATACAGCAAGTCCATAATGCCCAACATTGGGCACTAACGCTTTTTAACAGAAATTCTTTCTGGTAGAATCCTGTTAAAAAGCGCCTGAGTGCCGCATATTTCAAAATTCATCAGCCTTGAGCGGCACTAGCCTTCCGACTTTCTCAACGCCTGATCAAGATCATAAATAAGATCCTGCACATCCTCAATTCCGATGGAAAGCCTTATCATGTCAGGTGTTACACCGGCGGTCTTATGCTCCTCCTCCGACAACTGGGAGTGGGTTGTGCTTGCCGGATGTATTACCAGAGACTTTGCATCCGCCACGTTTGCAAGCAGCGAGAATATCTCCAGGCTGTCTATAAATTTCTTTCCGGCCTCAATTCCTCCCTTAATACCGAAGGTAAATATTGACCCGGCACCTTTGGGAAGATATTTATTAGCCAGCTCATAGTATTTATTACCTTCAACACTTGGGTAGTTAACCCATGCAACATTGGGATGGCCCAAAAGGAATTCAACCACCTTTTTGGAATTGGACACATGTCTTTCAACCCTGAGCGACAGGGTCTCCAGTCCCTGCAAAAGAAGAAACGCATTGAACGGGCTTAAGGCCGCTCCCATGTCCCTTAAAATCTGTACCCGGGCCTTGGTTATATATGCCGCCGCTCCAACATCCTTTGCATAGCTTATTCCGTGGTAGCTGGAATCAGGCTCCGTAAGACCCGGAAACTTTCCTCCGGCGGTCCAGTCAAATTTACCCGAATCCACTATAACTCCTCCTATTGAATTGCCGTGGCCTCCTATAAACTTTGTAGCGGAATGCACTACAATATCGGCACCAAACTCTATTGGCCTTATAAGGTATGGAGTTCCGAAGGTATTGTCTATAATAAGGGGTATATTATTTTCATGGGCAATGGCAGAAACAGCCTCAATGTCTATAATATTAATCCCCGGATTCCCTATAGTCTCTATGTATACAGCCTTTGTCCTTTCATTTATTGCTCTTCTGAAATTTTCCGGATCGTCGGGATCGACAAATACTGTTTTTATACCCAGCCTTGGCAGAGTTGTGGAAAAAAGGTTATATGTCCCTCCGTATAATGTGCTCGCCGAAACAATCTCATCCCCCGTCCCCGCTATGTTCAATATAGAATAGGTAACGGCGGCAGAACCGGATGCAAGAGCCAAGGCACCCACGCCTCCTTCAAGAGCCGCAACCCTCTGCTCAAAAACATCGCTTGTAGGATTCATAATCCTCGTATAAATATTTCCAACTTCCTTCAATGCAAATAAATTCGCAGCATGCTCAACATTATTAAATACATACGAGGTAGTCTGATATATGGGAACTGCTCTGGATCCCGTAGCAGGGTCAGGCCTTTGACCCCCGTGAACCTGCAATGTATCAAATCCCAATTTTCTCTCACTCATTTTAGCCACTCCTTTCAAAATCAAGTTTTAAATATAAAACATAAGCGCACTATCACCGCTTAACCTTTTATGCTCGTTCGCCAAATCCTCCAGCGTCATAGAATCGACAACACTGTTGATGCTTTCATTAATCTTGTCCCATACATTCACCTTTATGCAATACTGCACACTTCGCATAGACTGATCGGAATTTTCAACCTCCTCATCCGCTATTAACAGCTCTCCCTCCAGCGCTCTTAAAACCGCTCCCACCTTTATGAGCGAAGGATCCGAAGCTAATATATAGCCCCCCTGAGCACCCTTAACGCTTCTCACAAGGCCTGCCTTTCTAAGTATTGAAAAAACCTGCTCAAGATAATTTTCCGATATGCCCTGCCTTTCGGCAATGCTGTAAAGAGCCACATGATCTCCCCCGGAATTAACCGCAAGATCAACCATTGCCCTTAATCCATACCTGCCTTTGGTAGAAAGCTTCAATATCAACACCCCTCTATTTCCAAGTAAACCAATAAGATTAATACAATGATACAACCAGTTGTACACATTTGTCAAGTAAAATCAAAAATAGTATGCCTAAAAAATGTAATACCATTCAATACATAAAGTTATACATATAAATAAGGGGCTGTTGCAAAATGCATAAAATCCCTGAATAAACCCAAAAACCATGCATAAATTAGGGACAAATCCCTTTATATGCATAGTTTTTATTCATGAAGATTTATAAATATACGTTTTGCAACAGCCCCTTATTTAAATATATGGTACTTCGGCAGCCTCTAATAATTGCCGCCTCCTCCATAATCATCCCCTATGCTCTTGTCGGTATAATAAAACACAATATCGCCTTCCCGAACAGGAAATAGTATCCCATCGCTATCCCTTTTATTGGTATTAAACCCTTCGATTTCCCACATACTGCACCTGGAGCCTTTATAGCTCAAGGCCTCTCCGTAAGATGCATCTCCCTTCACCGTCTGTATATCAAAATTCACTATTATATATCCCTTCTTCTTCCAGAAGCCTTCCTTCCCCGTTACCCCATAATTCTTTCTGGCATAGTCTACAACATCGTATCCCTTCGGTGCCACAAACAGCTCGTTAGGAAGATAATACTCACCATACCATTTCTGCCTGGACTTCAAAACCCTGTCAGCATACCCGCTATCCAATGCTCCCGGTGCAACCCCTGTATACGTTCTGACCCATCTGGGCAATATTATCCTGTCCAGCCATCCTATCAATGTATTATTCCCCTCCAGATTCTTCTTGCTTATTCCCTCAACCCGGCTTGTATTTTCTATCTCCTGTGCAGGGACATTTCTATATGCATTGCCAAGCTTCATATATTTAGGGTTTTTACGGTTTCCTTCCTTGCTGCTGTCTATCTTCACCATATAATTCTGCTCATCATTAAACCTCTCATTATACCAAAGATCAACTTCCTCCCTTTTGCTTCCGTCGTATGGAACATAATAAAAGCGCGGGGTTATTGATATACAGTCTCCGTCTCCGGAGTAGCTACCTATGGTTTCAAGCTCAAATCTGAACTTATACCCTCTTTTCAGCACCCCCATGTTCCTGAACACCGTATGGCTTCCATTCATTATGGGCAGGGTCAGCTTATCGAAGACATTCTGGCTTATTCCTTGAAGCGGCCTCGTGCTGCCGTTTTCATCATTTTTCCCTGCCCGATAGTAATTACCTGAATGCCTGACGGTATTCGCGCTTTGCCTGAACACATCCTCCCAGTCGGGATAATCGGTTATATCACTTATCTTAAAACCAAACAGTCTTCCCACTATCTTTACACGCACCGTATCAACTGCCATAGAAGCGGACGGATCAAGGTTGGCAAGGTTTTGATGAGCGCTGCTTTCACTCCCGTTTATGGCAATTTCTCTGAAATTTATTTGATAATGGCTGGATTTGCCAGTTTCATCAACCCAGGCCGGAAGATAAAACTGTACCTCATCATTTGCATCCGGCGTTACGGTTTTCCATGTACCCCCCTTCACAAGCTCTCCTGAAGTACCGCTTCCCAGATACACATCAAAGGGAAAGCTTACCTGCCTCCGCGCAGTATACCTTGCGCATTCAAGCTTAATACCCTGAGGGCTGTAGCCTTCTATATTCCTATGTACTCCGCTTGTTGGCATCTTAATTTTAAAGGGCCTGTCAAGTATAAGATAATCCCATTGAACCTCATCAATATCTCCCTTTATCTGGTTGAAGCCACTGCTGCCGTCTAAAATTTCCGCGTAGCATACCACCGGCGTATGTACATTCACCTGATTTATCTGTATCTTTTCATATAGCTGCGCTTCCCCTGAGCCGACATTAATAAAGGTTTTATAATATATTTTGCCTGTACTGCCATATGTACCGTTCGGCAGGGTGTTTTCTATTTTAAGACCTTTTTTGTAGAATACATTCTCTCCGAATTTTTCAATATCACCTATCGCTATTTTAACAGGGTCGGGGGCACGCGAAACGGATAGTACATCATCCATAATTTTTATCTGCCGATCCTTTGCAGGGTATACGAGCCTGTCATTCCAGACCTCTATCTCACCGACCTCGTTTTGCGCCAGGCTTTCCCACTGAGCTTCCGGTATGCCCTGTCCCTCAATATTAATGCTTTGCCTGTACTGTGGCTCAGCTATATTGATGTTATATTCCTTATGATCGATTTCGGGACGGGTATATACCTGAGGCATAAGCTCAAGAAGCCCTCCGGGAAGGCATCCATTGGTTATCACCGCCTTATATGGCTCATACACACGCAGTACATCTATTTTCCAGTACGAATACTCTCTTTGAACGGTATATGTTCTGCTTAGAGTGCCATTACTTACCGTTATATTATACGACTTCGTGCCGGTAATCCTAGACCACCCGGCATCTATAATACATTCCTTTCCCATAATATTTCCGTACAGCAGCTCGCTCGACGGTATGGCCTTCAGCACATCAAACCTTTCCTCATAGCGTTCATCCGCCTTTAGAACTCCCGACGCACCTGCCGAAGCACCTATATAGGGCACCTCAACTATCTTTTCCGCAAACTTATCCAATTCCTGGCTGTATACCCGTACCTTGCAATATATCAGTGAATTTTCAGTAACACCTTGAACCGTCGCTTCATAAATCGGGCTGTCAATTTCCTGCCCTTTGCTGTCATCGTCAAGATCCTCCCTGTTCAGGCTCGCCCAATATTTTCTGGAGGTTATTTCTATATCTTCTCCGTCTAAGACCGCTCTGGAGGCTGATGAATCCAATTCTACGCTTATATCGGCAACTCCCTGATCATTTAACGGGTCTGTGCTGGGAGATGCTTTAAGCTGTGCAGTTATATAGTCCTCATCGGCAGTGTAAAAATCAATAGTTACGGGATACCGGAACTCCATGACCGCAGCACCCGGAATCTGTGAGCTGCTCCCTTTTATCCTTATATCGTCGGTTGAGCTCTTATAGAAGCTTCTTTTAGATCCGTCATAAAGGTTTACCTCAACCCTTTGGCCATTGTCCAGAGCGTCAAAGTTCAGCCTTCCGGAGCCGCTGTCTATAAGCTCATAATACAGGTCCCCATCCTCATAGCTGTCCTTATCGGTGCCATAGGCTGTGCCTATATCAATTCCATTCTCCCATATTATATAAGTATTCCTCCCATATCCCGGCATAACCCTGGGAATAGTTTTATTTATACCGTCAACGTAATAATCATGCCCGCTTTTGCAGTTAAATTTAGGATATGAGCTTATGGTAATTGTATCGGAATCCAGGGTATATGCCGGCTTATTTTCTCCGTCATCCACGAAAAGCTTCCCAATCTCAAGACCGTTTCCGGATTTTATAACAACATCTACCTTTCCTCCGTTTTGTATATACTGCTTTACCTCCTGTGGCAAATCAAAGGTAAAATCCGTAGTGATTCCCTCCGCGATAAGGATATCTGCCAGAAAATCAGCATCATTCCATATAATACCCGAATTATTGTCATAAACTCTTATCCCGCTGCTCTCAGTACCATAGCCCCAATAGTCATCGGAATAGCGTGATAATTCGATGGTTTTTCCCTCAGAAACCGAGCCTATCTTATCGCCCGTGGTTTCAGAATCGTCAAAAATCACTGTGCCAAAGCCTTCCCCGCTGTCCTCGGCCTGTGCATACAAGCCAAAACAGCATATGCATACGGCCAGCGCCACCACCAGAATAAGGCATAACGCCCTTTTATATTCCGCCATTTTAAAGCAGTCCCCCCTTAAGCTAAAGCTTATAGGCTAAAGCTTGTAAAAATTTCTATGGCTGACATTCGGGACACGGATAGTAGCCCTTCCCGGCACATTCCTTTCTGCTGCTGTATACATCCGTTGCTTCCCAGTCTATTTGTCCTCCACGGCGCGGCAATTGTTCACAATCCTGCCTGTGGTAATAATTTATAGATGCCGAATCCCCAGTATGAACTACATAGTATTTCTGCTGCTTTACGAGCCTTCCTCCTCCAATAGCAAAGCTATTGAACACCTCTCCCCCGGTGCCTATGGGTATACCCTGAAAAAAGGCAATTACACCTACATCGGATATTGTCCTGTACCAATCCTCGTCTGGTATTGAGGGAGGCGCGAAGTTATACGTAATTCCGTATTTTGAGGCCACCTTGTTATGCCTGTTTATGAAGTAGTTTATGTCGGCCTTAATACTGTCAACGATTACATTCCTTCTGGTCTGATCGAAAATCTCACGGCTGTCCATAATGCTTCCGGATACGAAACTTTTAATATCCTCATAATACCCCTCATAAAATACTTTATTGGCTGCGTCCATTGTATCGTAAACAGTAACATAGTCATCCAGAGTAAAAGCGTACACGTATCTTCCATCCGAATAAGAAAACATTTTCTTAGGCTTCCAGACATGCTTTGTCTCACTATAGCCTGAAGCTCCTTCGTATGTTTCCTGAGAGAATATATAGTATCCGTCATAATCCACTACTGCAACAACAGGCACATATCCCTGTATTTTTTTTTGAAGAGTTGAGTTTGATAAAACATCAAAATTTATATATAGCGAATTAAAAAAGCCCTCCACAGCATTTTCTTTATTTATCGTTACCCTTCCATCTTCACCTACTTCAGTGAGGGCTGAAGCGGCATCCTCAGAAGCAGAATCCAAAAGCCTGTTTATTTCCAGCGTTTTTATCGATACAGCCTTCATGTCCCAAAGCTTCAGATTTGAAATCATAACAAAGGGAACGGCTATAAGCACAAAAATTATAGCAAGGTTAGTAATCCTCATCCCTGACCATCCCTCCGTAATTGACTATAATTTTTGCATTATCCATGTTTGTGCTGTATAGCATTTCCTGGATTTTAGTGGCAAGAGTCTTATTTTCGTTCCTAACCCGCACTGCAAAATAGTCTCCCTTTCCAAGCTTGTATCCCGGATCTTGAACTGCTGTAGAAGGGAAAAGCTCAGACATTATACCCTCAGTGTATGTACCTCCGTAATTAATGTCGAATTTGCTTCCGTCTGTCCCCGCAGCATTATCCACAGGGTCATATTTTTTACGGTAATGCTCCATCTGTATGGAGTAAACATTATTTGTGGCTGAAAGCCTCCTTGTAAAATCCCTGTACATATCCGGTGTTATATAGCCCAGGCTTCTCACCGAGTCTACAAATTTAGCCGTTTCATTCAGAACAAAGACTTTTGTGGTGTCATCCTGATTTTCAAACATGTTTAATATAGGAAATATAAACAGAAGCAGCACCGAAAGAAACAAAGCTATAATTTTACTGAGCGATTCACCCATCTTTAAACCTCACACCTTTATATATTCGATCCCCGTTACCTTTCCAGTGTCATCCATTCTGTATTCGACAATGTATATGTCCCGGGGATTTATTCTAATCCCGTTAAACAGGTCTTTTTCAGCATCATTTCCCATATCCGTAAAGGCACTGTCTAAGCTGCCCTCATCGCCGGAGCCTTCATTTTCAAAGCCCGAATCAGGGCTGGCCGTCTCTTCCTTTTTTATTGCCCTCCCATCAATGAAAATATCCACATCCAGTCCTCCATATGCTTTTGCAATAATCTCGGCTCCCGATACCGTCACACCGGCAGCCTCCGTATCGCTTTCATACAACAGGTTGTCCTGCACAAGCCTCTCCTTTACCAGAGAAATGTTTTTCCCGGTTCCGATGTTCATAAGCATAAACAGTGAAATGGCGGCCGCAAAAACAAATATGCAAAATACATCAAACAGAAAATCCGCCAGATTCTCACTCATAAAACCACTCCTTCAATACAGGCTGCAGGCTTTACTATTGCTGTCTGAACTCAACACATGTAACCACACCGTTTTTATTTTTAATGACTTTTCCAAGAAAGCTCTTGCTTGGGTTTATATATACACTCTTCCCCGGGTCCTTTGCAGACTTTATAAGCTCGTCCATGTTGGAAATGACACTTTCGCCAACGGTATTTTCCGAAGAATTGTAGGTTCTTACATATGCTTCACCGTCGGTGTCCATACCGGTGTATACAATTATGCTGAAAGATCCTGATTTGTTTTTTTCTATAAAATTCACCACTTCATTCCCGGTTGTAGATTCATTATCATACATGCTCATATCCAGTGTATCAAGATCGCTGTTGATCTGCCCCAGCTTTTCAAGTCCCAGCTTTGCAGTATCCTGCCCCGACCTTAAAACCATAAATCCTATGCTTACCACTACCAGTACTATTACTATAGCAGCACCGATTTTAATGGCTGTAGTTGCGTTTTCCATAAAAATTATCTCCTCTCAAGATTTTTTTAGAATAAAATTTTTAAAGTACATCCTTAAGCTGTTGCGAGTAATTCAAAAGCTGGTTCATGCTTTCCAGCAAAAAAGGAATAAGCAGGTGCAAAAGCAATGTTGCTATAAGCGGAGTAAAGGCTATTATTTTGCCGTACATTGCCTTATTGGCAATCATAATTTCATTGTCCTGCTTTCTTTTTTCCTGATAATACCCCCTTTCAATGATAAGCTCATCAAATGCCTGCTGCACCGATATCTTATCGGATGCGGCCTGAAGGTTCTCAACAAGCCTTGTAAACGGAAGAAACGGCTCATCGATTTTAAGCTGCTCTAATGCCTCAATGTCGCCGTGCTCAAAATTGTTTATGCACCTGCCTATAGAGGCTTTAAAAATCACTGCAAACTGCTCCATCCACTGGAGTATGTTGTCTACGCTTATCCTCTCTATATACATAAGCATGATTATGATTGAGTGGAACTGCATAACCTCGTCTTCCATCCCCATCTGAAGTACCTTTTTCCTGAACACCAGTATCAGATAGGGTATATTATAAGCCATAAAAGCTATAAGGAAACAAATTAAAAGCTGCCACCATTTAAAGTACTGATTGTTATATGAAACAAGCTTTTTATATATCCTCTCAGAGGCTGAAGCCGACATGTCCCCATCCCTGATTCCTCCAAGCTCCTGTACCTCCTTTTGTATCTGCTCAAGCGTCGGGGTTGTGCCCTTATACTTAAGCAGTATACCCCTGTCAAGCTCCCTTAGCTCATCGGCAGCCTCCTTGTTGGTGCTCTGAGTCTCTCTCTCCATATCGGCTCCTACGGAATTGATTATGTTATACCTCGTGATTGAATAAACGTTGAAAAACATAAAAAGGCTTATGACAAAAGCCACACTCCCGTATATTATACGCTTAAGATAAAAAGCATTGACTCCTGACTCAGAGGCTGTATTTTTAAGCAGCTCGGTATACCTGGCAGCCTTGCTGTAGTTAGCGTCTACAAGCCTGCCCATTGCCTTTGAAACAAGCCTTATGCTCAAAAGCTTATCCTCAAGGACGCTCAATGTCCGGTTTGACTGGACATTACTCTGGAGCTTGTTTATAAACTGGTATGAGAGTATGACAAGCGCAAAAAGTATTATCGGCTCTACAAACCCGTAAGCGCCCTTATAATATTTAATCAATTCGGGAAGATTAGCTACCGCCCACATTTCCAGAGGCTTAATGGCAAATATGGGAGCCATGGAAATTATGGACAGGCTTTTAAACAGGTAGTTGAGCTTCTGTCTTTTTAAAAGCTCTATATTTATCTCCTGTTTTAAATAATTAAGGTTGGTAAGAAACATTGATTTATCGTCAACCTTTCTGTCATCAAACCTCAGTATGGTCTGGCATAATGCAATAAATGTCTTAAAAAACTTATTCGGGGCAACCTCATTGTACTTTTCGATTTCCTCCTCAACATCATTTGCCGTCAGAATCTCGTATATCCTGTGGGCATGGAGTGACATTTCATATCCGCAATCCTCTATTGAATCAAAAATAGCCTCGTCAATCATTCCGTGCTCGTGAAAGTTGTGCCTCACATCTCCTAAAAATCTTTCAAACTGCACCATTATTTTATTTTCAACCCGGTCTACAAACAGGCCCAATATCTGGTCATGTACTATAACAGCAGTCAGAATTGCTATCACAAGGAAGTATAAGTCCCTTCCAAGCACAGCAAGTATTATAAACACCAGAAATGCCGGCAAAAAAGACATAAAGGCAAATTTCATAGTGCTTCTGCCGATCGTCCAGTTGTCGGCAAGCTCCATTATCTGGATTCTTCTTCTCACCCTCGCTATATAGTTCCTGGTTATAAAAAGCCTGCTGAAATACAGATATGAGGAATACCAGAAGTTTTTTCCGCTTCCGTGCTTTTCCTTAACCGCATTTCTGCTTTTTACTCTGCGCTCGGTAAGAAGCGCCGCCGCAAGGAATAAGACTGCTGCAATCAGTATACCTGCCAATATGATTATAATAGTATTGTTATTCATAGCTCACTCCCCAATTCGAAAGAGTAAAAGCCTTAAACTCTTCCCTTTCACCCCGGGTCATATGCCTTGCCATTTCATTGTAGCACTCGGGGCTTACAGGCTCTCCCGCCCTGTACTCGCCGTTTTCCCACACTATAATGTCCCTTGTTTCAAATACCTTCCGATCCGTCACCCTTACAAAATACTCCTTCATTGTGTCAAGGAAGCTATCCTGCTTCTCCTCATGCCGCTTAATTCTTTTATACCCCTCAGGGTATTCTATATCCTGACTTAGAGGTATAATTTCGGTTATCCTCTCAATATACCTGTGCCCGCTTATATCCTTGTTCAGATGCACATCAAAATTCACTACATCCGCCACCTGCTTCTCGGCAATTTTTTCGTTGTTGAAAACCCCTGTCTGAAGGAGGCAGTTTCTCAGGGCCAGCACAAGATTGCCGGCAGTCTTGGCATGGTGCGTAAACATAGTAAAAAGTGAGGCAACCTGAGCCATCTGTATCATCCATGAGGCAACCTTAGCGTCCGCAACCTCTCCCAATATATTTACCGTACCGTCGGTTTTTTTCTGAAGGTCAAGCCCCTCCTGGCCTGAAACCGTTGTGGTCTCCCTGAAGGTCAGTATATTCCTGAAGGGATAGAGCTTTCTTAAATGAAGCTCAAAGGCCATCTCCTGAATTCTTAACGTGAAGGTTGGATTTATAAACCTCACAACGGACATTAAAAGGGTAGTCTTTCCTGTTCCCTGAGACCCTGTTATGGCAGTAATCCTGCAGCCCTTTATAAGCCATTTTATAAATTCTATGGGGAGCTGCTTATTTTTATCGACAATGAGATCCTCAGGGACAGCCTTATCTACACTGTCGAACTTTCTTACAAAAAACACCCACGATTCGGAGAAAGGCGGCCTTGCCACCACTATACGGCTTCCGTCCTTCATCTCGTTTACCTTGTATCCGTTTGACTCAGACAACTGTCCCGGGTTGTTATAGCGGTATATATTCTTGCATACACGCATCAATTCGTGCTCTGTCCCGAAGCTAAGGAAGGAAAGATGTATAGTCTTTCCCTTAAAGAATATCCATACGCTGTCATAGGATGCAGGAAGAGAGCTGAATATCTCGCTGCTGAGCTCGGATTCCTGAAAAAAGCTCGGAGGGATGCCCGACACTCCTCCCGAAACCCCGTCAATTTTCATATCCCTTATTTCGTCAATTACTCCATATCCCTTATACATCTGGTATATACGCTGAACCACAATATTAAGCTTGTCCTCAAATACAATCAGCTTTTCCGAATTCCTGTCGTATATGTCAGCTATTTCCTCCGCCCTTATTATGTACAGAGGCTGTCCGTACTCATCCTCTTTCGGAGCATCAAGCCCGTTGTCGGCTATTATCCTTTCCAGCGCTCTATATCCATGCATCATTTTATATATGTATACAAGTATCTCAAATTTATCCTGTATGCTGAGCTCTCTTGGGCTGTCAAAGTTTATAATCCTGTTTATATTCGTATTGTCTATTTTGTAATTTTTAACAAGGATATCCCTTATAAAATCCTTTATATAGTTTTTTGCATTTATATCTCCATATGTGCAGTTTTTTAATGCAAGCCTGAGCTGGCTTTTGTTCTGCATTCTTTTGGCAAATTCCTCTTTTGACAAATTCATCTCATATAGATTTGTCTTCAATATATTGTTGAAGGTGTCCTTAACCTTATCAACCAACACCTCCACACTGAACATATCTTCCTCGGTATCATATTTGACACGGGTAATTTTTCTGCTTTTATTAAAATATAAAAACACTCCGCCGGCAAAAGCAGCCAGAATCAAAATAATCATTAGAGTATTCATCATAGCCTAATCACCTATTTTCTTTGTAGTAATGTCTATGCCTGCGTGTGCCAGTATAAGCCTTGCGGCATTCCGTGATTCATTAATAAAGGAGTAATTCACATCGTCCTTTTTAGCGGACAGGTTCTTAAGAAAAAAATCAAGCACCCTTCCGTCTGAGCAGGCGTCGCTAAACTCTATACTGTATGGGATAACGGCAACATTTTTCTTTATTCCGTACCTTCTCATAATATTCTTTGTATTGTACCTGGAATCCATGTCATACCTGCCTATAAGGAAAATATAATTCTCCAATCCCTCCTTATGCCTTTCGAAAAAGTCATCCAGCACGCTCAGGTTCTGGTTCAGATTAACAACTACAATATCCGAATACTTTAATATTTTGCTTGAAAGCTCATTATAGCCCGCAGAAACATCAATAAAAACAACATCATAGAATTCCTGAGCCAGGCTTAATATCTGATTCATAACATTATTAAGATCATGCATATAAAGATCCCTGTTTGTATTGGTTGTCCCCATAAGCAGATCAAGCTTTTTTTTCAATATGCTTGTTGTATAATTTACTATATTGTCCTTGTCCAGCTTATTGGACTTTATAAACCTTGCCAATGCATCAATGCCGCTGTCAGACAGCTCCATCAGCTCACTGTTTAAATATCTTCTGTCGAGTAATGAGGATTCTATGGTACTCTTTTCAAAATGATTGTGAGTGATAAGTATTTTAAGCCTGTATTCAAGAGCAGTCATTAAAACAACCGAAAGCATATTGCTGGTGGTTGCGGACTGCCCGTGCACATTACTCCAAAAAGCTATGCGCATATACTACCTCCCCTTCTCTGCCTTTTTTATCGCTGTTTCGGTATCTTTGCGGCTAAAGCCAAAGGAATTAACTATAATATCTTTAAACATCGCTCTGTATTCCTTTGGAAGTATACTGAATCTGAAAATGTCATTATACTGGCTGTCCAGCCTGCAGCAAAGCTCTTTTTCAGATAGGTAGAAATAATATTCCCCGGCAACCGTTGCTATGTCCAGCAGGCTGTCCAAGTAACTTTTGTCGATTTTGCTGTCTACCACGTCCCTGTATATCCTTATAAACTCATATGAACAGTCAAGCACACTCAAATAATCCCTCAGCTTCAAAACATTTGGGCGCTCCATGTCGGTGACGGCAAAGCTTAAGCTGTAGGAAGACAGCTCTCTTATAAATACCGGGTTAAGGCCCATGCTTATAATGACCGCATCATATTTTCCCATATCAATTTTTTTATAGGCATCCTCATTACAGCAGCCGAGATAAATATCAACATTCCGGTATGTGGTAATGTGGCTTCTGGGGTCCGGCACAGGGACCGAATACTTCATAAGCTGCTGCTCGGAAGCATCAACGACAGCTACACTCATATCCATGTTAAACAGTATTCTGGAAAGATAGAGAATAATGTCTTCCGTTTTTGTTCCGACAAAGCCCATTTTAATCGGCTTATCCATCCTTGCCACCCCCTATGTCAATATCCTCGGGATTTGGTAAGTACTGATCAGCGGAATTTCCCTCTTCAGGAACATACTGCTGTCCCGCCACCTCGGATATGTCATCCTCAAGCTGCTGATCGGGCTCTCCCGTATCAGTTCCTGTGCCTGAAGGCTGCGTATTAACGGCTGCCGCATTCCTGGCTCCCGCCTCTTCAAGCCTCTCATCAAGAGACTTTCGGGCCTCCTCTGCCAGGTACAGCTTAGCCTGATCTAAAATATTGGGGTTTGTTTCCATAAGCCTCATTACATTTATATTTGCAGGATATGTAGGCGTGGCCTCTGCCTGAGATGCCGGATCGACATACGTGACGACATAAAGCTTTGTACCCTGATTTATGTAAGCATCTACAATGGCACTGCTTACCGTTACCGTTTCCCTCTCATTGAGCCAGCACCATATAGTATTTTTGGTCATATCAATGTTTCTTACCTTCTTTTTTGAAAGCACAATGAAATCCTCTCCATTGGGAAACATTATTCTCAAATCTATAAACTTGTCCTTCCCCAGATTGCTTTGAAGCAAAAACATATTAAATTCTTGCTCTCTTACATCATCCTGAAGCTGCTCCTCTGAAACCATGTATTTCATAGCAGGAACATTGTCCAGCATTTCACTTTTTGCATACTTTCCAAAATCGCCTTCATCCATAAACAGCTCCGGGGCAAGATTCGAAATAATTTCCGATTCATTGAAAAGCTCCTTGTCAAGCCTGGTTCCAAAGGTTATTTTTTCTTTGGCGACAAATACCCGTCTCCTGTCATTATTCCTCTGAAGCTCCAGTTCCCTGATTTTTTCCTCATATCCCTGTTTAACCCCATTAGTAAAACCCGTATATGCGAAATACCCGGCAAACCCCAGAGCCAAAAAGCCGACTGCGCAAATTGCAAGTGTTATACCATATTTAAAAAGCTTATTTCTCTTCTTGACAAACGCCATCTGAAAGTCCTCCCGTCTACAAATCATAAAATAAATAAAGCCCTCTGCACTGCTTCAGCTCTTACATTACCTGTACGGCGCAGCTTACAGCTCTTGTGGCATGGCAGCACCGCCCTTTCGTTATAAATGTCCCGCCTTTTAAAATATCTGCTATTAAAGGTTAACCGTAAATTCGTCCGCGGCAATGGTATTTACATTATATTTATCATCTTTTGTGCGTTTTTAAGATGGCGTTAAATATTGATATTCTTCTTTTCAATTTAAAAGTTCGACAGCATTTAATACAACTGTTATTTATATTTAAAACTTGATTAAAAAATCTTCTGTAGCATAATTTTACGTTATATCCTCCTTTTCGATTATATACCATTTTTTTTTACACGTAAATACATTTATAAACTTATATTGAAATTTTTCACTGGTGAGCAAGAAATGTTATCCGTAAATTTATGCATATATTATATAAGAATGTTTAAATTTGAGCTGTTTTTGTGCAATATTATGTTATCTAAAAATATTTCTTCTACATATTTTAACATCTATAGAAGTAATTTACCACATCCTCTAAAATAATTCAAGGATAATTGGAATTAATTTTTAAGCTTAAAAGGTATGTCAAAGGTACCGGGAGAATAAAATATCAAAAAATCCGGAATAATATTCTTGTTTCTAAAATTATAAGCCTCCTGGAGGAGATTATTTGTATACTGGCAATGTGACCGACAAACAAAGTATAGCTGTGATAGTAATGTATATAACAGGAACCTCATCTCTGGTAATATTTGCGCTGGAAGCAAAAAAAGACTTATGGCTGGGTATACTTATATCCTATGTTATGACAATCCTGATGTCACTTATGATAGGCAGAATAAAGCAGCTTTTTCCTGACATGGACATCTTTCAGATATTTGAGGCGTGCTTCGGAAGAATAATTTCAAAGGTCATAAATGCAGTGTATATTGCATCTGCATTTTATATTGCTGTTTTAATAAATACCTTCCTGATCCACTTTATCAGAATAACAGCACTGCCCAATACTCCCAATCCTTTTTTGGCAATATTTATCACTTTTATATGCATATGGATGGTTAAGGAAGGAGTTGAACTGATAAGCAGGTTCTCGGCCATGTTTCTTTTGCCTACTCTGATTTCTATTATTCTGCTGTTAGTTATGCTTATTCCTCAAATGAATTTCGGAAATCTTCTTCCCGCTTTTCAGGAAGGAATATCCGACATACTGTACGGATCCTTATCCACCTTTATCTTCCCTCTCGGTGAGATAGTTGTATTTTCGGCATTTTTTCAAAAATTCGACAGCCCGAAATCTTCGTATAAAGTCTTTTTGACAGGCTCTACAATAGGAGCTCTGGCCGTCTTTTTCATTTCCGTGTCAAATGTGCTGGTATTAGGAATAAATCTGGCATCCGATGTGTATTACCCTACATATTTATCGGCCTCGAGAATTTCTGTCGGCACATATCTGCACGGACTTGAACTAATTTTATCAGTTGTTTTTATTTTAGGCTCCTTTGTGAAATCGGCGGTATATTTTTCTGTTTGCTGCAAGGCCATTGCACGCAGTTTTGGCCTTAACGACAACTACAAATTTATTGTAACCCCAATAGGACTTTTGCTTTACTGCAGCTCCCTGTTTTTCTATAAGGGCGCTTTAGATTATACACAATGGCTTAAAAAGGACCTTGTTCCCTATTCCATACCGTATATAATAATAATCCCCATAATTACATTTATAATTGCAGAATTCAGGAAGAAAAAAATTTCGCAATTGCATCAATAAAGTCATCCATCGGCTTTGCCGGACTGCTTAGCTTCACACCCAGGCTCAGCAACAGCGTAAGGATAAATGCTGGAATAAAAACGCATAAATACAATATCAGCTCCTTTACCCGCCTTGCTTTTGCCAGAGGAGCTGTTTCAGTCAGCCCTATGGCAGCAAATACACATATAACCAGTAGGAACATTTTATCTGCCCGCCTTCGTTATCTTCATACTCTGATCGCTTCCTGTAATTTCCAAATTGATCCGTATGCTGCATAAAGCTTTTTCAAATTCATTTTCCCAATCATTTTTTATTTTATTCCAGAACTCAGGATATTTGTTTTCAACCTTATCCCCGAAGCCGATGGCATCCACCTTATATTTTTCCTTAAGCAAGCTTACAAGCTCTTTTATTTCGCCTGCCGCCGCTGCCTCCGCTTCCTTTTCCAGATTTTTTATACGCTCCTCATTAAAAACGTCCTTGCTCCCGTCAATTTCAGAAATATAAGCTTCCATTTGCACACTAATATCCATTACAAGGCCTTTCTCGCTTAAGACAGGCTTTATTGATGATTTGCTGTCTAAAACCCTTAATGAAACAGTCTGGTATTTCTCATTATAAGCCTGCTCTACTATAAAATTCACATCATGCAGCTTATCCGTCAGAAGCAAAAGTATTTTTGTCTGATTACCGTCAAGCCAGCATACGGTTTTATTTCTGCTTATTATCTCGGTGCCGTTCACCAAGGGAAGCACACTCCTGGCCGACTCCTCCAGTCTTACAGTGGGAAGTACGGCATAAAAGCCTTCTGACTGCAGGCTGTACATAAATTTCCAATAAGGAATGCTCATATAGGCTTCATTGGATTTTATGGTCAAAAAAACATGATCCAGATAATATGAAATAATGCTTTCAGTCTGAGGATTAGCTTTTAAAAAAATTTCCCCTGCGGTTTTTTCTTTTGATAGAAGCATCCATGCGTAGTCCCTTGTCTCAAGATCTCTTTTAACCCAATCCATTATTCCTATAAATAAATTCTCCCTTTCAATTAACTCCGTACTTAGGATGATTACCTTGGAATGGCTCCATAGCAGCTTATGTCCGGCCTTTGATGTAAGCTTGTTTACGGCATCAGTTACATTTTTTCCTTCACTGCTGTATACCTGCGAATTAAAGGTGCTCCCTTTTTCCGACGATTTGGGCAGAGTTATTTCCACCGTGAGAACAAGGCCGTCATTTTTTTCGTCATAATCAAATGCCGCGCCGGCTATAATAATTTCCTCACTAATCTCCCTATAATCCCAGCAGCCTGTTGCAAGCATTAATAATATAAACAAAACAACCAGTATAAAAATATCAGCTTTTCTCTTCATTTGCTTCTCCCGGACCTATTTGAGACTGTTTTTTCAGATCTGAAGCGCAAAACCCACCAGGGTACGCGTATACCGGTGTCTTTTGCGTCAAAGGCGTTTAAGCCGGATATATTCAGCATATAGGGTACTCCAAAGGATCTCATGGAAAGAAGGTGAATAAACAGACATATTAATCCGAAAAGATATCCATAAAAGCCTATGACTCCTGCAAGCAAGATGAATATTACCCTTACAATGCTTAAAGAGTTCATCAGCTTTGGAATAAGGAAATTTGAGAGCCCTGTCACAGCCACTATAATTACAATAGGGGCGCTCACAAATTTGGCGTTTACCGCCGCGTCTCCTATAACTACCGCCCCCACAAAGCTAATTGTTGACCCGACTGCCACAGGCAGCCGGGAGCCGCCTTCTCTCAAGATTTCAAAAACAACTACCATAATAAATGTCTCTATAATCGTAGGAAACGGCACATCCACTCTTGAGGCCGAAATAGTGAGCAGCAGCGGCGTAGGTATAATTTCCTTCCGGAAAGAGGTCAGTGCGACATATATTCCGGGTATGCTTGTAGATAAGAAAAATGCGGCCCACCGAAGAAGCCTGTTTATACTTCCCGAAATAAAATCATTATAGTAGTCCTCACTGGACTGAAAGTATTCGCTGAATAAAAACGGTACAGTTAAAACAATGGGGGTGCCGTCCGCTATTATTGCAATTCTGCCTTCAAGCAAGCCTGCCACAAGCTTGTCAGGACGTTCGGTATGTCCCACAGTGGAAAAGAGGGAGAGAGGATGGTCTCTTATTAGCTCTTCAATATACCCCGATTCCAGAACTGCATCAAGCCTTATATTTTTTATCCTGTCATTTACCTCCTGCAGTATTTTCTTACTTGACAGTCCACTAATATGGCAAATACAAATTTTGGTTCTGGTTTGTGTTCCTACAAAACCAAAGCTAAATTTCAGATTTGGATTGTTTACTCTTCTCCTTATTAATGATGTGTTAATTATCAGCGATTCCGTAAATGAGTCTCTGGGGCCTCTTACAACATTTTCCGAAAGGGGCTCGGATATGTTTCTTGATTTCCATCCCTTTGAATCAACAATCAGAGCAGCGGGGCAGTCTTCCGCTATTATAAGTGTATCCCCGTACAGTATTGAGCCTACAATTTTGTCAATATCTGAAATAATATCAATATTTCCACAATGAATAATTTGCTTT
Organism: Bacillota bacterium; assembly: GCA_023390115.1. GTDB lineage: Bacteria > Bacillota > Clostridia > Acetivibrionales > DSM-27016 > Anaerobacterium. Next base: position 91,979 of record JAEWDM010000012.1, read on the forward strand.
TTAAGGGTATTAACTGTGTTCTTCCTGTTTAAGCTTCCTTCCGGTGAATTTAGTATAGCCGATATCAGGCCGTTGCTTATTTCCTTCTGATCTGCCATCCCCACAGCATATACCACACAAATTCTTATATTTCCATTATTGGGCGGCAGCAGCTCATGGAAAACAACAGTGTCGTCATTCTGGAATATTTCCTTAAACATCAGCAGATTTTTTTCATAATCATCAAATATATGCGTAATATCTAAATTTTCAGGGCTTTTTTTTTTGCGTACAGCATTTTCCTCTTAAACAAGCTAAACATACTTATACCCCTGCCTTAAAATATAATTACGGATAATATAAAACATCATATTATATTATTGCAGGGATGAAAAAATTTATTCCTGTTCATCTGCTATTTTGACAGGAGCGCGGAACAGGCATTAAAAAAAGGGCTCTTGCAATATACAAAAGCCCTCTTTCAAGTATGCAATAGCTTTACAGCTTCGCGCTGCCTCTTGCTCTAAATTTGTTAATTAATTAATTTAGCTGTTTCTCTTGCAATAGCAAGCTCTTCGTTTGTAGGTATAACCATGACTCTAACCTTTGATCCCGGAGTGCTTATATCCATTTCCTGAGCCTTCTGCGCATTCTTATCCCAGTCAACCTCGATACCCATATTTTCCAATCCCTCAAGAACGGTGCGCCTTACTATAGAATTATTCTCTCCGACTCCCGCGGTAAATATTACTGCATCCGCCCCATTCAGTACCGCCATGTACTCTCCTATATATTTTTTTACCCTGTAGCAGAATACCTGAATGGCCATCTGAGCCCTTTCATTTCCATCCTCGGCAGCGGCATGTAAATCTCTGAAATCGCTGCTCACTCCTGAGATGCCAAGAACTCCCGATTTTTTATTAAGATAATCATTTATTTCTTTTACAGACATATTCTCTTTATCCATAAGGAATGTCAATATCTGAGGATCTATAGATCCGCTTCTGGTGCCCATTGCCAGCCCCTGAAGCGGAGTAAAGCCCATTGTCGTATCCATAGACCTGCCTTTGTTAATAGCGCAGATACTGGCTCCGTTTCCAAGATGGCAGGTTATAAGCTTAAGCGTCTCAAAAGGCTTTCCCAGCATGGCAGCAGCCCTCTGCGCAACATATTTGTGCGAGGTGCCGTGAAAACCGTATTTTCTTATTCCGTATTTCTCATAAATTTCATAAGGCAGTGCATACAAATATGCATATTGAGGCATTGTCTGATGGAACGCAGTGTCAAATACAGCTATCATGCGTATATTGGGCATTATCTGCCTGCATGCCTCTATTCCCACTATATTGGGAGGATTATGAAGAGGAGCTATATCTATACAATCCCTTATGGCATTCATTACTTCATCATCTATTATCACAGAATCATGGAATTTCTCTCCGCCATGCACTATACGGTGACCTATGGCGGATATTTCATCCATGCTTGATATTACGCCAATCTTCGAATCGGTAAGAGCATTTATAACCTCTTTTATTGCAGTCTTATGATCCGGAAGAGGCTTTTCCAGAACCACGGCATCATTATCTCCCTTCGTATGCTTAAGATATGAATTTTCTATGCCTATCCTGTCGCAAAGACCCTTTGCCAGCACAGCTTCATTTGCCATGTCTATAAATTGATACTTTAAAGAAGAGCTTCCCGTATTAATAACCAAAATTTTCATTTTATACCCTCCATGCAGCTTAAGCTGCTAAAAATTCAACCTTGAAAGCAATTTCCTTTCAGGCATATTCCCCTATTTAAGTTCAATTAATGATGAATTTTTCTAAATTACCTCCCCTGTGCCTGTACGGCGGTAATTGCCACGACACCTGCTATATCCTCGGCACTGCAGCCCCTTGACAAATCATTTACAGGCTTTGCAATACCCTGTAGAATCGGTCCGTAGGCCTCAGCCTTAGCAAGCCTTTGAGTTAACTTATAAGCTATGTTTCCGCAATTCAAATCAGGGAAAATAAGCACGTTTGCCTTTCCTGCCACAGCACTTCCCGGCGCCTTTGACTGCCCAACCGAAGGCACAAGTGCCGCATCTGCCTGCAACTCCCCGTCCAGCATAAGTCCGGGTGCCTTTTCCTTAGCTATCTGTGTGGCCTTAATAACCTTCTCTGTCAATTCGCTTTTGGCACTTCCATAGGTAGAGTACGAAAGCATGGCAACAACCGGTTCAGCCTGAACCAACTGTTTAAACGAGTTGGCAGATTCAATAGCGATATCAGCCAGCCCATCTGCATCGGGATTCTCTACGACTCCGCTGTCTGCATAAACAAATGTGCCGTTATGTCCGTATTCACAGTCGGGAACAACCATAACAAAAAACGCGGAAGCCATTTTTGTACCCGGCTTGGTCTTTAATATCTGCAGCGAAGGCCTTACAGTGTCTGCAGTTGAATGCGCGGCCCCTGAAACCATTCCGTCCGCATCACCCATCTTAACCATCATTGTGGCAAAATATACATAATCCTTCATTATTTCTCTTGACTTCTCCAATGTAATTCCCTTGGACTTCCTCAATTCGTAAAAGCAATTGGCATAGTCCTCAAACTTGTCAGAAATTAAGGGATCTACTATCTTCGCCTTCGAGATATCCAGATCCCCCGCAAGTTTTTTGATTTCGCTTTCGTTTCCTACAAGTACAATATCGGCTATACCTCTCTGCTGAACCATAGCCGCCGCTTTTATAGTCCTTATGTCTTCGCTTTCCGGTAAAACTATAGTTTTAATGTTTGATTTTGCTCTTTCAGAAATTTGTTCTAAAAAATTCATTTATCATACTCCTTTCTTATTTATTTAAAATAGTAAAAACTATCTTTTGTTATGACCTGGTCCTAACATTTGCTTTTATCAAGCATTTGCCGACATGCTTATTATATACAAATTGTTCATTGTATACAAGATAAAATTTATTGAAAATTATATTGTTGTGATTTTTTTTCAGATTAAGCAATTATTTTTCATAATTCTGTTATATTTTATCACATAATTTAATAATAATCAATCATTTTAATGATGAAAAACATATCTTTTTTCATTGCATAAGATTATATTAATTTATTACTTTTATTAACAATTGCATATAGTTTGTTATAATAATTTTTTTACAGTCAAAATTTGTAGAAAATAGGTTGATTTCCTCTTAAATGTTTAATAAAATATAATAGTATCAGTATTTGTCAATTCTTTGGTTGTATTAATATTTAGTTTAAGGAGGTGAATCATTTTTCTACTTTCTTATAAAACTTTTTAGAGCTACTCTCACTCCTTCAGCCAGTAAAATTATGCAGAAATTATGCTAAAATAAACGAATTTTGTTTTATAGGAATGGCATATTTTAAATTCAACTTATTCAGTGTTCCGCACTTCAGTGCCGCTTGACATTAATGAATTCTATCTCAGGGCACTGGTTGATGAAAAGGGGGGATTTTACAAACAAAATTTATTATTAGAACTGCATAGTACATATTTTTTTAGGGGGAGAGATTTTTTATGAGAAAAATAAAAAGAGTTATTTCATTAGCCGTTGCATTAATGCTGGCTTTTACGCTTTGCTTTTCAGCTTCCGTAAAAGCTGTTGACGGAAATAATGACGACTGGCTGCACTGTGAAGGCAATAAAATTTATGATATGTATGGAAACGAGGTATGGCTGACAGGCGCCAACTGGTTTGGCTTTAACTGCAGCGAAAATGTCTTCCACGGTGCCTGGTATGATGTGAAGGGCATTCTGGAAAGCATAGCCGACAGGGGCATAGGCCTTTTAAGAATACCCATTTCAACAGAGCTTCTATATAGCTGGATGGTCGGAGCTCCCAATAAGGTCTCAAGTGTAACCGCCAGCAACAATCCTCCATATCACGTTATTAATCCCGATTTTTATGATCCTGAGACGGATGATGTAAAAAACAGTATGGAAATTTTCGATATTTCGATGGAATACTGCAAGCAACTGGGGATTAAAGTAATGATTGACATACACAGTCCTGACGCTAATAACTCAGGGCATATATACCCTCTATGGTACGGGCTTGAAACAACTACGGCCGGCGAAATCACCACTCAAAAATGGATAGATACCTTGGTATGGCTTGCCGACAAATATAAAAACGATGATACTATTCTGGCACTGGATTTGAAAAATGAGCCCCATGGAAAAAGGGGATACACTGCTGAGGCCCCCTCAGACATGGCAAAATGGGATAATTCCACAGACGAGAATAACTGGAAGTATGCTGCTGAGGAATGTTCTAAAGCAATTCTTGCTGTAAACCCCAAGCTACTGATAATGATTGAAGGAATTGAACAATATCCAAAGACAGAAAAGGGATATACGTTTGATACTCCCGATATCTGGGGAGCGACAGGAGATGCTGCTCCATGGTATGGAGCATGGTGGGGAGGAAATTTAAGAGGAGTTAAGGATTATCCTATCGATCTGGGACCTTTAAACAGTCAAATTGTATATTCTCCGCATGACTACGGACCTTCAGTATACAACCAATCGTGGTTTGATAAGGACTTTACAACCCAGACACTACTGGATGACTACTGGTATGATACCTGGGCATACATCAACGATCAGGGCATTGCACCTCTCCTGATTGGAGAATGGGGAGGCCATATGGACGGCGGAAAAAATCAGAAATGGATGACGCTTCTCAGAGATTACATGGTAGAAAATAAAATTCATCATACCTTCTGGTGTATAAATCCTAATTCAGGAGATACCGGAGGACTGATAGGAAATGACTGGTCAACATGGGATGAAGAAAAATACGGGTTATTAAAGCCCTCATTGTGGCAGTCAGGCGGTAAATTTATAGGGCTTGATCATCAGATACCCTTAGGCTCAAACGGAATTTCACTGGGAGAGTATTACAACACTCCCAATCCTGATCCCGACCCTGTAATTCTCTATGGTGATTTAAATGATGATAAAAATGTAAACTCCATAGATTTTGCTCTGCTTAAAAGATACCTTATCGGAGATACCTCTATAGACATAAATCTGGACGCAGCCGATGTAAATGATGACGGCGGTGTAAACTCTGTGGACTATGCTATCTTAAAAAGGTATTTAACCGGTGAGATAAATACACTGCCTTATAAAACTTAAAGCAATAAAATTTAAAACAATAAACAGTTTATTCTATTTTGAGGCTATCGGATATTTTCCGATAGCTTTTTTTTTGGGGGACATTTCTCAACAAATCAGCAAGATTCTTCAAAAATTTACTTAAAACCTCTTTACCAAACTCATGTTCTGTGTTAAAATATAGAAAATAGTATATTACGGCATGCATGCTTAAATGATTGTCT
>JAEWDM010000023.1 GCA_023390115.1 Bacillota bacterium
GCCTTTCCACGGCAGTACAGTACGAGTATGTAAGCGGAAGAGATATTATAGCCCGGAACCTTCCCGCAGCAAAGGTCATTTCTTTTATATCCAGCAGTCTTATGCTTCCTAAGGAAGCCGGACTGGCTCCAAGCGGCAAAAGAAAGATGCAGGAATTCAGGGCATTCAGCGCCTATGTTCTGAGGATACTGTGCGGGCTGGGCTACAGGCAAATCTGCGGCAGCATGCACAACATAACCATATCCGGCTGCTCACGCATGTTTTCAAGAGGCTATGAACTGCTCAGTTCCGGCAATCCTCTATATCAAAACATGTTTGATGAACTGGCAAAATACAGATTATAACCCCCTTACCTAATAAAAACATCTATCAAAACACACATAAGAACCATATAGCCATGCAATCACTTCATCAGCACCGTAGTGAGTCTTATTAAGGCTAATGCTTTATGGTTTTTTATAGCTATCTTAAAAAACAATTTGGCTAAAATTCCAAAACCTTATCCTTAATATTTATTTAATTTTACTAAAAAAGCAGTCAAGAACGGGTATGCTTGAAAGACTGTTTTTTGAGAAATGTCCCCATCAATGTAATTTTCATATTATTTCTCACCTCTTTGTACAAAGCTCTTCAAAATCTTGAACTCAGTGCCATCCCACAGACGCTCAGCCCGGCAGATACTCCTGCAGGTACTCCTGTATCAGAGCTTCTACGACCCCTGCCACAGTAAGAACATACTCTTCACACTGTATTTTGCGCTCGGCGGAATTCCAGTTATATTTGCTTGTAAGAATCCGGCAGCAGGTGGACTTATGCTCCTTTTTAAATGCGTCGTGCAGTTTTTTGCTCATTTGAAATGCTGTCCGTTCGGACTCATAGTTGCGGCTGCAACCCGCGATCAAACTCAAGATCATAACTCCGGCAGTAAAGGCGCCACAGGCGCAACCCGATTCTCCAATACCGGCAGCAAAGCCGGTTGTAATTTTATAGTCCTCCTGAGTATAGCCTAAGTGATACACCTCATTAAACGCGCGGAAAACGGATTCGCTGCAATAACAGCCATTCCGGAAATAGCGCTGGGCGCGTGCCACAGCCGGGGGCAGGCTGCTGTCAAGGCTCTCCTCTACATGCTGGTCAAGCTTTAATGTGTCCATCTTTGACTGATTATCGCTGCCCTCAAACAGCCAGGTACTCAAATACCTCTCTCCGGAGTCGGGAATAACCGTAACAATACGCTTGCCGTTGTTTTCCGGGCGCCTGGCAAGCTCCAGCGCCGCCCAGACATTTATAGCTCCGGAAATTCCAACCAGTATGCCCTCCTCCTGTGCCAGTCTTCTGGCCATATCGCCGGCGTCGTCATCCACCGCCTTTATAATTTCATCCACTATACCCGTGTCAAGCACATCGGGTACAAAGCCTGCCCCAATACCCTGTATTTTGTGGGGTGAGGCAATACCCCCGGACAACACGGCAGACTTATACGGCTCAACGGCAACAATTTTAACCTCTGGATTGCGTTCTTTTAAAATCTGTCCTACCCCGGTCAGTGTGCCGCCTGTACCCACACCGGCCACGAAAATATCCACCCTGCCGTCTGTGTCCCTCCAAATCTCCTGCGCCGTAGTTTTTCTATGGACAGCAGGATTGCTGGGGTTAGAAAACTGCTGGGGTATAAATGAATCGGGAATTGCTCCTGCCAGATCCACAGCCTTTTTAACTGAACCCGTCATACCGTTATAGGCCTCTGTAAGCACAATTTCCGCTCCCAGGGCATGCAATATCTTCCGGCGTTCCATACTCATTGTCTCCGGCATTGTCAGTATAAGGCGATAGCCCTTAATTGCCGCGATATATGCAAGTCCGATGCCTGTGTTTCCGCTGGTGGGCTCAATAATCGTGCTTCCCCGGCGAAGCAATCCTGCCTTTTCCGCATCCTCTATCATAGCAAGCGCAATACGATCCTTTATGCTGGACATAGGATTGAAAAATTCCAGTTTGAGCAAAATTTCCGCTCCGTATGGGTTTAGCTTATTAACCCTGACAAGAGGGGTATTGCCAATAAGTTCAAACATGTTTTCAGCTATTCTCATAATTATTTTACATTCCTTTCAAAAATGCATATACATTGCTTTATCCCTGCGCTACCGGAATTTTTATATGCCTTACGGGTTTTGATGCCGTGCTTAAGGCGCTGCAATAAAATTTATTTTTTTCCTTATTTAAAATTTCGTCCAAAAGCTGAGACGCTTTGTGTACTACCGCAAAGCAGCGCGTGTCCTCTTTGCGCCAGACCGGCATAATATCTGCACACAGCACACTGCCAAAAGCTTCTTTCATTCCATTAAAATAAACAACAGTTTTTTCTTTGGCCAAATTCAAGCTTTCTTCGTCTCCCTTGTTGATAAGGGTACTGATTGCGGCAACCCCGCCGCTTATGGCTCCACACAAATGCTCACAGCTTACTCCGCCGCCAAACGCTCCCATTGCTTTATAATTGCTTTCGGAAAGCTCAAGCTTTTCACTGGCATTTTCCATTGCCTCCCGGGTGAGCTCCTGCCCGATTCCCGGAAGCTCTGTAACTTGAAATTTCCCTTTTACTGGCTGATAATCATAGGTGCAAATCTCTCGAATATGATCCATCAAAGCCATTCTATGATGTTCGTGAATAATAAAGTTGGGAATGGCAGCTTCAATATGCAGCGCCACAGCCGTTGCAATTGGTCCTCCGCAAACATGGCCTTGAATCGCAATATCATAAGCATGTGCCATATCATAAATCTTTTTGCCCTCGCTCACCCCGCCGCAGGTACAAAAGTCAGGCTGCGCAATACTTAAGGAACGATCCTCAAAAAAAGGGACATAGCTCCACCATGTATAAATCCTTTCGCCGGAAGCAATTGGAATTTTCACGTTATCCTTTACAAATTTCATCATCTTAGGATTGATGGGCATAACCGGCTCCTCCAGCATAAAAATATTGAGGTCTTCAATGGCACGCCCAAACTGCACAGCCGTATTTGCATCAGTCAGAGCATGCAGCTCTACAATGATATCCACGGCAGGTCCGACTGCTTTTCTGATAGCTTCCAGACGGTTATATCCTGTTGTCATTTGTCCATACGACAGCAGCCCGTTAAGATCCCAGCCAAGAATTTGACGGTCGTTATTAAACGTTAACGGATCAACCTTTATACAATCGTATCCTCCCTCCACCGCCTCCAAAGCCGCTTGCGCATATTCATCGGGATGTGATAGTGCTTTTCGTATTGAGACCCAGCCGGAATGAATCTGCGAAGCGTAGGTGCGCAGGCTCTCCCGGCATTTGCCGCCCAGAAGCTGATACAGCGGAGCATTATAATATTTACCCTTGATATCCCACAGGGCCATGTCCGAGGCACTTAAGCCAGAGGAAATTATAGGGCCGGCGGTTTGCCCCCAAAAGGTTCTTTTTTGCAGCATGTTCCAGATTGACTCGGTATTCATCGGATTTTTACCGATCAGCAGCTTGGCAATATCCTTAATAATGCCATAAGCAGCAGAGGCACCTATGCAATCATAAGCAATACCGGCCTCTCCAAATCCGCTGATTTCCTCATCAGTGTTAATTTTCATTTTATACCTTTCTTTACTCCAATATTTTTATCACCCGCCATTAATGGCCGACATGTTAGAAGCTCTCCGTCACGCCCGCACATCCGGCATTTCAACAATCACCTTAATCTCGCGGTTGTTCGGGTCCGCCAATGTTTCAAATGCCTTGGGGGATTCCTCGAAAGGAACCACGGATGTAACAATCTTATCCAAATTAAGCCTTTTATTTTCCACCAGCTTAACAGCCTCGCTCATTTGGCTGGTGTACATATAGCTTCCATGAATATTAATGCCCCGCGCAAAAAAATCCATAGGATTAAGACTGACATTATCATGAATTAAACCTACAACAACCACATCCCCCCCGCTGCGAGTCATGTAAATCGCAGGGTTAAAGGTCTCGCCGGCTCCTGTACAAATAATGGTTCTATCCGCGCCCCGTCACGCATACTCACCCATCCAGCAGTGGAATTACAGAATAAGCCGGCAGATATAGGTACTCGCTCAATGCGCCATCACATTTGCCAATGCCTACGCTGGTACCTACGCTGGTTCTGTGAGAGCACAGATTGATAAAACCATGCTCACAATACCAGCATTTGCCGCAATATAAAATCGGGTTTGCAGTGACTCTTTGTCCGACTGTTAAATTCTCCACGCCCTCTCCCACGGCATCCACCACAGCGGAAAACTCGTGTCCAAGCACCAAAGGAGGGAAAAACGATCAGATAGCTTTTTATAAGCACCCAAATCTGATCCGCAAATTGCTACATAATATACCTTCAGACGAACCATTCCTGCGGCAGGCTCAGGCCGTTCACGCGTTTCAACAGACAGTCTTCCCGGGCCATGATATACAAGTGCTTTCATTTTATTCATATAAAAACCCCCAATATTTGCTCGTATGACATATATGTTCATTATTGCTTTTCAAAGCCTGCAAAGCGGGCCAGCCTCCTTAGTAAGCCGCTTTCCTTCTGCCCAGAAGCAGCTTTTCCAAAGCATAAAAGATTATTTCTATCAGAATCGTAATACCCCAAAAAATTATGCCCACCGCCATAAAAGACTCAAAATACAGCCAGTTATCCTGCGCAATTATACTTCCGACAGCGTTCATTTCCACAAGCGTCACATAAAATACCAGAACTGAGCTTTGCAGTGCGCCCACAATTAATATACAAAAATTTGGCAGGCAGATAACTGCCGCCTGTGGCAGAATAATTCGCCTCAGCACCTGCATGGTGTTCATTCCAATAGAATAAGCCGCCTCGATCTCGCCTTTATTGATTGCGCTGACTCCTCCCCGAATTGCTTCAGCCAGATAGGCTGAAATATTAAATGTCAGCGCAATCATGCATAAAAACGTTATGGACAGCTTGTTCCCTTGAAAATTAATTCCTATTTTATTTGCTACCATCTCTAAAATGGCAGGAACTCCATAAAAACACAAGTAAATCTGCAAAAGAATAGGCGTTCCGCGCACAAAGGAAATATAAAACGGAACAAATGTCAGTTCCAAATTTACAGGCAATTTTTTAAGGGCTTCGCAAAAAGCCTTTATCATAAATTCAATATTCAGACTCATACAGCTACTGCTCCCTAATGCATATACCGAAGCGACCATCTCTCTGCCGTTTGGAACAATCGATTACAGATCAGATATAAAATGTAGTAAATAATGGCAAGAGCCAGATACGCTTCAAAAAAATGCATCGTAGTCTGCCCTAAGATTTTGCCTTTGCTCATGAGGTCTACAACACCTACTGAAAATGCCAGCGAGGTGTTCTTCAAGGCTTTCAAATAAGTATTTGACATATTGGGAATCATAACCGCCAGGGCCTGAGGAAAAATAATTCTCCGGAAAGCCACCAGCGGCCTCATACCGATTGAATATGCCGCCTCAAACTGACCCGTTCCCACGCTTGAAATAGCGCCTCGAATATTCTCAGCAGTGGATGCGCCAAAATTCAACCCATATGTAAGTATCACAAAAAACATGCCTGACATTCTGGAAAGATCGAGCCCTGTGAATTTCAATACCTCCGGCAGTCCATAGTAAAAGATAAACAATTGAGTCAAAATAGGCGTACCCCGTGAAAATGAGATAATTAAGGTAGCCATCTGGTGCAAAACCGGGACTTTATAAATACGAATTATACCAAGCATCATGCCGACTACAAGGCTCGCCGCCACACATGCCAGCAGCATAAGAAGCGATTTAGGTATAAACGGAAGAAGCTGAGGTAAAAACTTCCATACTAAAGATAAATCAATGACTTTGCTCATAATAAACTGTTCGGAAAGATCTTTCTTCTCCCAGAACACTCCTTTCCAAATGACATCCTGCTATCTGAAAAAGACAGCAGGATGGATAATTGGGTTCCTTCCCAAAATATATCTTGAGCTTTCTTTGCTCCTCTCTATGTACTATTTGTACAAAGAACAGGTATTTGTAATTTTATTCTTCACTCGACGCATCAATCTGAGAAGCATAATCTACGCCCAACCATTCTTCGGATAATTGGGACAGCGTGCCATCCTCTCTGAGCTTCAGAAGCGCTGTGCTGACATCATCACGAAGCTGTGTGTCGTCGGGTCTGAACCAGAAATAGCAATTAGAATCCGACTCATATTTATCCGCCAGCCCCACCATATTTAAAAGCTCCTTTGCTTGCTCTTCACTACTTGCTTTTAAACGTTTCTGTACAATTACGGGCCCCTCCATCACGTTTTGCAAAGCGGTTTTATTGCTGAAAAGATTATAGGACTGAAACACCATTGCGGTTCTTCTCCTGATCTGAAAAATTTCATTTTTTGTAGGATGCTGCGCGTTTACTTTGAGATCCCCTATGCAGATTTCACCGGCATCAGGGCGCTCCAAAAAATTGATGCACCGCAAAAAGGTGGTCTTTCCCGAACCGCTTGGGCCTATTACAACAATAACTTCTCCTTGCCTAACATCCATGCTTACGCCTTTTAAAACGTTATTTTTCTTAAAGGATTTATGAATATTTGAAATAGTGATCATATGAATACCTCCTTTCTGTCATTTGCGGCTTATGCAGCTTATCTCTTTATATATTTTTGCAATATAGGCAGCAGCTCTTCCGTTTCGGAAATATCAACGCTGTCCTGGCCATAATGAGAAAAAACAATGCCTCCTTTTAACAAACACATTCTTTATACTTTAGAAGCATGAAACACGCTTTAAAGAGCAAGTTTCATTAATCCCTACTAAATAGATATGTTTAATTTAGCTTTTTTTGCATTATATAATAAGATCTTTTTTCTGTCAACTAGACAAAAGCTTTTTTTGTCAACTAATTAAAAATAAAATAATGATAAATATCTTTACATTTTATGTGCGCAGCAACATGCTGTTCATGCGGTAAAAGAGAAAGCAAAGTCTGTGATATAACAACAAAAGACCTCCTTTGACAGAATTAATGCGGGTTCGTCCAAACATGCCCAAGAATCAAAGGAGGTCTTTTGTCCAATGTATATCATAATATTCTTTTATAGAGCAAATCTTATCTTATGTCACCTTTTTTTGGCTTACGTCATGTAATCAAAGCCTTTCAGGTCCATGGTAACGGAAATAAATCTCAGGATGTGCAAATTTTCCGTCAAACAGAATTGAAAATAAGGGGCAGTTGTTATAGCAGCGCATGCATGCAGTGCATGTGGAAGCAAATTGAAAATTATTGTCATCAAACCATATGCTGTGTGTCGGACAATTATTTACACATTGCATACATTTTTTGCACCTATTCATATCTACGCTTAAAGACTGGTAATTATCGCGAATTAACTTTTTTGTCTTCCTGCGAATAAATATATTTGCAATCAAATAAGGCCCTATTCCCTCTATATGTTTTTGCCCTTTAATCATCCTCTCGGCAAATTCAGCCAGCTTAAACCCGGCTGAATTTTTTCTTTGCTCCAATTTGCCCCTGCAAATCAGCCTGGCTTTTAATTTAGGTCTTGATATGTTATTGCAGATTTTTATATTCAAATAGCCAATAAGATTCAGTCCTGAATGCCTGATAAGCTTCTTTGTGCAGATAGGGCCGAACCCATTGATATATGCGAAAGTGCTTATGAAGAAAATTGGCTTGCACAGTCTGTTCCTGTTTGCCGCAGAAATAATTTCCCGGATTAAGCTGAGCATTATCGGCGGCAGGTTTCCGCCATATATCGGGCTTGCAAACCCCAGTATATCCGCATCCTTAATGAGAAGCTCTATTTCCGGAAGGTTTTGAGTACTAATATTATCTGCAGAAAACAAATTAACCTGCTGCCCTTTTGAAACGAGGATTTCCTGAAATTTTTCCGCTGCCCATTTAGTATTTCCGGTTCCGCTAAAATAAAAGACGACAAACCGCATTCTATTTTCCTCTCTTAAATATAAAAATTAAAAAAAGGGGACACACCTCCACTTCGTCGAGGAATGTCCCCGGTTTAGAGGCTATTTATTCAGCTCCTCAATAAGCTCTCCCAGCTCGTCAAGCTGCTGCTTCATATCATTGTATTTCGAGGTAATATTGTCTATTATCTTTTGCTTACCGTCATTTCCCGCTTCTTCCGAAGGTACGGCTTCATCGGCAGGGACATTGCTGTCATCAGGCTTTACCGGAGTATCGGATATTCCTTTAAACAGGTTTTCCAATGCGGCATCCAGCGTATTGCCAACACCGTATTTAAAGTCATTTTCCTGCTGGTATCCAACTACTATCTTTCTCACCTGGGGTATGGATGAATTTCTTGAGGATTTTATATAGACAGGCTCCACATAAAGAACGCTGTCCTCTATAGGTATGACAAGCAGGCTTCCCTTAAACACCTCCGAGCCGTTTTGTCCCCACAGCGTTATGCTTTCGGATATCTCCCCTATCTGGTTTATATTTACCTCAACCTGATCGGGCCCCAATATATTGGTGTTCTTAGGGAAGTTAAACAGCACCATCTCGCCGTAGCTGCTGCTGGAATTCCTTACCGCAAGCCATGAAACCATATTGTTCTTTTCTCCGGACGGGGTAAACGGCCTCATAAGAATAAGCTCCTCCTTTGTCCCAAGGTCTCCGGGCAGCTTTATCATGTTATAGTAGGGCTCTATGTCCTTTATCCCATCAGGGCTGCTCTTGTCGGGATATTTTGCAATATCCCACCTGTCCTGATTCCCGTAAAAGACCGATATGTTATCCCTCTCCTGGGAGTCGGGATCTATATGGTATCGCTTAAGCACCTCCGTCTGAACCTGAAACAGGGCTTCCGGATACCTCATGTGATTTGAAATGTCCTCCGGTATCGGCCCATCCTTAAATATTCCGGGGTACATTTTTACATAGGTGCTTATTATGGGGTCGCTGCTGTCGATTACATAGCATTCAACTGTGCCGTCATACGCATCCACCGTCAGCTTCACAGAGTTTCTTATATAATTGTAGCTGCCCATGCTCTGGGAATACGGGTAGTAGTTTGTAGTTGTATACCCGTCCAGAACCCATTTAAGCCTGCCATCGGAGGTTATAACAATGCACGGGTCCTGATCGATTGTTATAAAGGGTACCGCCATCTGTGCCCTATCTATAACATTTCTGTTCAAAAGCAGCTTTGATTCCGAAGAAATATTTCCCGATATAATCATATTGATATCTGCATATTGCAGAGCAAACAAAGCCCTGTTAAACATACTCAGCTTTATTCCTCCGCCTCCGCTGTAATTGGTCTCGGTGGAGCCGTCATAGTCTATTTCCCTGAGTTTTCCCGACCCCTCAGGGTTTACTATTACATAATCGTTTGTCATTTCCCCGTAGTAAAGCCTGGGTTCAGTAAGATTCAAATTCTCCTTATCCACCGAATCCATTCTGAGCCCGCTTAGCAGAAAATCCACCTGCCCCTGCTCCGTCAGCTTGTTTATAGGATTTATAACCAGCCCGTAGCCGTGCGTATACCTGAACACCCTGTTAATATATGAGTTTTCAGGCAGCTTGGACTTATCAGTTTCCCTGGCCGTAAGAAAAACGGGTATTTCCTTTCCGTTTACGACGTAATTTACTATATCCCCGTTTTTAAAGGTATAAAAATTAGTGTTGCTCTGGAGCTGTATATTGCTCCTCAGCGTTGCGTCATAGTCAACTATTCTTATATTGTTTTTGGTCTCTAAGTTTCTGTTTATAATCTCAGGCGTAAGCTCCTTCATCTCAGGAAAGTCATGGCTTTTGATTTTGTCAAGCCCATAGGCTGCCCTGGTCTGCTGCATATTATACCTGAGATAGGGTCTTTCCATCTGAACCTCATTGGGCTTAACAATAACACCATGCACCACCATTGAAATTATGGCTACAACAACCCACACTGCGGGAAATACCGCTATGGAATACACCGCCATTCTCATCTTTTCCTTCCACATAAACCAAAACGCCACGGCAACAATCGCCGCAAGCAGGAACGGCGCCACTGAAAAATAATTCATCCATACGTTTACATCCACATACCCGGCACCCTTTACATCAAAAAAATCCGAGTACAGAAGGCCCTCCTTCTGGAACCTGTATGTAACAGCTTTTATGAGGAAAAAAACGGCTATATTGATAATGTTGTGCCGCAATATGCTCTTTACCTTCATGTCCTGCAGTGTAACATTGTTAAACACAAGCAGGAACATTATTATGTAATATGCCGCAGTGTACAGGATAATAAACATCCAGAGGGACGAAACAAACTGGTATATCGAAATATAGAATGGCCTCTGAAAAATGAAATAGCCTATATCCAGACTATCGAATAAGGGAACTGTTTTATCAAAGACTGTGGAATTTATGAAGCTTAAGGCCTTGTCGTAGAAAAAATCACGGCTTATAAACGCACCTATCACCCCTATAATCAATGAGAGAAGAAGATTGGGCATTTTCCGTGCAGGCAGGCTGTTTTGCTCAAGGTACCTGTTGAAGTTCTTTTTCACAAACCTGTTTGTTACAGACGCCGCTATAAATATAAGCACAAAGGCCCCTGCCGCAAATATAAGCTTGTATATAAGATTTTTTATATATACGCCGGAAAACCCTCCAAGCTCATCCAATTGAATTACATTCATGTAAACACGGCATGTAGCCACTATGCCGGCAATTGCCGCTGCAATCAACAGCAGTGCTATAATCTTTCCCTTTAAATTTTTCACATTAAGCTCCTTATAGTAATCGTACAATTGACACACTCCTTTAATTTTCAGAATTTATAACAGGGTTTTGTTCTACTTAAGTAAAAAGGGCCTCAACAAACTCAGCAGCGTTAAATTTTTGAAGATCCTCCATCTTCTCTCCCACGCCTATTAGCTTAACAGGTATTTTAAGCTCGGATTTTATAGTAATTACTATTCCCCCCTTGGCAGTGCCGTCAAGCTTTGTAAGCACTATACCTGATATTTTAGCCGACTCGCTGAAAACCTTGGCCTGTGATACGGCATTCTGCCCGGTAGTTGCATCCAGAACCAGAAGAGTCTCGCGGCTTGCCTCCGGAAGCTCCTTGTCAATTATTCTTGATATTTTTTTAAGCTCTTCCATAAGATTCTTCTTTGTATGCAGCCTCCCCGCGGTATCGCATATCAAAACATCAGCTCTGCGGGCTTTTGCCGACTGTATGGCATCATATACGACAGCAGCCGGGTCGGCTCCCTCTGTATGCTTTATTATATCAACCCCCACCCTGTTTGACCATATCTCAAGCTGGTCAATGGCGGCAGCCCTGAAGGTATCCCCCGCAGCGAGCATCACCCTCTTGCCCTGCGACTTCAACAGGCCCGATATTTTACCTATTGACGTAGTTTTACCCACCCCGTTTACTCCTATAACAATTATTACCGCAGGAGATACAGACAAATCCATATCCGCATTCTCCTCACTCAATATTTCGGTAAGCTCCTCCTTTAAAAGCTCCTTGACCTTCATAGGATCGATAACCTTTCTCTCTCTCACCTTTTCCTTGAGGCTTTCAATAATTCTCATTGTCGTATCTGTTCCCACGTCTGAAGTAATAAGAATTTCTTCAAGCTGGTCAAACAGCTCGTCGTCTATCTTTCCGAATGAAACCAGAACCTTGTCTATCTGCTCCGTAATACCCTTTCTTGTCTTCTCCAGTCCCTGCTTCAGCCTGTCAAAAAAGCCCATATGCACAATCCTCCGTTTTAATATTTTTAGATGCGGATTATAATGGGTGGAAGAAATTTTCATTGGCCCGTAAGGAATACCTCTAAGGAAAGGGACTTCATGCCCCTACCCCAGAGACATTTCCATCGAAGGCATCTTTCCGGTGCTTAACGTTGTTCCAACGTTTTGAAAATTTTTGTAAGCCATTATAATCTGCACGAATATAACCTCATTATGCTACTATGAGGCCTTGTCTCCCATTTTGAGTGAAACCATTTTAGAAATTCCATGCTCCTGCATTGTCACTCCATACAACGTATCGGCCGCCTCCATGGTTCCCTTTCTGTGGGTAACCATAATAAACTGCGTATTTACTGAATATTTTTTTATGTATTCCGCAAACCGGGACACATTGGCATCGTCCAGAGCAGCCTCAATTTCATCAAGTATGCAGAAGGGTGCGGGCCGCAGCCTTAAAATGGCAAAAAGCAGCGCAATAGCAGTAAACGCCCGCTCCCCGCCGGATAAAAGCATCATATTCTGCAGCCTCTTTCCCGGGGGCTGCGCATGTATCTCTATCCCGCTTTCCAGTATATTTTCCCTGTCAGTAATTATCAGCTCTGCGCGTCCTCCGTCAAAAAGCTCCCTGAATACCATATTGAAATTATCATTTATCAGCTTAAATTGCCCGGCAAACTGTTTTTTCATTATGGATGTCATTTCATATATTATCCTTTGAAGCTTTTCCGCCGCCATCACCATGTCCTTTTTCTGCGCCGACATAAACTCGTAGCGCTCCTTGGTTTTAACATACTCGTCTATAGCAGACACATTTACATGTCCCAGCTCCTTTATACTGCTTTTATACTCGCCTATTTTTTTCTGGGCCTCATGTATGCTGCCTATATCTCTTCTTAGTCCGGCAGCATTGGTATAAGTTATTTCATACTCATCCCACATACGGTTCTGAATGGCTTCCATATCCGCCTCCGCCCGGGCTTTTTTAATGTCTATCCTGTTGTACTCCTCCTGCAAAAGGGCGGTATTTTTATTAATCTCAGTAATGCTGCTTACAATATCATACAGCTCCTCCTCAACCACCTTTTTTTCTTCAATTATCCTGTCCATCTCAAGCGTCTTGCCGGTTCTGGCTTCCTCACTTCCCTTATGCTGTCTGCGCAAGCCTTCATTCTGCTCCTTAAGAGAGCATATTTCCTCCAGATTTTTAGTTTTCTCCTCTATTTTTTTCTCAATGCTCTTTAAAGTCAGCTCCTTTTCGTGCACTATTCTTTCTATTGCTTCCTTTGTACCCTGAATGCTCTGCTTAACAGAGCTTATCAATACCTTAAGCTCAGTAATTTCAGCACTGAGAGAATCACAGGCCGATCTTTCCTCCTTGTGCTTTTCCTGATGGCTTTCTATAGCCTTCCTTGTCTCTTCTATAATATTTTCAATATCTCTAAGCTCCTTTTGATACTTGAAAAGCTCGATCACTGCCGCTTTTTCCTGCCTTTTATCCTGCAGCTTTTCTTCAGCCAGCATTTCTGCCTTAGCCTCAAGCCTGGATATACTTTGCACTACCTGGGCAAAATGGCTTTCATCACGTATTTTCAAAAGCTCATTTTCTCTCATTTCTTTCTGCTCTAAGGATATCTCTCCCGAAACCTCCTCCAGCATACCGGTAATTTCCCCAATATTTTTTCCCGCTTCATGAAGCTTTTTTTGAAGAGAGATTACAGTCTCTTTGAGTTCAGAGATTTCTCTGCTCCTGCTTAAAATACCCGTGCTCCTTCTGTCCATGCTTCCCCCTGACATTGAACCTCCGACGTTTAGTATATCTCCTTCAAGGGTCACTATTCTAAAGCTGTAGGCAAATTTCCTTGCAATTTTTATCCCCGCCTCCAGATTTTCTACTACAACAACTCTTCCCAGCAAGCTTAAGATTATTCCTTCATACAACGGGCCATAGCTTATCAGATCGGAGGCAACACCGCAAAAGCCCTCCTGCTTCCTTATTTCATTAATTGCATTGCTGTCAAAGCGCCTTCCTTTAACAGAGCTTATGGGCAAAAACGAAGCCCTTCCAAGCCTGTCCCTCTTTAAAAATTCTATGGCCCTTTTAGCATCTCCCTCAGTAGAGGTTACAATATTTTGAAGAGCACCGCCCAGCGACATTTCCACAGCCGTTTCGTACCTTAAGTCAACCGTTATGATCTGTGCAAGTGCTCCGTGAATTCCCTTCCCAAACTCAGGCAGCTTACCGCAGGCATGGAGTATTTCCTTCACACTGCGGTTGTATCCCTCAAGACCCTTTTCCATATCCTGAAGCATTTTATACCTCGAAGCCTTAAGCTGCATCTCCGATTTAAAAGCACTCTCCCTTTTGCGCTGCTCCGAAAGGCTGCTGTCAAGCTCGCCCTTCTCTCTTGAAAGGCTGTCAAGCTTTTCCCTTGAGCGTTCTATCGCCTCTGAAGCCTTTTTAATATTCTGCTCCAGCTCCTGCTTCTTAACCTTATCCCTGTCCTTCTCAAGAGAAAGCCCAAAAATCTCATTCTCCAGAGACACCTGTCTCTTTCTTATTCCTTCTATATGAATGTTTAAATTGTTTATCTGCATTTTTTTGTCGGACAGCACATCCAGCTTGTCCATAACACCCGCTTTTAAAGCCTCGATATGCCTCTCGGATTTGCTCAAGGTATCAATTATTTTCCTAAGCCTTAGCTCATGCGCCGAAAGCTTATCCGAATAACCCCTGTGCCCGGTATCCAAAGACAGCAGCTTATTATTTTTATCATCCTCTTCTCCGGAAAGCTGTTCAAGCTTATGATTTATTTCAATTATCTCACTGTCCAGCCTTGAAACATTCTCCTCAAGGCTCTCCATCTTCTCCTCGTTAAGCTTTATTTGGGATCCGCATCTTTCCAGATGGGTCTCAAGACTGTAAAATTCTTTTCTCGATGCCTCAAGCCTCTCTTCAAGCAGCTTCAGCAATTGAGTTTTTTGTCCGTTGCTCCGTATAATCTCTTCCATACGCAGGCTTTCTTTATCAATGCTCTGCTTTAATGAATAATACTGCTCCTCATAATCCTTTACCTTCTCTTTAAGCCTGGATATGTTTTCCACATAAACATTTACCTCCAGCTCCTTCAAGCCCTCTCTCAGCTCCATATATTTTCTTGCCACCCGGGCCTGATGCTTTAAAGGCTCTATCTGAGCTTCCAGCTCACTAATGATATCATCTATTCTGACAAGATTTTGCTTTGTGAGCTCCAGCTTTTTTTCCGAATCAAGCTTTCTCACCTTGTATTTCATAATTCCCGAGGCCTCTTCAAAAATCTGCCTCCGATCCTCGGATTTGCTGCTCAAAATCTCATCCACCCTGCCCTGGCCTATTATGGAATATCCCTCTCTGCCTATTCCCGTGTCCATAAACAGCTCATGTATGTCCTTTAGCCTGCAAGGTGTTTTGTTAATATAGTATTCACTTTCTCCCGATCTGAAAACCCTCCGTGCAACCGTTACTTCACAAAAGCTCACCGGCAAGGTGCCGTCGGAGTTGTCTATGGTTAATGAAACCTCTGCAAAGCCGAGGGGCTTCCTGTGCTCTGTTCCGGCAAAAATAATATCTTCCATTCTGCTTCCCCGGAGGGCCTTTGCGCTCTGTTCTCCCAATACCCACCTGACTGCATCCGAAACATTGCTCTTTCCGCTTCCGTTTGGGCCCACAACACCTGTAATCCCTGAATTAAACTCCAGAGAAATTTTATCTGCAAATGATTTGAAACCATATATATCCAATGCTTTAAGATACAATTTTTCACACTCCAGAAAAATCAAAATTAAAAAGCACCAATAAGGCCGTATCTTAAATAAAACACTCCGAGACATCCCTTATCAATACTTTTTAATTTTAACACAAATCACATAGTTTTCAAGTTAACACTAACCGTGATTTTGAAAAACAACATCTTTTAACACAGTATTTTTGCACATCCCAAAATATTTACTGACGGGAAATGCCGTGAAACCTCCCATAGCTTAAGAGGCAGCGCATGGCACTGCCTTCATGTCAATCTTCACCTTGCCTCAACAATAAATCTGATTGCCGTTCTCTGCTCCCCGTCTATACTAACCTCGGAAAAGGCAGGTACTGCTACCAGATCAATGCCGTTTGGTGCGACAAACCCCCTTGTTATTGCAATGGCTTTAACAGCCTGATTTACCGCCGCAGCACCAACTGCTTGTATTTCCGCAGTTTCGTTATCTCTTAAGACTCCTGCAAGCGCACCTGCTACTGATTTGGGTTGTGATTTTGCTGACACTTTTAAAACTTCCATAACTTTTCCTCCTAAATACATTAATTTAAGTGATTTTTCTCTCTTTAAAAATAATAAGGTTTGGAAAATATTTTATAGTAACCTCAATTAATGTATTCGGCATTTTCCATAAAAATCCTTCTTTTTTTTATATTTTTTTCAATTTTTGTAATAATTATTTACATATATATTGTCAATAAGTGTCTCATCAGGTAAAATATATATTTCTGTAAATTTAAACTTTTTCTTAAGATAGGAAATATTCTCTCTCTTCTGTCCTATTGCATCGGATATTTTTCCCTTTTGCACATAGACTACTATCCTGTCCGTTCTGTCCAGTCCCGATTCAATTATTATTTCTTCTATTCTCCTAAGAGTAAGCCTTGATTCCACAAGCTGTCTGAAGGCAGGATGAAAAGGCCCTGCCACAACATCCATTCCTAAATTAATGTTATCCGTTGGCTGAAGCCCTATTCTTATAACATTTATATTATTTTCTTTATAAAGTGCCAGTAATGCGGAGGATATTTCAACAGCCTTCTCAAGCTCAAGGGGGGTATACCTCCCCGCACTGTACAGCTTCTCCATATAGGTGTTTTTAATTACAAGAGCGGGATATATCCTTACGACATCCGGCCTCATTTCAATAACCTTGCGGGCAGTGCACAAATCCTTTTCCATTGTGTCTCCCGGAAGTCCTATCATTGTCTGTATCCCAAGCTTAATGCCCGATTTTTTTATAAGCTGAGACGCCGTGATTGAAGCATTCGCGTCATGACCTCTGCTGCTTTTTCTTAAAACCTCTTCATCCAGGCTCTGAATCCCAAGCTCTATTGTATTTACACCATACTCCTTAAGATAAGCCAGTATATCCTCACTGATATAGTCGGGCCTTGTAGAGAGACGGATTTCCCTTACCATTCCCCGTTTTACATATGCTCTTGCCACATCTAGAAGCTGTATTTGCTGTGCCCTGTCTATACCTGTAAAGCTTCCTCCGTAAAAGCCTATCTCAACAAATGTCCGGCTTAAATCAATGTTTGACAGGCACCGTTCAATAACCTGTACCATCTCTTCCTCAGTGATGTCCTCCTGCTGGCCGCTGATAATCTTCTGATCACAGTAAATACAGTCATAGGGGCATCCCTTGTGAGGGATAAAGACGGGGATTACCATGTGTTTGCTTTTCACTCCAAGTCACCTCAAACTGTCTTAAGTCAGCTTATCAAGAGCTGTCTTTGCCGCATTCTGCTCGGCTTCCTTTTTACTTCTGCCCTTACCCGTGCCCATATGCTTTTCATTGACGCTAACTCTGGATACAAACATCTTATTATGGTCAGGTCCGTTTTCATCTATAATTTCATAAACAATCCTGCATTCGTGCTTTTTTTGGACTATCTCCTGAAGCTGGGTTTTGTAATCTTGAAATATAGTGCCGCTGATTGAATTTTCGATTATGCCGTTCATATGGGCATAAATAAATTCTTTAGCGGCAGTTAAGCCTCCGTCAAGATAAATAGCGCCTATGACTGCCTCAAAAGCATCCGAAAGAATTGACGTCCTGGTTCTGCCTCCCGTTAATTGCTCGCCCTTGCCAAGAAGAATATAATCTCCAAGGCTAATGTTATTTGAGCACACAATGAGAGAGGACTCACAGACAATCCCCGCCCTTATTCTGGTCATTTCCCCCTCAGGAAGCCTGCTCTGGCTTAAATAGATTTTTTCGCTTATTGATATGTTCAAAACCGCATCCCCGAGAAATTCAAGCCTCTCATTGCTCTCAAGCCTTTTATTCTTCATCTCGTTTGCATAGGAGCTGTGAGTCATAGCCAGTACAGCTTTATTAGGGTCCTTGAAGGAATATCCTATAGCCTCCTCAAATTTACCCAGATTTTCAAGTAACTCATGTACATTCTTCATAGCAGCCTCCGTTTATGGGACTGAAGATTAGAAAACAGAAAAAGCCTGTTCCTTTTCTCTTTTCTGATCTCCCGTCTATTTTACATTATAATTTTCCCCTCCCATATCATCTGCAATTTAGAAGCATGGGAGGGTTATGTATAAATTATTCGTATTTTTTAAGAACAATCGCGGCATTATGCCCGCCAAAGCCCAGAGCATTTGAGACGGCGTATTTTATGTCGGCATTTCTGCCCTTGTTAGGCACAAAATCAAGCTCATATTCGGGCACATCGGAATCATGGCTTATTGTGGGAGGAAGAAAGCCCTCCTTAAGCGCAAGAGAAGTAATAATTGCCTCAACAGCTCCGGCAGCTCCAAGAAGATGTCCTGTCATTGACTTTGTAGAGCTTACCGACAGCTTTTTTGCATGCTCTCCGAATACATTCTTTATAACCTGAACCTCTATAGGATCTCCTACAGGCGTTGCCGTACCGTGTGCATTTATATATCCTATGTCGTCCGGAGCTATTCCCGCATCCGTTATGGCCGCCTGCATGCATTTTGTTCCTCCCAGGCCTTCAGGGTGCGGAGCTGTAATATGGTAAGCATCACAGGTGCATCCGTATCCCACTATCTCGGCAAATATTTTTGCTCCCCTTTTCAATGCGTGCTCGAGCTCCTCAACAACTATCGCTCCCGCACCCTCGCCCATAACAAAGCCGCTTGCATCGGCATCAAAGGGCTTACACGCATTGTCCGGATCCTCTACGGTGCTCATTGCCTTTGCAGAGCAAAAGCCCGCAAACGCCACAGGAGTGAGAGAAGCCTCGGCCCCCCCCGATACGATAATATCCGCGTCACCTCTCTGTATAACCTTAAAAGCGTCTCCGATTGCATTGTTTGAGCTCGCACATGCCGTAACCACACACTCGGTAAAGCCGTTTATTTTATACTCCATTGCTATCCTTCCAGCAGCCATATTTGGTATCATCATGGGGATAAAAAAAGGACTGACCCTCCCCGGTCCCTTTTCGATAAGCACACTGTGCTGATCTCCAAGCGTTTCTATTCCTCCTATTCCCGAGCCGAAAATAACACCGCATCTGAAGCTGTCTTCCTTTTCAAAATCAACCCCTGAATTTTCCACAGCCATTTTTGCGGCAATGAGTGCAAAATGCGTAAATCTATCCATTCTTTTTGCTTCTTTTTTGTCAATATATTTTGAATAGTCAAAATCCTTTATCTCAGCCGCCACCTTTGTGGGATAATCGGAAATATCCAATCTTGTAACCCTGCTTATTCCGCACTTGCCTGATTTTATAGATTCCCAGAATTCATCCACACCTACTCCTATAGATGATACTACACCCATACCTGTAATTACAACACGCTTTTTCATTCCTTAACCTCCCTGTTGGAAATTGTTCGATAATTAAATTTTAAATTGCTTTAATAGGATGTATATAAACTCGACCCTCATTCGAAGCACAACTATGCCGCGAAGCAATGTGAGGAATTATATCTTAATATGGATTTTATAAAAAAAGTCCCACTCACGGGACTTTTTTTATGTGTTATTTTTAATGTAATCTACAGCATCACCCACTGTTGTGATTTTCTCAGCCTCGCTATCCGGAATTTCAATATCGAATTCCTCTTCGAGAGCCATGATTAACTCAACCAAGTCAAGTGAATCTGCTCCTAAGTCGTCTATGAAAGAAGATTCCATCGCTACTTCCTCTTCTTCAACCCCTAGCTGCTCAGCGATAATTTTTTTTACTTTTTCTAAAACCATACATTCACCTCCTTCCATAAGGGGGTAATTACAAAATTCAAATGGCCAAATATGTAAAAGGCATCTAAGCTTTTACATTAAGATATTATTACATAACCAAGCCGCCGTCAATATCAATTACTTGGCCCGTCACATAATCCGAGTCTGGCGAAGCAAGAAAAGCTACTACATTTGCCACATCTTCAGGAGTCCCAAACCTTCCGAGGGCTATATTCTTTAAATAATTTTGCTTTACATCCTCAGGCAATACCTCAGTCATCTTGCTTTGAATCAACCCCGGTGCCACGGCATTGCAGGTAATACCTCTGGTGGCAAGCTCCTTTGCAGTTGTTTTTGTAAGCCCTATCAATCCCGCTTTTGAAGCGGAATAATTTGCCTGCCCGGAATTTCCATACCGCCCCGCTACCGATGCTATATTAATTATTTTTCCCTTTTTTTGCTTAATCATCTGCTTACCCGCAGCCTTTGTGCATATAAAAGCCCCTTTAAGATTTATGCCAAGGACAAGATCCCACTCCTCCTCGGACATCATAAGCATAGGCTTATCCTTGGTTATTCCGGCGTTATTCACCAGAATATCCACGCTGCCAAAGATATCAACCGCAGCCTTTACCATGCTTTTAGCATCGTCAAAACTCCTTACGTCACCCTTGGTAACCGCCACATTATACCCCGCGGATTTAAATTCTTCAGCGGTAGCGTCTATGCTGTCGGAAGCCTCAATATCGTTCAAAACGATATTGGCGCCCATTTGGGCAAGCCTTAAAGCTATAGCCTTTCCCAAGCCCCTTCCAGAGCCTGTTATAACAGCAGTTTTCCCCTTTAATTGCATGTTATTCATACCCCTTCCTTATTTATAAAGCCGCCTCATAAATGAGGCGAGCTCATTCATGAGAGCGTCTCATTTATGAGAGCGTCTCATTTATGAGACGAGCTCACTAAGTGTTTTTTCCAAGGACTCAATATCTTCAACATTCAATACCCTTACATCCTTGCTGATTTTCTTTATAAAGCCGCTCAATACCTTTCCGGGCCCTATTTCAACAAATGTGCCTACCCCGTCGGAAAGCATTGCCCTCACACATTCCTCCCACAGCACAGATGTGCTGACCTGTTTTATCAGCAACTCTTTTACCTGTGCGGAATCGGTTATGTATCGCGCCGTCACATTTGTAACCACCGGCAGCTCCATGGGCGCAAGCTCAATCTTCTCCAGCTCTGCCGAAAGCTTTTCTCCGGCAGGCTTAAGCAGACTGCAATGGAATGGAGCACTTACGGGAAGCAGCATGGATCTTTTGGCTCCCCTTTCCTTGCACAGCTCAACAACCCTCTCTACCGCTTTCACCTCTCCGGCCACTACCACCTGGCCCGGGCAATTAAAATTCGCAGGCTCTGCTACACCGGAGGATGAAGCCGCAGAGCAGCATTCCTTCACAGCCTCGCTGTCTAAGCCCAAAACAGCCGCCATGGCTCCAACACCTGCCGGAACTGCCTCCTGCATGTATCTTCCTCTCTTTTTAACCAGAGATACTGCCGTTTTAAAATCCATGGTACCCGCCGCAACATGGGCAGAATACTCTCCAAGGCTTAAGCCCGCCACAACATCCGGCTTTATTCCTTTTTCAAGCAACGGCTGCATGCAGGCAATACTCACCGTCAATATGGCAGGCTGCGTATTCTCCGTTATTTTTAATATTTCCTCATCACTGTCAAAAATCATTTTCCGGACATCAAAGCCCAATGCCTCGGAGGCCCGGCCAAAAATGCCGTCTGCACACGCATATTCCTGTGCAATTTGCCTTCCCATGCCAACATACTGGGCTCCCTGTCCCGGAAATATAAATGCTGTTTTTGCCATATACCAAACCTCCATAAGTTATTACTTAAAACCACCTTACAACGGCAGAAGCCCAGGTTAGTCCCCCTCCAAAGCCCACAAGAGCCAGATTATCACCCTTTGCAACCTTTCCCTGCTTTACTGCCTCGTCAACAGCAACAGGAATTGAGGCGGACGAAATATTCCCATACTTCTGTATAATGGGATGAACCTTGTCGGTACTGACACCCAGTCTCTTCATAGCGCCTTCAATTATCCTGGTATTAGCCTGATGAGGGAATATAAGCTTTATTTGATCCATGGTCAGCCCTGCCGAGTCAACTACATCCGCTGTTGCCTGAGCCATGGCCTTTACTGCAAATTTAAACACCTCTCCTCCGTCCATCCACATTACACGCTTATTTTCATGCAGCCTTAAGGATTCATCCTCTTCATTGCTGTAAAAGCACGGAAGCGTTACAACCCTTCCTGATTTCCCGTCTGCGGCAATTTTAGATGAAAGTATTCCGTAGCCTGCTTCAACGGGTCCGACAACTGCCGCGCCGGCAGCATCCCCAAAGAGAACACAGGTGTTTCTGTCTTCCCAGTCCAGCGTCCTTGATAAAGCCTCACATCCCACAATCAGCACATACCTGTAATAGCCGGTGGAAACAAATTGCTGCGCCACAGTAAGGGCATATACAAACCCTGAGCACGCAGCATTCAAGTCAAATGCCGCAGCCTTTTCGGCACCTATTTTGCTTTGTATAAGGCACGAAGTCTGAGGAAACATATAGTCGGGAGAAATGGTTGCGGCTATTATAAGCCCAATGTCCTCCGCACTGATCCCGGCATCCTCTATAGCCCTTACGGCAGCCTCAGCACCCATTTCATATGCGGGAGTACCTTTATCCAATATCCTTCTTTCAGAAATTCCTGTTCTCTTTGTAATCCATTCGTCAGAAGTATCCACCATTTTTTCAAGATCAGAATTTTTTAATATTTTTTCAGGCAGGCTGCTGCCCATTCCAAGTATTCCGGCTTGTATAATTTCATGGTTCAATGTCCTTTACCTCCCAATCCTTAAATTGATCATTAAGCTTTTTCAGTATAGAAGTTTTCCCAAGAGCATAAGCCCTGTTTATTATTACATTTTTTATAGTTTTAGCGTTTGAAGAACCGTGGCTTTTAATTACAAGTCCTTTAACTCCAAGGATCGGCGCGCCTCCCACCTCATCGGCATCAAGCCTGTGGGAAAACTTTTTAATATCCTTAACAATCAGCGCCGCCGCTATTTTATTTAAAAAATTTTTTGACAAAATCCTTTTAATATTACTGAAAAAATACACCGCCGTACCCTCAAGAAGCTTTAATGCTACATTGCCTACAAACCCGTCGCATACTGCAACATGTACCCCTCCGAGCATTATATCCTTCCCTTCGATATTGCCCATAAAATTTATGGAAGACTCCGCCAGCAGCGAATGCGCCTGCTTTATAAGCTCATTTCCCTTGGACTGCTCGGCCCCCACATTTATCAGTCCAACCTTGGGATTGTCTACATTAAAAATCTCCTTCATATAAACAGATCCCATTATACCGAACTGAAGGAAATTTACAGGCTTGCATACGGTGTTGAGCCCGGAGTCGATTATAAGAGCATTTCCTGTTCTGGTGGGCACTATCGCGGGAAGTGACGGCCTGTCGACCCCCTTCATTCTTCCCAGTATGAACAAAGCTCCTGCCATCAATGCCCCGCTGTTGCCTGCAGACAGCAGTACATCACCTTTATTTTCCTTCAAAAGCCTAAAAGCCACTACCATGGAGGAATCCCTTTTACTGCGGATAGCCTTTGTAGGCTTATCCTCATTTGTCACTACGTCCCCTGCATGGTGCACCCTTAATCTGGGACTGTCAAACTTTCTTTCATTGATTATACGGCCGATTTTCCGGCTGTCTCCGACCAGCACTATATCAAACCCTTCAGCCTCGTTAATGGCATCCATACTTCCGTTTACTATGTCTTCCGGAGCATTGTCTCCTCCCATTGCGTCTACTAATATAATCAATTCTTTCACTCCCGGATTTTATTTTAAATAAAAAGCCCGCGCCGCATTAATTACTATGCTAAAGCTATTTAATAGATACAAGAATAAATTTTCCCCTGAAAACTTCCATCTGCTTCTCCGTTATTTTTACCCATACTACAAAGTTATTTTCTTTAATTCTTCTCACCTCTGCTCTGGCGATTAGCTTGCTTCCCGCATAGACGGGAATTTTATATTTAATGTTCGCAACACCCACTAATGCCACCTGCGCGTCAATAACCGCTATTGCAACGGACTCCGCAAGAGAGTATATAAAATTGCCTCTGACTATTTTTGTTTTTTCAAAAACCATTGAGTTGTCGGTTTCCAGCATAGAGATAGCCTTTTTGTTTAAGGATATATCCAGCAGCTCGCCTATTATCTCCTTGCTGTGCAGCGACTTTACCTTTCTATGATTTTCAGAGGCAACATTCTTTATCCTTTCCCTCAGCTCAGGTATTCCAAGCTCAAGCCTGTCAAGCCTTATAGTAGGAATACTGACTGAAAATATTTCAGAAAGCTCTTCGTCAGTTAAAAAAGGATTATCTTGAACCCTCTGGGCAAGCATACTTTGTCTTTCCTTTTTCATAGAGGAAGACCTGCTCATTTATTACACCTCTCAAGCTCAATTATATGTACAGCAATCAACGTGAGTTACAGCATAATTATTACCTGATAATAATTGCTGATACTATGAGTATATAATATATTTAATGCTTATGCAATAATTTCCGGTAAATTTTTTATTTATTTTTATTACTGCCGCGTCTCTATTCCTTAGTGTTAATAAGCTTAAAATTTTTACTTAAGTAATCATACCCTGAATATGCGGTAATTATAACAGCAGCCAGCATGGCCCACCTGTCAAAGCGAAATTCAGGAAATATAAGGGAAATGGGGAAATTGTTCAGCAGGGTAAATGAAATTGCTATCATTTGAGAAACGGTTTTTATTTTACCGAGATTGCTTGCCGAAATAACTATGCCCTCTCCCGCAGCTATAAGCCTCAAGCCGGTAACAATCCATTCTCTTGCCATAATAATCATTGCAGCCCATCCCGAAATTCCGCCTCCGGTTATTGCATTTCTTTCCACCAGAGCTATAAGGGCGGCAGTCACCAGAAGCTTGTCTGCAATGGGGTCAAGAAACTTCCCAAGCTTTGTTACTTCCTCTCTCTTTCTTGCTATGTAGCCGTCCACTCCATCGGTGCTTGATGCAATAATAAAAATTACTGCCGCAATATAATTTCCGTAGTTAAGTATGAATTCATTAAACTGCAGCATGCGGGGACGGACAAATTCAAGAAGGCTGCTGTACAAAACCCAATCGGGAAACGGAATAACAAAAATCATAAATACCGGCACAATTAATATCCTTGAAAAAGTTATTTTATTGGGCAGATTCATTTACAACCTCTCCTATCAAATCATAATGGCTTGCATCTAAAATTTTTATTTTTACAAATTGCCCCGCATCCAGAGGCTCCGGGCTGGTAAAATAAACCGTTCCGTCAATTTCCGGGGCCTCTCCGCAGGTTCTTCCAAAGTAAAATATACCATCGTCAGCTACTCCTTCTACAATAGCATGATATACGCTCCCCACTCTTGCGGCGTTATGTGCAAGCGTAATTCCCTTTTGAAGCTCCATAATTTTATCATACCGCCTCTGCTTTATCCTTTTCGGCACCTGCTGTTCAAACCCTGCGGCAGGAGTATCTTCTTCCTTTGAGTATGTAAAGACTCCCAGCCTGTCAAACCTGTACTCCCTTACAAATTCAAAAAGCTCGGAAAAGTCCTCCTCCGTTTCCCCGGGAAATCCGGCAATGAGAGAGGTTCTTATAACCACCCCGGGAATTCTTTCCCTTATGCCTGAAATGACTCTCCCTAATTCTTCGCGCGTTCCCCGTCTTCCCATAAGCCTTAATATCTTATCGGAGGCATGTTGTATGGGTATATCCATATACTTGCATACTTTTTTATTTGTCGCTATCTCGTCCATAAGCTCCTCATCAATTTCTTCAGGATAGCAGTAAAGGAGCCGTATCCATTTTATACCTCCAATTCCGCTTAGGCTACGCATAAGCTCTGAAAGCCTTTTCCTTCCGTAAATATCAGTTCCATACCTTGTCGTGTCCTGAGCCACAAGTATAACCTCTTGTATCCCCTCGGCAGCGAGCGTTTCCGCTTCTCTTATTATATCCTCAAGCCTTCTGCTTCTGTACGCACCCCTAAGTGAAGGTATTATGCAATAGGTGCAGCAATTATCACAGCCTTCGGCTATTTTTATATAAGCATATCCTTTATTTGTTGAAACTACTCTGGAATTTTCGAGATAATCTGTTCCATGAAGCCCTCCGCATACTACCTTTTTGCCTTCTGCGCATACCTCTTCAATAATGCGGGCTATATCAGAATAGCTTCCGGTCCCTACTACTGCATCCACCTCGGGAATTTCCTCAATAATTTTTTCCTTATATCTTTCGGCCATACATCCCGTCACAATAAGCAGTTGGCATTTATCCGCCTTATGCCCGGCCATTTCCAGGATGGCATTAACGGATTCCTGCTTGGCAGACTCTATAAAGCCGCAGGTATTCACTATAATAATTTCAGCCGCCGCTTCATCATTTGTTATCTCGTAGTCACAGCTTTTAAGCAAGCCCAGCATTATCTCACTGTCTACAAGATTTTTGGGGCAGCCCAGTGAAACAATGCCAATTTTCCTTTTCAAAATTATGCTCTCCAATCTTAAATGCCTCTATTTATTATGCTTACGGCATGTAGCTTATTCTCTACTATTATTTATTATCAATACAGAAATGTCAACTTAAAAATCTTTCGTCAGACTATGTTGAAATTAAAAAGCATTTGAACTAGAATAATTATAGGCTTTGAGTCAACAATACTTATAGTCAATGCACTCTGAAAGAGTGAGCACTCTAAAGCTCAATATAAAATGCTGTTGCTTTTCCTTTTTGGAAATATAAGTACGGAATTAAATTTTTAATGTTCTTTATTATATTATGAAGGGAGTCTGCAATTTTGAATTTATTAAGCTCAATGGCAAGAGAGATACGCTCACTGATAAGGAAAAACGTTAAAAGCTGCCTTCCCATAATTGCCGAAGCAGCATACTGGCTTCTATTTTTAGCGGCAATTTTTGCAAAGGCCTTTTACTTTCAGTTTACCTCTAAAATTAACACTCTGCCCTTTACAGGATGGCTCAACAGAAATATGTATGTGTCGTCAATATGCACCCTTATTATAATAGCGGCGGCAGTGCTTATGCTGTTCAACAGAAGGAGGCATGTTGCTCTTTTAATTGTACATATTGTGCTGACAATTATACTGTTTGCCGACACAGTGTATTTCCGTTATTATTATCACCCCATTTCCGTCCCCATATTATACCAGGTAGGTGTGGTGGATTCGATAGGATGCAGCGTTGCAAGCCTCTTCAAGCCCAAGGATGTTGTATTCATCCTTGATCTCCCCTTTATGGCGGCTCTTTTTATAGCAATGGTAAAAATGAAGCCTGCAAAGCTTCACATATTGAAAAGGCTGGTCCTTGCCGTACTAATGGTGACTATAGGCGTATCGGGAATATATTTCTCATATTCCAAGGCCTATAAGCCCTCCTTTGCTATTGATAATAACTATGTGAGCCAGTATATGGGTGTTCTTTATTATCACTGCTATGACACTAAAAATTTTATCAATGAAACCGTATTGGAAAACCGCACACTGTCTGCACCTGAAAGAGAGGAAATTCAAAATTTTTACCAAAACCGTAGGGCGGACGGAACTAAATACAGAGGAGCCGCAAAGGGCAAGAATCTTATAATGATTCAAGTAGAAGCCCTTCAGGCTTTTGCGATAAACAGTTCTATAGACGGTCAGGAAATTACTCCTAATCTAAATAAACTAATAAAAGAAAGCACCTATTTCAGTAATTTCTATTATCAAATAGGTGACGGAAATACCTCAGACGCCGAGTTTCTGGCCAATACCTCTTTATATCCCATAAGACAGGGAAGCGTGAATTTCAGGTATCCCGGAAACAATTATCATTCTCTCCCAAAAATGCTGAATGAGGAGGGCTACAATACCTACGCCTTTCACGCCAACAGGCCCAGCTTCTGGAACAGGGCCGTAATGTTCAAATCTCTCGGCTTTAAGGAGTTCCATACCAATTCAAGTTTTGAATTGGATGACAAGGTGGGCTGGGGATTAAGCGACTGGTCCTTTTTTAAGCAATCTCTCTCCCTGATTGATACCGATGAGCCCTTTTACAGCCTGCTGATAACTCTGTCCAGCCATTTCCCCTATAATTTCGACTATTCCGGCAGAAGCAGCCTCAATCCGGGGAAATATAAGGATTCGGTGCTGGGGCAGTACTTTATGGGTGCAAATTATGCGGATATATGCCTTGGAGAATTTATAGAGGATCTTAAGTCCGAAGGCTTATATGATAACAGTCTGCTGGTGATTTACGGTGACCATTATGCAATACCCAAGCATGATACAACCGATCTGGATGAGTTTCTGGGCTTTACCTACAATGAGTTTGAGTGGCAGAGGATACAAAAGGTGCCTTTAATCATACACTGCCCCGGAATAGAGGAGGGCAAGACAATCGCGACAACAGGAGGAGAAATTGATATACTGCCTACAATCGCCAACCTCATGGATCTGGATGCGCCCTATGCCATAGGCAAGGACTTGTTCAATTCCGGCAGAGGATATGCTCTTTTAAGAAACGGCTCTTTAGTAACCGATGAATACATTTACATGCCGAGCCAGTCGGAGGCATTTGATATAGAGACAGGAGAACGGTACACAGGCAAGGACTATCAGCAGGATTTATCCCTGTATAGAAAGGAATATGATATTTCACAGATAATAGTTGAAAAAAACGGTCTGAAGAATTAAGGATATGATGCGGAAAATGAACTGCCGGCACTGCTATAGCAGAACAGGGACAAAAAGAGTTGGACATAGCTTTGCCAACTCTTTTTCAAAATAATGTAAAAAGTTTTTTTGCGGCCCATAGCTCTTTAACAGGTTGAAAAGCTTTGTAATCAGGCTGTTAAAAACACATAAGGCCAAAGGCTATACCTCCGGAGCATTATAATAGCCCTGATTTTGGTATAAATTTGGTATAAATTCTGTTATAAACGCCGCGGGTATGCTTAACAAGCTCCGCATGCCGCATTGTTGAATGGTCCGAAATTCCAATTGCAGCAGAACAGTAAAAGGAAGAGGATAATAAACCAAAGCAGCTCGTCATTGTTAAAAAATCCGCCAAAGCCACATCTATTCGACATACAAAACATCCCTTTCATAAGATATATTTTAATGTACCTATATCCATCTTATTCAAGTACAATTCCACCTGTTACATAAAGAGGATTAATATTTTATAAAACGGGCATATTCTGTTATTCTTTGCCCTTCCATTACATAAATTAATAATTTATAATACTTGTATGAAGGGATGTGAGCAAAATGGATGCTGTAAAAATACAGAGAATTAATGAATTATCCAGAAAATCAAAAGCAGGTGCACTTACACCGGAAGAAAGGTATGAGCAGCAGCAGCTCAGACAGGAGTATATTTCCGCTTTTAAGGGCAATCTAAAGGCAAGCCTTGATTCAATTGTGCTGTGTGATAAGGAAGGCAGTATAAAAAAACTCGGGAAAAATTAACTGCCGCAAGTGAAAGCAATAAATATTACTTTATGCTTAACAGTGAAACCAACGAGGTGACATAATGCCAGGAAAATTTGAAAGGACATACGGTGTGCTTCTAAAATACATCGTTAGGGCGGCAAACCCGTTTAAAAAGATTATAATTAACACAGAATGTCAGATTCATAAATTTATAAACATTCAGGCGCTGGATATAATAAAAAACGATAAATTTTCAGATGCCCACAGCTTTTTCAGTGATTACACAACAGCTCTTAACGACGGGGTGACATGGGCCGACCAAAATTTTAAAAGCATGGGGCATTTTTATAATCCTATAAAAAACAAAGGACTTTATGGGAATAAAAACGCACTCTCACTTGCTAACGAGTATTATGCAAAATCACTTATGCACTGGACACAGAACAAGCCTGAGATGTCAATTTTTTATCTGGGTGCCGCGTTGCACCTCGTGCAGGATATGACGGTGCCTCAGCATGTCAACATAAGGCTTCTTGACAGTCATAGAAGATATGAAAATTATATAAGGCGCATATATATGAGCAGCCCTGAGCTTGCCGTATACAGAGGAGGCTATTATGTAGATAGCATAGAAGAGGCTGTGCGAAGCAACGCACATAATACACTGCGTATTTATTCGAGGCTGAAGGGAATTAAAGATGACGAAAAGAGATATTACTCAATAGCCAGGTATACTCTCCCTCTGGCTCAAAAAACCACCGCGGGCTGCCTTATAAGATTCTACAGGGATATAGGAAAGCACCGCTTTGAGCTGCACCTTGACATAGCCCAATATGGTAATCAGCTTATGGAGCACAGCAGTGCCAAAAGCACTTAAACGTTAAGGCAGCTTAAAATCAATAATATACAGGGTGCTAGCTGTTCTCCCCGGAAGAACTTCTTACGGCATATTCTATCACGTCAAATCCAAACCCTCTATGCCTTAAAAATAAATAAGCCCGCTTAATTATTTTTTCATCCTTGAGGTTGTATTTCCCGAATTTCTTTTTTATAAGACCCACGGCAAGAGCAGCTTCATCTATTTCCATTTCATCCAGCTCACTTTGTATCAGCTCCTCGCGTATTCCCTTGCTCTGCAGCTCAGCCCTAAGCATTTTTTTTGATTTCGGCTTTAATTTGCTCCTGTCATAGAGATATTTCTGTACATAAATTCTGTCATTTAAGTAGCCCATGGCCTTAAGCTCATTAATAACATTATTTACCGTCAAAACGTCATAGCCCATGTGCTCAAGCCTGCTCCGCACTTCCTTCTCCGTCCTTATCCTGAGTGCAAGGTGCCTTATTGCAAAATACTTGGCAGAATTGAAATTGAGGTTTGTTTTTATATAATCAATCTCTTCCTGCGTAATTTCTCTTTTTTCATAAAGGTTAAGCCTTATGTAGTCCTCCTCCGAAATAGAAAAAAGGTAGCTTTCGTCAACATAGACCGACAGCCTGTCTTTATTTCTGCTGTTCTTTTCGATTGATGTAATGTGCAAAAAGCCCACCCCTTTATATATTCATTTGTCGCCCATTGTTTTAAACCATTGCATTATTCCCCGCCCCATATGAGCGATCCGGCCGCATGCCCGGTCTGCCCGGGATTTATTCGGGCAGACATGCACTGGCAGGCACAGGGGCCTGTCCCTACGAGCGATCCGACCGTGCTATCGGTTTGGCATCACTTCCGGTGTATAATGACGGTTTCTCTAAATGTCCTCTTCGTTTTCTTCTGTGTCAACGTGCGCATCTATGCTCTGGACAAAAGCCTTATTGTAGTTTTCTCTTATTTTAGCCTCTATCTCATTGGTTATTTCCTTGTTCTCTCTCAGAAACTGTTTTACATTTTCCCTTCCCTGGCCTATTCTCTGCCCGTTATAGGAAAACCAAGCCCCGCTTTTATTGACTATCTCCAGATTAACAGCCACATCAAGCACATTTCCCTCTCTCGATATTCCATGACCGTAAATAATATCGAACTCGGCCTCTTTAAAGGGAGGTGCAACCTTATTTTTAACAACCTTGACCTTGGTCCTGTTTCCAATCATTTCATTGTTTTGCTTTATGATTTCAATTTTTCTTACGTCCAGCCTGACAGATGCATAAAATTTGAGTGCCCTGCCTCCAGGAGTCGTCTCAGGATTGCCGAACATAATTCCCACCTTTTCTCTTAGCTGGTTGATAAAAATTGCAGTTGTTTTTGATTTGTTCACTACTCCGGCAAGCTTTCTTAACGCCTGAGACATAAGCCTTGCCTGCAGGCCTACGTGTGAGTCTCCCATTTCTCCGTCAATTTCAGCCTTTGGCACAAGGGCCGCAACGGAATCTATAACTATTACATCTATAGCACCGCTTCTTACGAGAGCCTCAGCTATTTCAAGAGCCTGCTCCCCGGTATCCGGCTGGGAAACTATGAGATTTGCTATGTCTACGCCCAGTCTTTTTGCATAGACGGGATCAAGCGCATGCTCGGCATCGATAAACGCCGCTTCTCCCCCCGCTTTCTGAGCCTCGGCAACAATATGGAGCGCAACGGTTGTTTTGCCGGAAGCCTCAGGGCCGAATATTTCCACGATCCTCCCTCTGGGAACTCCTCCTACTCCCAGGGCAATGTCAAGTCCAAGCGCACCCGTCGGAATGGTCTCAATGTTCATATGTGTGCTTTCTCCGAGCTTCATAATGGCACCCTTGCCAAACTGCTTTTCTATCTGCCCAAAAGCCATATCAAGTGCCTTTTTCTTTTCAATCATATTTAAACTACCTCCCGGCATTATTATAGTCAACGCGCTCTAAAGCCTAACAACCTCCGAACACTTGTTCTAGTTAATTATATATCATTATCCGGACAGAGTCAACAGCTTTTTGTAATTTCTGCCTACCTGCTTAAAAATTTTTTTATTATAGAAAATATTTTCCCAGCTTTTCCTTGAACCAGCCTCAGCATGTATCGCGCCTCCTCCAGTCCCATAAGCATTACCGCTCCAAAATATACCGCTACACCTGCGATCACCTCTCCAAGCAGCCATACGAGCTCTCTCATCTTTGACGATGAGCCGAAGGGCTCATATATGTCAACAGGCACAAGCATATCGGCAATGTACAGCACTGCTCCCATTATGCCGGCAGCAAGAAACACCTTCGAAACGAATATGAAAAGTCTTTTTAAGCCTATGCCCTTTATCCTTTTGTCTAAAATATACGTGAGTATGCTTAAGTTTACGATGCCTGTTATGGAGTATGAAAGTGCCATTCCTGCCGGGCCGAGGCTTGTGGCCTTTGTAAATATATAATTTAACACCGCCGTCTGAAATACCGCCCCTATTCCCACATAGAGAGGCGTCTTTGTATCATTATTTGCATAAAAGGCCCTGTTTATTATTGCAAGCATGGAGTGTGCAATAACGGCAATTGAAAATACCATCAGTATATTTCCGGTGTTATCAATAAGGCCGAGGTCAAATTTGGCCGTCCATTTATAAATAGCGGCTATTATAGGCTTGCTCAGCACTATGAATGCTATTGCAGACGGAACTGTAAAAAATATAACGGACTTCAGGCCCTTAAGCAATATTTCCTTATAATCCTCTACCTGACCTAAAGCGAGCTTTTCGGACAGAGAGGGCAATATCGCCGCCCCCATTCCCACCGCAAATATTCCGAAGGGCATCTGCCAGACATCGTTTGCCATTGTATATGCATTTATGCCCCCGCTGAATAAAACGGTAAAGAATGATGAAATCAGGACATTTACCTGCATTACGGATGAGGAAACAAGAGATGGCACAGCAAGCTTGAAAAGCCTTCTGAATCCCTGGTGCCCCAAGTATATCTTAAATCTGTAATGCTTTAAATTTTTCAGTGCAAATGAAAGCTGGAAAAAGAAATAAACCGCAGCACTGCATGCCATGCCGAAAACTGCTGTCTCAACGCCGAAGCGGCTGAGAAGCAAAATACTTAAGGCACTTCCTATGTTGTAAAGAGAAGGCCCGTAAGCCGCCGCCGCAAACCTCTGGTAAGAGTTCAGAACCCCATTGGTCATACCCGCAAGCATCAGAAAAGCAACCGAGGGAAACAATATTCTGGTAAGCGTCACAGCCAAATCTCTGGTGCGCTCATCAAACCTGGGAGCCATAGCCCCCACTATCTGAGGTGCGAATATTATACCAAGCACGCTTACCGCGACCATGCCTATAAAGGTAATGTTAACAAACGTACTTACCGCCTTCCAGCCGTCCTCCTCCTCACCCTTTGCCAGATATCCAGAGAGTACGGGAATTAATGCGGCGGCAATAGCTCCTCCCACAAGAAGATTAAACATAAAATCAGTAATTCTGAAGGAGAGGTTGAATGCCTCCATTTTCCATGTCTCGGCAATCATATTGGGGACAAGTGTAGACCTTAGGAACCCCGTAATTCTGCTTATTACCAGTGCCGACATAACTATAACGGCGGCCCCGGCAATTTTTCTCCTCTGTGCATTCTCCAAAATGCTTCCCCCTGACTGTTTCAGTCAAATTAATGCCCTGGTTGAAAATCCCTTCCGGCACACAAGGACATACTTATTTTTTATTTTTGCTCCAGCACATGCCGTCTTATCATATCCAGCGCATTAAGCACCGTTACGTTTCTTATTCTGTCCCTGCTTCCCCAGAACCTGAATTCCTTGCATTCCACTCCTCCGCTGTGAGCGAGAGCCACATAGACCAGCCCCACGGGCTTCTCTGCCGTGCCGCCTTCCGGTCCCGCTATTCCCGTAACCGATAAACCCAAATCGGTTTTTGCGTTTTTAAGAATTCCCTCAGCCATTTCAACCGCGGTTTCCCTGCTGACCGCACCATGCTTTTGAAGTGTTTCCGTATTCACTCCCAGATTTTCAATCTTAGACTGGTTGCTGTAGCAGACAATGCCTCTGTTAAATACACGGGATATGCCCGGTATTGCCGTAAGCCTGCTTGCGATAAGGCCTCCGGTGCATGACTCCGCCAGCGAAAGTGATATGCCTTTGCTTATCAGAAGCTCGCCCGCCGCTTCCTCCATATTTTTATCCTCAGTTGAATATACCGCATTTCCCAGCCTTTTTTTAATTTCCTCTATTACCGGGCCTAGAAGCTCTTGCCCATCCTCGCCCCTTGCACATTTTGCAGTAACTCTTATGGTAACCTCGCCTTCCTTTGCGTAAGGAGCTATTGTGGGATTTACCTGGCCCTGTATCAAATCAAGTATCTGTGTCTCCATAGCCGACTCGCCTATTCCGAAAATTCTTATAAACCTGGATACCAGCTTATAGCTTGCTCTATCTTCAAAGTACGGAATAACGTTTTCCTCAAACATAGGCCTCATTTCCGACGGCGGCCCGGGAAGCAAGATCACCGTTTTTCCATTCTTTTCAATTATACAGCCGGGTGCCGTGCCGTTCTTGTTCTTCATAACAATACTGCCTTCGGGAAGGTAGGCCTGCTTTACGTTATTTTCCGTCATTGTCCTGTGCACACCCTTAAAAAAGCTCTCAATTTTTTTAAGGCTTTCCTCATGCAGCACAAGCTTTTTATCTAAAAGCTCCGAAACTGTCTCCTTTGTCAAATCATCCTGCGTAGGTCCCAGCCCTCCCGTCATTATCACGGCGTCTGAGCGCTTCAATGCCAGAGCAAGGCTTTCCTTCAGTCTTTCAGGATTATCTCCCACAACACTATGGTAATATACGCCTACCCCCACATCGGGAAGTCTGCGTGAAATATATTGAGCATTTGTGTTTGCTATTTGTCCCATCAACAGCTCTGTCCCTACCGCCAAAACTTCTGCATTCATATCGTATCCTCCCAAACCAGATTTAAATACTGAAAATAATATCACCACTTTATTCCTTCACAACATTATACCAGTTTGTTGGTTTATTAATCAATGCTCAGGATATCGGGGTATAAAATAATTCATGTTATATGCCTTGCCTTTTGAGGTATAATATAACAAAGCAGCTTTTTACTGATAGGAGGCAAATTGATATGAACGATAAGACTATAAATAAGGTGGCTATTATAGGAACCGGTTTTGTAGGCTCTACCACAGCTTATACGCTTATGCTGAGCGGACTGATTTCAGAGATAGTTCTTATTGACAGAAATACCGCCAAAGCAGAGGGCGAGGCCATGGACCTAAATCATGGTATGCCGTTTGTAAGGCCGGTAAAAATATATACAGGGGATTACAGCGGGTGCGCAGGCGCGGATATAGTCATTATAACCGCCGGCGCCAACCAAAAGCCCGGTGAGACAAGAATGGATCTCGTCCATAAAAACACCTCAATCTTTAAGGATATTATACGTGAGGTTATAAAGCACAACAATAGCTGCATTCTTCTTGTGGTAACAAACCCCGTGGATATACTTACATATGTGACTTACAAAATATCCGGCTTTCCGGCGGACAGGGTGCTGGGGTCGGGCACGGTTTTAGACACGGCACGCTTTAGATATCTCTTGAGCGAGCATGTCTCGCTGGATACAAGAAATGTACATGGCTATATAATAGGGGAGCACGGAGATACCGAGGTGCCTGCCTGGAGTCTCACAAACATTGCGGGCATACCCATGGATAATTACTGCAACGATTTCAACATATGCAGCGACAGCCTTTCAAAAAACGATATATATGAGAGTGTTAAAAACGCCGCGTACAATATAATAGACCGGAAGGGAGCGACCTATTACGCCGTTGCTTTAGCGGTAAGAAGAATAGTCGAGGCCATTGTAAGAGACGAAAGCTCTATTCTTACGGTATCCAGCCTGCTTGACGGACAGTACGGACTAAGCGGCATATGCCTGAGTGTTCCGACGGTTGTAAACAAAAAGGGCATAGATCGAATAATAGATATTTCCTTAAGTGAGGCTGAGTCTGAGCAGCTTGCAAGGTCGGGACAGGCCCTCAAGGATATATTGAAGCAGCTTGAGCTTTAAAAATGCAATGAAAGCATCCGGCATCCTGCGGCAGCAAAGCTAAATCGCACGGCAGGGTGCCGGATTTTTTGCAGAGCGGCGGGGCCCTGTCTTTTATTTCATCTATTGTGCCACATTTCCATTCTAAGATTTCCTTAACTGTAAAATTTATTAAATGAATCTCACGCATTTTAATAAAATATTCACTTTTATTTGCAGCCCAAAAATGTTAATATTAATTTAATAATGTCTTATGAATACTTTAATCTGAAAGGAAAAGTCATACCATGGAGCAATCTGCAAAGGTACTTAAAAGAGTAATAGACAATGTTGAAAAGGTTATGGTTGGCAAAAAAAATTGTATTGAGCTTGCATTAATCTCTCTCGTATGCAGAGGGCATATTCTTATAGAGGACGTGCCGGGTGTGGGAAAAACCAGTTTGGTTGCCTCTATAGCAAAATCCCTTAATGCTTCCTTTAAAAGAATACAGTTTACCCCCGACATTCTACCCTCCGACATAACAGGCTTTTCTATTTTTAATCAGAAAACATATGAGTTTGAATACCGTCCCGGCGCCATAATGAGTCAGATAGTGCTGGCAGATGAAATAAACAGAACCTCTCCAAAAACCCAGGCCAGCCTGCTTGAGGTAATGGAGGAGGGCCAGGTTACGGTCGACGGAAACACCTATATGCTGCCCAAGCCCTTTATGGTGCTTGCCACACAGAATCCTATAGAGTACCTGGGCACCTTTCCTCTTCCTGAGGCCCAAATTGACAGGTTCTTTATGAAAATATCAATAAATTACCCTCTTCCCGGCGAGGAAAGCTATATGCTTTCCAGGTTTCAGCACTCAAACCCACTGGACGAGCTGGGGCCGGTAGCCGACAGCAGTGAGATAACCCAGCTTCAGCAAAAGGTTAAGGACATTCATGTAGATAGAAGCCTTAATAATTATATAGTAGATATTGTAACCGAGACGCGAAGGCATTCCGACATATCCCTTGGAGCAAG
Source organism: Bacillota bacterium (assembly GCA_023390115.1). Lineage (GTDB taxonomy): Bacteria > Bacillota > Clostridia > Acetivibrionales > DSM-27016 > Anaerobacterium. The sequence continues at coordinate 37,307 of JAEWDM010000023.1, forward strand.
CCCCAGAGGCTCAATGTCCCTTTTCAGGGCAGCTCAGGCATGGGCTCTTTACAATGAAAGGGACTATGTTATTCCGGATGATGTAAAAAAGATGATTATACCTGTGCTTTCACATAGAATTATTCTAAAGCAGGAGGCCAGGCTGAAAAAGGTTACCGCGGGGGATATTCTGCTTTCCATTGAAGACAGGGTAAGAGTTCCTGTGATGGACTAAATATAAAGGGTTGAGGTATGTATGAAAAAAAACAGGGCACTTTACGCCGCTTTGCTTATAATGTCTTTCATTTTCATATATTTTTACGGGGGCAAAATACCCTATACCATTTTCTTTATTGTTGTAATGCTGCCTGTTATATCATTTATTTATACACTGATTGTGTATGTACGCTTCAAGTTTATACAGGATATCGGCAGAAAGATTGCTGTCAAGGGAGACAGGGTAAGCCTTACCATAAATATAACTAATGAGGATATTATACTTTACCCCTATATAAAGGTTAATTTTCATGGTGCCGGCTCGCTTTTTGCAAATCAGCTTGCGTCCGAGAGCTTTTCTTTAAGCCCTTTTAAAAAGAGCAGCTTTATTTTTGAATTGGAGTGCAGATACAGAGGCTGCTATCCCGTCGGCATAAAATCGTTTGAGATAGAAGACCTTTTGGGAATATTCAAGCTTACCTATTTGTTCTCTGAAAGCAAGGATATAACCATTTACCCCAGGATAATACACCTGGAAAAATTCAATATAGGATCCGTTTTTTTATCGGACTCACACGCAGCCTTAAGCTCAGGCATAGAGGATATGGCTACAGTTTCAAGCATCAGAAAGTATGCGGGCGGAGACAGCCTTAAAAGGATTCACTGGAAGCTTTCGGCAAAGATGCGTGAGCTTTATGTAAAAAACTACCAGAGCACTACGCAGACAAATGCGATTCTTTTCCTTGATCTGGAAAAAAGCAATTACTCATTTGAATACGGTACAATAATTGAGGATAAGGTTATTGAGTGCGCCGCAGCAATTGTTTATTACTGTCTGGAAAACTGGCTTCCTATTGATTTTGTATACTATAATTCCGAGATAGTAAGCGTTGAGGCAAAAGACCCCGGAGACTTTGAAAGCATTTACAGCCTGCTTTCAAAAATAAAATTCAACCAGAGCGTGGGCATCAAGGACTTGCTTCAAATATATCTTTCCGGAGGAATAAAAAATACCAATATAATAATTTTTACATCTAAAATAAATTACGACCTTTACAACGAGCTGTATAAAATAAATTTCCTGGGATACAAAATAAGCCTTATATATGTTTCGCCCGAATCGCTGACCGGCGAAAAGGACAGTGAAGCGGATAACATTGTTTCCTCCCTTCCCGAGCTGGGCGTGAGTACATACAGGGTGGGTATTGAGGATGATATAAAACTTATTCTGGAGAGGTAGCTATGGTTGATTTAAAAAAGCTTTTTGGAAAACTTACGGATGTTGCGCTATCGTCGTTATTCAGCTTCAGCATTATATATGCTTTGACCACTTCGCTTTTATTTGACTACAGCCCCTACGTCCTGCTGCCGTTTGTATTTTTGCTGAGCTGCCTGTTCGGGCTTGTCTTTTTAAATAAAATCAGCAGAATAATATCTGCGGGAGTGTTGGCAATGCTTCCTGCTGCCTTTATTATATACCTTGCGTCGTCACATAGGCTGGACGCCCTGCCGGCTCAAATATTCCAGTTTTCTTCATGGATTTTCGATTATACCCATGGAATGGATATAATAAACCCCGCATATAAGCCGTACCTGACGTTGCTGATATGCCTTCCCATAACCCTTTTGGTATTTATTTTTACTATAAAAAGGTTTAACTTCTTTATGCTTCTGGCAGGAGGGCTTTCCGTCTACGTTATTCAATGGATTTATGATATATTTGTGAGCTATTCCTCTTTTTATCTCTTTATTTCTCTTATGATACTTTATTATTTAAAGCATATTTATACGGACAAATATGCAGGAGCAGCCGGACAGCATATAAGCCCCGCTTATTTTTCAATACTGCTTTTTCCTGTATGCGCTATAATAGTTCTTTTCTCAATAAGCCTTCCGGCAAGCAGCAAGCCCCTGGAAATAAAGTGGCTGGATCAGCGGATTAACTCCATATTCAGTTTTTTCAGCAACTCTTTTTCAGGCTACAGCTCTTTTGAATATTTCTCTATCAGCTCATCAGGCTTCGGACAGAGAAGCGACAGGCTGGGAGGTAAAGTGACACTTGACAACACACTGGTAATGAAGGTCAAGTCCCCAAGGGTGGTATATCTTAAGGGGGCTTGCAGGGAAATATATACAGGCTCTGGCTGGCTGGACCTTAAAAAAAACCAGTCGGCCGTCGCTGATGAGGGTATGCGCCGGGAATACAGTGATTTTGATGAAGCCTATGTGCTTTTAACCAATAACACTTCTTTTACAAACGATTATTTTTATATGGATCAGATTGAGGTATCATATAATAATTTAATTACCAAATCCATCTTTACCCCCTTGAGAACAATCAGCTTAAGCTTCCCGGGCACAACATCTCCCGAGATATTCATAGATCATAACGGTATTGTTTCCGGCAGCAGGGTATCAGACAAGGATATGTCTTATACCTTGACTGCCTATACTGTAAAAAGCACCGACCAAAAGCTTCAGGATATATTGAGAAGGAGCAGGACAAGGATGTATGACGAAATACTCTCAAGAACAGAGCTGTTAAATGATTATATCCTCCGCAAATACAGAAATGACTACAGAACCTTTAATGACGGCGGCAGTACACAGCCTCAGAATATTGAGATTAATCTAACCTATAACTTGAATCTTGATGAGCTCCGGCATATGCTTGACGCCGACATAAGCGATCCCTTATCCTTTATATCGTCCGCATCATTAAAAAGACAGCTCAATTATTATACCCGTCGCTCGCTTATACCAAGGATGAGGGTTGGTGCCATAGGAATGCTTGATTACAGTAGTTTGCAGGATTTGAAAAGAATATCCGACTCCGTATACGACAGGTATCTCCAACTGCCTGAGGATTTGCCGGAACGGGTTAAAGCACTTGCTTTGGAAATCTCCTCTGCATATTCCAATAATTATGATAAGGTTAAAGCTATAGAAGAATACCTGTCTTCAAATTATACATATACTCTTACCCCTGAGGCTATCCCTAGAAACAGCGATTTCGTTGACAGCTTTCTTTTTGAATCCAAGGAAGGCTATTGTACCTATTATGCAACTGCAATGGCAGTCCTTGTGCGCAGCCTCGGTATTCCGGCAAGATATGCAGAGGGCTTTATACTGCCTCCGCAGCCCGACGAAAATTCCGTATATAATGTTACCAATGAGCAGGCCCACGCATGGGTTGAGGTATACTTTGACGGATTCGGATGGCTTACCCTTGAGCCTACAGCCCCTTTTCGCTCGGCATTCTATTCTGATACCGGCTCCAATGCGGTATACAGCAGTGATTTGATTTCCGACCCCTCATACGAGGAGTATATGAAGAGAATCATGGGATATGATCAATCATCTGTGGCAATTGCCCCGGATGTTACGGATACTGCTCCGGAAGAAGATGACGAAGCACCTCCGTATATGCTCTATTCCATCGTGGGAATTTCTGCACTGCTTATACTTGTTTTTGCAATTGTTGTGGCGGTTAATGCTCTAAGGTTTAAATTCAGGATATTTAAAGCAAGAAGGCTTCCGCCCCGCGAAGGCATCGTTGAGCTTTACGGGCATTATATGAGCATACTCGCGCTTTGCGGGTATTCCATAAGGAGTGGTGAAACCCCCTCACAGTATTCCGAGAGAATAGATAAATGTATAATTTTCACCAGGCCCTACAGCTTTATAGAAGTCACTAAAAAATTTATAATTTCAAGGTACAGCACGCTAAATATCACCGAGGAGGACAGGCTGCTTGTACAGAGCTTCCATCAGCCTCTGATAAGAGAGGCAAAAAAAGACCTGGGGAAGCTAAAGTTTTTTATGCTCAGACATCTAATGGGAAAATTGTAAAACGGAAAAAAAATAACGCATATGCGTTATTTTTTTGCTTTAAAATTTAGGCTGCTGAGGAATTATGGCCCATGCTACTATATAGGCAATAACTCCCCCGATTACACCCGTCATAAAGCTTATTATTACAGTGAGAAGTCTTATGAGAGTAGGGTCAATTCCGAAATATTCGCCTATCCCTCCGCAAACGCCTCCTATTTTTTTATTCGTATCAGAAAGATATATTCTCTTACCCATAATTATTATCCCTTCCTTCACACCAGACTTGTATCAGATTGTATATATTTATTTATACGCCAATTTAAAATTTATGTCTGATACAAATTATTGATGTCCTTATGAAATTTATTACAATCCATAAACAGTGTGACAGGATAAAACCTTAATATTCTTTCCGGTTAATACCTCTATTGCCCTTTCGGGCTCTTCAACCCTCAGTATTACAAGAGCCTCGTCAGATGCCTTTCCTATGAACGCATACATATACTCTATGCCTATGGACTCCGACTCCATAACCTCCAGCGCTTTTCCAAGCCCTCCCGGCTTGTCCGGCACCGCTATCGCGATTACATTGGTACAGCTTACCGTAAAGCCGCTCTCCTTCAATACTTTTTCAGCTTCCTCAGGCTTGTTGACTATCAGCCTCAAAATTCCAAAATCAGTTGTGTCTGCTATTGACAACGCGCTTATGTCAATATTATTTTGTCCGAGGGCTTTTGTGACCTCTGCCAGCCTTCCAGATTTGTTCTCAAGGAATACCGATATCTGTTTTACTAACATTCTCTTCTCCTCCTTGCTTATATAAAAAAGTATTATAATTTCCTCTTGTCTATGACTCTTTTTGCCTTACCTTCACTTCTCTCTATGGTTTTTGGCTCCACCAGCTTAACTTTTGCGCTAACTCCCAGAGTGCTTTCTATTTCGTGCCTTATTTTCCTTTCCAAATCCTCGATCCGCCTCACTTCATCGGAAAACAAGCCCTGAGTCATTTCAACCCATACCTCAAGCGTGTCCAGATTATCCACCCTGTCAACTATAAGCAGGTAGTGGGGAGCGGTTTCACCTATCTCAAGGAGAACGCTCTCTATTTGTGACGGGAAGACGTTGACACCCCTTATTATAAGCATGTCGTCAGATCTGCCCTGGACCTTGCTCATTCTTGTCAGAGTTCTGCCGCACTCGCACTTTTCATATGCCAGGGAGGATATATCCCTTGTCCTGTATCTTATCAGAGGAAAGCCCTCCTTCGTTATGGTGGTAAAAACAAGCTCACCCTTGGAGCCTGCCGGCAGCACCTCTTCTGTTTCAGGGTCTATTATCTCAGGGATAAAGTGATCCTCCTGAATATGCAGCCCGCATTTACAGGTACATTCCGTTGCAACTCCCGGTCCGATAATCTCACTTAAGCCATAAATATCAATGGCGACTATTCCTAATCGCTCCTCTATTTCATTTCTCATATTGGCCGACCATGGCTCGGCTCCAAACACACCCGCCTTGAGCTTCAAATCCTCCTTCTTAATTCCCGCTTCCTCAAGCTCCTCCGCTATAAACAAAGCATAGGAGGGCGTACATGCAAGAATATTTGTACCGAAATCCTTCATTATCTGAATCTGCCTTTTAGTGTTTCCTCCGGAAATAGGAATTACCGATGCCCCAATTCTTTCAGCCCCATAGTGCGCTCCAAGTCCCCCCGTAAACAATCCATAGCCGTATGCAATCTGCACAAAGGATTCCTTTGTGGTACCCGCAGAGGTTAAGGTTCTGGCCATAACCTCCGCCCATGAATCAAGATCTCTCCTTGTATAACCTACAACTATCTGCTTCCCTGTTGTGCCTGAGGACGCATGAAGCCTTACTACCTCGCTCATGGGAACAGCAAACAAGCCATAGGGATAGGTATCCCTTAGATCCTGCTTATAGCTGAAGGGCAACTTCTTCAAGTCCTCTACCGTCTTGATGTCTCCCGGCTCAACACCTTTTTTCTGCATCTTTTCCCTGTAAAACGGAACATTGTGGTATATCCTTTTAACGGTATTAGCGAGCCTTTCAGCCTGAACTCTGTTCATTTCTTCCCGGGACATGCACTCATATGTCCTGTTCCAATACTGCATAAATCTACTCCCCCTATATGCCTTAAGTATTATACCCTCTTTCAAAGGCATTTAAATTAGATTCCAAAAATCTTTCAGGTACTACCTCCTTTAAGGCCTCAATCCAAATATCCTTACCTATACCGGTAGACTTTGCCAACACACCTAAAAGCACTACATTTACCGCTTTGGCATTTCCGCATTCCTTAGCCGTCTCAAGAGCATCAGTGGCAATAATATCCACACCGGTGCCGCTTATCTTTTCTATAATGCCTTCAGGGTATTTGGCTTTTCCTGTTATAACAGGCATGGGGTCAATTCTTTGCCTGTTTATAATCATCCTTCCTCCTTCCTTCAGGTACTCAAGCCATCTGTATGCCTCAAGCTGTTCAAAAGCAAGGATTATATCCGCTTCACCTGTCTCTACAAGCGGGGAATATACCCTGTCCCCCATTTTAACATAGGTTACAACGCTTCCTCCCCTCTGAGACATGCCGTGCACCTCTGAAACCTTTACGTCAAAATCTCTCTTTAATGCCACATTTCCAAGCACCCTGCTGGCCAGCAGCGTACCCTGCCCGCCAACACCGACCAGCATTATATTAAGCCTTTTCATTACTGTCACCCGCCTTTTCAAACGCATTAAAGCTACAGACCTTTGTACACAGCCCACATCCTACGCATAATGCCTCATTAACCTTTATAAACCCACCCTTATCGACTATGGCGGGGCAGCCTACCGAAAGACATTTTCTGCATTTTTTACATGCGGCGTCGTTAATCCTGAGCGGGCCCTCAAACTTAACATTTTTCAACAAGGCACAAGGGCGCTGCGAGATAATAACCGAAGGCCCGTCGGCATTAATTTCCTCCTTTACAGCACTCTCAAACCCCTGTATGTCAAACGGGTCCGCAACACGAACTCTTTCAACCCCTACTGCCTGCGCCAGCTTAATTAAGTCAACCTGCTTTGTTGTCTCTCCCTTTATGGTAAAGCCGGTTGTGGGGTTATGCTGGTGCCCCGTCATGCCGGTAATGGAATTGTCAAGGATTATTACTGTGGAATTACCCTTATTATATACGACGTCAATGAGACCCGTTATGCCTGAGTGTATAAATGTAGAATCCCCTATTACCGCTACAGTCTTATTTGAAAAATCCCGTCCCCTCGCCATTTCCATTCCATGAGCAACTCCGACGCTTGCACCCATGCATATGCATGTATCCATAGCCTCAGTGGGAGGAAGCGCGCCCAGGGTATAGCACCCTATGTCTCCGCTGACGTTAAGTCTGAGCTTTTTAAGAACATAGAACATTCCCCTGTGAGGACATCCGGGACACATTACAGGAGGTCTGACAGGTACTTCTTCCTTTGCGGGGGCATTTGCCGCCGGCTTTTGCCCGAGAAGCCTTTCCCCTATAATTTCAGCACTCAATTCTCCGGTAACCGGAAGACATTCCTTCCCTATTACCTTTATACCCATCTTTTTAATTTGATTTTCTATGAAAGGCTCCAATTCCTCAACCACATAAAGAGTTTTTACTTCGCCTGCAAATTGTGCAATCATTTTCTCGGGCAGAGGATATACAAGCCCTATCTTAAGATAACAGACATTGCCGAATGCCTCTTTCGCATACTGGTATGCTATCCCGCTTGTTATTACTCCTATGCTTTTATCTCCCCACTCTATTGCATTTAATGAGGATGAATCAGAGCAAGCCCTCAGTGCGGCCATTCTCTTTTCCACCTCCAGATGCCTTTTTCTAGCCATCGCAGGCATCATTACATATTTATTAAAATCCTTGCTGTACGGCTTTAGCTGATAATTAAGCCTCTCTTCAAGCTCAACTATGCTCTGTGAGTGGGCAATCCTTGTAGACAGCCTTACCAGTACAGGGCAATCAAACTTTTCACTTATACTGAAGGCCTCTTTTACATAGTCCTTGCATTCCTGGCTGTCTGAAGGCTCAAGCATTGGAACCTTTGAGGCTCTTGCATAAAATCTGCTGTCCTGTTCATTCTGCGAGCTGTGCATTCCCGGGTCATCGGCAACCATTATTACAAGTCCCCCATTTACGCCGGAATAGGAAACGGTAAATAATGGGTCTGCCGCGACATTAAGCCCTACATGCTTCATTGAGCATATGGATCTCGCCCCTGCTATGGATGAACCTATTGCAACCTCAAGAGCAACCTTCTCATTAGGAGACCACTCCGAGTATATATCGTCATATTTGGCTATATTTTCAGTGATTTCGGTGCTTGGGGTGCCCGGATAGGCCGAAGCCACAGCCGCCCCTGCTTCATATGCTCCTCTGGCAACTGCCTCGTTGCCAAGCATAAGCTTTTTCATATTTTCTTCCCCCTGTGCAATATAAAGAGGCTGCAAAAAATAAAGTTTTAATCTTTTGCTGCCCTTAAGAGTTTTGTTTAAATGCTTAAAGTCATCAATATAAATTATAAATTATAAAGGTTTTAATGTAAATTACTTTATTTGCTTCTCAAATCTATAACTCTTTTGGCCTTTCCGACAAATCTCTCAATTGATTTCGGTTCAACCAGCTTAACCTTTGCGTCTATCTGAAGCACCGTTTTTAAGCTGTGCCTTATTGTGCTTTCAATTTTCTCCAATTGGCTGAATTTCTCAAGAACTGTTCCGTCTATAACCTCAACCTGAACCTCTATATCATCCATGTACCCCTTTTTTGTAACAATAATCTGGTAGTGCGGCCCTATATGCTCCATCCCCACAAGCACACTTTCTATCTGTGAAGGGAACACATTAACTCCTCTTATTATAAGCATATCGTCTGTTCTTCCGAGCACCTTGTGCATCCTCATGCTGCTTCTTCCGCACTTGCAGGGCTCAGGGTCCAGTATGGTAATATCCTTTGTCCTGTATCTCAGCATTGGGATTCCTTCCTTTGTAAGCGTTGTAAGCACCAGCTCTCCCTTTTCCCCGGTGCCGAGAGTTTTCCCGCTCTCCGATTCAATTATTTCAGGATAAAAATGATCCTCATTAATATGCATTCCGCACTGAAGGAAGCATTCTCCGGAAACTCCAGGGCCCACTATCTCACTGAGCCCGTAATTCTCAGTGGCCAGAATACCCCATCTTTTTTCTATCTCAGCTCTCATTTCAGGGGTATGCCCCTCTCCTCCGAACAAACCCAGCCTTAATTTATGCTTTCCCTTGGTTACTCCCATTTCCTCCGCTATTTCGGAAAGGTACAGTGCATATGAAGGTGTTCCTACTATTATAGTTGTTCCAAAATCCTGCATAAGCATCATTTGCCTCTCAGAGTTGCCGCTGGAAGCCGGAACCACGGTGGCTCCCAGCCTTTCCAGCCCGTAGTGGAGTCCGAAGCCTCCTGTAAAAAGGCCATAGCCGAAAACAATCTGCGCAATGTCATCTTCACTTGCTCCCGCAGCCACCGCCAGCCTGGCTATGGACTCAGACCAGTTCTCCATATCCCCTTTGGTGTACCCCACAACTATTGGCTTTCCCGTTGTTCCTGACGATGCGTGAAGCCTTACTATTTTTTTCATGGGTACGGCAAAAAGACTGTACGGATAGTTGTCCCTCAAATCATTTTTTGTAGTAAAGGGTATTTTTTCTATATCCTTAAGAGCTTTTATATGCTCGGGCCTAAGACCTATTTCATCAAACCTAGCCCTATAGAAGGGTACATTCTCATATGCCCTTTTCACAACATCCTTAAGCCTCTCCAGCTGAAGAGCCTCCATATCCTTTCTGCTCAGGCATTCGGCCTCTCTGTTCCAAATCATTTTTAAAGCCCTCCTTGTTTACCGGGACAAAGGCTTTGTTACTGAAGCCTTTGTCCCTCTTGATTAACTTATGATACTTCCCGCCTCTTAAATCTGTAAAAGACCATGTGCATTACAGAATCCCTGTCTTCAAAAACAGCATAACAAACGCCGAGGTTATGGCTGTCAGCAGTAATGAAAACACAAATGCAGCCCTTATTACCTTATTTTCCTCTCCCAGCTTATCAATTGACGCGGCGGCATTCTGGAGCTTTGCGGGAGAAACTACACTGGCTAAGCCCCCTCCAAAAGCCAGACCTGCTGTTATTATTATCATACCCGTCAAGCCCATATTTAAATTTTTACCGGTGGTAAGGCTGTATTTGGCAAACATGGCTATTGTAGAAGCCTCGCTCCCCGTTATAAATCCCCCGAACAATCCTATAAACGATACTATAGCTCCATAAGCGTCTTTAAACAGGTCTGCCGAAACACCGGCCAACACCTGCACCATACTTGCGGCAGCCTGTTTGCCTGATGCCATATCCCAGCCCGACATGTTCATCACCTCTCCTATCGAGAAGAATATAGCCGCTGAAAACACCGGTCTGGGAGCCCTTTTCTTCCATACCCTTAAGGTATCCTTTATCTGGGCCGATGTAGGGCGTATAAAAGGTATGGATAAAATCATGCTTATAAATATCCACGTATAGGCATTCCATAAGGCTCTGGTAGCAATCGGAGATCCGTCTGCCGTCAGCCCGTTTATTGAAAGCAGCTTTTCGTAGTACAGGAATTTGAACATCTCCTGAGGAACATTTAACGCCAGGATAACTACTATGAGCAGAATCCATGGCATAAGCGCCCTCCACAAAGGATATTCCTTCTCATACTTCAGCTCGTCAGGGGTGAGCCTGCTCCTGTCTATCACACTTTTACCTGACGCCTTAAGATACAATGCCATAACCGCTATAACCGCTATACCGCACAGCACGCCCGTGAGTGCTACAAGATTGTCAACCCTGTTTGTAAAAAAGGAAACCACCGCCACAGTCATACCTGTTATAACGCATGGAAGCCAGCCCTCTCTTATTGCATTCCATTTTCCCACTATCCAAAGCATACAGAAGCCTATAAGTGTTGAAACTATGGGAAGAAACATAAAGAAAACACGTCCCGCCTGGGATAATGTGATTTCATTGCCCACACCCAGAAATTTGTTGGCTATATCCACAAATACTACTATAGGGGCGCCTAAAAGTGCGTATGTACACAGAGAGTCATAGCCTATTGCCGGAAGCGCAATGGCCACATAGGTGGAGTAGCCCATTGCAATGAGAATAGGAGGAAGCAGTGATACAGGCGTAGCCCCCACTGCGACCATGAGAGTTCCAAAGCCTATATTAATCATCATTATTTGTACTGCCCTGTTTTCACTTGCAATTGTTTTCATAAAGATTATTACTCTTTTAAGCGCACCGGTTTTTTCCATATACGCCATTTGAAGAAGAGAGGTTGCCACAATCAAAGAAACGGGAAAAGATTTTACAAGCCCTGCCACAGACGATCTTAAAATGACCTCGAGACTGGTCTGAAAGCCTAAAAAGGCAATCACAGAAATCACTGCCCACCCGGCAATACCGCTTATATCCGCAGGCTTTCTCCAGATAATAAGCATACACAGAATTACCGCTATTGGAAGCAGCGTTAATAAGAGTGTCCCCATTGACCACATTTTCTACCATCCTTCCGAAAAATTTAATTCAATACCTGCCATACTACAGCTTACTCCTGCAAGATGTGTATTAGGAAATTGTTATACAAATATTTTACCTTAATAAAATGAAAAAATAAACAGGTTTTTGTCGATTACAGTTAAGAAGCATCATTTCAGAGTACAGTTCCTTCTCTTAAAGAACGTCAATCATCATCTTCCCGAGGTTTTTAAGCCTTTCATACAGCATGTCTACCTCGGCATCGCTCTTACCCTGCTTTAAATCGGATTTAAGAATATCCGCCAGCTCGTCAAACTCCTCCTTAAGCGTTTCAAGAATATCTATAACGGCAAGCCTTTTGAATTGATAAGTCCGGGTGCCTTCGCGTACGGACTTTATAAACTCCGCCGCATTAATGGTGAAGTACTCGCCTTTGTCAGGGATTACGGTATCAATGTTGAATTTCTTCTCTATAAACTCTGAAAATTCATCCATAACCCGCTCTTCGCCATGCACAATAAAAATTTTCCGCGGCTTTTTCCTTTGGAATCCCCCAATCCAATTAATCAGCCCATCCCTGTCGGCGTGTCCCGAAAATCCGTCTATCATTTCAATCCTTGCATTTACGGTGATATCCTCCCCAAATATTTTAACCTTATTTGCCCCGTCTACGAGCCTTCTTCCCAGAGTGCCCATAGCCTGGTATCCTACAAAAAGTATTGTGGATTCTTTTCTCCACAAATTGTGCTTAAGGTGGTGCTTAATCCTCCCTGCCTCGCACATGCCGCTTGCTGAAATAATTATCGAGCTTCCCTTTCTTTCATTAAGAGCCCTGGATTCATCAGGCGTTTTTGTAAACTGCAGCCCGGGGAAGTCCAAAGGATTTTCGCCGTTTTCTATATATGCTCTCGCCTCCCTGTCATAGCAATCAAGGTTTTTTCTGAATATCTCCGTTGCGGATATTGCCAGAGGACTGTCTATAAACACCGGCACATTCATAACGCTTTCAATTTTTGAATTATAATCATCCCTCTTTTTTCTAAGGCCATATATTATCTCCTGGGTTCTTCCCACCGCGAAGGAAGGAATTATTACATTCCCGCCTTTTTTGATAGTGTCGTTTATTATATCTACAAAACGCTCCACCTTATTTTTATTATCAACGTGAAGCCTGTTTCCATATGTAGATTCAATTACAAGATAATCAGCCTCCCCTATTATCGAAGGGTCGCGCAGTATAGGAATATCCCGGTTTCCCAGATCCCCTGAAAAAACTATTTTGCAGTCTCTTCCATCCTCCGTAAACCATATCTCAATTATTGATGAGCCGAGAATATGGCCGGCATCATTAAACCTGACCTTTATGCCGCTATTTAGCTCTATAATCTCATCGTACTCCTCACTTCTGAACAGGCCCATGGAATCAAGCGCATCTTGGTGGGTATACAGGGGCTCTACCGGAGGCCTTCCCGCTCTTTCTCTCTTCCTGTTAGTCCACTCATTTTCAAATTCCTGTATATGCCCGCAGTCCGGAAGCATTATGCTGCACAAATCAACAGTGGCCTTTGTTGCAATTACCTCCCCTCTAAATCCGTCATTATAAATTTTAGGAATCCTTCCGCTGTGATCAATATGGGCATGCGTCAGTAATATAAAGTCAATCTCGGAGGGATTAAAGGGAAACGGCTCCTGATTTAAGGCATCCTCCTTTGAACGCCCCTGAAATAATCCACAATCCACAAGAAACTTTACATTCCCCGTCTCAAGCAGGCAGCATGAGCCTGTAACAGTTTTTGCAGCACCTAAAAAGGTTATCTTCATATCAAGCACCTCTCAATCATTATATATCAGGGCTAAACAGCATACCAGAGCTTCTCTGTTCTGTATTTCTACATTATGCCTGCGATATCCTTTAATTTTTGCATATTTCATCCTGCTGCTTTTTATGATAAGATTATCATACAGCATTTGACAGACAGGAAGGCGGAGAACTGAACATCCTTTTATCCGTCAAAAGCCGTGAAAGTGGGCAAAGGCCCGCCCTCTGATGGAGAGGGCAGGCCCTGCGCGGTTTTTAGCAGCCAGACTATCATAGCGTTAGAAACGCCTTAGACCCTCAGCTTTGCGCCCCCGGTTTTCACCGGGTTTGCCTCTGGCTCTATTCTGTTGTTATAGCTATTTTGTTTTTCTCACGCCATTTTCATCGACCTCGTAATCGTCAATTTTAGTGCTTCTGGCAAGGGAGCCGTCGGCATAGAAGTAATACCGTTTTCCGTCAATCTCCAGCCATTTTCCGGCAACCATAATTCCGTCCCTGGTAAAATAATAAGTTTTGCTGCCGCTATTAGCTCCGATGTCCCAAAAGCCCACCAGCATAGTGTTCCCGGAGTAGAAGCGCCAGTTGCCGCCATCCTTTACCCAGCCTGTTTTCAGAACGCCGGTGGTTTCAAAGAAATACTTCACGTCGTCAATGGTCTGTGTGCCGGTGAGGGCCTTGCTGTCCTTGTAGTAGAGATACTGTCCCGCGTCGTTCAGCGCCCAGCCCTGCGCGGTGGCTGGGTCGATGGTCAGCTTGATATACCGGTGCAGCATGGTGGAAACCTCGGCGCGGGTGGCACTGGACTTCGGATTGAACTTGCTGCCGCTTCCGCCCATCATGATGCCTGCCTGCTGCATAGCTGTTACCGCTGTTTTGTAGATACCGCCGATACTGGAAGCATCCTCATAGGCGGTTGCTTCACGGGTGACAGGCAGAGTGTAGCCGGTCACCTTTGCGTAATTTTGCAGGATCGCCGCGATTTCCTCACGGGTGACGGCCCGGTCGGGGGCAAACTGATTATTACCAACGCCCTGAATAATGCCCTTCTTGTATGCCCATTCGATGTAAGGCTGGAAGGTGCTTCCGGCTTTCACATCCGTGAAGCTGCCGGTCTTGTAGCTGCTCACATCCGCACCGGCCAGTCTGCCGAGGGCTGTTACCAGTATCCCGCAGGTAATGGCAGTCTCCGGGGCGAAGGTGGTTTCCGAGGTGCCTGTCAGCAATCCCCGTCCCACCACATAATCAATGCTCTCCCTCACCCGATTGGAGGAAATATCCGTAAACCTGGCGGTAGGATCGGTGTAGCTGACACCGTATACAGAGAAATGGTTGGTGACAAAAATAATGCTCTTGGTGTTTGCGTCATAGGCCGAACCGGGGACACGGCTGATATTGCCCTTGCCGTCCACATATACGGCATACAGGTAGCCGACCTTTTCGCCGGCAGCAGGAGTATATGGAATTCTTACAAAAACAGTACCCTTGCCGAAATCCGTCACGCTGCCCTTGCCGCTCTGGTAGCTTGCCTTGAAATCAAAAGCGGGGCGGCTGCCGATGGCGTTCCTGGCCGCCGTACCCAGCGCCGCGCTGTCGGTTTTGGCGGCGCTCAGCTGTACATCAGCGTTGGCCTGCCGGTTGATTTCTGTAATTGCCGCATTGTTCAGCCCCATGACAATGGCGGGGCGGTCAATGGTCAGCTCCACTGCGGAGATTTTGTTGCTGATTAACTGCTGCTGGGTGGCCCTTGGCAGGTTTACCGTTACGGTGCCCGCATCCTTTCCGCCCATGGAAACGTTGATGGAAACTGTGATTTCCCCGGCGCTCTTGCCCTGCTTTGCGGCACTTGCCCTGGCGTTGGCAATGGCGTCGGCGATGTTCTTATCTGTCACGGTTGTGCTGGCATTGCCCTTGCTGTCAACGGCGGCCTTATTTTCCGATCCGCCGGTGACAGGAATACTGACATTACCGCCGGAACCGCTGCTGCCATTGTTCGAGCTTCCGCCTGGACTTCCTCCGCCGGAGCTGCTCTGACGGGTGATAGTGAGAGTGTAAACCTGCGATGTGCCATTCTCCGCTGTAACCTTGATATAGGCGGTGTTAGAGCCCACGGACAGGGTCATGGTCTTGCTGGTGATTTCCCGTGTGCAGGCGGAATCGCTGTACAGTGCCCAGCTTGCGCCTTCACTCACCGAGATTGCAATCGTCTGGCTGGTCACGCTGTTGGCAACCGTGGCGTTGATCGTGCGGCTTTCTCCTGGAATGTTCGCACCTGCCGGGATTGTTATGCCGGTGACAGACTTTCCGCCGCTCTGCGAGGTTCCGCCCCGGATGGCTATCGTTGCGGAATCGCTTGTGCTGTACAGGTCGGTGGCGGCAAAACGAATCTGATATTCGCCTGCGGGCAAGCCGGTGATTTCACCGCTTTCGTTAGCGGCCGCTGCGGTATAGGCAGACGCACTGACGAGCTTATACTCATAAACGGTACCGGGCGTCAGGTTGACGAGCCGCCCGTCGTTGTTTCCGGTGGTTGCGTTCTCACTGCTAATGCCTGCCGGACGGGCCTTCGCCCCCTTGTCTACGGTCAGGGTTGCGATGACCTTTACACCCGCCGCATGGGTTTGTGTAGCCGCCGTGGTGAGGCCGATTTTGAAAACGCCTGCCCTGGTGACGGTGAGCGCACCGTTCGTAAGCGTTCCCACACCGGTGTAGCCGACTTCGCCAGCTTCAAGGGAATAGGATACCGCACCTGCGTTGGAATCCACTGTAAACAGTCCGCTTACTCCGGCAAGGCCAACGGCGGCTCCGCTGTAGGTAACGGCAGCCGTGCCTCCCATATTGCTTACCGAATTTTTGGACTGCATTATTTTTATATCGGTAGTCTGGCTGTTTTCGTCGTAGACATAGCTGTAAAATGCCCCGCTGTTGTCACTTACGGACACTTGCGCCGTGTATGTGTCCTCTGCCAGCTGGAAGGCAGACATACCTGTGTCAGTAATTCCGCTCACTGCATAAATGGCAAGGGTCTTCGCGTTTTCCCCGCTCACTTCTCCGGACCTTGCGTAAATCGTGCCGCCGGATAACCGCACGGCTGACTCGGAATAGATACCGCAGCTGAGCAGCGTTGCGTTACCGCCGGTGGCGATAACCTCGCCGCCCTCAATGAACACTCCGTCGGAAGCTTCCGGCCCGGCGCTGTAAATACCGTAGCTGCGCTGTGAGTCCTTCCAGCCGGAGGAGGTAATGCTTCCGCCCTGTATGGTAACCGAACCCATCGCACCGATTCCGGCACTTGGGGAGCCATTATTCATTGAATATCCGCCAGTGACCGTAAGTATCCCGTTCGACCCCTTAAAAGTTAAATCTCCGTCCCCGCAGATGCCAAAGCTTCCGGCTATGCCTTCGTATAGGCTTCTGACGGTATTATTGCTGCTGTTTTCCAGCACGACGGTGGAATCTTCCGGGAGGCTGATGGCAACGGCATCCCCGCTCTCCAGACGGGTCCCCGTCAGCACCAGCGTGTTTGCCGCATAGGAACCGCTTTCGGACCGGTACCACTTCCAGCCCTCGGAGGTGTCGGTGATATTTTCCTCAGACGGATTTTTCGAAACCGGAACGCCGTTGGTATTCCGATAGGTGATCTCATCTGCCACGAGATTCAGGAAATCGTTGCGCTCTCCCTCCGCAGCAATATCAAACTTTGCGCTGCCGTTGGAGGTAACAGCCAATGCTTGTCCGCTTTCCAGCTTGTCTGCCGGAATGGTGATTGCCATTGACGCATCGGATACCTCTGTCGGAGTTCCTGCAAAGGCAACCGTGATCTCCGTTTGCAAGTCCAAGCTTTCCACCTTTGCCGTAATACCCTGGGGTAGATTCGTAAACCAGCCGGAAACATCCCCGTCCACCGCAAGACCGGAAAAGGTGTCGTTGGTCAGCGTAATCGTAACGGTATTGTCCTCTGAAACAGGGGCACCCGTTACGCCGTATACGGTTTTGTCCGTAACAACAGCGGAGGGCTCAAATGCCCCATTCACCAGTTTAATGTCGGTAGCTCTTACTCCGTTGTTATAGATATAGGTGGCATTCGGACCCCAGCTGGCTGGCAGATTGTAACTGCTTCCCGAATTCTGGTAAGCTTTTAGACTCGAATCAAAGTTTATCGCATAGAAAGGAACCAGATTGCTGATGTCAGAGCCATTTACCTTGCTATAAATAGTTCCGCTTTCCAGCACAAGATTTCCCCATACATACAGGCCCGAGCTTTTAGTCGTACTCGCACCGCCGCTTGTGATGTGAAATTCTCCATTTCCTTTGATTGTCAGGGTTTCCGTTCCCGTTCCCCCGCTAATGACACCGTAAGCAGCGCCCACGTAAGAAGTAGCTACATCATTCCTGCTCCCGTCCGCAAGCACTATGGCGGAGCCAGTAGGAATCCGGATGCCGCATTGATCCGTCGTATCCACGGCTATGCCGTTTAAGACAAGGGTTTTAGCCGGGTAACCTAAAGCTGTATTGGCATGCAGATACCACGCCCAGCCTTCCGCAGTATCGGTAATATCCGCCGCCGTAGGATCAACAGTTGTTAAACTTCCGCCGCTGTTCCGGTAAGAAAGACTATTCCCAATCAGATCCAGGCTATCCGTACGGACATGCAGGCTAACCGGCTCCGTAATGATGAAATCTATATAAGGCTCAAGACTGGGTACCGCTTTATATAAGTCCACACTATCTGCAGGAACATAGATGGCGGCTAAATTGTCACACTCATTAAGAAGTTCTATTCCAATTGCGGCAGGCGGGGTCTCTCCTTCAAAGGTCACCGTTTCCAAGTTTGAGCAGTAGTAGAATACATACCCGCCAAGGTTGGTCACATTGCCCGGTATGGTGACTGAGGTTAGTCCTGTGCATTTTACAAATGCACTTTGGCCAATGGTCGTTACATTTTCGGGAATCACAATTGAGGTCAGTGCTGTTTCCGAAAACGCAAAGTTATTAATAGTTGTTACACTGTTGGGAATGCTAACCGAGGTAAGCGTCGTGCATTTCGAAAATGCATTCGTGCCAATTGTCGTCACGCTATCCGGGATCGTGACCGAAGTAAGCCCTGTGCATCCGTAAAATGTACTTGGGCTGATGGCTGTCACTCCCTCCGGGATCGCGACTGAGATGAGCTTTGTACATCCGTAAAATGCACTTTGACCAATGTCCGTTACGCTGCCCGGAATCGTAATGGAGGTGAGCTGCGTACAATTAAAAAAGGCTATGGCACTAATAGCCGTCACGCCCTCCTCTATCACCGCACTGGTTACACTGTTAACGTTTGCACTCCGTCCATTGTCTGCCCAGTCCGACATACCGGCATCCGACGAAATTGTCAGAACACCGCTATCATCCAGATCCCAGCCGGTTCCGCTGACCATGATCGTCACAGGGTTCCCGCCCGTCACAGACACAAAGAAACCGGAGATGGCGGTGTTTGTTACCTCCACTGTGATGAAAGGTACCTCCACGCCCGCTGCCAGTGTATAGTCTGCGGCAAACTCCGGTGTAAAGACGTAGCTTCCTGCCGTGTCTCCGTCAAATTCCGGTTCAGCCTTCCAGGTTACCGGAACAGAAACAGCAGTTTCAGCATACTCTGTTTCCCCTGAATCCTGCGTATTCTCCGGCTGAATTGCTGAACTGGTGGTAGCAACGGTGGTTTCTTCCTCTTGCGGAGAGGATTCCGTATACAGGGTGGCTTCCAACATTTCCGGCAGGATCACCTCCGAAAGGGACGCGCCGATTTCCAGCTCTTGGTTCGCCGTCTGTGACGGCAGTTCTTCAAATGCTGTAATTTCTCCGCTCATACCGGTGGGTGACGCAGCCACGGCCATGAGCGGAGTACCTCCCAGCGCCATGGCGACAGACAGTGTCATCGCCAATATGCGCCGGGAAAATGTGTGTTTTCTCATATGGTTTCCTCCTTTTTGTCGCCATTTCAGGAATATTCGGAATCCGGCTTGTTTCCGCTTTTTTTGACATTATTCCAATTATCATTATAGCGGACGCCTCTCTACAGATTCTCAACAAAGCGCCTCAAAACGGATTTTTTGATGGAGGGAATCAAAAATTTTTTCAGAAAAACATAAAACCCCGGGTGAAAACCGGGCGTTCTGCCGATTTCCCTCCGGGATTCTTCTTTTTTTATTTTAGAGGAGTCTCTCCCTCCTCTGACAACCGCGCCAGCAGTTTCCGATGCTTTATAGCGTAATCCGCCCGCCGCTGAAATGCCCACCGCCAGTCCTCATAGGCCAGACAATCCTCCCGGTACAGCTTTGCCGCCTCCTGCCCCGCGGCGGGGCTGCCGGTCTGTATATACAGCGCAAACGCCTTATCATACTGCCGCAGATCCCACTGACCGTCCCCAAGCTTCAGGAGATAGCTGTCGTTTGCGTAGCTGATCTGTATGGAGGAAATGCCGTATTCACGCAGGCATTTCCGGATGGCCCACACCGCCGTCTGCAGATTGCGCAGTGCCTGATTTGGCGGGCTTTCCGGCCAGAGGTCGTCGCAGATTTTAAATTTATCCAGCCAGACGCCCTCGCTTGCGAGGAAATAGGCCAGCAGCTCCCTTGGCTTGCCCCTGCTCCACTTAACCGCATCACTGCCCTGATACACGGCGAACTTTCCGAAAAACTGAATCCATAGGATTTTGACCTCTTGTGCCGGTCCCCGTTTTCGCCGTATACGCGCCATTGCCTTTTCCAGCCGCTCCGGACGTACCGGCTTTAATATGTAATCAATGGCGTTGACCTCAAAGGCCTCTACCGCATACCGGTCGTAGGCCGTCACAAACAGCACGTCCAGCTCCGGATTTTTCTCCAGCAGCCTTTCGGCCAGCTCAATGCCGCCAAGGGTGCGCATTTCAATATCCAGAAAGGCCAGCTCCGGCCTTGCGGACTCCATTTCCTCCAGCGCCCGCAAGGGGTCGGTATAGCTGCCTGCCAGTTCCAAATCCGGATAGCCGGAAAGCATCTCCGCCAGCTCCCGTAGCAGCGGCGCTTCATCATCCACTAAAATCACCCTCATTGCGCACCTCCTCGTAAGATATTTTGATGGTTACCACCGTACCCACGCCCTCCGCACTTTCAATTTCCAATCCGGCGCCCCGGTTGGTCCCCACGCGCCGCTGGATATTTTTCAGCCCCACACCGGCGCTGTTTCCCCGGCGAATGCTCTCCAGCTGCGTCTGCGGAATGCCCACGCCGTTATCCTCCACCCGGATAACGACCAGATTGTTTTCCCGGCGGATTCGCAGGAGGACGCCGCCGCCGTCCGTCCGCTTGAAGATACCGTGGCGGACGGCATTTTCCACCACTGGCTGTATACACAAAAGGGGCACCATAGCATCCAGGCTTTCCTCAATATCATATTCCACTCGCAGCAAATCCCCAAACCGTGCCTGCTCGATGGAAAGATATGCCCTGACTGTGCTGATTTCCCCCGACAGGGGAATCCTGCCATCCCGTGTTTCAAAATGAAAACTCCCCCGCAGGTAATCGGTCAGGTCGTAGAGCAGGTCTTTCGCCTTTTTGGGTTCCTGCGTCGTCTGTGCCGCAATCACGCTAAGGGAATTGTAGAGAAAGTGCGGCTTGATCTGCGCCCGCAGAAAGGCAATTTCCGCATCCTGCGCCTGCTGCATGGAGAAGCGCAGGTGCGCTACCGTACTGCGGTATTCTGCCGCCAGATAACCAATCATTACCACAGCAAAAAGCAGGATATATACCTGTACAAAACCGGAACTTGCTTTGATTCCCAATGAAAACAGAATTGAGTCCGCAGAATACAAATTCACCGTTAACAGCGCGGTAAACAGTAAAAATCCATCCGCAGCTCTGATATATAAACAAATCGCCCGGAGGAGGAGCACCAGCAGGACAATCGTATTGCAGGCCATCACAAGCACATGAATTTTGTAGTATACATGGATTGGCAAAAACAGAATCGCCGCCAGGTAAGCACCGTAAATTATGGAAAGGCTTCGGGTCAGGCGCAACGACAGCAGCCCTTCCTTAAAGCGATAAAAAATCCAAAGCACCACGATAAAATTCGCAGACAGAAACAAATCTTTCAGCTTAAAAGTCAGGGTAAACGGGATGTCCGGCAAAAGCAGCAGCAGGGAGCGCTGATCCGCCAGCCCGTTTCCCAGCGCAAACAAAACACAGAACAGGGAGAAGAGCAGGAGCATGGGGTTTCTCAGCATACCGCCGTCCCGGGTTACAAAAAAGAAAATCAGGTGCAGCAGGGCGAGGGTGCACAGCACCGCGAAAATGAGCAGCGCAGTCAGATTCTTCTGCTGGTGCTGCCGCAGCAGGGGTTCCGCCTGCCCCAGCTCCAGAGAGACGGGGATGCCGGAATTGAGGTATTCATAATTGGCCGCCTGCACAATGATTTCAAGGGTTCCCCCGGTGTTTTTAAAAAAGTCAATCTGCGGCGTATTGCCGGAGCGGTACTCCGGCGCCGTCCGCGCGGGGACGCCGTCGGACAGCAATTCCTGCCCATTTACATATACCCTGCTGGAAAAGCGCACATTGACCTTTTTCAGCGCCAGATTCCCCTGAAACGGGACGTTTTCTATCACCAGACGGTAGGTGGCGCAGCCGAAGGCGGGCAGCCGTTCCCCTTGTATGATTTTTCCGTTCCACAAGGAGGGCACCTGCAGATACCCGTCGGAAACCAAGGCGTTATCCGCAAAATCCTCCGGTGTCAGCATCTGGTTCCAGTAAAATTCCCACTGTCCGTCCAATCGGATCACCGGGTTATGAGAAATGTCCCATGGAGCGGCGTCCAGCCTGCCCCGAACAGCGGACGGCACCGTGTCCGGCGCGAGAGCCTTGTCTGCCAGCATGGACAGCGCCAGTGCCAGCACACAGGCCGCGCTGACCGCAAGTATAATCAAAAGCCGTTTCAGCATCGTTCTTCACCAATGATTGTTATATTCTTGTTCTTGTAACGCAATTTCATTATACTGTATTTTTTGTCGGATTTCCAGATGTTCTTTCCCCCCGTAAAAATTAAAAAACTTAAACATTATTTTTTTGTTATTTTAAATTGGGCCAGTCGATCAGATAAATCAGTACGGAATGGGCAGGGTGCATAAGGAAGCAGACACCAAGTACAAACTAACGAGATAGACAGTCAACAGACGATGGATAGATAAGTTAAAAAAATATCCGGGAAAATACACAGTGCATGAATTAACCTCATCTTATCCGGTTGGATTAGCCTTAATTCAGTCTTTTTACGTTCTTACAGAGACCATAAATTTTATCTCAATGTTATTTCTTATTTCATCCTGCTGCTTTTTATGATAAGATTATCATACAGCATTTGACAGACAGGAGGGCTGATATGTCAATTTTTAGTGACAACCTAAAGAAATTCAGAAAGGAAAGAGGCGAATCCCAGCAAAAGGTAGGACAGGCAGTAGGTAAAAGCCGCGATGCGGTGGCCAAATATGAAGGCGGAGAAAATGAGCCCGATATACAGACGCTTATAAATTTCTCCAGATACTACGGCTTGCCCGTGGATTCAATGATTACAAATGATGAATACGTAGTATTTAAAAATCATCCCGGGCTTGCCGAATTTGAAAAGCACCTTAATGACCCGGGCTTTATTCCTTATTTCCGCCTTGCTGCCAAAATCATGGATTATGGCATTGATGTGCGCGATATGGATAATTATGCGGAAGCTATAGTAAAGTATGCAAAGCAAAACGGGAATGGCAAGAAGAAGTCCTAGGATTTTCCCGGCATGCTTATTTTATTGCTTTTGCTGTTTAAGCATCTATAAATTCCGCGTGAGCTTTCTTAAGAAGCGCGGGAATATCAAGATTCTGGGGGCAATGCCTCATACAGACGCCGCAGGCCGTACACCGATCTGCACCTGTTCCCGAAGGAAGCATTGCATTTTTATATACAAGCCTGTCAATGGCATGCGGCTTTACTAGCTCATAGCTGTTATAGAGCTTAAATATTTCCGGAATTCCAACGCCCCTCGGGCATGGGACACAATACCTGCATCCCGTACAGCCGATATTTTTCCTTGATTCATATTCCTCCTGAATTTTTTTAATCAGTCTTTGCTCCTCTTCAGTCATTACGTCAGGCGCGGCTTTTTCAAATATCCTCAAGTTATCCTTTAGCTGCTCAAGGGTTTTGGTCCCGCTTAAGATTACCGATACCTCCGGCATATTATAAAGCCAACGAAAGCACCACTCAATAAGGGAACGCTTGTCGGGGTATGCATTTACCAGCTCACGGACCCCCACGGGAACATTGTTAAAAAAATACCCGCCTCGCAGAGGTTCCATGACCACAACAGGCACCCCTCTGCCAGCCGCATATTTCATCCCCTCAACCCCCGCCTGCTGCTTTTCGTCAAGAATATTAAGCTGAATCTGAGCCATTTCCCAATCAAAGGAATCAATAATTTCCTTAAAGGCCTGCAATGTGTTGTGAATGGAAAAGGCCTTATGCCGTATCTTCCCTTTCTCGACCATTTTATCAAGGAAGGTAAAGCCGTCATATTTTTTAACCCTTTCCCAATTATCATGGTTTAGATTATGAAGAAGGTAAATATCAATATAATCTGTCCCCAGGCGTTTTAGCTGTTCATCAAGATATTTTTCAAAGTCCGTATACTGAGTTATGTTCCACATGGGGCTTTTTGTAGCCAAAAACGCTTTATTCCGGTACCCGTCTTTAAGAGCCCTTCCCGTGACAGATTCACTGTCCTTATAGACATAGGCCGTATCCAAATAGTTAACTCCATTATCTATGGCATAACGCACCATTTGAATGGCTTCCTTTTCGTCCCCGGGGAACCGCATGCAGCCCAATCCAAATCTTGATACCATCAACCCTGTTTTTCCTAATTGACCATATTCCACAAAGCTCATCTCCAATCATATTTATACCGCACCCGCACATTTCCCCTAAAGGCTTACTGCAAATATTTACAAACCAAGCCCTGGCCGCAGTGCTGATTTCTATCATTTGCAGTATATCCTTTAAAGTGTACTCTAAGTCAAGATATAAAATAATAATTACCGTCTTTGTCTCGGAAAAAGGTCTTTAAAAAATTCCAAAACTCCTGTCATAAGACATTTCAATGATATATAAATTTTATATAAAATTTATATAGTCCTGCGCACCGTAGAAAAAACGCAAAATATTTACTGTCCGGGATTCCTCATCAATTTTATAAACAAGCAAATAGTTCTTGATTGGTGATCTTCTGTATCCTTCCTTCTCCAGTCGCTTATTCTGGCATTTCCCATACATCCACGGGTTGGATTTAAGATATGCATAGCATTTTTCAACTTCACCAAGAAAATTACCGGCAGCTATTGGATTGACCAGTTCTACCGCAATATACGAAACTATTTTATCCAGATCCTGATGGGCAAGTTCAGTAATAATCAGCTTATACATTGTATTTTTCTCTTATGCTTTTTAAAGAGGCTTCTCCGTCAAGCACTTTTCCTTCTTTAAGCTGTTCTTCGGCAGCCATAAGCTTATCATACACATCAAGCATAAACATTTTTTCCTTATATATTTCCATACTCATAATTACCATATCTCCATAGCCATTCTTAGTTACAAAAATAGGCTCTTTCAATTCATGGCACATTTTAGAGATCTCACTTGTATTTTTCAAATCCCGAATCGGAATAATCCGAGGCATAATTCCCAACTCCCTTCGTGGCTAAATTGTACCATAATTATGCCCCGCCGTCAAAATCCTAATTCATTTCGGGCGTATCAAAATAACACATATGTGAATCGGCTACAACAACACAGCCGCGGTTAGCCGCCTTGCCCTCAAAGGCTTAAGGGCATAAAAAGACTGGGTATTGAGCCAAGTACCGTTACAATCACGCCGCCCGCCCCTAACCCTATCTCACGCCCTGGACTGTAAAATGAGGATAAGTATAACGGAAACGGGAATAACCCAAAATGCTGCGCTTATAGCCGTAAAGTTTGCAATTACTCCCATAAGGAAGGGTACAGCCACCCCTCCCCCTGCTCCCGCAGTCATCATAGCGCCCATTGCGGTCCCTGTATACTCAGGGTATCTATTGGCAATAATAGACATCAGAACCGGCCAAACAGCAGAAAATCCCAGTCCGACACCAAAAAAGCAAATGATGCCTATAGCTTCGCTTCTCCAGATCAGCGGTACGGTAATAAACAACAGCGAAATCAACAGGCCCGCTTTAAGAAATAAAGTATTTTTGCTGCTGAACCTGCTTGCCAGATATCTGCCAACTATCATTCCCGACCAATAAATTGATAATACGTAGCTTCCCAACGCTTTTAATTCATATGAGCTTTCAAAATATGTATTAAGCCAAAAAGCAACGCCTTCTTCAATCCCAACGTAAATGAACATAGATATGCACAGCATAACGAAGGCTTTTTCCTTAAATAATTTGACGGAAATAAGCTTGCTTCCGGTGCCGCTGTCCTTCGAGGGCTTACCTTTATTTATCGTTATCCGTGCAAAATTTGTCAGAAGCACTGCAAAAAGCACAATTAACAAAAGAAAAATTGTTTTCCAGCTTCCCGATACCCTTTCGGTTAATAATGCCGCAAGCGGACCTGCTACCGCTCCTACACAAAAAAACACCTGCGACATGCTTATAACCCTGCCTGCCTCTCCTATGTTCTCATCCGCAAGAACACCGGTGAGAACTCCCTCCGTCACTGCAAATCCGTTGCCAATCAAAAAAATGCCTATGGCAACCATCAATATTCCATTTGATAAAAATATAGCCGCAAGCCCCGAAATCATAATACAGAAGGATATTATAACCACAGATTTTTTACCTGTCCTGTCACTTATTTCTCCAAAAATGAGCGGGGCTGTCAGAGATCCGATAAAATGAAGGGATATCAGTATCCCTACAGCAGCGGCATTGATGGAATAGCTCTGTGAAATGGTGCTGAGAATGTTCTGATAGGCAGAAAGATATATCCCCAGCAGAATCATTGTCATATAGCATAAAATATTCAGTCTTGTCTTCATAAGTCCCCCTAAAGCCTTTATCCTAAAACTCTGTCCTGAATTTCCCTGTATTCTGAATAAGCTTTTCTATAAATTTCCGCTGCCCCGCTGTCAGGCTTGTACGTTTTTTCTATAATCTTTATTTTGGAAAGCAGGTCTTCAAATCTCCTGTATATACCGCTTCCGATACCTGCTATAACAGCCGCGCCCAGATTGGCGGTTTCATTTGTGCAAAGTATGCTGACATCCTTTCCCGTCACATCGGCAATAATTCTGCACCATACACGGCTTTTTGCACCTCCGCCGAAAATCCTCAATTCTCTTATATCCTGACCCATTTCCTCCAGCACGCCTATATTTTCCCTTATCTGAAATGCAACACCCTCATAAAAAGACCTTAATATTTCATTTGCCGAGGTAGACAACCCCAACCCGTATATAAGGCCCTTTGCCGTAGGGCTCCAATGCGGAGAAGCGGCCCCTTCCATATGCGGCAGGAAAAACACTCTTCCCGAACCCGGGGAAACAGACTCGACAGCTTCATCTATCTGCCCGTAGGACTTATCACTGAAAAATGTATTCCTGAGCCATTTTAAGCCAACCCCGGATGTAGTCAGCACAGCCTCCAGCACCCACCTGCCTTCATCCAGTGTAAAGCAGGGAATTCTCATATTCCGGTCAAGCATGGGCTTATTCCCCATAGAGGTTATAGCCGTTGCGGTACCCAGGGATACGGTACAAATTCCCTGCTTTATTCCGGCACCAACCGCCGCGCACTTCTGATCCTGCGCCCCCAGTATTACCGTTGTTTTTTCAGACAGGCCTGTTTCCCGCGCGGCGTCAGGCAGCACGGCGCCCACGCGGCTGCCGAGAAATCTTATCTCCGGAAGCTTATTTATATCAATTCCGCACAGCCGGAGAAGCTCTCTGTCCCAGTCACCCTTTGAAATACTGTAAGCCATCGTTCCGCCCGCCATAGAATGATCCGTAACGGCTATTCCTGTGAGCTTATAGGTTAAGTAGTCCAGGCCCATTAAAAGCTTCCACGCCCTTTTATATATATCCGGCCTGTTCTTTTTAAGCCACATCATTTTGGGAAGAGAATATGCCTGATTCAAGCGTTTTCCCGTTCTTTCAAATATCTCCCGCTCTCCGAAAATATCCCTTATGCAGCAGGCCTCCTGGCCCGCTCTGGTGTCAAGCCAGCTTATTGCATTGCAAAGAGTATTTCCTGACTCGTCTACAGGTACAAAAGCTATTCCCTGAGAGCTTACGCTGAGCGCAGTAATTTCTCCGGGAGCTATCCCTGATTTTTGAACTGCTTCCTTAATGGCCTGCTTGGCCAGCTTCCACCACAAATCGGCATCCTGCTCAATATAGCCTTCAGGCGTATAAATTAACGAATATTCTATATACGCCTGAGAAACAATCCCTCCCTCAGGGTTGAAAATAATACTCTTACAGCCTGTTGTTCCCAAATCCACACCCAGTAAATACATACCCCGACTCCCTCTATGCACCATGGTCAATGCACTCCAACGTATTCATGCTTTTTAAGCTTATTCTAAAAATTCACACCAGCCTTACCTCTATGCCCTTTTCTCTGATCAGAGCTATCTCATTCTGATTTGAATTTTGATTTGAAACCAGCAGGTCTATACTATCCAGTGAGTCTATCCGTGCAAAGCCCGCCCTTCCGATTTTTGTATAATCTACAACCACTATTGTTTTGTTTACACGGGCAATCATTTGCCTGTTTACTTCAGCCTCCAGATAATGATATGTAGTTATTCCCTCTTCCGGACTTACACCGTCTGCGGCAAGAATAAGCTTATTGGCCTTATATTTTTTTAGCTGGTTAATGGTGTCGTCTCCATAGGTAAACTGATATTGAGGATTAAAATTGCCTCCCAGAAGGATTACATGAATATTGCTGAAATGACCGATTTCCTGGGCAACCGACAATGAATTGGTAACAATGGTGAGGTTTTTTACCCCTTTCAGCTCCTGAACGGTGAAAAGCGTAGTTGTACCCGAGTTGATCATTACCGTATCCCCGTCGGATACCAGAGATGCAACCTCAATAGCAATCTTCCTTTTTTCATCCTCATTCGTTCTCATTCTGTCATGAAAGGACATGTTGTAGTATGCCTTGCCTGTGCTCACGGCCCCGCCGTGTACACGTTCCAAAACCCCCGTGTTCTCAAGCTCAGACAGATCGTTCCTGATTGTGACCTCAGAAATTCCGAACAGCCTGCTCAAATCTGCTACTTTTACCTTTCCCTCACGGTTTAGGAGCTCAAGTATTTTTTTCCTCCTGTCATCAACACTCATATCATTGATTTTTAAATCCGGCATAAAATCTTTCTCCTCAAGTTATTTCCCTGCATACAAAATTACTCTGTTTTAAATCTATATATTTCGTATTTATTATATATCTATTTCATTTGTATTATGATTGAATAATAATACTTTTCGATTAAGTTGTCAATATACTGGATACAAATTTTGTTTAAGCCTTGCCCACTTTATATCGTTAAGAAAAAACCTGCCGCAAAGCCGGCAGGTTTTTATATACAAAAATATTTTAGCCTTATTAATGTATAGCCTCCTTAGCCCTCAAGAATATACTGGTTCAATAAGGACTCCAGCATTTCCTGTCTTCCTGACACATTCTTTATTGCGCCGCTATTTATTGCGCCATTGCTGAGGACATAGCTCTCCAATTCCTTAAAGCCTGCCTTTCCTTCTACTATATCCTTTCCTATTCCACTTGTATAGCTGGAATACCTGTCGGATACAAATTTGTCCATTTTGCCGTCCTCCACAATCCTGTATGCAATTCTCAGTCCCTTTGCAAAGGTATCCATTCCTGCAATATGTCCATAAAAAAGATCCTCGGGCTCAAATGAGCCTCTCCTTACCTTGGAGTCAAAATTCAATCCCCCCGTACCAAGTCCGCCCGCCTTTAATATTTCGTACATCGCAAGGGTTGTGTCGTATATATTTGTTGGGAATTGATCCGTATCCCATCCCAGAAGCACATCTCCCTGATTGGCATCCACGCTTCCCAGCATTCCGTTAATCGCGGCTACTTTAAGCTCATGCTGGAAGGTATGCGTCGCAAGGGTTGCATGATTGGCCTCGATGTTGAGCTTAAAGTGCTTTTCCAGCCCATAGGTTTTCAGGAAGCCTATTACAGTTCCGGCGTCAAAGTCATACTGGTGCTTGGTAGGCTCCTTGGGCTTGGGCTCAATAAGGAATTGGCCTTTAAAGCCTATCTCCTTTGCATAGTCTACCGCCATATGGAGAAATCTCGAAAGGTTGTCCAGCTCCAGCTTCATATCGGTATTCAAAAGCGTCTCATAGCCTTCCCTTCCGCCCCAGAATACATAGTTTTCGCCGCCAAGCTCCATAGTGATCTCCATTGCCTTTTTAACCTGAGCTGCCGTAAAAGCAAAAACATCGGCATTCGGAGAGGTTGAGGCCCCATGCACATATCTTGGATGCGAGAAGGCGTTCGCAGTACCCCACAGCAGCTTTAAATCGCTTGTCTTCATAAGTTCCTTTGTCAAAGCAGCAATTTCATCCAGATTTTTATTGCTCTCCTTCAAGGTTGCACCCTCCGGAGCTATATCCCTGTCATGGAAGCAGAAAAACGGTGCTCCCAGCTTACTGCAAAGCTCAAAATTTGCCCTCATTTTTTCTTTTGCCAGCTCCATGGGGTCTGTTATATTATCCCACGGTCTCACGGCTGTGCCCACTCCGAAGGGATCTCCTCCCGTAGCCTGATATGTGTGCCAGTACGCCACGGCAAACCTTAAATGCTCCTTCATTGTCTTTCCGCCTATTTTTTCATCGGCATTATAATACTTAAAGGATAACGGGTTGTCCGAATCCTTTCCCTCATACTTGATTTTTGGTACGCTCTTGAAATATTCCGACATTTTAAAAAACCTCCTGATATATTTTTATTATTTCCCAAACAACACCTTGAGCGGTATTATTGCCGCCCCCATTGTTGAGGATCTCTGCCCTATTTCCGACGCTGTAATTTCAACATTCATCGCCGGAAGCGTTAAAGCCTTTGCCGACACTATGCTTTTAATATGCTCCATGACCAGATCAGCATATTTTACAAATTCCTTGCCTATTACTATTTTTGAGGGATTGAGTGTATTCACAATGCTTGATATCGCTATCGCCAGGTATCTTGAGGATTCGCTCAAAATACCCCTTGCCGCCTCGTCTCCCGACCTCGCGCACTCTACTATCTGGTCAATGCCTATTTCATCAACATCCTCAAAGCTGTTCATACTGGACACCACGCCCTGCCTTACAAGCTTTCTGGCTGTTTCGGCCATACTGACTGTTGAGGAGAGCGTCTCTAAGCATCCGTAATTTCCACATCCGCATTTGGGCCCGTTTTCATGGACTGATATATGCCCTACCTCTCCCGCGCTTCCTCCCGCACCTCTATAAAGCCTTCCTCCCGTGAATATCCCCGCTCCTATGCCTGATTTGACATTAATGCATACAAAGTTGTCAATCCCCTGACAGGCCCCTATCCAATTTTCACATATAGCCGAGGCCATTGCTTCATTCTCTACATAAACGGGAATACCGGAAAACCGCTTTATATAATCCTTTATAAAAATGTTGCTCCATTTAAGGTTCGGCGCAAGTATTATCTCATGCGTCCGGGAATCCACCATTCCGGGTATGGACATTCCTATGCCCAAAACCTTGCCTGAATCAATATGCAGAAAATCCAGAGCAGCTTTTATATAGTCCTCAATCCGCGACACCGTTAACTGGCATATACAGGTATCATCCATAAATTCGGTCTTTTCATACACTACATCTCCCGTTATATCAACAACCATAATGTTTGCACAATTAATGTCAATATCCACGCCTACCGAGTAGAACGAATACGGCTTTAATTGGAGCATTACAGGCCGTCTTCCGCCCTTTGACTTTCCGGTTCCCGTTTCAAATATATATCCCTGTTCCAAAATACCCGATACAATAATTCCCGCAGCAGTAGGAGAAAGCCCTGTAATTTTGGAAAGCTCCGCTCTGGAAACCGGACCGTGAATCCTTATGAGATCAAGGATTGCCGTCTGATTAAATTGTTTCAGGAACTGATTGTTTCCTGCCCTTTTCATTGCCTGTCTCTCTTTCTCCCTATATATGCAAAGCTATACGGATATGCAAAGCTATACGGATATGCAAAGCTATACGGGCTTTTAGTCCCGAAGTAATGTACCGGCTCACGAAACAGTATCCTCAGTTCTGAAGAAGTGCTGAAAGATCAGCAAAATCCTGCTTCAAGGAGCGGTACAACTGCTTGTATACAGCATGAAATTTGCTATATACCGGTATTACGGCTGAATCCGGCTCCTGCCTCGTCTTAACCTTTATAACCGCATCACAGGCCTGAGGCACATTGTCATAAAGCCCGACACCCACACCGGCTAAAAGCGCTACTCCAAGCGCTCCTCCCTCGCTTGAGCTTACGGTATTGATTGCCGTTCCGAAGGCATCTGCCTGCATCTGCCTCCACAGACGGCTTTTCCCGCCTCCTCCTGACGCTCTTATTTCTCCTACGTCTACTCCCATTTCCTTTATAATATCCAGACAATCCTTGAGGCTGTATACAACTCCCTCCATTACAGCCCTCAGCAGGTCTTGCTTTTCGTGCTTTGCGGAAAGCCCGAAAAATACACCCTTCGCATTAGGGTCAAGATGAGGAGTCCTCTCTCCCATCATGTAGGGAAGGTAAATCAAGCCTTCACATCCGGACTTAACCTTTTCCGCTTCCTGATCCATCAGAACATACGGATCAATCTTCATAAGCTCGGCGGTCCTTTTCTCCTCCATGCAGAAATTATCCCTGAACCACTTAAGGGAGAGTCCCGCGCCTTGAGTAACGCCCATTATATGCCAGGTGCCCGGAACAGCATGGCAAAAGGTATGTACCCTCCCTTGAGGATCTATGCTTATGCTTTCGGAAAAAGCAAATACAACTCCTGACGTGCCTATGGTGGAGGATATAACTCCCGGCCTTACAATTCCGTTACCGACCGCTCCAGCCGCCTGATCGCCTGCTCCGCCCGCCACAGGAGTGCCCTCCTTCAGCCCAGTAAGCTCAGCCGCACTTCTGCTTACCCTTCCGCTGATCTCCGGTGATTCATACAGGTTGCCTAAAAGGCTTTTTTCTATGCCAAGCTTTTCTAAAACCTCCTGGCTCCACTGCCTTTTTGAAATATCCATAAACTGCATTCCACTTGCATCCGAAACCTCTGTCGCAAACTCTCCTGTCAGCCTAAACCTTATATAATCCTTAGGCAGAAGAATCCTTCTTACCTTTTCAAAAATCCGGGGTTCATTGTTCTTAACCCACATTACCTTGGACGCAGTGAATCCTGTAAGCGCAGGATTTGCAGTAATCTCAACCAGTCTTTCCCGTCCGATAAGGGAGGTTATCTGCTCGCATTCGGCCCAGCTTCTTTGATCACACCATATAATTGCCTTTCGCAAAACGCTTCCTTCCTTGTCAAGAAGCACAGCTCCGTGCATTTGGCCCGATAAGCCTATCCCTTTTATATCGGACGGCTGTATACCGCTTTTAGACAATACCTCTCTTATTGTCAGCCTAGTGGCCTCCCACCAGTCGTCAGGCTCCTGCTCGGCCCATCCTATATTGGGCTGGTACAGAGGATATTCCCCAAGGGCACTTGCTATAGTATTTCCCTGTTCATCAAACAATACCGTTTTTGTACCTGATGTTCCGATATCAATGCCTAATAGAAATGCCATGCATTTTTCCTCCTGTTATCAATATACTTTATAATATCATATTATAAAGTATATATTATGCACACTATAATTTCAATAAATTAATAATATTTTTTATTAGTTTTTAATGTTAAATTATTATGTTTTGACAGATAATTTAAAAATACCACTTCAAAAAGCATATATTTTACACCGTATATTTTTTGTACATTTACTAATAATAAATTTGACAGTTGCTAGGGATTTATTATCTCCTGTTAACTCTTTAATATTTATTTATTTTTTAATTCTACAAAATTTTAAATCAAAGCATATTACGGAGGAATCGAATTATGAAGGCGTCTAAAATGAGCCATCCTAACGATGGTATAAAATGTGTTGTAAACTCATGCTATTTCTATATGTCCGGAGATCACTGCTCGGCTGAAAGAATCGAGGTCCAGCCCAGAAATGCCTCCAGCAGTGAACAGACTGATTGTGCGACATTTTCACCCAAGAGCTAAAAAACAGGCCCACTTTTAAAAGTGGGCCTGTTTTTTAGCTCTTTATTATTTATAGAAGCAGCTTCCTCCTATGAACTCTCTTATTATGGAATTATCGGGAATGTCGTCCGGAGCTATGGGAAGAAAATAGCTTAAAAACTCTATAAGCCTTTTAGCCTCCGAATATTCAGCATTGCAGGGTCCAACCTGGCTCAGAAGCGGCTCTGCAAGAACCTTAAGCACTCCAAGCTCGTATGCCAGCGAGGAATTGAACATAACATCCGCTTCCTCCTGATAAGGAAATATATTGCGCTCCTCACCCCTTCTGACGGAAGGCCACCATCTAAGAGTGTTTATAGCAGGACATCCTCTGAACTGGTGATCCCTCACCATTCTCCGTATAACCCTCGTATCCGTTGTCGGTATTCTGTTGTGATCATCTATATTCATAGAGGTCAGCGCACTTACATATACCTTGAATTTGCTCTCTCTGGAAATTGACGAGGTCAGCCTCTCATTAAGCCCGTGAATCCCCTC
This sequence comes from Bacillota bacterium, assembly GCA_023390115.1. GTDB lineage: Bacteria > Bacillota > Clostridia > Acetivibrionales > DSM-27016 > Anaerobacterium. The sequence goes on from JAEWDM010000023.1 coordinate 71,623, forward strand.
TATAATTATAACCTGATCCTTCTCAATACAGAGCTTTCTTCCCATTTCGTCCCTCATCCCCCTGGGGAAATTGAATATGGGTATCTCAACCTCACATCCGCAAATCAACTCGCTCAGATGCCTGTTGAACAGTTGTATATCGATAGCCTCCAAGGCTTCATAATCATATTGCCCGTTCTCATCCTTAGGAGTATTATCCCTGTCTACAAAATAGTCATCCAGAGATACTGTCACAGGCCTTACACCATTTACCTTGAGCTGTATGGCAAGCCTGTTTGCAAAGGTTGTCTTGCCTGATGAGGACGGCCCCGATATAAGCACTATCCTTTTCCTGCTCTCGCTGCCTGTTATCATGTCCGCTATCTGGCCTATTTTCTTCTCCTGAAGGGCCTCGGCCACTCTTATAAAGCTTCCTATTTCTCCGGAATCAACAATGTCATTAAGCGCACCCACATTATCCAAGCCCAGAATTCGTCCCCAATGCTTGTATTCCACAAAAATGTTAAACAGCTTTTTTTGCTCCTTGAATTCAGGAAGAACGTCAGGATTTGATCTGTCCGGGAACAATAAAATGACTCCGTGAGTGTAAGGCTTTACCCCGAACACCTTGACATATCCCGTATGAGGAAGCATGTATCCGTAGAAGTAATCATTCAAGCCATCACAGCTATAGATTGTAACATAATCCTTATCCCTGTACTGTATAGCACGGCATCTGTCCTGCCTTCCCTCCTTTATGAACATCAGCCTTGCCTCCTCGGCAGGCATAATATGCCTTACAAAGGGAATTTCCGCATCAACAATTTCTCTCATCCTTTTTTCTATGAGTTCCGCCTCATGCGGTTCAAAATCACTGTCTCCTCTTATCTCACAGTACATCCCCTTGCTTATGGAGTGGCTTATAACTGTCTTCCTTCCGGGGAAAATATCATTGACAGCCTTAATAAGTATAAAATGCAGACTTCTTCTGTATATTCTGGCTCCATCCTCATTTGTTATATCTATAAATTCGACTCTGCAGTCACCGGTCAATTTATAATTCAACTCTTTTATATCGTTATCAACCTTTGCAGCCACTATAGCCGATTTAAACTTTTTCTTGAAGGGCTCACTCAATTCGTTTAATGAACTCCCCTCGGGCACACTTTTTCGGCTGCCGTCCGAAAAAGAAATCTCTATAAACCGGGAACTATTATTTACCATATAGCTTAAGCACCTCGTTTTTAGTAGTTTGCATTGCGTGTATTATATTTATTCTATGCGTAAGCTGCAAATTCCTCCATATACCATGAAATTGCAGTTCATACGCGTTTCTAGAACGGAAGTGATAACACAATAGCATGAATAATGATATTTGACAGAATACGGGGCTATAATATAAAATAAATCGGATGCCTTTATAAGCATCAATTCACAACCAACCACCCGTAATTATAATTTTTAAGGAAGGTTTCAATATGAAGCAACTGAAAGATGAAATAATATATGAAGTAAACAGAAGAAAGACATTTGCTATAATATCCCACCCGGATGCCGGTAAAACAACCATGACGGAAAAGCTGCTGCTCTATGGTGGAGCAATCAGGCTGGCGGGGTCGGTAAAGGCAAGAAAGGCCAACAAATATGCCGTTTCCGACTGGATGGACATAGAAAAGCAAAGAGGCATATCCGTTACATCAAGCGTTATGCAGTTTGAGTATAACGATTGCTGTATAAATATACTGGACACACCGGGTCATCAGGACTTCAGCGAGGATACATACCGGACCCTCATAGCCGCAGATAGTGCCGTTATGCTGATAGACGGGGCAAAGGGCGTGGAGGAGCAGACTATAAAGCTGTTTCACGTATGCAGGATGAGGGGCATTCCTATATTTACCTTTATAAATAAAATGGATCGGGCCAGCAAGGATCCCTTTGAGCTTATGGAGGAGCTTGAAAATGTTCTGGGAATCCGTTCCTTTCCTATGAACTGGCCTATAGGAATTGACGGAGATTTCAAGGGCGTATATAACAGAAAGCTCTCTCAGATCGAGCTGTTCGGCGGAGGAAACCACGGGCAGACTGCAGTAACCTCCACTGTGGGAAAGGTTGATGATAAAATCTTTGCGGATCTTCTGGGAGAACACTATCATAAAAGGCTGTGTGAGGAGATAGAGCTTCTTGACATGGCAGGGGACGAGTTCGATAAAAAGAAGGTTTTAACCGGGGAGCTTACGCCGATATTTTTCGGCAGTGCCATGACCAACTTTGGAGTTCAACCCTTTTTAGAGGAATTTCTTTTAATGGCTCCCTCTCCTGGAATCAGGCCCGCCTCAGGCATTGAGGTGGACCCTGAAAGTGAAAGCTTCTCAGGCTTTATATTTAAAATACAGGCTAATATGAATCCAACCCACAGGGATAGGATCGCATTTATGAGAATCTGTTCAGGGCGTTTTGGCAAAGGAATGTCGGTATACCATGTTCAGGCAGGGAAAGAAATCAGGCTTTCCCAGCCCCAACAGTTTATGGCTCAGGAGCGCACAATTGTGGAGCAGGCATACGCGGGGGATATAATAGGCCTGTTTGATCCGGGAATTTTTAACATAGGCGATACGCTTTGCGGGAGTGACTTAAAGGTTAAGTTTGATGGAATTCCCATTTTCCCTGCCGAGCACTTTGCAAGGGTATCCGCTGCCGATTCAATGAAGCGGAAGCAGTTTTTAAAGGGTATTACCCAGCTTTCAGAGGAGGGGGCCGTGCAGGCATTCAAGCAGATTGATATAGGTATAGAGGCTCTTGTAATAGGAGCAGTTGGGGCTTTACAGTTTGAGGTTCTTGAGCACAGGCTGAAAAAGGAATACGGAGTTGACTTAAGAATACAGCACCTGCCTTATAAAATGGCGCGCTGGATATCGAATGAGGAATTGGATCCCAGAAAGCTCAACTTAACAAGCAGTACAATGATTGCAACTGACAAGCTGGATCGCTATGTACTTTTATTCGAAAACGAGTGGTCTATCCGGTGGGCGGAGGAAAGAAATAAGGATTTGACTCTCACCGACATAGCATAACATCCTCACTGCTGCTCAAAAAAAGTTTACTTTTCCAAATGGTTATAAAACCAGGACCCGTTTAAAACGGGTCCTGGTTTATTTGAATTTCCCTATATTTCATACATGCTGCTCATCCTTTTTATCTTCGTCCGAAGCCTCAGCCGCATCAGCTATGGTAACATTCATGTCCTCTTTATGTTCGGTAGGAACATCCTCGTCCGTCCCTCCGGCAGCAGCCGCCTCATCCTTTTCCTTAACAGGATCTATGGGGTTGACCTCTTTAATACTCAGGCTTATCCTGTTGCCTTCCGCATTTACCTCAGTAACCTTAGCCTCAATTTCCTGCCCTGCCTCCAGCACATCGGAAGGCTTTGCAAGTCTGACGCTGGATATCTGAGAAATGTGAACCAGTCCGTCCACTCCCTTTTCAAGCTCTATAAAAGCTCCGAAGGGCACAAGTCTGGCCACTTTTCCCTTTACCACATCCCCCACCTTATACTTTTCCTCTATGTTAAACCATGGATTGTCTTCCGCTTTTCTGTATCCCAGGGAGATTCTCTTTTTGCTTCTGTCAAACTCTAAAACAACCACTTCAACCTTGGCTCCGATACTCAAAACCTCCGAGGGGTGTTTTACCTTTGTCCATGACAATTCGGATATGTGAATAAGCCCGTCAACTCCTCCGATATCTACAAAAGCCCCAAAATCAGTAAAGCTCTTTACAACACCGCTGTATTTTTTACCTGTTTCCATGGACTCCCACAAGTCATTTGACAGCTTTGCCTTTTCCTCTTCCAGAATAGCTCTTTGAGAACCCACTATCTTTCTCTTCTGCTTATTATATTCAATAATTCTTACATTAACCGTCTGTTTTAAAAACTCCCTCAGATCCTTAACAAATTTATCGCTGATTTGGGAAGCCGGTATAAATATCCTTATTCCGTTTGCGCTTGCAATGACTCCCCCATTTACAACTTCAACCACCTTAGCCTTGACAGGAGTCTTGCTTTCATATACTTCCTCAATTTTGTCCCATGACTTTAACGCGTCAACTTTTTTCTTAGACAGCATAACGCTTCCTTCAGCATCATTTACTCTGACAACAAACACCTCAAGCTCATTGCCGATTTTTATTGACTCCTCGGGATTAAAATCAGGGTCGTCAGAAAATTCACCTATAGGAATAATTCCGTCACATTTGAACCCTAAATTTACATATACCTCCGTATTGTTAAAACCAATAACTGTGCCCTTTACAACCTCTCCACTATGCACAGTAACAAGAGAACTTTCAAACGCTTCCTTGAAGCTCAGTTCGTTTTCCTGTCTATTTAATTCATCCATTTTCCCTATAACCTCCTTGATTATCCAGTCAGGCGTTGATGCTCCAGCAGTGATACCGACTTTTTTATATTTATTTATATCTTCCAGTGGCAACTCACTGGGCATTTCAATTTTTATAGTATTGAAACAATACTTTTTACAAATCTCATAGAGCTTCTGCGTATTGGAACTGTCTCTGCCTCCGATTACTATCATGCAGTCGACAATTTTCGCTATTTGTGAAGCTTCTTTTTGCCTTTGACTAGTTGCACTACATATTGTATCAAATTTTATGATATTTTCAAATTTATTTTCTAGACATTTATTAATATTTTCCCATTTTTCTTTGGTAATGGTAGTCTGAGCTACTACACATACCTTTTGCCCGCTTCCTTTCAGCGCCTGCGCTTCCTCATCACTTCCCAGAATAACAGCCGTATTGCCGCACCAGCCGTTTACGCCCTGCACCTCAGGGTGATCTTTATCTCCAATTATAATAATACTGTAGCCCTCTTTATACTTTTCTTTCACCAGGTTATGTATTTTTTTTACATAGGGGCATGTGGCGTCAATTATATGCACACCTTCCCTGTTTAATCCTTCATAAACATCCTTAGCAATTCCATGTGCCCGTATAACTATATATCCGGGCAGCTCCGCTTCCTCGATACCGTTAATAATTTTAACTCCCTTTGAAGCAAAATCGTCATTAACCTGAGGATTATGTATAACTGCTCCAAGAGTGTAAATTCTTCCGGCACTACCCTCTATCAAATGGTGAACCGAGCTCACAGCCCTGTCTACTCCAAAACAAAAGCCTGCCGTTTCAGCCACTATAATCTCCAACTACCTTCCCTCCAGTAATGCATAGACTCTCTTCATTATATCCCTGCTCATCTCTGTAAATTCTTCATTCATATATTTCTTATTTTTATCAGCTTCTATATAATAGGGCTCTCCGAACACCACCCTAACTCTGCTGAATAGCTTATACCGGCCCTCAACGGCTACCGGTATTACAGGCACCTGCTTTTTAACTGCAAACATTGCGGCTCCGGGGTTTACTTTTGCCACGCCTGCCTTTCCCCTCGTTCTTGTTCCCTCGGCAAAAATTCCAACTATATGTCCTTCGTCAAGCAATTTAAATGCTGTTTTTATTGCCCCCACATCGGCCCTCCCTCTTTTTACGGGAAACGCTCCGAGCCATTTTATCAAGCCTCCCAGAACAGGATTCTTAAACAGCTCATCCTTGGCCATCCACCGGACCATCCTTTTTATCTTAAAGCCTATAAAAAACATATCCAGCTCTCCGACATGATTTGCACATATTAAAGCCGGACCTTTCTTAGGAACATTTTCTACGCCCTTAATCTCAACCCTGTAAAAAACAGTGAAAACTATATTCACAAAAACCCTCAAAACAGCTAGCATGTACTTTGCTCCTTTATCAGTGAAATAATTTTATTTGCAACCTCCCGCACACTCATATGGGTTGTATCAATCTCCACCGCATCCCCGGCCTTGACTAAAGGAGCAAATTCCCGGGTGCTGTCATTCCTGTCCCTGTATTCTATATCTTTCATAACCTCTTCAATAGAAGCATCTTTAATACCCTTATCAGCCTGTTCATTAAACCTTCTCTGCGCCCTGGCCTCAACTGTGGCAGTCAGATATATTTTTACGTCCGCATCAGGAAGAACATAAGATCCTATGTCCCTTCCATCCATTACAACATCATTGGTTTTTGCAATATCCCTTTGGAGCTCCACCATCTTGATCCTGACCTCGGGCACTGCCGCTACATCCGACGCAGCTATTGAAATTTCAGGTGCCCGTATTTCTTGAGTAACCTCTTTGTTGTCAAGAAGAATTCTTTGTTCATTGCCGGCATAAAAAATTCTTATATCAATACTTTCAACAAGCTCCGCCAGCGCTTTTAAGTCACGGGTATTTACCCCCTGCCTTATGGCCTTTAAAGCCACCGCCCTATACATTGCGCCGGTATCAAGATAAATAAATCCCAGAGTCTCCGATACTATTCTTGCAATAGTGCTTTTGCCTGCACCTGCCGGTCCGTCAATCGCTATATTTACCTTCTTCAAAATTATTCCTCCAAATAGTGTTTAAGGGTCATCTGGCATAATATTGATACCGCGTTCCTTAATAAATATTCTATAGATTATGTCGAAATTCCTCTTTTGCACAGCATAAAATTTATAAATCCGGACGCAGAACCTTTGCCCCTTTAAGATATATATTATTTATTTCACTATTCGACTTTTCACTGTTTATATGAAGCAATACCCGTATACAGCTTTTAAGGCTTCCCGGCACGTCTATCTCGTTTGTACATATAAGTGCTACCCTTGTCCATCCCAACTGTCTGGCGGCCACTGCCGGAAAAGCGGCGTCAAGATCCTTTGTAACTGTAAATATTATGCTTATTATATCCTCATACTCAACATTGTTTTCTTTTACGATTTCAGTCAGCAGAGCCTTTGTCTCATCTATTATTTCAACCGCACTATTATTTTCAACCGTTACGGCTCCTCTTATAGCCCTAACTGTCATATTAATCCCCCATTCTACCCTTATTATAAATCCTCTTTAAACTACCCGGTGTCCGAGGCCTATTGCCACCTCGTTCAGATGCAGCAGCCCTATGCCAAAAAATATGGCAACGCTTATATGGTCATTAAACCGCGCTATTCCTATCTTTCCTCCCACATTGAGTCCTATAGCCTTGGGCATTATCTGCGATATAGCTTCCCTGGTAGCCCCCGCAACTGCGCCCTCTTCCGCATGGCTGTCCGTGATGACGCCCTCTCTTTTAGCAGACACAACAGCTCTTTCAACTATTCTCATAACGGAATTTATAAACTCTCCCCCATAGTCCACCGCCGCAGTATAAATCCCTGTCTTTACAAATTCCGACTGCAGAAGCTTTTCCTGATGCCTGTCCGATGTAATAGCAACCTTTATAGCCGCACCTGCGATATCCTTGCTTCCAAACTGTTTACTATCCATATTATTCTATTCCCCGCTATAGCCAGTCAATTAGAGTTTATTTACAAACAATAACTATTATATAGGAAGTAAGGGCTTAAAACAACATAAAATAATAGATAAACAATATGTTTATCTATTATTTTATTGAATTTTAATCTGTGTAAGCTTTTTAACGCCATATTTCACCCTGACTCTTTTATTGGCGCAGTCATTATCTATATTATCGCTCCTTGTAACTATAACTGCCTCAACTTCGTCGCCTATATCGCTTCCGTCAACCTCAACCACATCTCCATGTCTCACCTTAAGGGTCACTATACTGCTTGTAAACACCCCTGCCTCATCGCCGTTTACCAAAATTTTTACTTTTCCGTCGGTATTTCCGTTTAAAAGCTTGACACCTATCTCTCCTTCATCGTAAAGATACTCTTCCCTGCCCAAAGGTATTCCTTCAAGCTCACCCTTTCCCGAGATAAAGGTTCTTGCCACAGGGCTTATTAAAATAGTTTGTACCACAATCAGAAAAGTGAATGCAAGTATGAATGTTAAAAAAATTACTCTCTCAAACGACAGCTTTCTATTTTCCGTATATTTCCCCTCTCTCCATTTATTTTTATTAATGGATTTAATTCTGCGAATAAAGATCTTCAAAGCCCGCCCCCCCAGATATTATTATAGCATTTGTAAATAATATGCACGGTTCAGGGCAAAAATACACTCTAACAGCCCACTGTTTCTAAAAATATCAGCAGCTTGCTCCCGCTAAAAAGCCGGTTGAAAACGCAATCGTAAGATTAAATCCTCCTGTATATGCATCTACGTCTATTACCTCCCCCGCGAAAAACAAGCCCTTAATAAGCTTGGATTCCATAGTAGAAGGATTTATTTCATTTGTACATACTCCTCCCGCGGTGACAATTGCTTCCTTAATAGGCCTCGCCCCCGTTATTTCCAGCTCAATGCTCTTGAGCAGCCTTACAAGCTTTCTTCTCTCATCCCTTGTTATTTGATTTACGTATTTATCAGGCGAGATTTCCGAGAGCTTTATAATAACAGGAATAATTTTTTGAGGTAACAGCTCCCCCAAAGAATTTTTAAACTGCTTCCTGGAATTTTTCTCAAAATCCCTTTGTACCCTGTCATCAAGCTTTTCCTCCGTCAGCGCGGGCTTCATGTCTATAAGCAGCCTGATATTTCTGTAATCATAATTCAGTAAATGTCTGCTTGCGCTCAATATCACAGGCCCGGACACTCCGAAATGAGTAAATATCATTTCACCGAAATCACTGTATATTTTCCTGCCTCCTTTATTAGTAAAGGTTACAGATATATTCTTTAAGGATAAGCCCTGCACTTCTTTCACCCATTCCTCCCTCACCAGCAAAGGCACAAGGGACGGCTTCAAATCAGTCACGCTATGCCCAAGGCTTTTTGCCATCACATACCCGTCGCCCGTAGATCCGGTTCCGGGATAGGAAGCTCCGCCCGACGCAAGTATGACAGCATCACAGTCCATTCTCCTCCCATCTTTCACAACAACACCATTTACCTGTCCCAAGGCTCCATCAATATATTTTGCAGTGGAATTGAAATGCACCCGGACTCCGTGCTTGTCTATAAATTTCTTCAATGCCACAACCACATCCTGCGATTTGTCCGATACGGGAAAAACCCTTCCTCCTCTTTCCACCTTTGTGTCCAAGCCATAACCATTAAAAAATTCTATCAGATCGGTATTTGAAAATGTATAAAAAGCCGAATACAGAAAATTGCCGTTTCCAGGAGTATTTTCAATCAACCCCTCTATATCTGTATTATTGGTTACGTTGCATCTTCCCTTTCCTGAAATGAGTATTTTTTTACCCAGCCTGTCGTTTTTCTCAAGGAGAACAACCTCATTTCCGTTCTCCGCCGCCTTTCCGGCAGCCATAATTCCCGCTGCCCCTCCGCCTATAACCACAACCCTCTTAGCCATGACAATAGCTCCTTAAGCTTAATCTATATATATTATTGCCAAATTCAAAAAAATAAGGGCGAATTGACATTCACCCATCCTATGCCTTAGTAATACTCAATAATCTTCTTTTCCCGCAGCATCCTCGCTGTCGTATTTTTCGTATACCTGATACTCATCCCATATCTTTTCAAGCTTTTCAAATGTGCCGTAAATCTGATCCCGCCTTTTCATTCCAAGGGCTACAATAAGAGCATTTATAACACTTAAGGGAGCAACAAGCGAATCTACAAAGGATGCCATATCGCTTCTGGCTATAAGAGAGTGATCGGCACATGCTGCAAGAGGAGACTCCCCGCTGTCTGTGATGGCTATAACCGTAGCACCCTGGCTCTTAACAAATTTCATGGCATTTATTGTTCTTTTGGAATACCTGGGGAAGCTTATGCCTATTACGGCATCTCCTTCGGAAACCTTGATAATCTGTTCAAACATTTCACTCACACTGGTGGTGTGTACAAGCCTTATGTTGTCAAATATTATATTAAAATAAAAGCCCAAAAAGCTTGCCAGAGGCGCAGAGCTTCTTACCCCCAGAATATATATCCTTTTTGCCGCCAGGAGGCTTTCAATAACCCTGCTGAACACCTCCTGGTTTATTTCCTCCAGAGTAATCTTTATCTTTTCCATATCCAACTGCAAAACACTCTTTAAAACATTATCCTCGCTTATCCTGTTTGACGATACCTCCATCCTTTGAACCGATGTAAGCTTGGTTTTTATAAGCTCCTGCAAAACCTTCTGCAGCTTGGGATAGCCGTCAAAGCCCAATTCTATGGCAAACCTCACAACAGTGGACTCACTGACCCCCACAACCTCTCCCAGCCTCGCCGCAGTCATAAATGCAGCCTTTTCATAATGATTTATTATATAATTTGCTATAAGCTTTTGTCCCTTACTCAAAGCAGCCATATTTTCCTGAATATTTTTAATAAGATCCTGCATTTTACTTTCCATTCTTTTAAGCCTCCTTTTATGTAAATACCCAGAGCAATCAGATATATTAATCACGTCTCATATATCGAAACAATCATTTTTTCTCCCTTTTTACTCAATCCGAATATGACATCCCTATCCTTGAGGTTTTTATTAAGAAAATCCACAATTCTGTATATCTCCAGATTTGCATTTATCTCCAGCGTAGCTCTCAATTCCAGCTTATCCTCAAAACTCATGAAAGGCCTCCTATGTCCTTACTTTATAATTCTGTTCCGGTTAAAATATGTACAAGAAATATTTTTATTCTTCACCTGCATTTTTTTATACGAATTTTTTGTATCCAACCTAATACCATGGAAATATGAAAAATTGTCTTATATATCTATATTACATTTTTGCAAGATAAAAATCAAGATACTGCAAATTATTGTCCATGCTAAACTCAAGATATTTATTTTTTTAAGAAGCTTTCTTAGAAAATCTTTTAAGCATGATATCAAGACATACTATAGTTTTACCAAAAAACATAAAGGAGTAACATCCATTTTATTTGTTTTAGATTTCAGCAATCTCTTGTATAGCGTGAGGCAACTCCGAAAAAGGCCGTACAACGGGAGCTTATTCCCAATTATACGGCCTTAGAAATTATAAGCATTAGTATTATGCAGTTATAGAAATCCCGCGAGCTACAGCTTGGTCTGAAACCTTTGCAGCCTTCCGGCCGTGCTCCAGACAGGAGCCGTCTGAGGAACGCGTCTAAAAGACCTTACAACAAGATTATATCCAGGTCTGGATTCCATTGAAGCCACAGCAGCGGTTATAGCAGCCAGTATCTCTCCGTTTGCCCCACCGGCTTTTTCCTGGGGAGCATCTTCCTTTTTGCCCTTCATATCCTTGCGGTATTTAAAGAATTTCTCAGCAACCTGAGGCAGCAGTGCATACGACAGCGCATCCTCATCCTGCTCTATAAACTCCTTTATCTGCTCCCTTATGCTGTCAAGCTCGGGAGCAATTAAGTCCGCAGGCCTGCAGGTTATGGGCTTCTCCTCTCCCAGTATCTGCTTTGAAATTGCATCGGGCACCGGAGCGGGAGTTTTTCCATACTCACCCTTAACTACAGCCTTTGACTCTTTAGGAACCATTTTATACCTTTCTCCCGTTACAACGTTCAAAACAGCCTGTGTCCCCACGATCTGGCTTGTAGGAGTTACAAGCGGAGGGTACCCGAAATCTTCTCTCACTCTCGGTACCTCTTTCAAAACCTCCTCATATTTATCCATTGCATTTGACTGCTTGAGCTGCGAAACCAGATTAGAAAGCATTCCGCCCGGGACCTGGTATATCAAGGCATTGACATCCACACCCATCATCTTGACATCCAAAAGCCCGCTTTGCACATAGCTGTCCTTTAAAGGCCTGAAATAATCCGCAATCTCGCTAAGAAGGCTCAAGTCATAGCCCGTATCATAGGATGTGTCCTTTAACGTAGCTACAAGAGGCTCTGTTGGAGGCTGCGATGTTCCCATAGCCATAGGAGAAATAGCGCAGTCCACTACGTCTATTCCCGCCTCTATTGCCTTCAAATATGTCATGGATGCCACTCCGCTGGTATAATGAGTATGGATCTGCAAAGGAATTTTAACATTTTCCTTTATCGCCTTTACAAGCTCATATGCTTCATATGGTATAAGCAATCCCGCCATATCCTTTATACAAATTGAATCGGCTCCCATTTCTTCCAATGACTTTGCATCGTTTACAAAATGCTGAAGCGTGTGCACAGGGCTTATTGTGTAGCAAACCGTACCCTGTGCGTGTCCCCCCTCCTTTTTGCAGGCTTTTATGGCAGTTTCCAGATTTCTCACATCGTTTAACGCATCAAATATTCTTATTATATCCATCCCGTTTGCTATAGCCTTGCGGACAAAATACTCAACCACATCATCCGCATAATGCTTATACCCAAGCAGGTTCTGACCTCTTAAAAGCATCTGAAGCTTTGTCTTCTTTACTCTTAACCTTATCTTTCTCAATCTTTCCCATGGATCCTCATTCAAAAATCTGAGGCATGAATCAAAGGTAGCGCCGCCCCACGCCTCAAGGGAATTATACCCTACATTATCAAGCTTCTCCAATACGGGAAGCATATCGTCAAGCTTCATTCTGGTAGCGATTAAAGACTGGTGCGCATCCCTTAAAACCGTTTCCGTAATTTTAACCCTTGCCATAAAAACACCTCCTTCCGGCTGCCTTATGCTATAGATACCATTACATCCCCCGCATTTACCGACGAACCCTTTGCAACATTTACCACTGCCACCTTACCGTCTGAAGGAGAAACAATCTCATTTTCCATCTTCATCGCCTCAAGCACCAAAAGTATTTGGCCTTTTTTCACAGCATCTCCTACGCTCACATTTACCTTAAGTATTGTTCCGGGCATAGGCGCCTTTACCGAAGCCGCTCCTTCCGGTACGGGTGCAGGTGCACCGGTGCCCGCTTTCGGTGCAGGTGCGGGTGCAGGCGCTGGAGACGGAGCCGCTGCAGCAGGCTTAGCGGGAGATAGCTCCGCAGGAGCTGCCTCTGTCTTCACCTCTTCCACCTCTACCTCATATTGATTCCCATTTACCTTTATCAGAAATTTTCTCATAATCCAAATCCTCCTGTTTTCGCATCATTTATTGTTCCATACTATAGTCAACGCACTCTAAAGAGTGTAGGCACTCTAAAACTCAATATAAAATTTCGTTAAGAGTGTGTAGAGTATATCAGATAACGAACATTTAGATAAAAGAAATATTTAGTTTTACAGTTCGTTATCTATAATAGCTGATATCCATAAACATCCTTATAGAATTGACTCACCCCTAGCCCCTCTCTTTTCAAAAGAGGGGAACCGGTTTCAATTCTCCACTGGATTTATATTCCCTAAAGAGGTATGTTTCCATGCTTCTTGGTTGGCCTGCCCTCCCGCTTTCCTGCAAGCATCTGAAGTGAATTTACAATTCTGGGCCTTGTCTCCGCAGGCTCTATTACATCATCCACATAGCCTCTTGCAGCCGCAACATACGGGTTGGAAAACTTATCCCTGTATTCCTGTATCTTGTTCTTTCTTTCCGCAGCGGGATCCGCCGCCTCTGAAATTGCCTTTCTGAATATAAGGTTTGCCGCCCCTTCAGGCCCCATAACGGCAATTTCGGCAGCAGGCCATGCCAGTACAACATCCGCACCCAGGTGCTTGCTGTTCATTGCAATGTAAGCGCCTCCGTATGCTTTTCTTACAATAACATTTATCTTAGGCACGGTGGCTTCCGAAAAAGCGTAAAGCAGCTTTGCTCCGTGCCTTATAACACCGCTGTGCTCCTGGCCCACTCCCGGAAGATAACCCGGCACATCGGTAAAGGTGACAAGAGGTATATTGAAAGCGTCACAGAAGCGCACAAATCTGGCGGCCTTGTCGGCGGAATTCACATCGAGCACGCCTGCCGCAAAGCTTGGCTGGTTGGCTATTATACCTATAGTGCTTCCGTCCATTCTTGCGAATCCTATTATTATATTCTGGGCAAAATGCTTTTGGACCTCAAAAAAGTCCCTTCCGTCAACTATTTCCGCTATAACCTCCCTCATGTCATAGGGCTTGTTTGCCTCCTCTGGAATCAAGCTGTTAAGCCTCTCTGAAATCCTGTTGACATCATCCTGATTAGCATATGCAGGTGAATCCGTAAGATTATTGTCAGGCAGAAAGCTTATAAGCCTTTTTATGTCATCCATGCATGCCTGCTCGTCTGAATACTTGAAATGTGCCACACCGCTTACGGAATTATGAATGTCCGCCCCTCCGAGCTGCTCAGTGGTGACAGCCTCTCCGGTAACCGATTTTATAATCTCCGGTCCGGTAATGCACATATAGCTTGTCTTCTCAACCATAAATATAAAATCCGTAATTGCGGGAGAGTAAACGGCCCCGCCCGCACATGGACCCATTATTACCGAAATCTGAGGTATTACGCCCGATGCAAGAGTGTTCCTGTAAAATATGTCTCCGTAGCCGCTCAGCGAATCGACACCCTCCTGCACCCTGGCGCCGCCGGAGTCATTCATGCATATAAAGGGCGCTCCCATTTTTATAGCCATGTCCATTACCTTTGTTATTTTTCTGGCATGCATCTCACCGAGAGAGCCTCCTATAACGGTAAAGTCCTGTGCCGAAGCATATACAAGTCGTCCGTTTACGGTACCGTAGCCCGTCACCACTCCGTCTCCCGGAAGCTTTTTCTTCTGCATGTCAAAGTCTATTCCTCTTGTTTCCATGTAGGCATCCGTCTCAACAAAGCTGCCTTCGTCAAAAAGCATGGCCATTCTTTCCCTTGCAGTCAGCTTGCCTGCCTTATGCTGCTTTTCAATCCCTGCGCTCCCGCCGCCTAAAGCAACTTTGGCTCTTCTCTCATGCAATTCCTTTATTTTATCAATATTACCCATTATCAAAACACCTCATATCCTTTTTTATATATAAGCATTTTTATTATATGATATTATTACCTGGTGCTAATTATACTAAAAATTATATATTACTTAAAGGCTTTTTGCAATAATTTCCTTGTAAAATTTTTTTGACAAAATCTTACTATAGTGATATGGTACAGCGTATCTGGATTTTTATTGTTTCTTCTTCGCCCCGCATAATCGCCCTGTACTTAAGCTTGCCCTGCTTATAATCAAACTGGAGTCTGGCACTATCCTCTAAAAGCATTTTAAAAATCTCGTCCTCTTTATAACCCGAAACACTTTTTAGTCCCAGTTCAGGCACATTCAGCCTGACTTCTGCAAGAGCTTCAGCCTTCAGGCCCTCCTTCATGGATTTGTTAAGCTCGCCAAAAACCTTTAAAAAGTCATTTTTAGTAATAGAGGCGTTATTGATATTCACTGTTGCGGTCATACTTTTTGAGGACGGATCATAATAGTACGTCCTGTAAAGGCTTATGCCGCAGGCTAAGCTGCTGCGGTAATAAATACTGTTATCCTCAGTCTCGATGGGCTTTGCCCCTTCCAGCTTTTCAGCATCCTTTAGAGTCTTTATACCTGACAAGACACCAGAGTTTATAAAATTATGCTTTTTCAGGCTCTCCGTAAGCTCCTTCAGTACTGCGGAATTTATCTTGACGCCCTGCTCCTTTGGATCTCCGCCCGTCTTGTAATTGGGGTTTTCAGGCACCCGTATGATTATTTCCTTCAGCGGCCTGTCAATTGCCCTTATTTTTTGCTGAGACGCCGTTACATTTCCGTCGGCGTCAAGTCCTCCCGAAGGAAGATATGGAGTTACCACAAGGGTTTCTCCCTCATAAGTATCGGAGGAGGAGAAGGATATTTCATAATAAAAATCCTCATGCTGCGGAGGAGCCCAGATAATTTCAAAAGGAAACTCCTGCCTTCCCGGAACAATTTTTGCTATCCCCAGTCTTTGTTCATTTGAATTCAGTGAGAAGCCTGTGCTTATTTTTTTGTATATATCCAGTCTTATATAAAATTCCTGAGATGTTTCAATTTTTACATCGTCGGGGAATATAACCTTGCCGGTTATTTTCCGCAATTCCTTCGGTGTCACTGTAACCACCCAAAGGGGGTAGCTTCCGCTTACCTCTATATCATAGAAGTTGGCCTCCTGGAAAAACCCGGCAACATTAACCACACCCTCTGCGGTAAAGCTCATCCGCTTGCTGTCCACTTCCTTTCCTGCCGTTATGGCGATCTCCGCACTTTTCTTTTTATTGGAAAGGCCGATAACTCCCACTCTGCTTCCATAACCTGAAAAGCCGGGAGAGGCTTTGATGTATGCCATATCGCCGTCTGCCTTCAAGCTTCCGTTAAGCTTAACCTTGACCTTTGCTCCAATGGCACCGCTGCTTCTGATCTGCTCTAAGCCCTTATCCGGCATAATTTTATCCGCCGCAGGGTAAAAAGCCCTTCTCCATACATGATCCTCCGATATTTCATCATCCATTAAAAGAAAATATTTGTAATAATTTTTGTTGCTGATGTCATCGTTCCAGGTGGTGTCCAGATGATAATACTGCCCGTCCAGATATACCATATTCCATGCATGAAGATTGCCTTTGTAATTAAGCAGCTCATACCGATCCGCCTCATGCCTTCCGTCCACTCCCACAAATCCGAACACAACAATATTTTCAACACCCATTTTTTCAAGCAGCAGACCTGTGGAATAAGCATATCCCTGGCAAATAGCAGTCCCCTTGGTAAGCGCGTCATACTCTCCTTCACTTTTAAAGGTAAAATCATAAGAGGTATTTTCAACAATGTACCTGTTTACGGCGACAACCTTTTCAAAATCACTCATACCTGGCTTAGCCAGTTTTTTTACAATATCGTCGGACAGTTTATCTATTCTTTCGGCCTCATTCTTATCCTTGATTATGCCGGCAAGCGCCTCGGCATGATTTTTATATTTTGCGGGTGTGGTAAGTCCGATTGGCGAACCGTTATCATCATAAAGATCCACCTTCCCCTTAAGGCGGATTACCATCGCCCGTCCATCATAGCTGATGGCATCATAGCTTTTTAGGTTGTTTACCAGTATGTCGGTACTGACCATAAGGTTCCCTTCGCTCAGCACTGCCTTGCCGGGAAGCGTCTGCTCCTTGCCGTTTACCAGGACAATATCGCTGTTTACGGTAAACTCGAAAACAGAGCCGTCCAGCTTCAGAACAGCTTTTTTACTGCTGCCGTCATACATATAGCTTCCCTTCAACACCTCCGCAAGAGACGCTGCCGGCACGGCAAGTCTTTCGTATAGCAGCGTATTCTCCGCATCAACGGGGGCAACGGTATAATTGTTCACCATAATGCCTTTTACAGCATTCTGCAGCCCGACTCTTTTAGGCATTTTCCTGTCAATCCGGAGGCTTCCGCCATCCTGTGAAGCATCAAACTTCAGAGCAGCTTCTATTAGGCTCACAGGCACATACATGCTGTTGTCTTTTACAATGGTATTTTTATCAAGCTTCATTTGCAGACTGTTATAAATAAACTCTTTCTTGTTTTCATAAATCTCGATAATATTGGAGCGTGAAAAAATAGTATATGTCCCGTCCTTGTACCTGTAGCTTGCATCCAGCACAGAGCACAGAGCACCGAGCTCAATAAATACCGTTCCTTCCTTGTCGATAATTTGATTTGTAATGCTGTGGTTTTTGCCGTCCACACTTATTTTTACGCTGCCGCCTGCGGCCGCTGCATGGAATGAAAGCCCGCACACCATAAAAACTACCGCCAATACCAAATATACCTTTTTTAATGCCATTTGCATATACCTCCCCAAGCTTGTTTTAAATGCCGGCGCGAATTATATTACCTGCTCCGCTGCCATTATCTATAATTATCCATCCATATCCAATAGCATATTAGAATTACTTTAACGTGTCAATAAATACGGAATAATTAGATTCTGAATTTAGGAAGAAACACAAAACAGGCCGCTTAAAAAAGGATATCATTTCCAACTACCCCTTTAAGCAGCCCGTTTCATTTCAGCCTCTCTATACAAACAAGTATGGGAGGACAATTCGGCTGGTTGACAAATTCCGTTTTCATAACCTTAAAGCACCTGCAGTCAACCCCCTGTATATACCTCATAAACAGCTCCTTCTCATCAAAGCCGCTGTCCCCGCCGTAATAGACGACAATGGATATTATTCCTCCAACCGCTATAAGCCCCATGCCCTTTTCAACCGCCCGTATTGTAGTGCCGGCCCTTGTGCCTATGCTGTGGTTTCCCCCCGGAAGATATCCAAGGTTGAACATTATGGCCTTGACATTCCCCGAAACATAACGGTCCATATTCTGGTGCCCATCCCTTATAAGGCTTACCCTTTCCGAAAGACCTCTTTTGTCCAGGAGCGCGGCGGTTTTTTGCAATGCCTCCCTCTGTATGTCAAATGAGTATACCCTTCCCGTCTCTCCCACAAGCTCCGCAAGAAAGGCGGTGTCATTGCCATTTCCCGCCGTTGCGTCTATTGCGCTGTCGCCCTTTTTAACAACACCCCGTATTATATCATGGGACTGCCCCAGTGAATTTTTTATTACCTCCATACGCAACGCCCGCCCTTATATCACAATTAGCTTTCAGAGTATACTGCCGTCACTTGTCAATATCCGCTTATACATTTCAGGCCTCCTGTCCCTGAAAACTCCCCACGACGCCCTGTATCCGGCAATTTCATCAAGGTCGAATTCCCACGTAAGCACGGCTCTGGATTTCCTGTCGGCTTCGGCCACCTTTTCCCCCCTATGGTTTGTAATAAAGGATGAGCCGTAAAAGGTTACTGCAGCTTCGCCCTCGCCTTCGGTTCCGATCCTGTTGGAAGCAATAACAGGCATAATATTGCACGCAGAATGCCCCTGCATACATAGCTGCCAGTGGTTTTTGGAATCAATCCCCGCATCGGCCGAGCCCTCCGGCTCTGAGCCTATCGCGGTGGGAAAAAGCAAAAGCTCCGCACCCATCAGGGCCATGCAGCGCGCCGTCTCGGGAAACCACTGATCCCAGCATATTCCCACTCCTATTTTTGCATAACGCGTATCCCACACCTTAAAACCGGTATCGCCGGGGTTAAAGTAAAACTTTTCCTGATACCCCGGTCCGCATGGAATATGCGTCTTTCTGTATACTCCGAGAATGCTTCCGTCGGCATCTATTACCGCTACGGAATTATATCTCGCATTGTTTTTTCTTTCATAAAAGCTGACAGGCAAAACCACCCGAAGCTCCCTTGCGATGGCTCTGAAATGCCGTACAGCCTTGTTCTCCTCCAGAGGCGAGGCATAGGCGTAGCATCCGGTATCCTCCCTGCTGCAAAAGTAAAGCCCCTCAAAAAGCTCCTGTAAAACTACTATATGAGTACCCTTTGAAGCAGCCTCACGAACAAGCCCCTCAGCCCTCATTATATTTTCATCAATATTCCCGCCGCACTCCATTTGTGTGGCTGCAACCACAACCTTCAATAGCTCATCCTCCCTTCTTTAAAAGTACCTGCAGGCACTCCCCGGGGCATCTGCTGAGTTATACAGTGTACATTCCCTCCTCCTCTTGCAATAGGCATACCGTCCACAGCTACAACCCTTCTGTCCGGGAAAACCCTTTGCAGTACGTTTTTTGCGTTTGAGTCAGTTTCACTGTGCTTACCGCCGAAAACCGGAAGAATAATGCCTCCGTTTACAAAATAAAAATTTATATAGCTGAGTGTCAGATAGGCGCCATCATAAAGCTCTTCCCCAGGCTGCTCAACCTCTATTATCTCAAGTAACCTCCCTTCTGCGTCGGTACAGTTTTTAAGAATTTCAAGATTCTCTGCCGATCTTTCATAGTTGGGATTATTCTTATCCGAGGATGTCTGCACAATTACTCTTCCCGGTGCCGCAAAGCAAGCCACATTGTCTATGTGCCCGTCGGTATCGTCCCCGTATAAGCCGCTTTTCAGCCATATAATCTTTTTGGCTCCAAGATATTTCTTCAGCATATCCTCTATTTGCTCTTTATTCATATGAGGATTCCTGTTTGCGTTTAACAGGCACTGCTCGGTAGTGAGAAGAGTTCCTTCACCGTCTACATGAATCGAGCCTCCCTCCATGACCAAAGGCGCATCAAAGCAGGGTATTTCAAGGTAGTTCAAAACCTTAAATGCAACCATGTCATCATAATTAAACGGGTATTTTCCCCCCCATGCATTAAACCTCCAGTTTATTCCCGCCAGCTCTCCCCTGCTGTTAATTACAAGGGTTGGCCCATTATCCCGCATCCACGAATCATCATGCAGCATTTCCAGTATTTTTATACCGTCTCCGCAAAGCCTGTGCGCCTGTCCTGCAAGCTCAGGCCTTGCTATCATGATAACAGGTTCAAATTGTGCAATACTTTTGGCGGCGTTCGCAAATGCCTCAAGCACCTCCTCAAAGGGCTCCGGCCAGAGGGCCTCCTTAATGGGCCATTCCATAAGAGTTCCCATATGCCCCGACCACTCGGGAGGCATTGCAAAGCCTAATTCCGACGGAAACATACCACACCTCCGAAACATTATATTTGTAAGCCTTCAGCAGTAGAAAAACAATCACTTTATAAGCTCTGCGGCAAACCTTGGCAGGGCAAATGCCGCCTTATGAATATCCGCACAGTAGTACCTTGTGTCAAGCTCAGGAATTTTAGAAGTGTCCGTCTCTATCGGGTCATACTTTTTAGAGCCCATGGTAAAGCTCCAGTACCCGCTGGGGTATGTAGGAATTGCACAGGTATAAAGCCTTGCTATAGGGAAAATCGACTTAACATCCCTGTATACGCCTTTTATAAGCTCCTTATGAAAAAAAGGAGACTCAGTCTGCGCCACAAATATCCCGTCCTCCTTCAAAGACTCATAAATAGCTCTGTAAAAATCAACAGCGAACAGTCCTACCGCCGGTCCCACAGGATCGGTAGAATCAACCATAATTACATCAAACTCATTTTTATGCTCCTGCACATACTTAATGCCGTCGGCTATTTGCACGTCCGCCCTGCTGTCGCTCAGCGCACAGCTTATCTCCGGCAGGTATTCCCTGCACAGCTCTACCACCCTTCCGTCTATTTCACATAAAACAGCCGTTTCAATTGAAGGATGCTTTAAAATTTCCCTTATAGCTCCGCCGTCTCCTCCGCCCACAACCAAAGCCTTTCTAGGGTTGCGGTGAGTAAACAGAGGCACATGAGTTATCATTTCGTGATAAACAAACTCATCCTCAATAGTGGTCTGGACAGTGCCATCCAAAACAAGCATCCTTCCGAATTGCTCCGTTTCAATCAGCGCCATTTCCTGAAACTTAGTCTTTTCCGTGTGATACGTTTTTTTTGTCTTGCAGGTTATGCCAACTCCTTCTGTTTGAAATTCAGTATACCAAAGCTCCATATTATCCACTCCTAATGTATTTATTTTTTATACCGTTTACAAAGCTATCCTAATAAAGCCATTTTACCTCTATTTTTAAACACTACCATTGTAAATTGGAAAATTTGTTTTGTCAAAATAAATTTGTACTCAGTATAAATAAAATTTGCCCACATTGAATAAAATTATTTATGTACTCTGTGCCGGTTATGATATAATATTTTTGTCAAAAAATCCTATGACTATTTATAAGGGGGAATCGTTTTTATGGAAAACAACAGCGATAAGGGCTTTGAAGATGAAGTAAACCCGCAGCAGTTCAGTAGTCCGGTATGCCCGAATGTGCAGCCCGGACAGCAGTATTTCTCCATTAACATGGGGATGGGAGATTTAAAAAGCTTTACAGGGTGGGCCACTTTTAGAGCTATTATGGATATAATAGCAGGTGCTTTTTCATGTCTGGGCATAATAACCGCAGCATACGGAGTACCTATGATAATAGCCGGGGTAAAGCTTTTAAATGCGGTGGATAATATGAAAAGGTATATGGTGGAAAATGACGCTCAAAATATCTCCCTGTGCTATTACAGCCTTTTGAAGTATTTTAAGCTGAACGGCATATCTACCATAGTCAAAATAGGATTCAGTATATTGATTGCAATTATATATATAATTGCAATTGCAGCCTTTATGTCCGGCGGAGGAAATGACTTCCTGCGTGATTTTAATAATTATTATTGATTTTCCTATGACTACAGGCAAAGAGCAAGGAATGACGCACATTTCTTATAATAAACCGGTAATATGCCGAAATTTCCGCATATTGCCGGTTTATTTACATATATAAAGCATATTTTCTGAGCAAAATATATCTTGAGAACAAATAATCTTTATAGGAGGCTTAAATCAAAATGTCAACTTGTCAGAGAATTATGTGTTCGGTAGGAAGCTGTATCTATAACACTAACAAAGACAATTTATGCACATTGGATGCAATACAGGTAAGCGCATCCGCAAAGTCGGACAGCGGAGCGCCTTATGATGAGACACTATGCGCAAGCTATAAGAATCACGACAAAAAGAAGTAGCGAAAGCACCTCATCATTTAATCTCCAATTGCTGAAGTAAAAAGCCCTTCCGTTTAAAGTCAGGCAGGCTGCAATTTCACTCCTTTGCAGCCTGCCTGATTAATTTTGTTTATAAGTCAGGCTCTTTACCTCTTCACCGCTTAAATATCTCCATTTTCCCTCGGGGAGATCTCCAAGCCTCAGCATTCCTATAGAAATCCTTTTTAATTTAACAACAGGATGTCCTATTGCATCACACATTTTTCTGATCTGCCTGTTTTTTCCTTCATGAATTTTAATTTCGACAACCGCGTTTGTGGAATTTCCGGTTTTTTGTTCTTCAATAATTCTGATTTCTGCGGGAGCAGTTACATATCCCTCAATATTTATTCCCCGCCTGAATAAATCTATCTCCCGCTCAGCCGGTATGCCCTTCACTTCAGCAACATACACCTTCTCGGTTTCATGCCTGGGATGAGTCAGCTCATGCGCAAGCTGCCCGTCATTGGTAAGGAGCAGCAGGCCTGAAGTATCATAATCCAGCCTTCCTACCGGAAAAACGCGGTGTCCTCTATCCTCTATCAGATCAATGACAGAAGGTCTGGAAAATTGATCCCTTACTGTTGTAATATATCCCGAGGGCTTATGCAGCATTATGTATATTTTATTTTGATCCCGGCACACTCTTCTGCCTTTAACCTCAAGGACGTCGCTATCGGATATCTTAACCCCCATACTGGTGACTGTCTTTCCGTTCACCGACACATATCCTTCTTTTATAAGCTCTTCACATTTTCTTCTGGACGCGACGCCAGCCTCCGCCATATATTTTTGCAGCCTTATTTCCTCCATTAATACCAATCCTTTATATTAATCCGTCAATATGCTTATTTTCATTGGAGCTCAGCAAAAAAATAAGCCTGTCAAGCAAATCCTTGCTTCTTGCGCTCATATATATAAATTCCATTCCATACTCATGCCCGGTATCCTGAGGTATGCTCCTTGTTACTCTGGCCTTCAGCTCCAACGCATCTCCTTTTTCCGTACCGAGAGGCACATTTAAGTCTACCAGCGTGCCATTGCTTATAAATGCCCCCATTTCCATAGCCGCACCTATAACGCTTATATTTTTGATACGGGCATTATATACCTCCCGGTCGCTTGAAAGCTGCGCCTCAGCGGCAAAATCCACACAATATCTTTTAAAAGCCCTGTTGTTTTCATATTTGCTTATCCTGCTGACAAAGATACATATACGGGCAGGGTTCACAGCACTAAAATCCTCTACGCTGCCGCAGACGTCATATTCATACCTTCCGTCAACAAACCTGCAGGATACCTGTTCCCCTTTGCATGGGCTGTACTTCTTAAAGTCTCCGTTAACACAGATATATATAAGCTTTCCCCTTATATCCCGTATAATTCCCATAGCCGGTTCATCTGCATATGGATGCCTTATAAATGCCACAGCTCCCTTTGGAATGATTGGTTCCGATTCATCCCGGCATTCTGCATAAAGCATATTTAATCCCTCCATTAAACTAAATTGCAATCTCACAAAATATGTATGCCGCGTGCTGATAGGATAATTTTATCATTAAATCGTATTAAATGGCAATGGGGTATATAAAAAGCGGGCTGGAGTTTTTATGCCCCAGTCCGCTAGTGCCCTGTAACAGAATTCGTCTCTAGCAGTCAGGGTACTGGTTTAATTTACAGGGATGCTGTCTATGATACCAAGCAGGTATTGCTTCATGATGGCAAAATCGACTGAATTTACCGCATTGTCGAGATTAAGATCCAGCACCCTATTGTATGTGCTTTCCGAATCCAGCAAATACCTCTTAAACTCCGCAAAGTCCGTAGAATTAACTTTTCCGTCACCGTTGCAGTCCCCATATACCAATTCTGGCTCATTTGACGCATATCTTATCATTCCGTCCGCAATTTCAGGGTATCTGAACTGACAGGTTGCTCTGTCCAGCAAGCCGAATAATTCCCCGGTGCCTGTGAATGCATTGTTATCCCACCAGAAGCAGGTAATTCCTCTGGCCCTGGCCGTTGCAATGTAATAAGAAGAAAATTCTACTCTTGACTGCAGGTTGTCGCTCTTATTTCTTGCTCCAAACTCGCCGATTACTACCGGAATACCCTTGCTGGTATACTTATTGTATAAGGCATCCATAAAGCCTGTCACGCCGCTGGTGCTTGCTGTGTCGTTCACGCTCCAATAATCGGTACCTCCGTCGGCCTGAGACTGTAATGCAAAATTATACGGCGTATATGCGTGTACAGAAACTATCAGCTTATTTTCGTTACCGGCAATGTCCGTCGGCAGCTTAAAGTATTGATTTATTGCTCCGTCTGAAGACGCACAATACCCGGGGCACATAAGGTACCTGCTCGCATTGTTGCCTCCCGTTGCGCGCACCGTATCAACAAACACCTGGTTTAAGGTATTTATGGTATTTATAGAGTCGATTACATCGGCATTGTTCATGTCAATCCACCACTCATTTATATGGCCGACAAGGCGCGGCTCATTAACCGATTCAAAAATAAGACGCTCATCATAGCCCGCAAACCTTTCGGCAAGCTGTGACCAGATAGAGGTCATATAGCGCCTGGAGTTCTCCAGATATGTGCTGCTTGGAAAATAATAATCCTCATCAATATCATGATGAATATTTAAAATAACGTACATATCATTGTCAATACAATAATTTACTACTTCCTGCACACGGTTTAACCATGGCTGGCTGATTTCAAAATCATTACCGCTTACGTGATTATGCCATGATACAGGAACACGAATCGCATTAAAGCCTTTTGCTTTTAATGCGTCTATCATTGCCTTAGTGGTATACACACCGCACCATGCAGCCTCATACTGCATTTCGTCGGGAAGCCAGGTGCAGTCAATTGCATCAAATGTGTTGCCTAAATTCCATCCGATTTTTAAATCTTCCACAAACTGCATTGCCTCATTATCAGGAGTATTATATTGCGTAAGATTCAGATCAGGGATCAACGAGCTTTCATCAGCATAAACACTACACATTGGCATAATCGCCATAAAAACCATTAAAATGCTCACTAGAAAAACCATAGTTTTTTTCATTTAATTTGCCCCCCTTAATTTGGTCACAGCTAAAAAGCCATGCCACCTACAGTAACAGATATCCAAACGGTAAATTTTTTTATTCCAATTTATCCTTTGTAGATTTAAAATAAGACCAGTCGACGGCAATGTGGCATTTGCCAGGTTGATATAGGGAATCACAAAGCTTGTGTGCTGTATAGAAATAGGAAATGTATAATAGATATATCGACTTGTAGATGAAATAGATCTGCTGCAAATATGAATTCAGTCCGGAGATAGAAATAGTAAAGCACCTGCTATATATTCAAGTTCTGACAAGTAATTTTGCGCCATGTTACCACATCGTAAATTCTTGTTGTACTCTTGTCTTCACCTGCCTTTCGTCCCGGATACTTGTACCGGATTTCCTGTTATTTCCCGCACACAAGGCTTCCATTTCTTATATGCTATTGATAGTATATCTTATTATGCCTTAATTTTCAAATATTTTTTCACGCTGTATCATATTCAATATAATACCGATAGCTTGAAATCTTATGCTTTACGTGATATACTGTCTAAAAATGATGTGATTGGAGTTGAAAAAGTGTTTAACCTTTCTTGCTGATTATTTATATAAAACATAATAAGGTAACAGGGCATGGAAACATTGCTTATTTTATTATGCTTATGCAGGAAGGTTAATTATTTTTCACTCAGGGCACGTATATAATCGTCATACCCCTTGACAGGGTCTGGCTTTGCTAAACTATTTGAGCTGCAAGAATTAACTTTCTTGCAGCTTATTATTTTTACTTATTACCATTTTTTAGGAGGATAGAATTATGTCTTTAATAAGCGTCACAAATCTGACCTTTAGCTATGACGGCAGCTATGATAATATATTTGAAAATGTAAGCTTTCAAATAGATACTGATTGGAAATTAGGATTTACAGGAAGAAACGGGAGGGGAAAGACAACATTCCTTAATTTGCTGCTTGGTAAATACGAATATGGAGGTACTATTTCTTCAAACGCCGGCTTTGAATATTTTCCCTTTAAAGTAGAAAATAAGGATAATATAACCATCGATGCAGTAAATAAAATTTTTCCTGAATATCTTCAATGGAAATTGATGCGTGAGCTTTCATTACTGGAAGTACCTGAGGATGCTTTGTACCGCCCTTTTAAATCATTATCCAATGGAGAACAGACAAAGGTACTGCTTGCTGCTTTATTTCTTAAAGAAAATAGTTTTCTGCTGATTGATGAGCCGACCAATCATCTCGATATCAACGCAAGAAAGCTTGTAAGCAAGTATCTTAATTCCAAAAGCGGTTTTATTCTGGTATCACACGACAGATCCTTTCTTGATAACTGTGTTGACCATATACTTTCAATCAATAGGTCAAATATAGAAATCCGGAAAGGCAACTTTTCAAGCTGGTGGGAAAACAAAAAAAGGCAGGACAGTTTTGAGCTTTCAGAAAACGAGAAGCTTAAGAAAGATATCAGCCGCTTGTCGGAGGCTGCAAGACGAACAAGCGGCTGGTCGGACAGGGTGGAAAAAACAAAAACAGGAACAACAAATTCCGGCTTAAAGCCGGATAGGGGCTATATCGGCCACAAAGCAGCCAAAATGATGAAACGCTCAAAGTCCATTGAAAGCAGGCAGCAGAATGCTATTTATGAAAAATCCAAGCTTCTTAAAAATATTGAAAGCTCCGACAGCCTTAAGCTTTCTCAGCTTGCTTATCACAAAAACCAGCTTGTGGAGCTTGAGAATGTTTCAATTTTTCATGGAAGTAAAATGGCCTGTAGGGATATCAGCTTTACTATTGAACGGGGTGATCGAATTGCGCTTACAGGTAAAAACGGCTCAGGAAAATCAAGTATTATAAAGCTTATTCTTGGCGAGAATATGGATTACACAGGCACTTTCAGGAAAGGCAGCCAGCTTAAGATATCCTATGTCTCTCAGGATACATCATATCTCCAGGGCACTTTAACTGACTACGCTTTAAATAACGATATTGATGAAAGCCTCTTTAAAGCAATTTTAAGAAAGCTTGATTTTTCCAGAGAACAATTTGAAAAAGACATGGCATCCTTTAGCGGAGGGCAAAAGAAAAAGGTTCTTATCGCAAAAAGTCTTTGTGAGAAGGCTCATCTGCACGTCTGGGATGAACCGCTCAATTTTATTGATATCCTGTCCCGCATACAAATAGAAAGACTGCTTCTTGAATACTCACCGTCTTTACTGTTCGTAGAGCACGACATTGAATTCTGCAAGAACATTGCAACAAAGAATTTCGAGCTTTAGCTCCACAATAAAGCTGTTTAATGCCATTACCGTATAACAGGCTTGCCTCTGAAATGCGAGGGCACCAGTGCCTTTACAAGATACCGGTGCCCTCATAATCTCAAATATAATAATTATATTAGAACTCTGAAATCATCCCAAGCAGGTACATCCCGATTTTTTAAATCAAATTTATGAAATTCTGCTTTTCAATATACATAATGTACTTTTGACAACTCTCAGCTCCAAAAATTACAGTCGTTTCAGGAATATTAAGCACCAAAGATTTGACATCCGCTTTACGGATAGCCTTCTCTCCAAAAAAATTTTAAGGCAAATTAATTATGCTGTCTGCTTCCGAATCAAGCTTAAGCTCTTTATCTTTTAGTTTATCAATGATTTCATTTAACGCCTGCCGATCTCTCTCAAGTCCTGCAATCCTGCTTTCCAGCATTCTTTCGGTTTCAGACGGCGCGGCGCCTCCTGTGGCCTTCCTCACATTTACAAAGTTGACGGGGTCCAATGCCTTTTCAATCTCATGCGCGTCCATATCAATTTTGTACCCAAGTATTTCCTCCGATATCGAAGCTATAATTTGAGGGCTTATATCTTTTGCCTTCAAATTATTTTTATCCATATATCTGACTATGCCGCTGGTTATTTTGTGGCTGTGGCGGAAGGAAAGGCCTTTGTCCCTTACAAGAACATCCGCAAGCTCTGTCGCGGTGATAAAGCCTTCATGGGCTCTTTGGAGCAGTATATCCTTATTGACCCTTAGAGTACTGAAAACCGAGCTCAATACCTTTAACGCCCTTATTGTATACTTTATTGCATCATAAAGATGCGGCTGCAGCTGCTCCTCCGTGTCGACAATATCCCCAAAGGGTGTATTGTGAAGGACATCAAAAACGCATTTCGCTTCGGATATGGCCTTGCTTACGGCCGGCCGGGTCTGCTCCAGAGACGAAGGGTTTCTCTTTTGCGGCATAATGCTGCTTATCTGTACATATGGATCGGTAAGGTAAAAAACATTAAACTCCCGGGAGCAAAAATCAAGCGTGTCCTTCATAAACCTCGACAGGCTGGTATTCATCACCATGATAACGGATGCACACTCCGTCAGGTAGTCACAGCCCGCGATACAGTCGTATGAGTTTTCCACAAGCCCCCCGAAGCCCAGCAGCTCACTTGTCCTGCCGCGGTTTATGGGAAATCCCGTGGTTGTTATTGCGACTGCCCCTAAGGGACTTCTGTTTACGGTATCCAGCATTTTTTCAAACCGTCCGAAATCACGTGCCAGTGAGTCGTGAAATGCCAGAAAATAATGTGCCAGAGTGCTTGGCTGCGCCGGTTGGGTATGAGTATATGCCGGCATTATCGTATGAGTATTTTCACCGGCTAAGGAAAGCAGCACCTGCCTAAATATATTCAGCATTTTCATTACTTCCAGAACCTTTTCCCTCAGGACCATACGGAATTCACATATGTCTATATCATTACGGCTTCTGGCAATATGCAGCTTGCCTGCAACATCCTTTCCAACAAGGTTTTCCAGCTCATGCTCTATATTAAAAAACAAGTCCTCATATGAAGGATTATACTCCCATTTCTCCATATCCATTGTTTCAATCTTGTTAAGTCCCTCCAAAATATCCCTGGCTTCCTTATGCGTGATTATTTTCTGCTCATACAGCATTACCGCGTGTGCCTTGCTTATTTGAACAAAAGGCTTCGCATAGTATTTCTTCTGAATATCAAAAATAGGCTTTAGCACATTGTCCTGAAATGTCTTTCCCGGGAAATGCTTTCCATCCATTTGTTCAACATATTCTCGCGTATACATGGCATCCCTCCTCAATAAAAGCTAATTCCGCATTTGTTATGTATTACAGATGCGACACAGCCCATAACTCCGGCATCATCCCCAAGCCCCGACAGAAGTATTTCCGTTTTAACAGGAGTGAGCCTGGAAACCTCGCGCTTAATCGACAGCAGCAGGCCGAGGCCCGCCTTTGAAACTCCTCCCCCGAGTATGACCGCCTGGGGACTCAGTATACTTACAACATTGGCTATCCCCATGCTTAGGTACTCCGCCATCTCATTAACAGCCTCTATAGCTGCTATGTCATTATTCGAGGCCCTGGCAAAAACATCCTTACAGCTCATATTCATCTTTTTTTCTATAGCACTTCCCGATGCCACGCTTTCGAAATAGCCGTACGAATCCAGCTCATATTTCTCCGTTTTCATAGCATCCCGGGACAAAATAATATATCCTATTTCGCCTCCGGTGTAGTTATTTCCCCTGTATATCTTATTGTCAATAATTATTCCGCTGCCTATACCGTCTCCGATTGATATAAATACAAAATTACTGTAGTCCGCACCCACACCCAGCCATTTCTCTCCGAATACCGCCATATTGACATCATTGTCAACAAAAACGTCCAGCTCAAACCTTTTTGAGAGAATATCCCTTATAGGATAGTCCACCCAATTCAGCTTGGGCACAAACATGGCAATGCCGTTTTCAATATCGGTAATACCGGGCACACCGACACCGATACCAATTAATTTGTCATCAAGGCCAAGAGTGTTAACCATATCCTTTACAGCTTCAATAATATATAATAAATAGCTATCCCCATCACAGTCTCTGGCTTGTATAACTTCCTTCTTCATAATCCTGCCCGACAAATCAGATATGACACATGTACTTTTAAAGGTGCCTATATCAATACCTGCAACATACCCGGCAGATGGGTTAAACACCAGAGAAATAGGCTTTCTTCCCCCTTGCCTTGTGGAAGAGCCCTCTCCCATTTCCATTATAATATTCTCACTCAGCAATTCCTCTACGATTGATGACACTGTCGATTTGCTCAAGTTTGTGAGCGTAGAAATTGCGGCTCTGGAAATCGCCTTTTTTTTTACTATTAAAGAAAGGACTGCTTTTTTATTCATTAATTTTATATATTCAGGTGTACCCTTTTCCATATCAAACGCTCCTTTGAGTTCTCTTTACTATACACCTAATCATTATATACCATTATTTATATTTTTTTCTGATCTTTTTTCAAAATTCCTTTTGCTCATTCAGTATCTTAAGCATTATATTGTCCGCTTCCGTCATACCTTCATTATTTATAAGACCGATATTTTTTATATTTTTATCTATATTGCCGGTAATAATTCCTCTGCCCTGCCGGATTCCCAGATGCTTTGCAGCCATATACCCGCTCATTACACCGCACTCGGCGGCAAATCCAACCTTAAACGCACAGCTTTCCTTTGCCCCATCGCAAAGTATGCCCCCAATACTTCCTATTACTGTATCCACCGCATTTTCCACCTCTTTATATCCTCCGCCCAGCAGGTATGCCGTAGCCGCAGCAGCTCCTGCCGCACCCGCTACAGACGTTCCGCACATTACCGTAAGCCGGTTCATTTGGCTTTTAATGTATATGGCAGTCAGCATTGACAGGCATTGCGCCTTTGCCCTTTTCCGGGGGTCCTCCTTACGTGCGTCACATACCGCGGATACCGCAAGCATGGCTGCTATTCCAAGGTTTCCGCTCCCTGCCAGGCTGGCGACAAGCACCTTCTCTCCCGACATTCTCATCTTGCTGGCATGGAGTACATAAATACGGGCCATATCCGCCATATCGCTTATTGAGATGTCCTTCATTCGCAAGAGCCTTTTCAGATACAGCTTTAATTCCTCAGATAAGCCGGCTTCAGCCGCTTCCCTGTTAATCCTCTCATATTCAAGAATACTGCTTCCGTCAAAATCCTCCGTCGCCGATAAAAACAGCTCTTCAAAGCTCCAGTCCCGGCACATATTATTGCCGGAGGCAGCTTTTGGCTCACAGTGATACAGAATCTGATTATCCCTTTCCATATGGCATATAAAATCATAGTCCCCTTTAATTACAACGGTAGCATTTGAAACGCCGCTGCTGCACGTTACACTTATGTACAACGGCTCATCTGTATCCGAACACCTGACTGATACCGGGACGCTTTTTGCCATGTCTTCAAGCCTCTCCAGCATATCGCTGTCAACACCGGCTAATACCGTCAGCTTCATTTCGGGTCTTTTAACCAGAGCGCCCAGCAACGCCGCCAGTTCAACACCGCATTTTTTTACAATGGGAATGTGTACAAACAGGGCATTCTTATAAATGCTTCTGCTGAGAACAACATCAATGCTCTTTGGCTCATCCACAAGCAGATGAGCAGCCTTGGCAGCGGCATATGCCACTGCTCCGGGGTCTGTACATCCCATGGTCATTTTTACTTCTCCGTTAATAGCCATATCCTGTTTTAATGTCATTGGCGTTCCTCCAGCTTAAGCAGACCGGCAATGTTATCCTTAAATATCATTCTTATTTCCTCATGGCTCATTCCCAATTCTACACAATCTCTTATCTGCTCATCATAATACTGCTTAACAAACCCGCGCGGGAACCACTCGGAATCGGTACCGAAAATTATTCGTCCGGGCCCTATGGTCTCATAGTATTTTCGGAACAAATCCTTTATTGTGAGGGGATAGGGCATCCACCTTACCCACTGGTTGCTGCCTGAGGTATCCACATAAATGTTAGGGCAAACCCATGAGAGCTGGAGCAACTCCTGTGGATATCCGCAGCCGAAATGGGGTATTATAAACGGTATATCGGGATGAGCGCGCGCGACATCATGCATTATCATCGGATTTATGTTTACATGCCTTGCAACTCCCCCGGCAGCCCCAAGTATTCCAAAGTGTATCAGGACAGGTATTTGATGCCTTTCCGCCACCCTCCAGACAGCATTAAGCGATTGGTCGTCCATCCTGCCGTCCAAGCCTGGCGCAATAATTTTATATCCCTTAAGCCCCTGACGCAATACAGCCTCTTCCAGCCTGTGAGGCGCATCCGGATCAAATGGATTGTGGTGCGCATAGCCTGTAAATTTCTCAGGCTGCCGCTGCACAATTGTACTTAAGACCTCATTTCCCCCTCCGGTAACAAACACCAGCCGCTCAATATTGTACTTTTCAATTTCTGCAATCCACTTATCACAGGCTTCGCTTATATCGCCTGCGGGCTCACGCTCAGGAAAGCCCCACGCCTGTGACCATTTTTCCTTCTGATACCTGTTTTTAGCCTGAAGCTTAAGCCACTTTTCTTTTCCGTAGCTGTCAACATATCTTTTTTCTATTCCTGAAATATCATAATCCTTAACCTCAAAATGAACATGCGAATCAATCAGCTTAAAATCAAAATTCATCATTTTCATCCCCCTACGCTTTTAATCCCGTCATGTGTATTCCCTGGATAATCTGCTTCTGGAAGAAAAAGAATATGATCAGTACAGGTATGGTAGCCAGGCTGGCTGCTGCCATTACAAGGTCCCACTGGTTATACGACTCTCCCGAAAACATTGCAAGACCAACCGGAAGCGTATATATATCAGTCTTATCTACCGCAATTACAGGCCATAGAAAAGCGTTCCAATTCCCCAAAAAGGTAAATATGGCCAGCGCAGACATGGCCGGCTTTACCATAGGCATGGCTGCTCTTAGAAATATCCCCGGCTCAGTTAGGCCATCTATCCTGCCGGCCTCTAAAATATCGTCGGGCACACCCATAAAAAATTGCCTCATCATAAATATACCAAAGGCTGAGGTGAGCCCGGGAAAAAGCAATGACCAGTAGCTGTTCAGCCAGCCATAGGTAGTGCTCATCATATACCACGGTATAATCAGCATTTCCGTAGGTATCATAAGTGTCGATAAAATCATGATAAACAAGAGCTTTTTGCCCCTGAAATGAAGCTTTGAAAACGTATATCCTACCAGGGTATCAAAGCACAGAACCGATACTGTCGTGATAGTCGCAACAATTATACTGTTTTTAAACCATAACAGAAAATTGGAGTTTTCTATTACATTGATATAGTTCTTCAAAGTAACGGTCTTAGGTATTATCGAAGGGCTATATATATCCGTTCCGGTTTTTAAAGATGTTGACAGCATCCATAAAAACGGAAATATCATTGTAAATCCAATAACCGTGAGGAAAATATATACAAACACTTTATAATATTTATTCATCTTTTCCCTCCTTTTTTAGCATTTATATGCAGGCTGGTGCCCCCGTTTCCGGCGATCATGGCACTAGTAATCGTATTTCTTGTCCAGCACCTTCATTTGTATTAGTGATATTATAAGTATAATAACAAACAGAACAACAGTTGCCGCACTTGCGTAGCCCATCTTGTAATTTATAAATGCAAGCTGGTAAATATAAAGAACAACGCTTATTGTCGAATTTAACGGCCCGCCTGCAATTCCCTGCCCTCCGGAAGTAATATTAAATACCTGTGAGAATACCTGCAGCGTTTGTATTGTAGCAATTACCGAGAGATAAACAATAGTAGGATTCAGCATCGGTACAGTTATATTCTTAAACCTTTGCCAGGGTGTAGCACCGTCGATCATTGAAGCCTCATAGTAGGTTTGGGGTATCTGCTTTAATCCTGCCAGGAATATTATTGTATAAAACCCCAGCGCCTGCCATATTATATTGGAAATAACCACATAAATCGCCTGGGATGTACTGTCGAGAAACGGCTGCCTGGCTATCCCAAAAATCCCTATAATGCTGTTAATTACTCCGCCCTGTTTCATAAACATCCATCTCCACACCCATGATACCGCAACCACGGATGTCACATAAGGTATAAAAACTACCATTCTGTAAATAGATGCGCCCTTGCTTATGCTGTTTAGCAATAGTGCTATGCCAAGACTCAGAATCAAGCCTATAGGCACCGAAAACAATATATACTTTCCTGTATTTATCAGTGCCGCTATAAAAACCTCGTCATGGAAAAGGCCCTCAAAATTTTTCAAAAAAACAAAGGGCCTGTTTTTTGATAACAAATCCCATTCGTGCAGGCTGACATTAAACGCATATAAAGTGGGATAAATTCTTATAATCAGGAAAAACAGCATG
This sequence comes from Bacillota bacterium, assembly GCA_023390115.1. Lineage (GTDB taxonomy): Bacteria > Bacillota > Clostridia > Acetivibrionales > DSM-27016 > Anaerobacterium. Next base: position 106,330 of record JAEWDM010000023.1, read on the forward strand.
GGCGCCGCTATAAATATATATGCCCACATGGCTTGCCTGCCCTTAATTGACAGCTTCATCTGCTCCCTCCTTTTAAGACTTAAGTCTTTAAGGCTTTCATTATTTTCCAATTAATTAACCCCCATGTGCTCAATATGTTAACAAAACACATATCAAGCACATGAAGATATTTAATATATTTTTAGAGGTTAATTATTATAAAATAATCAAATACTCTAATTTCTATTCAGCCCAATACTCATCAAGCAATTTTTGAACCTGAGCGGTTGCTTCATCAAGGGCCTTTCTAGGATCCATATCATTTAACAGAACCTTGTCTATAGCATCCATAAGAGCTTTTCTGTCTGCATCCTCGTCAACATAGAAGTAAGAATCGGCAATGGGAAGCTGTTTGATAAAGGGAGCAAGCTTTTCATTCTTAAGAAGCTCCGGATCATCCGCAAACTCCGTGCGCGCGCCTATCTCACCTATTTTCTCCGTCCATGTCTTCATGACCTCAGGAGAGGTGAGGTACTCTAAAAATTTAGCCGATGCATCAAGCTTGCTTCCGGTTGCATTGGTAGTGATGCCATTTGTCCAAAAAGACCCGAAGGATGTCTCAACACCATTATAAGACGGCAGAACCGTTACTCCATAGTTCAAATCCTGTGCCTGAGATTTAAGAGAGCCCAAGCGGTATGAGCCGTCAATATGCAAAGCAGCCTTTCCGCTTATGAAAGCAGTAGAGTCATCGGTAAAGAAATCCTTTTCCCCCACCTTTTCAACCTTTGCAAGATTAACAAGGAATTCAAACGCCTTGTACCCGTTCTCGGAAGCATTCCATTGAACAGTCTTATTATCCTCGCTTATGGGCTGCTGTCCAAACTGCTCAAGAAGAACAGGGCGGAACCATGCATGCAATTGTCCCGAAGGCTGGAAGGTAAGCCCTTCTACCTCAAGATTTCCGTTTACAACCTTTGTACATTTCTTAGCGTATTCAACCAGCTCTTCAAGTGTTTGCGGAGGCTTTTCAGGATCAAGCCCATTCTCCTTAAAGATATCCTTGTTCCAGAAAAGGCCCAATGTACGGACTGCGGTAGGCACTGTATAGTACTTGCCGTCAAACTTATTCACCTTAACCATAGGAGCAAAGGAGCTCTCTATTTTTTCTGCTGAGAAGGATGCCTGGGGCAGCTCCTGTAACGTTCCCGACTTAACATATTTCGGCACCCAGCCGTAATAAAGGTTGATTATATCAGGGCCTGTGCCCGCCGAAATAGCAGCAGCCACCTTCTGCTGGTATGAATCATAAGGGAAGTGCTTCTGCACAACTGTTATGTTTGAATTTTCAGTCTGGAATTCCTTTATCAGTTCATCCATTAAATTTACTTTTGTCTCATAAAAATACTGCCAGTACTCAATGCTTACCTTTTCACCCTCTGATGATGGTGTTGCGGCTCCCGACTGTTCCGGAGCATTTGCTTCATTCTGCTGTCCTCCGCAGCCTGTCAGCAGAACAGTAAATATCATACAGGCTGCAATAATAAGAGATATACCTTTTTTACTCATAAGCCCTCCTCTTTCTTTTATAAATATTTTTTTTAAGCCTGCAAAACTTTCATAAAATCATTGCCTCCTCTCCCCCCTTCTATATAAAATACCTCCAAAAGCTAATATGTATTAATATTCGCAGCTTTCAAAATGCGACTCCTTTTGCTTTGCCTTTCAGAAAGCTGCTAAATAATTAAACCTTTTTAACGCTCTTATTCTTTAAAGCTGTACTAAGCAGCCAATGTTGGTTTGCGTTAGTTCGTATTGATTCCTTACCATCATGCTCATAAAAAAAACTCAGCGCGCTGCCTATAGCTCCCCCGTAAGCTCCAGTCTCTGTGAGACTTATATTAACTTTTAACGGAATCAATTGCTCTACATTTTTTGTAACTTCATTCAGAAAATCTTCACCTTCCTCAGCCATTCCACCGCCTATCACAACAGCCTGCGGGTTAAGGATGCAAAAGACCGAGCTTATTCCCAATCCCAGATACTTATAAACATCATTCACTACTTTTTGCGCCGCCCTGTCTCCCTGTTTCGCCAGTAGAAACATCTCCTTGCAGTCAACAGACCTATTTGTAATATCGTGATAAATACGGATTGCTGCGGAAGCAGATGCTTTACTCTCAAAGAAACCAAACTTATTTTCATTTATCGTTTCCTTATATGCTTCAATAGTCAGAGGTAAATACCCAATTTCACCCGCTTCAAAGCTATGCCCTCTGTACAGCTTGCCTCCTAAAAACAGTCCGCATCCAATTCCCGTTCCGATAGTAATCATCGCAAAGTCGTCAAAAGCCTTTGCAGCACCCAGATGCTTCTCCGCCAAAGTCCATACATTTACGTCATTATCAACAAATGTTTTTATTCGGAATTTTTTCTCTATATGATCCTTAAGAAGGACATCCCTCCAGTTAAAAGCAGGACATACTGTCACTTTGCCGGTATTGCGCTCAACAGTTCCCGGAACGCCGATACCTATACCGCATATTTCGGCTTTGCTCTCTTTTATTAAGCCTTCTATAATATCATCAATATTCTTCAGGTACTGTACTCCGTAATAGTCGCTCTTTCTGGTGCTGGAATATATTATGTTGCCTTGAGCGTCGCAGACTGCAGCCGAAATATTCGTTCCCCCTATATCTAAACCAATACTTGCCTGCATATGTCACCTCCTAACTTTGTTAGTTTTGAATCCTAACTAACTTGATAAAAAAATTATGCCATAACATATTCCTATTGTCAATATAAATTTTAAAATTAAAATGAATAAAGGGCTATCATAAGCCCTCATTCTTTAACGCTGCCGATTGTAATACCTGTAACAAAATATCTCTGTAAAAACGGATAGACCAGCATAATAGGAAGTATTCCTATACATATTTGGGCACTGACAATTGTCTTGTTGGATATTTTGCTCAGCATATCCAATGAAAAAAGTGATGTTACCTGTGTGTTCATTAATACCGACAGCCCTGTCACCATGACCTGAAGGTAGGACTGCAGAGGGTAGTTTAGCGGAGTATTCATATAAATGACCCCATCAAACCAGGAATTCCAGTGAGTAACTGTTGAAAAAAGTGTAATGGTTGCAATAACAGGCGCAGATGTCGGTAAATAAATATACCCAAGCACCTGAAAATGGTTCGCTCCATCTACAAACGCCGATTCCGACATAGGCTTCGGAAGATTCCTGAAAAAGTTGAGCAAGAGCAGTATGTTAAAAACATTAACTCCCGTAGGCAATACAAGAGCCCATATGGTATCCATCATTTTAAGCTCATTTATCAGAAAATATGAAGGGATAAGTCCGCCATTGAAAAACATGGTGAAGGCGAAAATCCATACATAAAGTGTTCTCATCCGAAACTTTTGATTACTAAGAGACAGAGGATAAGCCGCCAGAATGCACAGCACGAGCGAAAGCGGCACCCCTATGGCAATCCTTAACAGGCTTATGCCTATACTCCTTATAAAATTGTCATTTGAAAACAGAACTTGATATGAGTAAAAATTAAGGTCAACGGGAATAAGTCCGACAACACCTCTTTCAGTAGCCATCTTGCTGCTGAAGGATAATGCTATAATATGCAAAATAGGCAGCAGGCAGGATAATGCCCCCACAATTAAAATTATATAAATAATTACACGCACAGGACGGGTTAAGCTTGATTTAAAGTTTGTCATTTTATATCTCCTCTTTTACAATAAATACTCTTTTTCCCGGACAATTAAAATATCCTGTAGTCACCGTACTTATATGCCAGATAGTATGACGAGCCTATCAAAAAGAATGATATCAGGGATTTCATCAGTCCGATTGCCGTAGAAAAACTGTATTGCGCACCCAGAAGCCCTATTCTATAGACATAGGTGTCAATTATATCCCCGGTTGCATATACCTGAGGAGAATAAAGCATTAATATCTGTTCAAACCCCGCATTTAAAATATTGCCTATGGACAGGGTAGCCATCAGTATGATTATTGGCAGCATTCCCGGAAGTGTTATATGCCATACCTGTTGGCTCCATTTGGCACCGTCTAGCTGGGATGCTTCATAAAGCTCCTGGCTTATATTGGTGATTGCCGCAAGATACAGCACAGTTCCAAAACCAAATCCTTTCCATACGTCTGTAAATATAACTGTCCATGGAAATATGCTTTTATCCCCCAGGAAGTATATTGGCTCAAATCCCATGGATGAAATACCGTTGTTTATCAATCCCGAAAGAGAGGTAATTTCTATCAGTATACCTCCAATCAACACCCACGACAAAAAGTTAGGAATATATACCAGGGTCTGAACAGCCTTTTTAAACTTCCGGTTTGTTACCTCATTAATCAAAATGGCAAAGAATACAGGAACAACCAGTCCCAGAATAATTTTGCCCAAGGCAATCAATACAGTATTCCTTAAGACACGGAATGTATCGGGCATCTGCAGCGCAGATGCAAAATTAGATAATCCCACCCATTGCTGTGGACCAAAAAAACCCTTCGCCGGTATAAAGTTCTGGAATGCAATTATATTGCCATACATAGGAATATACGCAAATACTATTAGAAACAGTAATGCAGGCAAAATCATGGCATGCAGCTGCCAGTTGCTGTTATCCCCTTTTCTCTTATGTTTTTTTATCTTATCGTCTTTTATAACCACAGAATTATCCAAATTATTTACCCCCTTGCATTTACGCTTAACAGGCTATCGCGGCTGTTAGCTTAAAGAAACCGAATGAAAGCGCTGGTGCTTTCATTCAGTCTCCTTTTATTTACTTGAATGAGCTACTTGGCATAAACGGAATACCATTCATTAATTTCCTCTAATGCATCATTTCCGCCGACTGTTTTCCACTCCTCTATCGCCGCATCAATGCTGTTCACATCCTGTCCCTGGATAATGTTAGTCACAGCCTCAAGTAAAATGTTATTCGCTGCCGCAAGCTTTCTTTCGGTTTCGCTGGATAAAGCCCCCACAAATTTATTGTCTATAATTCTGTCGTCATAGGAATAATTATTAATCACCTGCATAGAGCCATCCGATTTATAGATAAAATCCCACATCCATTGAGACATGTCGCCGTCTTTGAATTTCTGTCCGTTTGCTATTACGGTTCTTACCTCAGGATGAGTCTGATCAAGGGTTTTCTTGCCGTCAAAATAGGCCACGTAATCGTCCGATCCCTCTCCTCCTGCCGCGCAGAACCAGTCGGAACCGAAATGCAGCGGCTCAAGCGCTCTTATTTCATTGCCGTTTGCGTCTATATTGAACTTCTGGTTGAATTCAGCTTTGTACCCTTCAACCGGATCCTCCAAATACCTTATCTCAATAGACCGGTTGAGCAACGGCATCAAGGCCTCAGGATTTTTGCAGCTTGCACTGACTACATAATACTGGCATCCTCCCTTAGCCTGCACCTTTGTCGGCTGATTATCATTGGAAAGAAGAGGATATGCTTTCCATTCGGCATTTTTATCATTGTCCATGGTTTTCTGCAAATATACAATCGGCTCATAGAAATACCCGTACCATATTCCTATCTTACCGTTGGAAAACAGCTCGTTGAGCTTGTTTGCGTCAATTGAGGCATAATCTCTTGCAATTGTCCCGTCAGAGTACAGGCTTTGCAAATCAGTCAGGGCATTTTTTATTCCCGGCAATATGGCCCCGGATGTTATTTTGCCGTCCGTACCATCGACATATATGCCTGGATATACATGATAGCTGTTGTAGAAGCCCACCATTTCATTGGCAAAAAGGCTGTCCTTTGCAATATATATGCCGACGGTATCGTCGATTCCATTTTTATCCGGATCCTGCTTAACAAACGCTCTGGCTGTCGAAATAACATCCTTTACCGTTTTGGGTTCGGGAAGGTTTAAGGCCTTCAGCCAATCCTGGCGGATAAACAGCATGGGGCTTGCCGATATACTCGTGGTGGCATGAGGAATGCCGTACAGCTTTCCATCTCTTTGCGCCAGAGTTAAATCAAGCTCAGTGCTCTTTGCCACATATTTTTTAAGGAAGGAATCATCCGCAGTATTTTCATAAGCGGTTGAAAGATCGGCCAGCATTCCTCCGTCAATGAGCTTATTTAAGTCAGCCAGCTTTTTTACACTGAAGACATCCGGCAGATCCCCCGAGGCAAGCATCAGGTTGAATTTTGTATCATATTGAGATTCGTCAACCATCCACTTATACTTTATGTTAATCCCGAATTTCTCTTTGAATTCTGTCATCCATACATTGTCCTCATAGCTTTTATTAACATCGTCAAACTTAAACGGGGATGATGCTATATAGGATTTTATTGTTGTAAGGGTTATTTCAGGATCATACTTGATTGTTAATGGATCTGCTGCTGTTTTGGTAGCCGGACTGTCAGCCTCCCCTGTGCCGGAATCTCCGGCTGTATCATTCGTATTCCCCGAACATCCGGTAAATAAAATGCTTGTAAGCAATACCAATACTGTGAGTAAAGAGATCAGGCCAAGATACTTTCTCATACCAAATTCCTCCCGTAATTTTTATTCATAACAGTTGTTCCGGTTGTTTATAGAAATTACCATCCGTTTAAGTTCCACGAGCTGTTTGAATTTAAGTCTGACGAGCATCTTATATTTAAGCCGATATCAAGGATGTGGTGTTCCGGAGTCAAGCCGGGATTTCTCATGCTTTGAATAAGGGATTCTGCCGCCACTGCCCCCATATCATATTTTGAAAAGCTTATGCTGGTCAATGCAGGCTCTATAAGAGTTGCCACCGATATGTCGTCAAATCCGGCAACGGCAATATCCTGAGGTATTTTAAGGCCCGCTTCCTTTATAGCCTTCATGGCTCCTATGGCCTCCTGATCATTTCCCGCAAAAACCCCTGTGAATTGCACGCCCTGATTCAGCAGCTCCTTCATTGCGTTATACCCGCTTAAAGGGGAAAAATCGCCGTTTTTGATTAGGCCTTCATTGTAATCCAGTCCATACTCCTGCAGTGCCTTCCTGTAGCCCGATATTCTGTCCAGAGACATGGGATACCCCGTATGACCCGTTATATGAGCTATTGACCTATGCCCTAAATCCGCAAGATGCCGGGTGACAAGGTACCCTCCGTGTTCGTTGTCCACTGTCACCGAGCCTATACTGCCGGTGTGCAGGTTTCTTTCCAGAGACACAACAGGGATGTTATGCTTCTGTATTATTTTGTCTGTAAGAAAACGGATATAGCCCGAGCCGTTTTTAATGTCGGCACTGGAATCAACAATAATTCCTTCGACAAAATATTGGGCAAGCATCTCCATGTACTTTTTCTCTTTGCTTATATTCTGATGGGAATTGAAGTAAATAATGCTATACCCGTGCTTATAAGCAGTATTCTCAATTCCATTCAAGAGTTGAGGAAAAAATATACTGGCAATGTTGGGCAGGATTACTCCTATGCTTCCCGATTTGCGATTCTTTAAGCTTCGCGCCACAGGGCTTGTCTGATAGTCCAGCTTTTTAATGGCATCCTCTACGCGTTTTTTCAGCTCATCACTCACGCTTTTATTGTTATTGATGACACTTGATACCGTAGAGATTGATACATTCGCAAGCTTTGCAACATCCTTGATATTCGCCATAATATAGCTCCCCCTAGGTCATCTGTAAATCCGGATTGTCAGAGAAATGCTTAAGCATGACCATTGGCTCGGTTTGTGACAGATTCCGAATGACTATGCCGTTTCGGGCAGCATCATGAGTAACAAAAAACTCATCGTTGGTAAGCTGTCCATATCTTATCAGGCTGGGAGTTTCAATATCCCATACACCAAGCCTGCCCTGTCCCTGCAGAAGTATGAAGCCATATGCGGCATTATCCTTTATTGTCACTGTTTTCCCGGGCATCACCGTAAGCCTCTTGGCACTTACCTCCTTGCAATTATAGCATATCCATTCCTCAAAATATCCTTCCTCGAGCATTGCCTCAGCATCTCTCACCGGCTTCGGCAGCATAAATCTGTTTTTATGGAAATCCGGATCTATATTCAGCTCCCAATCTATCACATCAATCAGATAGTCAACATTGTTCATCTCCTCTTTTGGCGTATCCTTCCACAAAAGTTCCTCCGGTACGCATTGGCCTCCATACAGAACAGACTGGTACATGGCATAAACATCGGATGCAAACTGCGGTTCATATGTGCATAATGAACCCGGCGCATGAAGTACTCCCGGCGGCACATCCCACCCGGTATCCAGCGTAAGCTTGTAGCATCTCGACAGGTCAATCAGCCTGTTATCACCCTTTGGGAACTTCTCCAGGGCCTCTCTTACTTCATCTTTTGAGATTTCAGGATTCAGCCCGAAAAAGGTAAACGGAAATTCTCCGCCATGATTATTCAGTTGCGATGGGAAAAAGTACATTTCCGGCTTTCCCTTTTGACCCACTTTTGCCGCATGCTCTTCGCGGTGGTGAATATGGTGTGGCAGCGGTCCCATATTATCAAAGAACTTTGAAAACATTGCCCATCTCTGATACTTATCCCACAGGTCATTGCCTATTATCTGGCCCTTAAGATACTCAACGGCCTGCTTCAGCAATATACGTTCCCTGCCCGTGCTGTCGGCGATAATATAGCTCAGCCCCTCATCCTCGGGCGTTCCCGGGCCATTATCCGCATGAGTCGTAGATGCAAACCACCTTTCGTCTATACCTCCGCGTTCCAATCCTAAAACATAGTAATCCTCCGGATGAAGCTTTATACGTTTCCCCGGCCTGCAGAAGGAGCGGGGCACCCATGCCGGAGCCAGCCGCAAAACTCCCTTGCCATCTTCCAAAGCCTTTTCGGCTATCTCTTTGTACTGCATATTGATCCCCCTATATAAGCTGTCAAATTATTTTTGCAGCTACAATACCCTATTGGCTCATAGCTCAGTAATTTATTGCTACCATATTAAACACTCTGGTCTTGGGAACTCTAACAGCCGCAAATTCACCTTCCACAGCCATTTCAAGCTCCTGCCCCCCGGGAAGCAGCACCGCACCTGTTGGTTTTCTGCCATAAGTATTAACTTTTATACGGATATCGTCAATGGGGACCTGAGGATATAGCTCCATTGTATTCACAGCATTTATTATGATGCGGTTCATGTCCTCCTGATCAAACACCGTTATCTCCAAAGCACTATGGGCATGGGCTGAGAAACTGAACTGGCCGGGCTCAAGAAATCTGAAAATACTTTCCGCCGCATCCATATGCATTGAGGTTTTTATACCCTCAATACACCCGGCAGCCCATACGGCCTTTCCCTTTCCATAATCCTTGCAGGTAAGCGCAGGATAGCCGGTTTGAATACCGGGAGGATTTGAATGTATTGAAACAAATTTTTTGCCGTCATCCGGGTCAGTATATGGCAAAGTCACAGTAGCCAATACCTCAACCTCACCCGCAGCCTTTACAATAGCCTGGCTGCCTCTCAAAGCCATGGGATGCTCCTTTGTAAACATATATAAAATCTCATTTCCTTTATTGCATGGAGCGGCGTAGGTTGCTTTTTCGCCGGTATCACCTATATACTCAAGCCCCAGCATGTCGCCAAGGTATTTGACTGCCCTTCCCCCGCTTGCATATAGCTTGCCTCCGCAGGACACATATTTTTTAAATGCGTTCACTTCCTCTTCGTCAAGCATAATCACATTGGGTAAAATTATCATCCTATATGCGTCCAACCGCCCGATATTCTTTTTTGATATTACACCATACGGGATATGCCTTTCCTTAAGTATTGCAGAAGCGTTCACCGCAGTTTCCAAATGAGGTGCTTCGCCGGAAATATCGTCACCTACATTTTTTCCATTGTCCGAAAGGTCCATTTTTGAAGAGAGGCTGTAATATATTGCTACATCCTGTCTCATTTCTCCACCTATATAAGGCTCATATTTTTCTATATTGGCGCAAATCCGCCTTAAATTCTCATAAACCGTGGGGTTTAGCGTACCAACCGGATCTATCGCGTCAATAAACATAAAAGCACCCTTGTTGGCCAGCGCGACATACGCCCTCTCCTCAAGCTCCTCTATAGGCTTATTGGTAGTGTGGTCATCCAGCCCCGTACACCTTGACGTAAGAAACTCAAAATCATCGGCAGTATTGTACATATACTTGCATATAAAGGAGCTGCCCTCACTTCCCCTGTAAAAGTCCCCGCTAGCATAATCTGAGGCGCCGGCAGTTATAGTACCCACTCCAAACCTCCAAAAATTGAACATGCTCGCCCAATTATGCGTAGCGGTGGCATCCGGCTTATACTTTTTGACACAATTGGTAGCCATTTTTCCAAACTCGGCCAGCCATCTCTCCCTGGCATGCTGAAACTCATTCCATTCAGGGTCGTTCCAGTCGATTACAACGGGCATCTCGCATCCAAACTCTTTAAAATACCTTTCCTTGCAGCTATCACAATAGCATACCTCAGGCCAAAACAGCATATCGAAAAACACACTCTCAAAATCATACCGCCCGCAAAAATCCTCTATCTGCTTGCAGGTATAATCACGATAGCCCTGGCTGTTAGGACAGCACCATCCATAGCGCTTTCCATGCCAGTTTCCTTCTCTGCTGGGTTTACCGTTAATATCCCTTATCCTCCACTCGGGATATGTCTCATATGCCCAATTATCATAAATGAGAGAATAATAAAGTATAACATCCATATCCTTAGCGTGAGCAAGGCGAAATGTTTCATCCACTATATCGCGGTTTTTGAGATTCCTGTGCATTTGTCCCGCCCTGGTGGGCCAATAGCAAAGGCCGACATGGGACTGCGCATAGATCATAACGCCTTTGACCCCGGCCTTCTCCATTGCGTCAATATATTCCGAGGGCTCAAACCTGGACATAAACTCCTCGTCCCAGTCTTCTATATGCATATCTACCAGACAGCGTCTATACTCTTTTTTTAGCCATTTCATTTTTTGTGTTCCTTTCTGACATGTATAATAGGTTTAATTAAGCGTAAACCCGGACAATTGGAAATATCCTTACCCTTAGCATGGGCCAGGCATCCTTCCACATGATATTTTAAGATAGTAAAACCCTGCGAAACGTTTCGCTAGCTATTAAATTTTTATGCTGCTCAGCTATATCTTACTGGTTTAGTATTATGATATCACCTCCATATTTATCTGGAAATGCCTTCATTATGAACAAAAATTTTGGATAAAAAAGTAGAATTATTCTGTACTCTTAGTTGATTTATAACAAATTATTGACTGGCAATGCTTATCGTTTTAGTTCCCAGTGCCCTAAGCGTTAGATATCAATTCTGTTGTAGGGCATTAGCCGACTTAGCAGCATAAATTAACTGCACAACCCCAAAAAATATAAATCCCTCAAGGTTATTTGCGAAACGTTTTGCTGTGTCCAATATCAGGTTATCACATTCCACTGATATTGTCAACTATTATTACAGCTAAATTAATCCGTCGTGCCGGTGCCCTGTCTGCCAGATACGAATTCTGTTACAGGGCACCGGCACAACAAGCTAAAGCTTCTCAATCACACCTATTTCAATGTCAAAGCTTTTTATATCTCCAGGCTCTAAAAACTCCAGCTCCCCTCTTTCTCTTGCCCTGCTTCTGCCCTCGGGGTACCATGTCGCCGGCTCTAAGCCGACAGCATAATCCCCTTCCCCCATTTGCTTCCATTCCGTCATATATGGAAGCTGCTTTTTATTAAACCTAAGGTATATGCCAAATCCCGATTCACCTATACTCTTATTGAAAAGTGTGGCCATGACCGTTCCATCCTCATTGGGAATTAAATCATGATAAAATACCTGCTCGCTATATCCATGAGTAGGCATTTCAAACTCTCTGCAAATGTCAAGCCCTTTTTCAGCTTCTGCGTCTCTTGCCTTTACGCCAGTCTCCTTCAAAATCAACTCAGTGTCTTTGCCAAGCAGGGGATGGCCAAAATTACAGTGGTATAAAAGCATAAAGGGCTGCCTGTCATAGCCGCAGTTTTCAACACAGTCATGAATAAACAGCCTGTTTTCGCCCATCCTCGATTCAATCTCCCTTGTCAAAACCATGTTTTCTCCAAAAACGGTGCTTTCTCTCACTTTTCCGCGAACCTTCATTACAAAATCGTCTCCCTGCCATTCATTTGAAACACAGACATCCTCGGCCGGAATATTTGAAATTCTTCCGTGAAGGCCCAGGTTCACGCCTTGATCCTCACAGGCCGCACCCATATAAGTTAATCCGCAGGTGGTCAGCAGTCCCGCAAAAAAGCCCCTGAGAAAATCGTTTCCGGATGGCTCAAAATATGCAGGAGAGACAACTCCAGTTTTTGATACATAGCTTATAGCCATACCCTTGTAATCAGCCCACGCTATGTCCAGTCCCCTGTCGGTAAGCACCGTAAAACTGAGGCCCCCTCCTGTCTTTATGTCAACAGCTCCGACTCCCTTAGCTCTTCCCGATTCAAGCGTGCAGGAGCGTGCTCCCGCTATTTGAGAAACATCCCCTATACACTTCATAAGCTCCTGCCTTGAATATTCTCTGCCATAAATAAATGCCATTACTGCACCATTCCTTTCATAAGTAAAAGTTTAGCTGAAACCGTAATCAGTATAACAAACGTTTGTACAAAAATTATAATTTGGCTGTATGTTTAAAATATCTCACCCGCTAAGGCTCCATGAGCTATTTGAATTTAAGTCTGACGAGCGTCTGACCTCCAAGTGTATATCAAGCGTTTCACGCCCGGGAGTCAAACGGGAATTCCGCATGCTTTTAATAAGCAGCTCTACTCCTTGTCACCCAGGCTGAAAAATTTTTTCTTTTCCTTAATCTTGTCCTTATTTTCCCTATAAAACTCTACAAGCTGTTCCATGCCTTCAACCGTCAGGCTGAAGGAGCCGGCCTCCTGTCCGTTTTCCTTTATACAGAACCCCAGCGAGTGCACATAACCCTCTGTGTTGGGATCCGCCGGAAGGTTAACCTCAACCGTTTTAACAGGCTCTACCACCTCTTTGTTTTCAAATGTTAATTGTAGTATCAGCTTAGCCATTTAAAAATCTCCTTTCTTACAAAGTTTCCTGCTATATGCATAACACCTTTACTATAAATTTGCCTCCTTAATATAAAAGAAGGTTCTTATAGGCTTTAAGCAATATTTGTTTGACAATATAATCTGCTCTGTGCTTCCTACAAAAAGCACGCCGTTATCCTTTAACGCTCCGTTAAACTTATGATAAATATCCGCCTTTGCCTCCTCCGTGAAATATATAAGCACATTCCTGCACACTATTAAATCGCAGCCTTGAGGATACTCATCCTTCAAAAGGTTATGCTGCTTAAATTGCACACAGTTTTTAACCTCATCCTTTATTTTAAACATATCTCCGTTTTTTACAAAATACTTCGTCAAATACTCCTTGGGGAGATTTTCAACACTCTTCTGTGTATATACTCCATTTACGGCCTTTTCTATGGCACCCTTGTCTATATCGGTAGCCAGTATCCTTATATCCTTAAGAGGCATGAATTTATTTAATACCATTACAAGAGTGTACGGCTCGTCTCCTGTAGAACATGCTGAACTCCATATTTTTATGTTTTTGGTATTGTTAATAATCGCCGGAAGGATATCTTTCTCAAGAACGGACCATTGCTCGGGATTTCTGTAAAATTCCGAAACATTTATCGTAAGATAGTTGATGAACTCATTATATAAAGCCTTATTCGCTTTAAGCGCACCTATGTATACCTCATAGCCGGAAAACCCATTTTTGCTTATCAGTGAGTCGATTCTCCTTTTCATCTGCTTTTCCTTATAGAAGGTCAGATTTATCCCTGTCATGCGGTATACATTGTCTTTAAAACCCTCATAATCCATCATTATGCAATAATGCCCCTATCGTTTAAATTGTCTTCTTAATTCAAATCAACCGCGCATATAAATATATTATATTTTACCATACGCACAGTTAAGTGTAAAATATAATATATATGTGCCTGGAAAATAATATCCCGATATTTAAAAAAGCGTGTATAACACGCTTTCAAAATAAATTCCGTCAATCTATATCAAATTACAAATTTGCAACTTTTACAGGCTCTTCGAATATTCCTCGTTTCACCTCGGTTGCAGTCATATGCCCGGCGCCAAGCTTTTCTGTCAAATAATTACACGCATCCCACGGATTAACCTTTTCACCGCATGTGAAAACATCTACTGCAGCATATCCCAGCTCCGGCCATGTGTGAATTGTTAAGTGAGATTCAGAAATTACTACTACGCCACTGACTCCTTGCGGGCTGAATTTATGAAATGCCACCTCTCTTACCTCGGCACCTGCTTCAAGAGCCGATTCTACCATAACCCTTTCAATTAAAATGCGGTTATTAAGTATGTCGGAGTTACATCCGTAAATTTCTGCCAAAATATGACGGCCCAAAGTATTCATTTTTCATTTCCCCCTTAATTTTTTGTAAATATCAGCAACCTTTCTTTTTTTTTGAAATCTAAAATTTCAACAGATTTTATTTTAGCAGATTTGCGCAAAAAGTCAATAGCTTTTATTAAATATTCTAATATTCTTTGATCAGGTGAATTTATTATACTATTCCTCCGGTTTTCTCTGTTTTCTATATCAACTTATATGGTTTTCTCCATCTGCATACACTCTGTCAGTAAATTATTTAAACACCTCGGACAGCAACATTCAGGGAAATTAATATTGGCTTTTTATGTAATTATATATCATTGCGGCAGCCTCCGCTCTTGTAATATTATTTTTGGGCATAAACCTTCCGTTGCCGCCTTCTGCAATTTTTAAAGACTTTGCTATTGCCACATATCCCAAAAGTTCCGGAGCAACCTCATGGCTGTCTGTAAAATCACATGTAAAAAGGTCCTTAAGCTGTGCAAACCTTTTATAGCCTGCAGAATTCAAAAGGTATTTTACAGCCTCCTCACGAGTTATTACAGCATCAGGGTTCTTTTCCCGCTCATCAATTACTTGTTCATTGATAAGCCTCCGGTACATTTCATCCATTTGCTTTTGAGCAAGCTCCCATGTGTTGATATCCTCATAGTACCTGTTTCCCACTCTGCTTATTAAATTCAGCCATTCCTTCTGAAGCAATTCTTTTTGGGGGAGGAATTTATCATTTTGGGGAAGTATGCCTGCCTCCAGAAGGGCCTGTATTTTATCCTTTGCCGCACTGTGCTCTATATCTGAATATCTAAGCTCGCCCGCTTCTTTGTACGGCTGGGAATTTGCATAGTTGATTAGTATTCCCCTTGCCGCATCTATACAGATGGGTTTTTTAAAGTCGGGTCCATATATAAGCTTTATATTTTCGGTATTGTACTCAACCACATATTTAAGCCCTAAATCGTTGTGCAAAAACAATGCCTCATAGGCCTCTGCGGTACCGACTGTATTTTCAGGAGAAGCAAACTCAGTCATCTCACTCCACACCTCATTATAACCGCTTACCTTTCCAGACACAGGATCTATCTCAATATTCAATCTGTTGTCGCCAAAGGGTATCCCATGTACCCTTCTTACATATGTAAAGCTATTTTTACTCTCAGGGTATATTCCGCCATATTTAAGAGCATATTCGCTGAAAGCCTCTGCATCTGTATCCAGGCTGCTTTGTGAAAATTTTCCGGCCTTGTACTTTTTTAAAAAGTCCTCGGCAGCCTTTTTAAAATCTATATCCTTTTCAGGCTCACTCTTTCCCCCGACGTACGAATATGAGTTTATGCTCACAGGCTCCCCGCTTTTTGCATCAAGAGTAACCCGTGCTACTCCTCCCGCTTCTCCTGCGGCTATCATAAGATTTGCCTTTTGTACTGAAACATCCTCCCCAAAATCCTTTTCCGAAAGCATTTTTAAAAACTCAATTGTAAGGGTATATTTGCCATCTCCCCGGGCATAGTTATAGCTTGCCATATTGTATGTATTGTCAATGCCTATCATTTCTTCCGAAAGCTCCTGCGCATCCTCCACCGTAATCAGGCCCTCCCGCTCTATCAGCTCATCAAGCGCCTTCTCCTCCAGGCTGATATCCCGCATTCTATCGGAGCTCCGGGCTTCATATGAATCATATGCATACAGTGCCCCCTGTTGATAATAGATATCTGTATTATGTGCTATTAGCTTTTTTCCGGTAGAGGCATCTACGCCTGCTGTTAAATCCTGTATGTCCGGCAAATAAAACAGATATGCAGAGCTTATATCCCCTGAATATTGTCCTTTATATCTTAAGATGAGAGGAATACTCTCTTTATATGCCTTACGCGCCGCCTGTAAATCCAATGTCTTTTCCGGCTCAGGGAAAACAATTGATTCATCCCAGTTCCGTTCAAAGCTGATTACTTCTCCCGTACTCCCGTTTATCGACAATGAAATGGTATTTTCATAATAAGGTATGCCTTTGTAAGCACGGTTAAATACAAAGCTGTAATTCCCTTCGTATTCAAGCGTGCAGCTTTTTCTGCCCTCATCAAAGCTGATCTCCTCCGCTACATCTGAGCACATATAATATATATATTTCCTTGAAATTTCAAAGCACCGCTCCCTGCTCAGCGAGGGGAACTTCCTTAAATACTGGTAATCGTCGGAATATTTGTAGTATCGTGTGATTATCCCTCTGGCATCAACACTTACCTCTACAATCCCCCTCGCTTTGGTTCCTTCCTCCTGATTGGGCGACCATGTAAAATTATAGATGACTCCTTTTTTATCATTTCCCACACTGCTTTTAAAATCATCGTAGCCCACAGGTATATTAATTTTAGATTTCACAAGCGTTACAAGCCTTTCAGTGATGCCACTGTCAGGCTTAAGAGCCTTTTCGTCCTGAGCGGCTTCCTCTGTGGCGGCTTTTTCCGCGGTCTCTGAAGTCTCCTGTGCAAAAGCCGTTCCGCAAATAATATTTATTATCATTATAAAAGCCAAGGCTACAGTAAACCTTTTATTCATACAACATCCTCCCTTTACTTTTATTCCAGCTTATCCGATATCAATTGCAAGTATCGCTTTTTCTGAAAATGGATTATGTCACAGGGCACTAATTAACAGGTACGAAGCCCGCCCTTTCAACTACGTTCTGTCCCTCGTCCATTAAAAGCCACCTAAGAAGCTTCCGTGCATTGCCGTTCTCAGGCTCATCCTTTCTCAGCACAGCATAATAGCCAACCGTAAAAGGGTATTCACCGCTTTTAATTGTCTTACTATCCGGTCTTACCCCATCAATTGACAAAAGCTTTACGTTTCTGCTATTGTACATTGTGGTTGCATAATAGTATACCGAATAACCCATAGCATTTCTGGCGTTTGAATAGTCTGCAACCCTGTCGATAAGCTCCCCCATACCCATTACAAGCGTCTCAGTAGGCGGAAGCATCATTGTAAGGCCCTTCATGACTGTATTCTCCATAAGAGTCTGACTTCCTGAATTTTTTTCTCTCTGGTATGCTATTATTTCCCTGTCCTCTCCCCCCAGCCGCTTCCAATTCGTGATTCTGCCCTGGTATATATCCTTTATCTGTTGTGATGTAACACTATTCACAGCATTGTCCTTATTTACAAGAAATACAAAGCCCTCCTTGCATATAGGAACAACCTCAAGCTCAACATTTTTTTGCTCAGCCAGCTCATACTCCTCCTTCGAGGGCTGAGTGACAAGGATAATATCTGAGCTTCCGTTTATAAGATTGACATAAGCGTTATGCGTAGTGTTATGGGTTATAAACCCCCGAACTCCGGTATCATCAAGCCCAAGCAGTTCCTTTCCCATTTCCATTGATAGAGGGTACGTGGCTGTAGAACCATCAACGCGCGGAAAATCCGTTTTTGAAAATAACGAATTATAGTAGTGCGTTACTTTATCTATAAAAGCTGCAGCCTTATTTGGATCGAGTACTGCGCTGCTGAATATTGCAAGCCCCGAAGCATTTTCATACAGCTCCATATCAAAAGCAGCCGCGGCAGCACCTGCCGGTAAAAGAGCTCTTCCTCTCAGCAGCAGGGCAGGAACTTCCATATCCATGCTTTTGCCGTTTATCCAAATGCTTTTTTGTCCTATTCCAACGTTAACTGTTCCTTTATCCCCGTTAATCCGTACAGATTGGGAGGCATCCTCCCAGATCACCTCATAACCAAGCTTTTCGGCATAGTATCTTAAGGGTATGTAAATTACTCCGTCAATATCAGTGGGAACAGTTCCCCCTCTGCTGTCAATTACATCAGCGCGTCCATTTACACAGGCAATTCCTTTTCCCGCAAAAAAAACAGCAGCTCTTTCATCCTTCAGCTCCGCTGTCAGTGCTTCAAGTCCTTCAACTCTTTTACCCACATGTCCTTCCGTCTCTGAAAGGAACATCTCCATTGCCTTTTTAAAAGACATATTACTGCTTATAAAATACTTGCTTAATCTCTTTTTAACCTCGTCAGCATCATTATATTCGTCACTTACCACAGTCCATTGCCCCTCTTCATTCCGAAGAGACATTATATGCTTTACCGCCGAGCTGTTTTTCACTGTCGGCGCACAATTAAAATACAGCTCATAGACCTCATTAAAGCTCACCCACGCCTTATCATTCAGTATCGTTATATCTATATACTCCGCTTCATATTTATACCTGTCGAATCCAAGATCATTTACCTGTCTTTTGCGGTATTCCACAACCGCTTTTAGTATATCCGGCTCACTTATTGAGTGCTGGGAATTAAGTATAGCCGGAGAAATGAGCTTTTCAATTTCAGCATTATATTTCAGACTGGAAAGCATCTTATATTTTAACGCAAGGTATTCCTCAATAACCCCTTTTATATCCTGCTCATGCTCCCCGTCCTTTGCAAAAGCTGTGCCTGAGGCCATAAGCAAAACCAACAGCAGCAGCATAGATATGGCTTTTCTCATAATTTAGCCCTTCTCTCTTCTAAAAATATATTGGTACTAAAATATGGACGAAAAAAACAATATAAAGTTTCACAAAAATTGAAAAGACTTTGAGTGACTGCGGGAAAGCCTTTCCTCTTGATTAATCGGGAGTTGTGGAGCGGATTCTGCTTATAACAGCACCGGGTATATACCTGTAAATTCTCTTGGGTATAATGTCCAGTTCCTCACGGGAAATCCCCTTTATTAGCGTCAATACAGAAAAATATACCAGCACTCCCGCTGCTATAGATATGAGCGAGGCTGCAAAATTAACAAGGTACGGGCTATTAACAAAAAACAAGCATAGCACCATGAGCTTATATGTAAAATAGACCGCCACACTCATGACAGCCGAGGCTATAAAGGGCTTTGTCAAAAGCATAAAAGGGTGTATTTTGGCTCTAAGGCTTTTTCTTATCGAGATATGGTTAAGAATTATGGAAACACAGTAGCCGACAATACTTCCAGCTATCGCACCCTTAACATTTACGTCAGGAATTGATATTAAAAAATAGTTAGTAGCTATTTTAGCCACCACGCCAAATATTAAATTCACAGTGACTGCATAAAGCCTTCCTGCGCCCTGCAAAATTGAAGTCTGCACCTGAATAAAAGCAAGCATCACAAGTGCAATAGAGCCCATTTCCATGAGATAAGCTCCAGGACCGTATTTAAGAAGCTCAAATATCTGGCTGCTCAACACTGAAAATCCTGCTGCTGATGGTATAGTCACTAAAAAGCACAGCTTAAAGGCAAATTTTATTTTTTGCTGCACCTGATTTCTGTCTTTTAAAGCAACCGCCGCAGATATTGCAGGAAGTATTGTAGCAGAAAGAGCCACAGTAAGAGCAAGAGGTGCATTTAAAAGCTGCTGGTATTTATACAGATAGCTGTATAATTCAGTCGCCCTTTCATCTGCAAAGCCTGCTGCCAGAAGCCTTGCTTTGGTATTCCACAGATCAACCAGATTCCCCGCATACTGCATTCCTATACAGAGGGTTATGGGCAAGCTGTAGGCCACAACCTTCCTTGTCAGTTGCTTATATGAATACCTCCTTGCCTTCCCGCCCCCGGTAGTTTTAAGCTCTGCCCCGCCCGGCCTTTTTTTGTGAAACACCACCAAAAATACGGCGGAAAACAAAGCGCCAAGAGAGGTCCCTATAGTACCGCCTGCGCAAGCCGCCTCCAATCCATATTTCAGCAGAAGTGCCGCAAACACAAGAGTAAAAATTGTATTTATAACCTGCTCAATAATTTGTGAAACAGCAGTTGGCGTCATGTTCCCCATGCCCTGAAAATAGCCTCTGTATGCCGAAGAAACCGAAGCGAAAAGCAAGGTGGGAGACAGTGCAAGCATGGCATAGTAAGACTTTTCAAAATGAAGCAGCCGGGATATGGAAGAAGCAAATCCAAACATAAGTACAAACATTATTACTCCAAGTATAATTAAGAAAAATCTTGCGATTTTAAAGCTTTTTACGGCATCCTTATAATTTCCCACCGCTCTGAGCTCAGAAACCAATTTTGATATGGCCACAGGCACCCCTGAGTTTGAAATTACATAAACAAGCACATATACCTGATATGCCGCCGCATATATTCCATTACCTTCTTCACCTATTATTGCCAGTAAGAAGGGTATATACAGTAATGATAATATTTTTACAATAATGCCTGCTGCGGACAATACGGCAAAGCCCCTGCCAACGGATTGCTCCTTCATTTGTGTCTCCTTTTAGGCCATATAGTAATAAATCTCATTATATCAGAAAAACCCCATTAAAAATATTTAATTTTTATAAACATTCAAAAAGCGCAAAACAAAAACAGGCCTCCGTGCATTAATGCACGGAGGCCTGGTATAAATCTGGCAGAGACCTGCTTTCCCGGGCCGTCACCAGCCAAGTATCATCGGCACTTTAGAAGCTTAACTGCCGTGTTCGGTATGGGAACGGGTGTGTCCTTCTCGTAAT
>JAEWDM010000026.1 GCA_023390115.1 Bacillota bacterium
CGGTATACCACTTAAATGAGGATGAGACGGGACACAGGCTGACGGATGCAGTTGAGGTGCACTTCTGTGAGCTTAAGAAGGTAAGGGAAGGAACGGGGATAACGGATATAGATGATCCATCCATAGAGTGGATGAGGTTTATAGGGGCAAGGACGAAGGGAGAGATGGAGATTATGGCTGAGACAAATGATACTATAAGGGATACGTTCAATTATTTGCAGATTATAAGCAATGATGAGCAGAAGAGGCTGGAATATGAGGCAAGGCAGCTTTGGCTCATGGATCAGAGGACAAGGGAAAAGGTTGCAAGAGACGAAGGAATACAGGAAGGCATAGAGAAGGGTATAGAGAAGGGTAGGAAGGCAGGCATGAAAGAGGGCAGGAAAGAAGGTAAAAAAGAAGGTGCTCTGCAGGCAAAAGCGGGTATAGTAAAGAATCTTCGCAGTATGGGTATGAAGGCTTCGGACATAGCCAGGGCCACAGGGCTTGCGGAGGAAGAGGTTGAGAATATAAAATAGATCTTCAGCTTGCCAAAAAAGCAGAAAAGTCGTCGACCCCCGGTGATGTAAAAATAGCGGAGGCTTGACGACTTTTTATTGCGTTTGGAGCATATATATGGTAAAATTTTAGGCATAAGCGAAAAGGGTGATGCCTTAAAAAGGCGCAAACACTGCTGTTATAATCGTGCTATTGTAGAATTGAAAGGATGATTTGCCTTGGTCTGCCGGGGAATGGCGGGTTGGTTATAATCGTGCTATTGTAGAATTGAAAGCCATTTAAGGTATTGCTTGTTATACTCAATTATCTTGTTATAATCGTGCTATTGTAGAATTGAAAGCAGGGCATATCTTTTAGGTTGTGGATACTGATTTGTGTTATAATCGTGCTATTGTAGAATTGAAAGGATATAAAACCCTCTGGGATGCCCAAACTGGGAAGCGTTATAATCGTGCTATTGTAGAATTGAAAGGGGGTTAACCTCCCCTTCTATTGGGCAACGAGCAACAGTTATAATCGTGCTATTGTAGAATTGAAAGCAGCAAATATATCCCCTATTCAAATTCATTGCTGATAGTTATAATCGTGCTATTGTAGAATTGAAAGTGAAAAGTCCGGCGATCCATTCTGGCACTGCAACCCGTTATAATCGTGCTATTGTAGAATTGAAAGAAAGAGCAGGCCCTGAAGCGGGGGGAGAAGCAGCATCCGTTATAATCGTGCTATTGTAGAATTGAAAGAAGTGTTAAATGTAAATATAGAAGATTTTTTAAAAAGTTATAATCGTGCTATTGTAGAATTGAAAGGGAGATAGCGCTTGCGTTTTGCTGCCTGCAGTCAGAGTTATAATCGTGCTATTGTAGAATTGAAAGCGGGTTTGTGTCAACGTCATCCGAAACTATTGCAACCTGTTATAATCGTGCTATTGTAGAATTGAAAGAAAGAATGGCATCTACAATTCGCCATAACAGAGCCAGGTTATAATCGTGCTATTGTAGAATTGAAAGAAGAGCAGCTTAATAAGGGTCTTGACGTTGATTCTAGTTATAATCGTGCTATTGTAGAATTGAAAGTCTTTATTACATTTTAATGACAATTTTACATATTCGGTTATAATCGTGCTATTGTAGAATTGAAAGAGTATAGCACTTGGGGAAAGAGAGGTCAACATGATAAAGTTATAATCGTGCTATTGTAGAATTGAAAGCAGTTCTTTCGCCACGTTTGCTGTTTTGGAGGCCTGAGTTATAATCGTGCTATTGTAGAATTGAAAGAGCCAATAGGGTCTATATAAGCGGAGGAGTTTTTTGAGTTATAATCGTGCTATTGTAGAATTGAAAGATAAATAAAACCCGAAACAAGATTTAAAAAAGTCTTTGTTATAATCGTGCTATTGTAGAATTGAAAGTTGCTTGCGTTAACTCCTGCTGCTATAAATGCGCTTGCTGGTTATAATCGTGCTATTGTAGAATTGAAAGAAGTCGGGAGCATAAACCAGCACTGGCAAATATACAAGTTATAATCGTGCTATTGTAGAATTGAAAGTAGTTACCCGCTCGCCTTTCCTACGCTGTCCAATAGGTTATAATCGTGCTATTGTAGAATTGAAAGGAATATGTCCATAATCAACTCAGCTATGTCCTCCTGGGTTATAATCGTGCTATTGTAGAATTGAAAGGACTGAGATAAAAAGGCTCTGGAAAAAAGCGGTTTCTAGTTATAATCGTGCTATTGTAGAATTGAAAGTATCTTAATCTCAAAATCTCCCCTGTGGTGATCTGCGTTATAATCGTGCTATTGTAGAATTGAAACCGTAGTAATAAGATATATGCTAAAGCTATCCTACATAAATAGTTGTATATCATACAATGGAGGTAAGCCTGAATTAAAAATAAGTGTGGATATAAAGACCTTTATCTGATAGAATAATATTTGAAAATAAAAAGCTGTCATTACAACTTATCGTGCTATTATAGGATTGAAACATATCTAATTTTAAAAAGTTGTTGGCAGCTTTTATTTTTTTACTTTATTTTCAGGCTAAACTTGACAAAAATTGTTTTTTAATCTATAATTAACTCCTATATCAAATTTTGAAAAATTGTATAAAATTTCCCAGGAGGTAGGCCTAGTGAAAACAACTTTTCATAAAAAAATTAAAGCTACAATAGCCAAAGAAGCTATTCTCACAGGAAATTACAGCTATATAGCTAGAAAATACAAGATAAGCCCTTCTACAGTCTCTAGCTGGGTGAAAGAAGAAAAATACGTAAATCTATTAAAAAGGTTATTAAAACTGAGCTTACAATATAAAAATACCATAAATATACAAAATAAAAAAATATGCAAATTAAAAAAACAAAAAATAAAAATATATCTTGATCTTTTGTAATATTTTATATTATTATAGATATTAAGGCAATTTCAAAATACACTATAAGGCCTAATTTCAAAATAAAGGATGCCGTATTATGTACGAGAATTTCTACAAAAAGGTTACGGGCTTTGACAGGGCATACCATTTCCAGACAGAGATCGCAGAAGTCCTTTTGAAGTCAAAAAAAGTGGCGCTGCAGGCCCCCACGGGGAGCGGCAAAACCTATGCAAGTATTGTTCCTTTCCTTTATGCTACGGAGAATAAGCTTCCTTTCCCGAAAAGGCTTATCTATATAGTCCCAAGAAGGGTTCTGGCTAATTCCTTATATACGTCGATAAAGGAAAATGGATACATAAAGGCAAAAAACATAAGAGTTACAATCCAGACCGGGGAAAAAAAGGATGATCCGTATTTCCTGAAGGGAGATATCATATTTACCACCATAGACCAGTTTCTTAGCTCTGTTCTATGTATTCCCTTCAGCCTTTCAAAACGCCAGGGCAACATAAACGCGGCTATACTGCATGAGGCATATCTTGTGTTTGACGAATTCCACCTGCTTGAGCCTGATAACAATATGTTTACGACATATCACCTGCTGAAAAAGTATAGAGGCCATATTACGGCATGCGTTATGACAGCTACCATGACGGAAGTGTTTTTTAAAAAGATATCTAAAGCAGTAGGGATGGAGACAGTGGCTGTGAATCATGAAACTATTAGAGACATAGCCTCTCAGCTAAATACAAGGAAGCTTGTGCGCTGCTGCGACGAGCCCTTGACCGGGCAAAGGATAATAAGCCTTCATAAGGGCCAGACAATCGTTATATCCAACAGGGTTAAATGGATTCAGAGGCTGTATCTTGAAACAGAGATGCTGCTGAAGGAGAGCAATGCTGATAAGGAGATTGTCATTATATGCCTGCACGCCCAAATGACGGAGGCTCACCGGCATAAGAAGGAGGAGCTTTTGAGGGAGGCCTTTAAAGGTAAGAAAAATGTTATTCTGTTTTCTACTCAGGTAATAGAGGTAGGGCTTGATATATCCTCCACTGTAATGCATACGTACATATCCGACATTAATTCATTTTTGCAGAGGATAGGGCGGCTGGCGAGGAAGAACGGAGAAGGGACCGTTTATGTGTATGATGTGCAGGATATGGATGAGCCAAGACCATACCTTCCTTACGACAGGGATATATCACAGCATACGTGGAGGCTTCTGAAGGACTGTGACGGACTGCAAATAGACTATTTTAAGGGACAGGAGATGATTGACGCAGTTCTTGAGGAGAGGGATAAGGGAATTATTGAGGAGATTAACAGTAAGGGCGATAAAATCAAGGAAATTATAAATTGCAGGGCCTTCCCCGAAAGGAGATATGCATCCGGGCTTATCAGGGATATTGATACGGTAAGTGTTATTGTGTGCGGCGATCCTGCAAGTCAGCTTGCCGATCCCTACAAAACTGACACTATACCTGTAAACCGCCAAAGCCTTATAAATAGCTTGAAAAAACACTGTGATTTTGAGGGCGAGGGCTGGCTGGTTAAGGCGGTGAGGGAAGCGAGTGAAATATATGACTGGGAGGACAACAAGTTCAGCTACGAAACGATAGCGCCTGAGGATATAAATATTGAGCCTGTTATTGTTGTAAATGAACAGTACATATCCTATTCCGAAAAGATAGGCCTGAACTTCATGGAAATATCGGACGGAGAAGCACTGTGCCTGAAATATACCGTTAAGGAGGTCCCTAAATACAACTTGTGCAGGGAGACCTATGCTGAGCATATCGGCAAAATGCTTGAATATTATGAACAAAGTTTAGAAGAGAAATATGAGCTTGTGTTTTTGTCGCTGGAAAAGCAGCTTAAAATAGATGTTTCGCTGGATGAGGTTATAAGATTTATAATCATATGGCATGACACAGGAAAGCTGGATAAGGAATGGCAGGGGCATGCTCATAGAATTCAGAGGCAGAAGGGCGATCCTGTGGAGGAGCATATCATGCTGGCACATACGGACGATGCGGGGGAAAGGCTGAAAAAGACTCATTCAGGGGCCGGGGCATGTATAGCGGGGGAGCTTATTGAGGCTGCATTAAATAAGGAGACTTTGAATAAAGCTGTAACAACTTCAATTTTGAGGCATCATGCTCAGGGGACAAAGGAAATGGAGAAATTTCAAATACTGCCTGAGGGCGTAAGGGTGCTTATGGATTTGACAAAAGAGCATTGCCCGGGGCTTTATGCCCGTATACCTGAAGGTATATTAAAGGAAGATAAATTCTGGAGCAGGAAAAGCACAAGCATGATGGAGGAAATCATAAACTTTGATAATACGAGCCAGTCGGTGCTATATTTCATATTTGTAAGGATTCTCAGGCTGTGTGATCAAAATGCCTGCAAGGGAAGGGAGAAATGATATGTATCAGGCGGAGTATTATGTGCCTAAGAAAACAGGCACACAGGAGGAGGCTCTGGAGGCTGTCGGGCTGGCTGTACTTCTGTCGCAGATTGTAGATGAAAGCTGCGATATCACTGACGCGGGGCCGTATTACAGCATTGCGCTGCCCAGAATACCGGAGGAGGAAGACATAGACGCTCTTGAGCTGCAAATTCTCATACCCTGTATAGCAAAGAAGAGGGATGATATTGAAAATGAGGATGTCAAAAGGCTTGTAACCTGTCTGGATATGGAGGAGGAGGGCAGGAGAAAGGCAGAATACGATAAAATTATAGAGGCCATAGAAAAGCAAAAGAAAGATGTGAAGGCGTTAAAGCTTGCAAAGAAGGATGAAACGGAGCGGATAAAAAGGCTGGATGATCAGAAGGACATGGCGGATGAGCATAAGCCCAGCGCCTTTTATCCTCTGGCTCAAGCAATGAGGACGATGAAATTTATTGAGTCCCAGCAGAAGATACTTGAGAATTTAGTAGCAAACAGAAGGCATTATCCTGAATTTGTGAAATTTATACTTATGCTTTACAGCTCTCCTCAAGTGGCACAAGAGGATGGAGAGAAGGCTTATAAAAAGTGGCTTGGAAAGAATAAGGATATCAGCGCTGGTAAGGTGGGGAAGCTTGCATTCTTAAACCCTTCCAGAATAAAGGGGCTGAACAGGGAAAAGGCGGACGGCATAAGCGTGGGAGGAGCCGACGGCTTCTGGCTGCAGGAGTATGTTAAGCTGATAGGTGCCTTTGAGGTTATGGTGCCTAAATTCATAAAGGTGGGAAGCAGCTATGACACCAAGCTTTTTGTTGTTTCGCCCCAGAGAATGAGCACTGCCCGGCTGAGGGAGTTCATGCATACATTTCCCGATAAGCTCAAGGGAAGCACCTCCGTAAGGCTTGACATCAGCCTTATACTTTTAACCTGCAAGGCTCTTATAGAGTGGATTGAGCAGTACGAGCCACGTTCAGGAGCAAAGCCAAGAACAATATTGAGGGGCTTTTATACGGTATATTTCAAAAATATGGGCAATGCCAGCTCGCCCACCAATTTATCTTTTCTTGGCATACCCGAATTTATAGACTTGAAAAAGATGGGTGCGGATGAGTGGAAGGATTTGCTTCAGGAGCACATTGAAACAATAAATTTTATACGGATTGACATCGGCAAGATGGACGAGCGCGGAGAGGTAATGGAGCTGCTCAGGCTGTACAGGCTGTTTATTACCACCGAGAACGAGGAATATTTTTTTGAATTTCTGGAGCTGTACGCAGCGTTTATTATGCAGAAATACGGGGAGGGAAAGAAGTATGTGAGAGCTTTCTCCCCTGATAATATGGAGGTGCTGTTAATGTGCGCAAATGAAAAGAAGTGCTATAGCGAGGTTTTTGAGGTGGAGGGCTTTAGGAATATTGCAAAGGCTATAAGGCTTTCCACAGTAATACCCCAATACCACAAGGATCATACATACCCTATAAAATACGGTATGGCGCAGGATCTTAAAAGGAAGTCGGCCTACAGGGAGGAACTTATTGAATACCTGTCGGACTTTGTTGCCTGGTATAATTCCAATATTGCGAAGGTAGCGGAAAAGGACAAAAATAACGAACTTAAAAAGGAACACAAAATAAGGGCTATGATCAAGGCCGAGGATCTTGAAGAAGTGGTAAAACTGATTGATGATCACCAGCCAAGCATAGTTGGCAGGCTGCTCTGTGCGTATGGCTATACGATGGAAAGAAAAAAAGACAAGGAAAAGGGGGATACGAGCGATGATATACAGCCTGGGAATTAATGCAAGGATTACAATGGACATGCATTCTCTCAACAATGAGGGAGGAGAGGGCAACCAGATAATGACAAGGAACGTGACAATACTGGACGAAGACGGAAAGCTCCATACCGTCAATGGTATAAGCGGGGACATGTACAAGCATATCCAGTCGGAGCACCTGTACTATATTGCTCTTGAGAATGGGCTAAGCCTGTGTGAGGCATGCAAAAAATTTGATGCCAACCGGATAAGCGGTGATACATCCTTTACATTTGATAAAAAGGAAAGGGATGGGGATATACTTGACAAAGTAATTCAGCGCTGTGCGGTAGATGACCTGGAGGGAATACTTATAACAAATAATAACAAAAATATCCCCATTAAGTCCCGCGTGGAGTTCGGTTGGGTAGTGGGGATGCCTGAAAAGACAAAAACAGAAAATTACTTTCATGTCAAGCTTGTTCCCGACTCTAAAAAAGAGGGCAGGGAGGACGACGGCGGATCAAACACCGGGCAGAATATTTTCCACCGTCCAGCTAATTCAGGCCAGTACGCCTTTGTGGCAAATATGGACTGCTACGGCATAGGCTACAACGCCATTTCCCGTACATATGCCATAAGTGACAACGAGAGAAAGGCCAGATTCAATGCGCTGATAAAGTCAATGCTGTATACCTTTATTAAGCCCACGGGAGCTATGAGGGCCACGCAGCACCCGCATATTGTGAACGCGGAGGGCGTGGTTACAATATCCGGATCATCCGTGCCTGCTCCGGTTATCAGCCCGCTTAATGCAAAGTATGGTGAGCAGATAGGAGAGGTTGTAAAGACACTGAATGAAATGGAAGGAAAAACGGCAGTAGAATTCAGAAAATTCAACTCCCTCTCCGGGCTGACGCAGATAATGGGAGATATATTAAGAGAGCAGCCAGGGAAGGTTGGTGCCTAAGCGTATGTGGTATGTGGCTACCTACCGTCCCGCAGCCCTCTTTTCATTGAAAGACAGCCAGGCAACCAATATGGCTGCCAGGACTTTAATTGCCCCGTCTCCTTATGCAATTAAAATGGCCATGCTGGATAAAATAATTACCTTTTATTCCTTGGAGATGGCAAGGGAGAGCTTCGGAAGGCTGAAGGAAATGCAGGTACGGTATAATTTATGCCCTTCACTTGTGATTAACAACTGCTTTGTCAAGATATTGAAGGAGCCTAAGGAAAAGAAGGAGGGCAAGGCATTCCAGCAGAGTGTGTGCTTCCGCGAATATGCTTATTTCGGGGGCGATATGCAAATTGCCGTGGAGCTGAAGGATAATGACGAAAAGCAATGGCTGGACAGTGTTATGTGCAGGATTGGTTATTTTGGCAAAAGGGGCTGCTTTTTTCAATACCTGTCGTCGGAAATAAGGCAGGAGCTGGAGTCAGGATATTCGTGCTGCTTTGATGCCGGTGTTCAAACGGCAGGGATTCTGGTTCCCATGGACGATTTCGGTCCGCAAAGCACTTTTGACAAGGTCAGCAATTTCAGTAACGATAAGACAGACAGGAAAAAAAGGATATACCTTTTTCCATTTGTACAGAGGAGGTCTACCAAGGCTTTTTCACTGCTGGAAAAAATTCACGGCTGATAGCCTGCGGCTAATGAGGATGGAAATATGTTTAAGGACTTAAAGGTAACGGGGACGGAGATTAATTACTATTTTGTATGTCCTAAAAAGCTGTGGCTATTTTCTCACGGCATTCAGATGGAGCATACCTCCGACCGGGTCTATGTGGGAAAGCTTATACATGAGGACAGCTTTGGAAGAGAGGACAAGGAGATTCTCATTGACGGAGTGATCAAGCTGGATTTTATTAAAAAATCTCTGGAGGTGCATGAGACCAAAGCTTCAAGGTCTATGCCCGAAGCGTCGCTGTATCAGGTTTTATATTATATGTATTACCTTAAAAATAAAGGAGTTGAGGGTATAAAGGGATATATCCATTACCCCAAAAGCAAGCGCAAGGATGAAATTATATTAACGGCACAGCATGAAGAGAGATTAAAGGAAGTTATAGGGAAGGTACTGAAAATACGGAATTCTCCTGTGCCTGAGCCTTGTGAAAAAATAAAGATTTGCAGCTCCTGCAGTTATTATGATTTATGCTTTTGCTAGGGGGTATGTATGAAAAGAAGCTATTATATTATGCGGTCAGGCAGAATCCGCAGGCAGGACAATACTGTGTTTTTTGAAGGGGAAGAGGGAAAAAAGGCTTTGCCTGTAAATGATATTGAGGATATCTATGTAATGGGCGAGGCCGATTTCAACAGCAAGGCATTGAATTTTCTTGGCAAGAACAATATTCTGGTACACATTTTTGATTATTACGGCAATTATTCGGGGACCTTTTACCCGAAGGAATATTTATTGTCAGGGTTTACTATTGTAAAACAGGTGGAAAAGTATCTGAATTCCGCGCAGCGTTTGCAAATTGCAAGGGAGTTTATAAGGGGTGCCAGCCATAATATATTGAGAAACCTTAAATACTATCAGGCGCGCAGGGGAGAATTGGACGGCTTAATAGAAGCGATTGAAGCAGAAAGGGAACGGATAGGAGAAGCGGCGGACATTCAGAGGCTGATGAGTGTTGAGGGCCGTATGCGTGAAACCTATTACAGGGCATTTGACATTATAACCGGCGGCAAATTCCCGTTTGTCCAGAGAATAAAGCATCCTCCCGACAATGCTATGAACGCAATGATTTCCTTCGGAAACCACCTTATGTACACTGCCGTACTCAGAGAAATATACCAGACCCAGCTGAACCCTACAATAAGCTATTTGCATGAGCCGGGGGCAAGGAGATTTTCTCTCGCATTGGATATAAGTGAAATATTTAAGCCTATGATAGTGGACAGAGTTATATTCTCACTGGTTAATGAAAATATAATCACAGAGGGGGATTTTGAAAAGGAGCTGAATTACTGCTATCTGGGAGAGGGAGGCCGGAAGAAATTTCTTAAGGCCTTTGATGAAAAGATGATGACAGTGATCCACCACAGGAAGCTGGATAAAAAGCTGTCATATAAATCCCTGGTGCAAATTGAATGCTACAAGCTTATAAAGCATTTTACAGATATACAAGAATATGAAGCCTTTCAGGCTTGGTGGTAGCCATGTACGTATTGATGGTATATGATGTGGGAGAGAAAAGGGTTTCCAAGGTCTTAAAGTATCTTAGAAGGCATTTGAACTGGGTGCAGAATTCGGTATTTGAAGGGGAGCTGACGGAAGGGCAGCTGATGGAGGTCAAGTCAGGGCTTAATAAAATAGTCAAAAAGGAAGCGGACTCTGTTATAATATTTACGGCAAGAAGTGAAAAGTGGCTTAACAAGGAGGTAATGGGAAAAGAGAAAAATCCCGTCACAAATTTTTTGGATTAAAAAGTCGTCGACCCCCGGTGATGTAAAAACAGCGGAGGCTCGACGACTTTTTATTGCATTTGGAGCATATATATGGTAAAATTTTAGGCAGAAGCGGAAGGGCGACGCCTTAAAAAGGCGCAAACACTGCTGTTATAATCGTGCTATTGTAGAATTGAAAGTTGTATAACTGTTATTGGTGTCGTTGTGCGTATTGGTTATAATCGTGCTATTGTAGAATTGAAAGCCGGAGCATTCTTTTTACTTCCAGCAAAATCCACCTCGTTATAATCGTGCTATTGTAGAATTGAAAGGACCCCAAACAAGTCAAAAAAGTCACGTCCCCGGACAGTTATAATCGTGCTATTGTAGAATTGAAAGTAATAAATAACTAAGCTTTTATCCCATTCCCCGCCAGTTATAATCGTGCTATTGTAGAATTGAAAGGAGTGTATCTTGCGTATGCCTAAACCCTCCGTTGGGTTATAATCGTGCTATTGTAGAATTGAAAGTAATTCCCTCGTGCTTGACTGGTGGACAGAGGCCCTGTTATAATCGTGCTATTGTAGAATTGAAAGAAAGAAGTAACATTCTTATGGAGGAGGAAAATACATGTTATAATCGTGCTATTGTAGAATTGAAAGCTACTGTTCCGCTTGCCTCCCTCCCGCTAGTGTGTCCGTTATAATCGTGCTATTGTAGAATTGAAAGTGCAGCACTCGCGCACTTCCTCCGTCGGCTCCCAGGTTATAATCGTGCTATTGTAGAATTGAAAGTGCATAATCAAGTCTGCTTGTCGCATAATAGAACGGTTATAATCGTGCTATTGTAGAATTGAAAGAAGGAATTAAGGATATATACAACAGTGAAAACTATAAGTTATAATCGTGCTATTGTAGAATTGAAAGAAAAATCTTCAATGTTTATATCGCAAATTTTTAAAAGGTTATAATCGTGCTATTGTAGAATTGAAAGGGACAATTCTGGGACAAAACGTGGAAAAAATCTGGAGTTATAATCGTGCTATTGTAGAATTGAAACAGTCTAACATCATCATAATACCTAGGAGTGACAGGAGTTATAATCGTGCTATTGTAAGATTAAAGTCCTCCTGTCCGCATATTTAGGAGCAAATCTATGTTAATCCATGAAGATTTCTGGTAAAACAATATATTGAAAGCTGCGAAAGAGGAAGCATATTTCTAAGCATACAAAAGCGGCACAGAATAGCGGCTTAATGCCGCCGGTGGAGATTATGGCTGAGACGAATGAGACTATAAGGGACGCATTCAATTATTTGCAGGTTATAAGCAATGATGAGCAGAAGCGGCTGGAGTATCAGGCAAATTTTTTTCATTTAAAAATTTTGCCAAACATACTATTCTAACTGTGATGTTGACAATCATTATCGATAAAAATATAATTATAAACATAAGGTAAAAATTTGTAACTCTATTACATTGGAAAGACGTTTAGAAGAGGATTTGCTGATGTTTTTTTATTTAATGAACAGGCTGGTGGGAAAAGCTGCTTTCCATGAGGCTATTGAGTGTCTTGTAGCCGCATTGGAGGCCAGAGACGCATATACAAGCGGACATTCGCTAAGAGTGGCGGATATGAGCTCCGATCTGGGAAAAGCAATAGGCTTAAGGGGTCTTAAGCTTGAAACTGTGCATCTTGCCGCACATTTGCACGATATAGGCAAGCTGGGTGTACCGGACGATGTATTGAATAAAAAAGGAAGGCTGCTTCCCGACGAATGGGCCCAGATTCAGATGCACCCTGAAATAGGCTATAATATTTTAAGCAAGTCAAAGGGATTGATACACATAGCGCATATTGTGCTCTACCACCATGAGCGTTGGGATGGTAAGGGCTATACACATGGAATCAAGGGGGACAAGATACCTCTGGGATCGAGGATTATTGCAGTGGCTGACTCCATAGATGCCATGACTTCCCAGAGACCGTACAGGGAAGCCATGTCGTGGGAAAAGTGCATGGACGAGATTGTGGCAAATAAGGGGACTCAGTTTGATCCTATGGTTGTTGAGGCAGCCGAAAGACTGTGGAGGAAATGGAAGGAAAAAGATAGGGAGAAGGAATTCGCGATCGAAGGGGTATGAGGGGATACAGGCCTGCATTTTTGCAGAAGCCGCAAATAATGCGGGCCTGTCTCTAAGCTAATACTCCTTAACCATCAAGGCCCTTACATAACCTCTGTCCTTCGAAGTAGAATCAATGTAAAAGCCTCTTCCATAGTAAAAGCGCACCAGATCCCTGTACTTCGAGGCGGTATGCAGGCAGGCCTTTTTTACTCCCTTGGCCTCTAAAACCTTGTCTGCGAGATTTATCAGGGATTTACCGATGCCTATGTTATGATAATTTAAGTTCACTCCAAACCTGCTTATATAAGCGGTACCATCCTTCAGAATATGTATTCTTATCGTTCCTACAGGTACGCTGTCTATAAAAGCTATATATACCAGGTTTTCGGCTATTGCCTCTCTTATGGCTTCCACAGACTCCTCCAGTGCTTCCATGGTTCCGGTAAGGCCGGTATCGGACATGTATTTTTTAAATGACTGCTGCAGAATTCCTTGAATGGCTTCTGCGTCCCGGAGTTCTGCCCGCCTTATTATAAATGAATAATTCATAACACTACCCCTGCTTCTGAGCCATCAATAAAGCCATAATTGCCTTTTGCACATGCATTCTGTTTTCCGCCTCATCAAATATAGCCGATTGAGGCCCGTCAATTATTTCCTGGGTAACCTCATAGCCTCTGTATGCGGGCAGGCAGTGAAGAAATATTGCGTCCTCCTTTGCAAAGGAGAATAGTTCCTTGTTCACCTGATACGGCATGAATATTTCTATTCTCTTTTCCTTCTCAGCTTCCTGACCCATACTGACCCATGTATCGGTATATATTACGTCAGCATTTTTCACAGCTTCCTTAGGGTTCTCCGTAAGAATTATTTCACACCCGGATAGCTTTGCTCCCTCCTCTGCCTGAATAACTATTTCCTTATCACATTCATAACCTTTGGGAGCGGCAACCGCAATGTTCATTCCTACCTTGGCGCAACCGTGGAGGAGTGAATTCGCAATATTGTTTCCATCACCTACATATGCCATTTTGAGGCCCTTTAAGGCGCCCTTTTTTTCATACACCGTAAAAAGGTCGGCAAGTATCTGGCACGGATGCATCAGATCGGTGAGGCCGTTTATAACAGGAATATTGCCGTATTTGGCAAGGTCCTCTACGTCCTTGTGGTCAAAGGTCCTTATCATTATGCCATCTATAAAGCGTGACAGTACCTGTGCGGTATCATAAATCGTTTCTCCTCTGCCGAGCTGTATATCATTGGAGCTTAAAAACAAGGGATAGCCTCCCAATTGGTACATTCCCACTTCAAAAGAGACTCTCGTTCGGGTAGAGGATTTTGTAAAAATCATGCCCAGAGTTTTACCCTTCAGAAGATGGTGCTGTATGCCGGCTTTGACCTCTTTTTTCAGTCTTTCAGATAATTTGAATATTTCCTCAAAATCTTCTAATCTTAAGTCATAAAGGCTTATTAAATGCTTCATATCGGTTAACCTCCAAATTTAAGTTATATATCTCTATTTGTAATGCGAGTACTGATCAAGAGAATATATCTCCGTTTCACCGCGGTTTATTATGCGCTCTATTACCTGAAGTATTGCATTTACGGTGTCAAGCGACGTAATACACGGAACATTGTATTCTATGGCTGTCCTTCTGAGAAGGAAGCCCTGTGTTGACGGTATCTTGCCCTTTGACGGGGTATTTATTATAAATTGTATCCTGTCATTTTTTATATAGTCCTGTATTTTACTGTGTGGAACCAGGGCCGTGTCTATGCCGGCGTCTAAAAGGTATTTACAGGTGTTTTCGGTTGCCATAAGCTTAAAGCTCAGCTCCTTGAGCCTTAAGGCAATTGCCTTGCATTCCTCCTTATCCCTGTCCGATACCGATAGCAGAACGTTTCCGCCTGAAGGTATCTTTAAGCCGGAGGCCATCAAAGCTTTATAGAGTGCATTGTGATAATCCCTGTCTACACCCATTACCTCCCCTGTGGATTTCATCTCGGGACCTAAAAACGTATCCACTGTGGTAAGCTTGGAAAATGAAAATACCGGAGCCTTAACGGCAGTGTATTCACATTCGGGAGCAAGTCCCGGCGTGTATCCGAGATCATTCAAGGTGTTTCCCATAATGAGCCTGGTTGCTACATTTACCATGGGAATCCCCGTTATTTTGCTCATTACCGGGACAGTACGGCTTGCTCTGGGGTTAACCTCTATAACATAGACTTTACCGCTTTCATCAAGCACGAACTGTATGTTGAAAAGCCCTACTATTTCTAAAGCCTCCGCAAGCCTTGATGCATAATCTGCAACAGTGTCTCTGACTGCTTGGCTTATGGTCTTAGGAGGGTATACGGCTATGCTGTCTCCCGAGTGTACACCCGCTCTTTCTATGTGCTCCATTATGCCGGGAATAAGAACCTCTTTTCCGTCACATATTCCATCCACCTCAAGCTCCTTGCCCACTATATACTTGTCTATAAGCACGGGGTGCTTTGCTGATATGTCAACTGCAAGCGACATGTATTCCTCAAGCGATGAGTCGCTGAAAACAATTTCCATAGCTCTTCCGCCCAGCACATATGAGGGCCTGACAAGCACCGGATAACCTATACTGTTCGCTATTTCACGGGCCTGTTGGAATGAGAAGGCCGTGCTTCCGGGAGGTATTGGGATGCAAAGCTCCTTAAGAAGCTTCAGAAATCTGTCCCTGTCCTCTGCAATATCTATGCTTTCAACGCTTGTGCCGAGAATTTTTACACCCTCATTATGAAGGGGCGCTGCAAGATTTATCGCTGTCTGCCCTCCGAACTGAACAATTATACCCACGGGCTTTTCCTTCTGTATTATGTCAAGAACACATTCCTTCGTTAACGGCTCAAAGTACAGCTTATCAGAGGTATCAAAATCGGTGCTGACAGTCTCGGGGTTGTTGTTGATAATTATAGATTCCAGCCCCATTTCCTTTAATGCCCTTACGGAGTGCACGCTGCAGTAGTCGAATTCTATGCCCTGGCCTATCCTTATTGGTCCTGAGCCTATAACAAGCACCTTTTGATTGTCTGATACCGTCACATCATCCCTTTCCTCATAGGTTGAATAGTAATAGGGAGTGACAGCCTGAAACTCTCCGGCGCAGGTATCAACTATTTTATAAACGGGGTTTACCGGGAATTTATCCCTTAGCTCAAGTATTTTTTCAAGAGGCACATTAGCCAGATTGGCAATATAGGAATCGCCGAAGCCTATTTTCTTTGCCCTTGAGTACAGGTCATAGTCCAGCCATGCTATGCCTGAGATTTTTATTTCCTCTGCCAGCTTTACAATTTTTTTGAGCTTCCTTATAAAAAACTGGTCTATCTTTGTAATATTTACAATTTCTCCTGCGGTGACACCCTTCTGAAGTGCCTTGCATATTGCGAATATTCTCTGATCATTGGCCTGCCGTATAAACTCCGTCAGCTCATCCACTGTCTTGTTTTCAAAAAGGCTTAGGCCGAGCTGGTAGTTGAATTTTATATCCAGTGAATCTATGGCCTTTAAAAGAGACTCTTCAAACGTTCTGCCTATGGCCATAACCTCACCCGTAGCCTTCATCTGGGTACCGAGGCTCCTGTCCGCCGTGGTAAATTTATCAAAGGGCCATCTGGGCACCTTGGTTACGACGTAGTCGAGAGCAGGCTCAAAGCAGGCATAGGTGCTGCGGGTAACGGAATTTTTAATTTCGTCCAGATTAAGCCCCACCGCAATTTTTGCCGCAACCCGTGCTATGGGGTATCCTGTGGCCTTCGAGGCCAGAGCGCTTGAACGGCTTACTCTCGGGTTTACCTCTATAACAACGTATTCCATGCTTGAGGGGTTAAGCGCAAACTGAATGTTGCAGCCGCCTTTAATATCCAGAGCGCGGATTATTTTTATTGAGGCCGAACGAAGCATCTGGTATTCGATATCGGACAATGTCTGGCTTGGGGCCACGACTATACTGTCACCGGTATGCACACCGACAGGGTCGAAATTTTCCATATTGCATATAATAATGCAGTTGTCGGCGTTGTCCCTCATAACCTCATACTCAATTTCCTTCCAGCCCGCCACGCTCTGCTCAATCAATACCTGGCCGATCATGCTTAGCTTCAGGCCCTTGCCGCATATATACTTAAATTCGTCCATGTCCGACGCAATTCCGCCTCCTGTACCTCCAAGGGTATAGGCCGGACGTATAATTATGGGAAAGCCCACCTTTTCAGCGAAGGCCACCGCATCGGCAAGACTGGTTACGATGGTGCTGAGGGGCACCTTTTCATTGATTTCCTGCATGGTCAGCTTGAAAAGCTCCCTGTCCTCGGCTTTCTTTATAGATTGCAGAGAGGTTCCCAAAAGCTCTATACCCATTTCGCCGAGTATACCGTCATTTGCAAGCTCTACCGCCATATTCAGGCCTGTTTGCCCGCCAAGCGACGCCAGAATACCGTCCGGACACTCCTTGCGTATTATCTTTTTTACAAAGTCAAGAGTAATAGGCTCTATATACACCTTGTCGGCAACCCCGGCATCAGTCATTATAGTGGCGGGATTGCTGTTTACAAGCACAACGTAATAGCCTTCCTCTCTAAGGGATTTGCAGGCCTGAGTGCCCGAATAGTCAAATTCTGCTGCCTGGCCGATAATTATAGGCCCGGATCCTATGACAAGGATCTTGTTAATATCATTTCTTTTTGGCATTTCAACCCTCCATTAGTCTTATGAAATCGTCAAAAATATATGCTGAATCCTGAGGGCCTGGAGCAGCCTCAGGGTGGTACTGCACACTTATTACAGGCATGCTTTTATGCCTGAAGCCTTCGACGGTTCCGTCATTTACATTTAAATGGGTTATCTCCACGTCGCTGCTGAAATCCTCCCTGAGAGCGTAGTTGTGGTTCTGAGAGGTTATGTAGCAGCGCCCTGTAATATAATCCTTTACGGGGTGATTTCCGCCATGATGCCCGAATTTAAGCTTATACGTATTGCCGCCAAGTGACAGGCCGAGAAGCTGGTGCCCGAGGCATATCCCCAGAATGGGCTTTCTTCCCAGAAGCTTTTGTATGGTTGCCTTTACTGATGGAAGGTCGGCAGGATCACCGGGTCCGTTTGATAAAAGTATTCCGTCGGGCTTAAGCTCCATTATATCCTCATATGAGTAGAAGGCGGGGAGTATATGGATATCGCAGCCGCGGCTTTTAAGAGACCTTATAATGTTATGCTTCACCCCAAAATCCATAAGCGCTACCTTTTTGCCTGTTCCCGGCTGGTGTACGGCCGTTTTTGTGGTTACCTCCATAACAAGATTTCTCTTGGTTTCCCTTTCCTTGCCGAGCTTTCCCATAAGAGTATCTATGTTTCCGCACTCGCTGGAAATTATGCCGTACATGCTTCCAAACCTTCGTATATGCTGTGTTAATGCCCTTGTATCTATTGCCTTAATGCCCACAATGTTGTTTTTTATAAAATAATCCTCAGGGCTTACACTCAAACGCCAATTGCTGGGGGAATCGCACAGCTCCTTTACAATAAAGCCCTGTATGTGAGGCTTATACGACTCGTTGTCGTATGTGTTAAAGCCGTAATTGCCTATAAGGGGATAGGTCATGGTTACAATCTGCCCGTTATAGGACGGATCGGTGCAAATTTCCTGATACCCTGTCATGCATGTATTAAAAACTACCTCTCCTATAGATTCTCCCTTATATCCAAAGCCTTCTCCCGCAAAATACGTTCCGTCCTCCAGAACTAAAACCGATTTCATTATATCTCTCCTTTTATAATGGTTGCTTATTTTACTGTTAACCCGCCAGCTTATGGATTACACCGTCCAGCACGTCTACCATATTGTCGATGTCCGGCTCTGTTACAATTAGAGGAGGCAAGATTCTCAAAATGCTGCTTCCTATATTGCCTATAAGATACCCCTTATCAAAGCACTCGTCCTTTACCTCCTTTGCAATTCCTTCAGAAAGCTGAATCCCTATCATGAGCCCCTTCCCGCGTATCTCTGCAATAGCGCTGCTTCTTTGAGACAGCTCGAGCAGCTTTTCCATGAAGTAACTGCCTGCCTTGGCTGCGTGCTCTACAAGCCTATCCGTAAGCAAGGCATCCATAACGGCAAGTCCGGCAGCACATGCCAAAGGATTTCCGCCGAAGGTTGAGCCGTGGTTTCCGGGCTCAAATGCCGAGGCCGCATGATCCTTAGCGCAGAGCGCACCTATTGGCACACCGCCGCCAAGCGCCTTGGCGAGAGTAAAAATGTCAGGCTCAACGCCGTAATGCTCGTAAGCGAACAGCTTTCCTGTTCTTCCCAGTCCGCACTGTATTTCGTCAAAAATAAGCAGAAGGCCATTTTTATCGCAAAGCTCCCTTACAGACTTAATATATTCACACGTCACAGTATATACACCGCTCTCTCCCTGTACAGGCTCAAGCATAACGGCGCAGGTGGAAGGGCCTATTGCATCCTGCAAAGCGGCTATATCATTGATGGGAACATTCTTAAAGCCGGGGGTTAAGGGCATAAAGGGCTTTTTATACTTTTCCTGGCCTGTCGCCGCGAGCGTTGTAAGAGTTCTTCCGTGAAAGGAATTTACCAGGGTAATTATCTCATACTTCTCCTGAAGCCCCTTCTTATGGAAATAGATCCGTGCAAGCTTGATAGCTCCTTCATTAGCCTCAGCCCCGCTGTTTGCAAAGAAAACCTTATCGGCGCAGGAATTTTGAGTCAGAAGCTTTGCCAGCTTTGCCTGAGCCTCTATGTAGTAAAGGTTGGAGCAGTGAATAAGCTTCTCGGCCTGTTCCTTTATGGCATTTACAAGCTTGGGATGGGAGTGCCCCAGAGCGCTTACCGCTATCCCCGAAAAGAAATCAAAGTATTTTTTTCCGTCGGTGTCCCAGAGGTTTATACCCTTTCCGTATTCAAAACAGACGGGAGTCCTGCTTCCGAATGTATTCATAAAGTAGCCTTTATCCATTTCAACTATTGCATTTAAAGCTGTCATAAATTTAATACCTCCTATGCTTGCCAAACAATATATGGCTTTATAAGTATACCATTGCTTATACGATGCTTATAATTATACATAGAAATGTATAAAAATGCAATAAAAAAATAAAGTGCTTTATTTTCGGTTTAAATAAAGCACTTTATCTTATGCTAATTGATATATTAATTTTATTACAGCAGCTTTTTAATTGTGTCAAAAAAGCTGAACTGAAGGTTTGAGTTTTTCTTGTCCAAATATGCCAGATAGCTTGAAAGAAGCTTGCTGTTTATACCGTAGACATCGCTAAACTGCATACTGTAGTCAAATAGCTTGTTCTTTACAGATTTTCTTATCAATTTACCCTGAACATTTATTATCTGATTATCGGGAAGATATATCCACATTTCGGTGTCCTCTCCATAATCAAACTCATTTTTTGCCGTAAACGCAGTACCCCCTGAGGATATATTTGTGGTAATGCAGAAGTATTTTGCCTCTTTCCAGCATGATTTTATGCGTGAGGGCAAATAGGTATCATACCTCGGAGTACTTCTTGTGTTCACAATCTCATGAACACTATGAACAACAACCTTCACATGAGCGGGATAATCGGGAACAATATCGAATGCCACACCCTCAAATAGGTATTCAAAAAACTCATTGCAATATTTTATTGTTATTTTGCTTCCGTCCATGATTATATTTTGTATATAATGCTGGGGAAGAGATATCCAAATTATGTTTTCAACACATCTGTAAAT
This sequence comes from Bacillota bacterium, assembly GCA_023390115.1. Taxonomy (GTDB): domain Bacteria; phylum Bacillota; class Clostridia; order Acetivibrionales; family DSM-27016; genus Anaerobacterium. Next base: position 20,391 of record JAEWDM010000026.1, read on the forward strand.
AACATTTTGATGCCATGTGTCATCAGAGCCTATCTTTGTACTGGCTACAAGCCCTTCCTTTAAAATAGAGGATATACCAAACGGGTTCAATGCAAACACCTCCTATCAAAAACAATTAATAATAAGGCTTACGAAAAGCACAAAAAAGCAGAGCCGCTTTTCTAAAAAAATATATTGTATTTTTAGTGTATTAGGCAGTGTAATATAATAATGACTGTAAATATTTAATGCAAAGTATCAGAGAGTATATGTGTATATATATTAATTCTTCATTATTTTGCAAATTCCTGCAAAAACTTTGAATTTAATAAAAAATCCGGTCCTCAAAAAGGGTCCGGATTTTTTATTGCCGATAAGCAGAGATGGGCTTAGATGCCCATATAAAAGCGCCTTATGGATTACGGCACTTAAAAGGCTTATATTTACAGCCTTTTTATATTTGCTCCTGACTGTGGTATAGTATCTTTTCCTTCATAATCATAGTTCCTATGCCCTTATACGTAAATATCTCAAGAAGTATGCAGTGCGGAATTCTCCCATCAATTATATGCGTACGCCCCACACCCTTTTCAAGAGCGTCAACGCAGCCCAGGACCTTTGGTATCATGCCCCCGCATATTATCTTTTTATCTATAAGGTCATGAACCTCCTTAACTGTCAGTGCGGGGATAATGTCATTGCTGTCTCCCGACATTTTAACCCCCTCAACATCGGTCAGCAGCATAAGCTTTTCTGCCTTCAAAGCGGAGGCTATTTCGCCTGCAACGGTGTCTGCGTTAATATTGTAGCTTTCTCCTGCCGGACCCACGCCTATAGGCGCCACTACGGGGATATATTCATCCCTTGCTATAAGCTCCAGCACCTTTGAATTGATGTTTGTTATTTTACCCACAAAGCCAAGATCCCCTTCGGAACCATCGTTTCCGGGTCTGTATTTTTCACATTCCATAAGCTTGCCGTCTATTCCGCACAGCCCTATTGCCTTACCTCCCTTCTGGTTCAGAAGCGAGACTATTTCCTTATTGGTTTTTCCTACCAGAACCATCTGAGCAACCTCCATGGTGGCACTGTCGGTGACTCTGAGGCCGTTTATGAATTTGCTCTTTATATCAAGCCTGTCAAGCGTTCTGTTAATATCCGGGCCGCCTCCGTGAACTATGACAGGATTCATGCCTATGTATTTAAGGAGAGTTATATCCTCCATGACAGAGTTTTTTAAGTCCTCACTTATCATTGCGTTACCGCCGTACTTTATGACAACTGTCTTGCCATAAAGCCTCTGAATATACGGAAGGGCCTCAATTAATACCTCCGCCTTCTTTATTATATTTTCCATAGCCGGCATATGTGTTCTCCTCCTCATAATTTAAATTATTAAAGCAGCACTTAAAAATCCAAGCCTTTCCTTTCATCTATTCCAAGCATTATGTTCATATTCTGAACTGCCGCGCCCGATGCTCCCTTTCCGAGATTATCAAGTCTCGAAAGGAGAACTATCCTGTCGTCGTTTCCGAAAACGAACAGCTGCAGATAATTGGTTCCGTTGCACTCCGTTGCGCTGAAATATCCGTTGTCGAGATTGCTTTCAGCATTATAGGGCATTACCTTTATAAAATGCTGATCTTTATAATAATCTGAAAAGAACTGCTGTAAATCAGCGGCAGTAAGCCTTTTGGGAAGAAGCCTGGGCAAAATAGGCACTGCCACAGACATGCCGCGATAAAAGCTGCTGACAATAGGAGTAAATAATGGAGCAAAATCCAGCGAGCATACCTTCTGCATTTCCGGCAAATGCTTGTGGGTGAGGCCCAGTGAATAAAAGCGGGGGCTCTTAAGCCTTTCGGCATTTTCCGGAATATCCTCATACTGCTCAATAAGCTTCTTGCCGCCTCCGCTGTAGCCGCTCACCGAATGGCACGTTACAGGGTAATCTGAAGGAATTATTCCCTCTTTTACAAGGGGGTACACGGCAGCATTGAAGCCTGTGGCAAAGCAGCCCGGCACTGAAACCCTCATGGAGGATTTAATGCGCTCACGGTGCCCCGCGCTTAGTTCCGCAAGACCGTATGCCCAAGTGTCGTCGGTTCTGTGAGCCGTGCTTGCATCTATTATCCTCGTTCTGTCGTTTTCCACAAGAGAAACGGATTCTCTGGCAGCAGCATCGGGAAGACAGAGGAAAACTATATCCGCTTCATTTAAGAGCTTTTTGCGCTCGTTAATGTCCTTTCTCTTTTCAGGATCTATTTTGAGAATGACCACATCATCACGTGAATTAAGTCTCTCATTTATCTTAAGGCCTGTAGTGCCCTCCTGTCCGTCTACAAATATTTTATGTTTCATTAAATAAAACCTCCTGTCGGCAAATTGGCCGTACAAAAATAAAAAATGCTTTACTGTGCCCTATATGGTTTAAAACAGCAATAATTTATAATTATACAATCGAGTGCATAAAAATTCAAGAAAAAATGAAAAAAATATTGTAAGGATATTAATCAAAAATTGTGTGCTGGCATTTTATGCAATGTTACTAAATACAAAAAATCAATTTTGTTTAAAAATGTACTGGTTGATAGAATTGAGAAATGATATATTATAGATGTATATACTAGCCGTGTTGGTAAAAAAAATAGGAGGGGAAAAAATGGCAAGTTTAAAATTGAAAAATATCTACAAAAAGTACGAGGGCGGAGTTATTGCTGTAAATGATTTCAACTTGGACATCGAGCATAGGGAGTTTATTGTTCTGGTAGGACCTTCAGGATGCGGAAAGACCACTACGCTGAGAATGATTGCCGGTTTGGAAGAAATATCGGAAGGTGAGCTTTATATTGGGGATAAGCTTGTAAATGATGTTCAGCCCAAGGACAGAGATATAGCAATGGTTTTCCAGAACTATGCGTTGTATCCTCATATGACTGTATTTGATAACATGGCTTTCGGATTGAAATTGAGAAAGACTCCAAAGGACGAGATAAAGAGAAGGGTGGGCGAGGCGGCAAAGATTCTTGGTATAGAGCATTTGCTGGACAGAAAGCCCAAGGCTTTGTCAGGAGGTCAGAGACAGAGGGTTGCTTTAGGCCGCGCAATGGTACGTGAGCCCAAGGTATTCCTGCTTGACGAGCCTCTGTCAAACCTTGACGCAAAGTTAAGGGTTCAGATGAGAAGTGAGATAGGGAAGCTGCACCAGAGACTTCAGACAACCTTCGTATACGTTACACACGACCAGACTGAAGCCATGACAATGGGTACCAGAATAGTTGTTATGAAGGACGGCTTTATTCAGCAGGTTGACACTCCTACGGCTATATATGACAGACCAAACAATTTATTTGTCGCAGGCTTCATAGGAAGCCCTCAGATGAACTTTATGAACGCACAGCTTGTAAAGCGCGGAGATGAGCTTCATCTTCTCTTCGGAAAGGATGACGTAAAGCTTCCCGAAGGAAAGGCTAAAAAGCTTGAAGGAAGTGTTTATATAGGAAAAGAAGTGATTATGGGTATAAGGCCTGAGAATATACATGATGAGGAAGTATTCCTCCAGTCAATGCCGGACGGTATAGTTGATGCCGACATATCGCTTGTGGAAATGCTTGGTTCCGAGACACTGCTGTATATTGTTGTTAACGGTGTTGACTTTATCGCAAAGGTGAACCCCAGGATAAAGGCTAAGGCGGGAGAAAAAATAAAGCTGGCATTTGACATGAACAAGATACACTTATTTGACAAGGAAACTGAGAGAATAATAATTAACTAGAATTACAAAATAAAATTATATTATATGAAGAGGAAGATAAAATTTTATCTTCCTCTTTTGGTTTTTTAGTGTATAATTAATTATGAATATGTTAAGTTTATCTATAAATGGCTTGAAGTTTAGGATTTAATATATTAAATAGAGGTTGTTCCGTAAACAGGGGGAATTCCTAATTTTAAGCTGTGAGCTGTAAACCATGAAACTGGAGGAGCAACTTTTGTCTAAAAAACTTTTTCAAAATTTGATGTGTCAGGTTCAGGAGATAATAGATGAGGAAGTTGGGCTTGTCAATGATGCCGGCCTTGTTATCGCCTGTTCCGGCGAGGGCAGAATCGGACAGGAGGATGGCTTGGCACAAAGCGTTATTAACTCCAAGGATGATTTGGTTGTTATAGACAATATTTCGTTCAAGAAAATTTATATAAAGGGAAAGCTTGAGTTTATAGCTTTTATTTCATCGAATAACGAGATGAGCCAAAAATATCTTTCTCTGATAGCTATTAATATTATAAATATAAAGACTTATTATGACGAAAAATTTGACAGGAGTAATTTCCTTAAAAGTGTTATAAATGGGAAGATTCTGGCGGGAGATGTTCAGATAAAGGCTAAAGAGCTGCATATAACACACAATGCCTGGAGAACGGTGTTTCTTATAAATACCGGTAAAAACCAGGAGGTATATGCTCATGAAGTAATACAGGAGCTCTTTCCCAACAGACTTAAGGATTTTATTATAGTGCTTGATGATGAGAATATTGTACTGATAAAGGAGATAAAGAATAACGAGGACCTTAAGGAAATAGATAAAATTGCTCAGGCTATTGTGGATACTTTAAACACCGAATCCATGGTCAAGGCTATGATAGGCATAGGCACAGCAGTAGATAACATAATGGATATAGGCCGATCCTTCAGGGAGGCTCAGACTGCGCTTAAGGTAGGGGCAATATTTGAAAATGACAAGTATATTATAAACTACAATAACCTGGGGATAGGAAGGCTCATTTACAAACTGCCTGAGCAGCTTTGCAGGCTTTTTCTTAGGGAAGTGTTTAAAAGCGGCTCATTTGAGTCTCTTGACGCAGAATATATATTAACTATTCAAAAGTTTTTTGAGAATAATCTTAATGTGAGTGAGACTTCAAGGCAAATGTTTGTACACAGGAATACTCTTGTATATAGAATGGACAAGATTCAGAAGGTGACGGGCCTTGATATAACCAAGTTTGATGATGCTATAATTTTAAAATTTGCTATGCTGGTAAAGAAATATCTGGATAAGGGACAGGCTGTTCCGGGAATGAATGGCCTGGAGGAAGCTGAAGACGGCGATGACCTTTAAAGCTTAAAAAGCGGTTCTTTTTATATTTTGATAATCGGGGTGTATCGAAGGTGGTAGAGGTTAAGAATGTTACAAAAAGATATCCTAACGGAACAGTAGCACTTAAGAATGTCAGTGTTAAGATAAACAAGGGTGAATTTGCTTTTATTATCGGTTCAAGCGGTTCAGGCAAGTCCACTCTTATAAAAATGATTTTGAAGGAGGAGGACCCTACTGAGGGAGATGTTTTTATAAACGGTTATGAGGTGTCGGCTATGAGAAGAAAAGACATCCCCATTCTTAGAAGAAGTCTGGGTGTTGTTTTTCAGGATTTCAGGCTTTTGCCCGGCAAGACGGTTTATGAAAATGTCGCATTTGCCATGCAGATTGTGGAGGCTCTTCCAAAAGAGATAAGAAGGCAGGTGCCTATGGCCCTTGCACTTGTGGGTATAAGCAGAAAGGCGAATGCTTATCCGGGGCAGCTTTCGGGTGGTGAGCAGCAGAGGGTGGCCCTGGCCAGGGCGCTGGTTAATAATCCGTCTCTCCTTGTTGCCGATGAGCCCACAGGGAATCTTGATCCTGAAAACTCCTGGGAGATAATGAGACTTTTGAATGAAATCAATCAGAGGGGTACTACTGTGGTTATAGCAACCCATGAGAAATATATTGTGGATGCCATGAGGAAGAGGGTGGTGGCGCTCGACAAGGGTATATTAGTGAGGGATCAGCAGAAAGGATTATATGGCGATGAAGATAAGAACTACCAAATACATAATTAAGGAAGGCTTTGTAAACGCTTATAAGAATAAGCTTATGTCGCTGGCTTCACTTAGCATAATTACAGCCTCTCTTATCATATTCGGAGTATTTTTTCTGGCGGCGGTAAATTTAAGGCATAATGTCAGAACGCTTGAGGAGCAGCCTGAGATACAGGTGTTCTGTTACCTCGAGCTGGACGAGACTCAAATAAATATAATAGAGGAGGACATAAAGAGCAACCCGGATATCCGTGAATTCAAGGTGGTAAGCAAGAGGGAAGCTTTTGAAAAGGTCAAAACAGAAATGTTTGACGGCAGGGAGTCTGTATTGGAGGGCCTTGACGAAAGCATAATGCCTGTTTCCTATATCATAAAGCTTAAGGATTCTTCGAAAAGCCAGGAGGTTGTAGACCACTACAGGAGCTTAAGCGGTGTGGAAAAGGTATCCTATCCCCAGCAGGCCATTGATTTTATTTCGCGTATTACATATTGGATACCCCTTATAAGCAGCCTTCTGCTTGGTATATTGCTTCTGGTGTCCATGCTGATAATATCCAACACCATTAAGCTTACAGTGTTTGCCAGGAGAAGGGAAATCAATATCATGAAATATATAGGTGCTACAGACTGGTTTATCCGCTGGCCTTTTATAGTGGAAGGTGTTATAATAGGGATTGTAGGGGCTGCTTTTGCCTTTGCGGTGGTGGGCTATGGGTATAATATTCTTGAAGGCAGGATTACGGAGGATATGGCCAGGATAGGAGTAAATATCATAAAAATGGTGGGGATTAAGGACATAGCTATCCAGGTTGTGGGGATTTATTGTATAATAGGGGTAGCCGTAGGAGCGGTAGGGAGCTTCATATCCATAAGAAAATATTTGCAGGTGTAGAATAGCATTGGTAAAACGGGGGGTTAACTAATGAAAAGATGGATTCTGTGGGCTTTGATTATTTCAATACCGTTGGTCTGGATTCTGCCTGTACGTGCGGATGAGCTGTCCGATTACAACAAGCAAAAGCAGGATGTTAAAAGCCAGTTGAATTCCATAAGCGGTGAAAAGGGCCAGATAAAGGACAGTATACAGGACAAGGAACAGGAAAAGCAATATCTGGAGAATCAGCAGCAGGACAGACAGCAGGAATACCAGAAGCTTCAGAAGGAGAAAGAAGAGCTTGAGGCGGTGCTGACGGAGCTTGAGAGGAGCTACAGCGAGTGCGAGCAGGAGTACAATGGGCAGAGGGAGCTTTTAAAGACACGCATTAAGGTAATGTATGAGAATTCAAGCACATCCTATCTCCAGACTCTTATAGAGTCAAAAAGCATAACGGATTTTTTTGAAAGGATTGAGCTTATCTCCGCCATATCAAAAAATGACAAGCTGCTTGTAGACAATCTGGAAAATGCAAAGAAGGATCTTGATTCCAAGAAGAAAAGAAAGGAAGAAGAAAAGCTTCTTACCTTGAAGAAGGTCAGGGAGAAGCAAAATGCAATAACTCAGATAAAGATATCGAGAGCCGAGACTGAAAACGATATTCAAAAATACGAGGTTGCGCTGGAAAGCCTGGAAAAGAGAGAGGACGAGCTGCAAAAACGCTCTCAGGAGATAAATAAGCAAATTGAAAAGCTGATGAGCGCGGGCAAGTACACCGGCGGTGTCATGAAATGGCCTGTTCCAAGCTCCACTACAATTACCTCGGAATACGGCAAAAGATTTCACCCGATACTTAAGAAGTACAAGGTACATACAGGAATTGATATAGGGGCAAAGAACGGAGCGTCAATAATTGCCGCAGCAAATGGAACGGTGATTAAAGCCGAATGGGATACCGCTTACGGAAACATGCTGGTTATTGATCACGGGGGCAAGATAGCCACGTTATACGGGCATTGCAGCAAGCTGCTTGTCAGTGTCGGAGACAAGGTGGAAACGGGACAGACCATAGCGAAGGTTGGATCTACAGGCTGGTCAACCGGGCCTCATCTGCATTTTGAGGTAATAAAGGATGGTTCCAGTACAAACCCCACAAGCTATTTAAAGGGAAAATAGCACATAAATTATAGATTGATTTTAGATCATATAACATAAACCCGGAATAAATTCCGGGTTTAATAATATTTGCAGGAGCATATAATTTAAAGGTAAAGTTAACCATATATTTAATGTTTTTTAGCTTTAAGAATAAGAACAGGGAGCAGAGGGAGTGTTTGCTGATTGTACAAGGATAATAAAGATTTGACGAATAAGGTTTTACTTGTAGTAACAACGGCAGTGATTTCTTTCAGCATTTCAGCATTGGTATTTGCAGGCTGGCTTCGGGTTAATCCTCCGGGAATAACCTTTGACAATAAAACGGTTAGCAAAACCGCTATAAACAAATTTAACAGCGTGCGTGAAATATTAAAATCCCAATATTATGAAAATGTTGACGACAATACCCTTATTGAGGGGGCGATATCAGGGATGGCCGGTGCAATGGGAGACAGGTACACCTCTTATTTCAACAAGGATAAGTGGCAAATGTTTCAGCAGGATCTCACAGGAAGCTTTGTGGGCATTGGGGTCATGGTACAAACAGCCGGCGATGGACTTTTGACTGTGATGGAGGTTTTTGAGGGATCTCCTGCAAAGGCGGCAGGAGTTTTACCGGGAGATAAGGTAGTAAAGGTGGATGGTAAGGATGTAAGCGATGAGGAGGAGGACACAATCATAAAAATGATTAAGGGTAAAGAGGGGACGGAGGTGCAGTTGGAAGTTCTAAGGCCTTCTGAGAGTAATCTTATTGAGCTTCATATTACAAGGAGGCGCATAAAGGAGGAAAATATAAGCAGCGGTATGCTGTCTGATAACATAGGATATATAAGAATTATTAAATTTGACAGTGAAATAGCAAAGTATTTTAAGGATAATGTTGATTCACTTACTGAAAAGGGTATGCGTGGACTGGTTATAGATGTAAGGGATAATCCCGGCGGTTATTACAATCAGGTGGTGTCTATAGCGGATATGCTGCTCCCTGAATGCACAATAGTATATACCGAGGATAAAGATCAAAAAAAGGAGTACAAATATTCAGACGCAAAGCAGTTGAATATGCCTGTAATAGTCCTTGTAAACGGAAACAGCGCAAGTGCGTCGGAAATTCTTGCAGGAGCGATCAAGGACAATAAAAGGGGCACTCTGGTGGGCACCAGAACTTATGGAAAGGGCCTTGTGCAGGCATCCTTCAATCTTGAGGACGGTTCCGGGCTTAAGGTTACGGTACAGCGCTATTTTACTCCTTCCGGGGTATGTATACAGGGAAAGGGCATTGATCCGGACATAGAGGTGCTGCAGGATGAAAAGTACCGGAGCACCCCTGTTTCAAATATCCCGCAGGAGGATGACTTGCAGCTTGGCAAGGCGCTTGAATTGGCGGAGAGCGAATTGAGGCGATAGTATATCAGCCTGTGTATAAAAAAAAATTTTTTCCATAAACTACATTGCAGGAGGTGGGAATATGGAAAAAAAGGAAAATGAACTGAAGCTTAAATATGAGATTGCTTCCGAACTGGGGCTGTTTGAGAAGGTAAGGCAGTCGGGATGGAAAAGCCTGACCGCTAAAGAAACAGGCAGAATAGGAGGGCTTATAACTAAGAGGAAAAAGCTAATGCAAATTGATAAGAGTCAGCAAATATAAATTGCTGGCTTTTGTGTTATAATTTATAATTAAAAGGGGCAGGCCGTATTATAGAAGCTTGTACCGCTTGTGCGTATAAAATATAATTGTGAGGTAGAAATATGTATACAGGCTTTGCTTATATATATGATAAATTAATGTATGATGTTGATTATGAAAAATGGGCCTGTTATATACAGGATATATTTAAAAAAAATTCTGCAAGCCCTTCTCTGGTATTGGATTTGGGATGTGGGACAGGCAATTTCTGTATTGAAATGGCACAAAAGGGATTTGATATGATAGGGATAGACATATCTGCTGATATGCTGTCCTGTGCAAGGGAGAAATCTATTGAAAATGGGCTTGACAATATCCTGTACCTTAATCAGGACATGAGGGATTTTGAATTGTATGGAACGGTTGATGCTGTAGTATGCCTTATGGACAGCGTAAACTATATTACAGGCAAAAATGATGTGAAGAAAATATTCAAGCTTGTTGCAAACTACTTGAACCCCGAGGGGCTGTTTATTTTTGATATAAATAGCTGCTATAAGCTCAAGGATATATTGGGGAGTAATTTATATTACGATATAGGAGATGATGCGGCATATATATGGCAGAATACCTATGAGGCTAAAAAGAGACAGTGTACATTTGATCTGACTTTTTTTATCAGGAGAGGAGAGCTGTTTGAAAAGTGTGAGGAGGTCCATACCCAAAGGGCATATTCAATCAGTGAGATTGAGAGCATGTTAAGTTTTAGCGGAATGAAGCTCGTAAGTATATTCGACAGCCTGACATTTAATCCGCCGCACTCTAAAAGCGAAAAAATTTTTTTTGTAAGCAAAAAAATTTGTGATAAGTAAGGGGGGCTTTATGGGTTTTTTTGAAGAGGTATATGAGGCAGTTAAAAATATCCCAAAGGGAAAAGTATCAACTTACGGACAGATAGCAAAATTAATTGGACATCCAAGGAGCGCTAAGGTTGTCGGGTGGGCGTTGCATTCAAATCCGTATTTCGGCGTTGTGCCGTGTCACAGGGTTGTAAACAGAAAGGGAGAATTGAGCGGCAGCTTCGCTTTCGGAGGAAGCGGCATTCAGAAAAAAATGCTTGAGGAAGAGGGAATAGTATTTGATGGTATGGGCACAATAAATTTGGAAAAGTATTTATGGAAGCCTTAATGTGAACAAGTGTTAACATAAACATCAAAATTATTTGATTGACAAGCAGTTGAGTTATGTGTTACACTTTTAGATGTTTGGTAAAAAGTAAATTACATACCAAACCATAGTAATTATTCAGGAGGAATGCAAGAATGGAAACAGGAAGAGTAAAATGGTTCAACGCTGAAAAGGGTTTCGGCTTCATTGAGAGAGATGGAGGAAACGACGTATTTGTACATTTTTCAGCTATAACAATGGATGGATTTAAAACATTGGAAGAGGGAACAGAAGTCCAGTTTGATGTGGTTGAGGGTGCTAAAGGACCGCAGGCTGCAAATGTTCAGAGGGCGTAGTTGAAGGTGCTAAGGAACCGCAGGCTGCAACGTTCAGAGGCTATGTAATTTAAAGTTTAATAAGACTTTAACATAGATTTGAATAGCCAGTAATTACCCCGGTACATATATGTACCGGGGTTTTCGATATATTGGGATGAAAGGAAAAGCTCGGATGGAGGATTATATTGTTTCAGCTACTGCTGCGGGCGGAACCGTAAGAGCTTTTGCAGCCTCAACCACAAATATGGTAAAGCAAGCCGCGGCGCTGCACGGTCTGTCACCCGTGGCTTCGGCTGCATTGGGCAGGACCTTGACGGCTTCGGCCATCATGTCTAAAATGCTGAAAGGGGAAAAGGATACAATAACGGTGCAAATTAAGGGAGACGGACCTTTAGGCGGAATTGTTGTGATATCCGACTCCATGGCAAATACCCGGGGGTATGTGCACAACCCTCAGGTGGCTGTGCTTTTTAATGACGAGGGGAAGCTGAACGTAGGAGAGGTTGTAGGCAAAAACGGATATATGAATGTTATAAAGGATCTCGGACTGAAGGAGCCTTACATAGGATATGTAAACCTTATATCCGGTGAAATTGCAGAGGACATAGCCTATTACTTTGCCTCGTCGGAGCAGGTACCCTCTGTCGTTGCGCTGGGTGTGCTTATTGATTCGGACGGAAGCGTAATAAATGCGGGAGGCTATATTATACAATTAATGCCCGGGGCGGAGGAGCAGATGATAAGCTATATAGAGAACACCGTAGCATCTATTCCTTCCGTAAGCGCTATGCTGGCATATGGGGAAGCTCCTGAGGGTATTCTTGATATAATTTTTGGAGAGAAGGATCTTAAAATTAATTCAAAAAGTCCTTGTGCTTATTTATGCAATTGCTCCAGAGAAAGAATGGAAAGAAACCTCATAAGCCTCGGAAGGCCTGAGATCCTGAGCATAATAGAGGAGCAGCGCGGTGCCGAGCTTCAATGCCATTTCTGCAACAGCAAATACCAGTTTTCGGAAGAACAGCTTAAAGCTTTAATAAATGAGCTGTAGAATTCAAAAAAAGGTGCTTTTAACACCTTATTTGCCAGGAGCTTGTTGTGTTACAAAGCACTAGAAAGACAAAGGATTCCGAAGAAATGGGGAGTTTTATCAAATTAATTTTAAAATAAACAGTTTTTTGGTATTGACTTTGAATTAATATTTTTGTATACTATTCATTGTCGCTTAACTGTAAGAGTAGCGGCAAATTGGGGGCGCTTAGCTCAGCTGGGGGAGCACCTGCCTTACAAGCAGGGGGTCATAGGTTCGAGCCCTATAGTGCCCACCAAATATGGCCCGGTAGTTCAGTTGGTTAGAATGCCAGCCTGTCACGCTGGAGGTCGAGGGTTCGAGCCCCTTCCGGGTCGCCATATTTGCCCAGATAGCTCAGTCGGTAGAGCAGAGGACTGAAAATCCTCGTGTCGCTGGTTCGATTCCGGCTCTGGGCACCAGAAGCAGACAGGAGCCAGAGAGCAGGGTTCTGGATGCTTCAAGGAAAAGTCAGGCTCTGGTCTGGAATTTTGTTTTATAAATTTGCGGGTTTAACTCAGCGGTAGAGTGTCACCTTGCCAAGGTGAAAGTCGCGCGTTCAAATCGCGTAACCCGCTCCAAATTTTTTATAATTATGGTGCCATAGCCAAGTGGTAAGGCAGAGGTCTGCAAAACCTCTATTCCCCAGTTCAAATCTGGGTGGCACCTCCAGAAGGAATCCTCGAAAGGCCTAAAAGCAAGGCTTTTGGGGATTTTTTGTTTTACCATAAAAAACATAACGGCTCATATAAATTAGTTCTCCTATGATTTTAAAATATCATTAGGGGACTTTTTTATGGCAGGAATTAGCTATAAACAATCAGTATAAAAAATAAAATTTTACACATATAATAAAAAGCGGCAAGAGCTGCCGACTTAAAGCTTAATTAGACAAAGAAAGGGCCTTTGGCAACAATGTGAAATAAAATATTATTACATAACAATCTTGACATTTTATTTCACGAGATATATAATTGCTGTGTAGTTAAGATATATTTGCAAATAAAACGGGGAGGTTAAGAAATGAAGCGAAAATTATTATGTGCTTTATTGTGTGCAACGATGTTGGCAACAATGGTGTCAGGCTGTGGAAATGGCAATGAGCCGGCAAGTGAAGGCTCTAAAGAAACAAAAGATGTTGAAACGTCTTCAAAAGCAGGAGAACAAAAGGAATTAACCCAGGACGAATTAATTGAAGCGGCTAAAGCAGAAGGCTCCCTAAAAGTTTATGGAGTGCATAGTTATCTTGAAAAAGCAGCGGCAGCATTTCAGGATAAATATGGAATTAAAGTGGAGTGGACACAGCTTGGAGAGACAGAGCTTATGGATAAGGTATCAACGGAGTGTCAGTCAGGAATAAGTGATAGTGCCGATTTGATTTTTGCGCAGGATGGAGCAAGGATAAGTGCAGAATTGGTTTCACCGGGATATATTTATAACTGGTCCAGTGACAGATTGGGTGCACTGACCGGTAATAAGGATATGAGTCTGAGCGTTTTTGAATATTCAGCAAAAGCATTTATCTACAATAATGAAAAAACTGGTAGTACCCCGTATCTTACAAATATCTGGATGGTAACCGACCCAAAATATAAAGGCCGCTTTTCAATGAAGGACCCTACTGCGGAGGGTGTTAATTTCAATTTCCTGACTATGCTTACATCAGAAGAGAACGCATCAAAAATGGCAGAGGCTTATAAGGAATATTATGGAAAGGAAATCACCTTAACTACGGATAATGCAGGTTATGAATTCATTAAAATGATGTATGAAAACGCTGTTGTATTGGGGACTTCCGATACCAAAATATCAGAGGCGGTAGGAGCCAAAGGACAGGCTGATACATGGACCGGATTTTTCTCAGTACAAAGATTTGCTACGGCAGAAGAAAAGGATCTGGCACTGGCTATGAATACGGAAATGAAGCCTGTAGTTGGCTGGTACTATCCGATTTATTCAATTATTTTGAAAAATACACAGCATGAGAATGCCGCAAAGCTATTTGTAGAATATATGTTAAATGAAGAAGGCTGGTCCTTCTGGTCAAAAAACGTTGGTGATTATAATGCGAATACGGCTTTGCCATATGCCGGAAATATTTCATTCGCTGAGTGGAAAAAGATAGCAATTGGTGAAGACATGGATTATGTATATAAGAATAGGGCAGCAGTTGAAGACTTTATTTCCAGTATTCAATAAATTATGTAACGACATTTCCGGATATCATAGTATATGGTATCTGGAAATGCGTTTGGATGGCGGTGTCAAAGTGAAGACAACATTAAATAGATTGGCAAATTATTATTCAAAACCGTATAATGTTTTTCTATCTGTGATGATTCTGGTTTTAGGATATTTGGTTGTGATCCCACTATTCTCTATTCTTCAGGATACAATCATAGTTCATAATGCCGAAGTGATGAGAATAGCAGGTTCACAGGCCGGGGATATAACCTCTTACCATTGGACAAGGGTTCTGTTTGATAAAGAGAGCATTAATAACTTTTATACGCCGCTGCTGCATTCTCTGATAACATCCCTGGGTTCTTGTTTTGTAGCAATTCTGGTTGGCGGAATTTTTTCATGGCTTGTGGTACGGACGGATATGAGATTTAAAAGGATGATTGCGGGTCTTTTCATGCTCCCTTATATTATGCCTTCATGGACATTGGCATTGGCATGGAGCAATTTTTTTAAAAACAGTTTGGTTGGAGGGACAAAAGGAATTTTCACATCATTGACAGGAATTGCAACTCCTAACTGGTTCGCTTACGGGCCATTTCCTATTATGATGGTAAGCGGATTGCATTATGCACCTTTCGCATATATATTAATAGGCGGAGTTTTAAGAAATATGGATTCTAACTTGGAAGAAGCGGCAACAGTTTTAAAAACTTCAAAAATCCGCATGATGTTTAAAATAACAGTACCACTTGCGCTTCCTTCTATATTGTCAACTTTTATTCTGGTGTTTTCATCAGGAATGAATGCATTTGCGACGGCACAGTTTTTGGGATTGCCGGTTAAATATTATACCCTGACAACACAAATGTACAGATATTTAAATGGGACTAATCCGGGAGCAGGATACGCACTGACAATTATGATGATTTTCATTAGTATGCTTGTCCTGGGCATTAATCAGAAAATGATAGGCACAAGAAAGTCCTATACAACGGTTTCGGGAAAGAGCTCTAATATAACATTGACAAAATTGCGCGGGGCAAGGAATATTATCAGCGTTATTGCAGCTATATTTATTTTCTGTATTACAATTGTTCCGTTGATTAGCTTCGCAATTGAAAGCCTGATAACAGTTCAAGGCAATTATTCATTGTCCAATTTCAGCTTAAGATATTGGATAGGAACTGATAATGCAATAACCAACGGTATTTTAGTTAATAACACGGTATGGAAAGCTTTGAAGAATACAATTATCATTGCCATATGTTGTGCTCTGGGAGCGGGAACCTTAGGATGCTTATCGGGCTATTCGATAGTGAGGCGGTGGGGAAGCAGGGCTTCTAATATAGTAAATGGGCTGACCTTTATTCCTTACTTAATTCCCAGCCTGGCTTTCGGAACTATATACTTATCCATGTTTTCGCAACAAAGGGGTGTTATACCGGCATTATACGGAAGTCCTATTCTTCTGTTTATTATAGGGACTGTAAAGTATTTGCCGATGGCTTCAAGATCGGGTGTGAATTCTATGTTTCAGATCAGCTCAACTCTGGAAGAGTCTGCACAGATATTGGGAGCCGGCTGGCCCAAAAGGATGATGAGAGTTTTGATACCCATTCAAAAACAAAGTATTGTTTCAGGCTACTTATTACCGTTTATGTCCGGTATGAGAGAACTGGAATTGTTTGTGCTGCTGTATACACCGGGAACAATTGTTTTGACCGCATTGCTGTTTCAGTATAATTCCAAAGGCTACGATCAATATGCCAATGCAATAACTCTTATGATTGTATTAATTGTAATTGCAGCAGACAAGCTGATAAATAAACTGACAGGGGCATCAATTCAAACTGGGATCGGAGGTTAAAAATGCCTAATATTATTTTAAAGAATATTACTAAAAAATTTAAGGATAGTGCGGCAGTAGATAGCTTAAATTTAGAAATTAAAGAGGGAAGCTATGTGACCCTGTTAGGCCCGTCAGGATGCGGAAAAACTACAACGCTGCGTATGATTGCCGGATTGGAGACACCGACAGAAGGCGAGATATGGATAGGAGATAAATTGGTTTTTTCTTCAGAAAAGGGTATTGATATAACTCCTGATAAGAGGAATATAGGGTTTTTATTTCAGAATTATGCCTTATGGCCGCATATGACGGTATACAAGAATATTGCTTTTGGATTGGAAAACTTAAGGTGGAGCAAGCAGGCCATTGAAGCAAGAGTTAGGGAATTGCTGGGTACATTGCAGATTGAGGAATTTGCAGCGCGCTATCCGTCAGAGCTGAGCGGAGGACAGCAGCAGAGGGTGGCAATTGCAAGAACCTTGGCAACTAATCCATCTATATTGCTAATGGATGAACCGTTGTCAAATTTGGATGCAAAGCTTCGCCTGGATATGAGGACGGAATTGAAGCGCTTGCACATGGACACAAAATCAACGTTTGTGTACGTAACACATGACCAGCAGGAGGCCATGGCACTTTCAACAGAAATTTGCCTCATGAAAAAAGGTTTACTGCAGCAATACTGCGAACCTCTTGAGTTATACAGCGATCCGGTAAATATGTTTGTAGCAAATTTTATGGGAAGTCCTTCGATTAATTTTATCGACTTTATGTGCAAAAGTGAAGGAAATGCTCTCGCATTAAAAAATGACAGCTTTAATTTGAGGTTTAAGCCCGAGGGTGCCGTGAAAATGCCGGGATTTGAGGAGCCACGGAAAGTAATGCTGGGAGTCAGACCGGAATATATATTAATCGGAGAAGGCGGAAACATTCAGGCTGAGGTATATTCGTCTCTGCCATCCGGAATGGAAACAATGGTAATTCTGGAGTTAAAAGGACGGAGGCTAAATGCGGTAGTATTTGGAAGTAAAGATTATCAAGCTGGGTCAAAGCTGATGATTAGTTTTTTCGGAAGTAAAAATCTTTTGTTTGATTCAGAAACACAGAACCAGATATGTTCAGGCTCAATAGAAGCTTAAAAATAAATTTTAAGGAGAAAAAATATGTTAATGAATATGAAAGAACTTTTAAAGATTGCTGACGAGAATAAGTTTGCTGTACCGGCATTTAATATCAGTGATTATGCTATGCTGAATGGAATTTTTGAGGCGTGCGGTGAGAAAAAGTCGCCTGTTATTATTGCTATCCACCCGGATGAATTAAAACATATAGGTATTGAAATGGTGCTGGCTATAAGGGAGAAGGCACATAAAGCAAGCTTTCCGGTGTGTATCCATTTGGATCATGGGCAAACATATGAACAGACGATACAGGCAATACAGGCAGGGTTTACTTCTGTTATGATAGATGGCTCTACGCTGTCATTCAGGGATAATATTACGGAGTGTAAAAGGGTAGTTGAAGCGGCACATGCTGCAGGAGTGTCAGTGGAAGGAGAGCTGGGAACTATAGGCTCAACAGATTCGCAGGCGGAGACCCAGGGCAATGAGATAATATATACAAACTCAGATGATGCTGTAAGGTTTGTTGAAGAAACAGGAATTGATACCTTAGCCATAGCAATAGGTACTTCGCATGGAATTTATCCCAAGGGTATGAAGCCGGAACTAAGACTTGATTTGCTGAAAGAAATAAAAGGAAAGGTTTCAATACCTTTAGTGCTTCACGGGGGCTCCAATAACAGGGATGAAGAAATCGGCGAATCGGTTAAGCTGGGTATTAGCAAGATAAATATTTCGAGTGATATAAAGGCTGCGTACCATGAAAAAATGAGAGAGGTTCTATCAGATCCAGGTGTAAGAGAACCTAATTTTATTCAGCCAATATGTATTGCACATATGAAGGAAACAGCTTATCATAAAATAAAGCTATTTAATGCGGAAGGCAAAGCGTCTCTGTTTAAAGAATAATATAAAGGAGATGCCCGTATGTTAAGGAGAGGGTAGTATATGAACAACGAACAAACTGTTTTGGAGATAATTAAAAAACATTATGAACAAATTTTTTCGGCAGAAAAAAAAGTGGCGGAGTTTATTTTAAAGAACCCGGAAAAAGCGGTAAATTCTAATGTATCTGAATTAGCACAAAAGAGCGGCGTGAGTGATGCCACGGTTATAAGATTCTGTAAGCATATTGGATTTCAAGGATATTATCAGATGAGAATAAAATTATCCGCCGACTTAGGACGTCATAGTGCGGCGCAGGAATTTACAGAGGTGGACGGATCAGATCCGATATCAAATATTTTTCAGAGATTTGCAAATAATTTACTTGGAATTGGCCGCAATATCAATATAAAAGATATGGAATACTGTGTTGAGCTAATCAATGGGGCAGATCATGTACATTTAATAGCTGTCGGAAATACAAGCCCTCATGCAATGTATATGGGGTTCAGATTGGAGCGTTTAGGTATACGGGCTACCTATAATATGACTTCAGAATATATGATGAATCACATTAATCTTGCAAGAGAAAATGATATAGTAATAGCATTATCTCAGTCAGGCAGCTCCAAACAGATTATACAGATGCTGGAGCTTACAAAAGAGAAGAGGTTGAAAAGCATAGTAATTACCGGGTACCGGCATTCGCCGGTTTCGAAATACGCAGATTGTTTATTGTTGACAAAGTTGGCGGAAGAGGCGTTTGATTATATAAAGGAATACTCACATTTGAATTGTATGGCGGTTATTGATGCGATATTGGAGTGTGTGGAAAAATCTTCGAAAATAGATTTAAATCCTGTAAACCGGCCGGAAATCATTTTTTCTGAATATAAGGTATAAAACATCAACAGGCAAAATGTTGTTATAGGTATAACAAGAAAGGAACAGTATGGCACTTGTAAATTATAAAGAGCTTTTAGCATATGCTAAGGAACATAAAATAACAATAGGTGCGTTTAACTCATTAAACATGGAAATGGTCCAAGCTGTATCTCAAGCGGCAGATAATAAGAATGCGCCGCTAATTATCCAGACATACCGGGATCATGTCGATTATGCAGGCGCAGATTATATGCAGGCAATTGTGAACGCAGCATCCAAAAATGTAAATGTAAAACTTGCGCTTGGATTGGATCATGGGACTTCATACGAACAGGCAAAATTATGTGTTGATAATAATTATTCCGGGGTCATGATTGATTTGGCATCGGAAGACTATGAGATTAATGTCAGGGAAACAAAGCGGGTTGTTGCACTGGCACATGAAAAAGGGATTTCGGTTGAAGCTGAGCTGGGAACTATTTTAAATGCTGACTGTACGCCTGAGGAAATCGCATCTGGTTATACAGATCCTGCGGTGGCACGTAAATTTGTGGAAGACACAAAAATTGATTGTCTGGCTGTTTCTATAGGAACGGCACATGGCCGATATAAATATGAGCCCAAAATTAATTTCGAATTACTGCAGGAGCTTTTAGATACAGTTGAATGCCCGATTGTAGTCCATGGGGGATCGGGTACGCCAGACAGCGAAGTGGAAAAAATGGTGCGGATGGGTGTTGCCAAGCTTAATGTAGGAACTGATTTCTTCAATGCGTACAATCAGGCTATTTATGAGGTGTATAAGGAAAATGGCGGAGCTCAGTGCGATATTGTGGAGGTTATGAGTGCCGCAAGAAATGCAGTACGGAGTGCTGCTGAACAAAAGCTGGATATTCTGACCAGATTCAGAGTATAACAGGCGGACGGCCTGAGCTCCTTTTTGCAGAGGATGAGGGGCAGTACCCGCCATTGTTTGGAGAAGCAGCTATTATTCACGGGATAAACGCCTTTTTGAATCTCCATTTCGATTCGAAAATTTGCCAGACATATAATATCGGCCTTGTTCAGGATTTGAAAGAAAAAAGAAAGGATGAGATTTGGGGATTTTTGTTTTACCGCTCAATAATTTTCTGATTTATAAAATATTCCGGATATTTTTCCATCAGAGCCCTTTGCTCCTCTAAGCTTAAAAAATGGTGCAGCTTTAAAAGCTTTTCAAGCCCGGACTTATCAGATTGTTTTATAAGGTTTAGAATTTCCATGTGTTCCTTATATATGTTTTCTAAGGCATGGGGCTGTGACATGTCCAGATATCTGAATCTCAGATAATGTATCTTGATTCCTTCAATAATGTCCCAAATCGTTTCATGCCCTGATATGCTAAACAGCAAACGGTGAAATACATTGTCATAGTGTAAAAAGGACTGGACGTTACACTCTGCGATTGCCTCCCTCTGTCTGCTGAAATTTTTTTCAAATTCAGAAGGATTGAAGCTGCCGGGCTTGTCACAGGCACTAAAAAGTATTTCTTTCTCCAAAATATGACGCATTAATGCCGATTCCTGAACAAAGTTCAAATCAATTTTAGAAATGTAGGTACCGCTTTGAGGATAAACCTCAATAAGCTTCTCATTAGCAAGCCGGATAAAAACCTCACGCACAGGAGTCCTGCTCACACCTAATTCTTTTGCGATTTCGTTTTCACTTATATGCTTTCCGGGCTCTAATGTAAAGTTTGAAATTCTTTGCACAATTTCCGCATAGATTTGTTCTCTTCTCATATTTTTTACCTTTTCACAATTTATATAAGTTCTTACAGGGCTAATTTTTAAAGCACACTAAAGCTTTTTTGATGCGTAAACACTGTCGGGCATCCCGGCGCCGCTTAATATTAATAACTATGAGCATGCGGTACTGGGATATTAGTATTATAGTATATCAGAATATATTCGTAAATACTGTAATTTATCATTTATTTCAAGCCATATCGGCAAAGGTCGAGGATGGGAGTCCATGCTGTGATTGGGTAGGTGAAAATGGGGCGGGACACTTTGTTAAAATGGTTCATAACGGAATTGAATACGGAGATATGCAATTAATATGTGAGGCGTACCATTTGATGAGAAATTATCTCGGTATGACTGCGGATGAAATGCATGAGGTATTCAAGGAGTGGAATAAGGGTGAATTAGACAGCTATCTTATAGAAATTACGCGTGACATTCTTGCGTATAAGGATACCGACGGACAGCCCATAGTTGATAATATACTGGATACGGCAGGCCAGAAAGGCACGGGGAAATGGACATCAATCGCGTCATTGGATGAGGGGGTTGCTTTGACATTAATAGGAGAGGCGGTATATGCACGCTGCCTTTCTGCAATAAAGGACGAGAGGATGGCTGCGTCAAGGGTTCTTTCAGGGCCGGCCCCTAAGTTTAAAGGAGATAGAAAGGCATTTATAAATGACATAAAAAGCGCGCTCTACGCTTCAAAGATAGTGCCCTATGCACAAGGCTATGTGCTTATGCAGTCAGCAGCCAGGTCAAATCAGTGTTATCTCTGCTCTGTTCACTGAGATACAGAGCCCATTCCCTGTTTTCCCGTTTATATTTTCTGATTCCCTTCAACAGCCCTCTTGCATATTCGTTACTTATTAATAATGCCTGGAAAATAAAATTCAGACTATATGATCTGCCTCCACTTTATGGTATAATAGTAGTGCAATTGCATGTTTTAATTGCTTATAGACCGGATTTTCGGAGGGCAGATGTGATTAGGATTGTTATAGCAGAAGACGATCAGCTTATCCGTGAAGCACTGAAATTGACGGTTGAGCAGGATGAGGCTATTGAAGTGATTGGTTGTGCTTCTGACGGCTTGCAGGCTTTTGAGCTTTGTGGCAGGCTGCTGCCTGATGTGGTATTGATGGACTTTTCAATGCCGAAATGTGACGGCATTGAAGGGACCCGGCTGATTAAAAGCAAATATGATATAAAGGTGATTATATTAACAATCAGCTTTGAAAAGGATACGGTGTCAAAAGCCCTGGACAGCGGGGCTGACGGATACATTTTAAAGGATGTCCGGCCCGGGGAGCTGGTTCAGATGATTAAAAGCACGGTGATGGGGCTGAGAGCCGTTCACAGCAATGTTTTAAGCAAAATGATAAAGCATGATGCCGATTATACTGAAAGCAGCCGGCCCATAGATGAAAGGGAAGAGGAGCCTTTAACAATACGCCTTACCGGGAGGGAAAAAAGCGTACTTGAGCGGATTGTCTGCGGAAGGAGCAATAAGGAAATTGCCGCAGATCTTTTACTCTCTGAAGGAAGGGTCAGGAACATCATAACCAATATGCTTAAAAAGCTTGGTCTCGGAGATAGGACACAGCTTGCCATATATGCTTTTAAAAATAATATTGTATAATATGTTTGCGTGAGGTTGGTGGCGTGACGGGATATGGGAACCTATATCATATATATACAGGCGTTCTTATGAACAGCATTCAGGCACTGCTGGTATTATTCCTGTTCTCCTTTATGGTCTTTAAACGGAAGCTGATTTTGCAGCATTTGCTATACTCCTTTATTTTAGGTATGCTGTGCAGCCTCTTGGAATGGCTTTCCGATCTGCTCTTTGCGCCTGCAAACATGTCCATAAGCACTATTTTAACCGCCGTCGTCTATTTTGCTGTTTTTAAATTCGTTTATAGCTTAAATATATTGAAGTGCTTCATATCCCTGTTTTTTACCATGGTATTGTTTATTGCCGCCAGCCTTGGTGCAGCCGCCATATTATCTGCTCTTGACACAGGCAGGCTGTTTTCTGATACTAAGATATATGTAACGGCATGCTTGCTAACCTTTTCCTTATATATTATTCAATTGCTGGTAATAAGGTTTTTCAGGCTCATTTCCAGATTTCCGCCTGCTGTAAGAAAAAGTGTTTTTATTTCCAATATAGCCTTCCTCACGGTTACCGTTTTAATCATTATTTGTAATATGAACTACTATATTTATATGTCCGGAACTGAAAATAAGTGGATACTTATTGCCAATTGTGCGGCTTTTCTATATATGGTTTATGCCAATGCAAGCTCCAGCTTAAGCCTGCTGAAATATAAAAAGCTCATGGAACAGCACATGGATACCGTAGCCGAGCTGGCAGCAGCCAAAGAGAGAAACCGTTTTGCAAGGGATGCCCATGATACAATAGGGCATACCATGTCGAGGATTATAGCTTTGCTTGAAAAGTGCCGTATTTCGTTTAAAAATGCCGGTAAAGAGACCGAAATTATTACGGAAGCGGTGGATTACGCCAGAGAAGGTCTTCAGGAAATAAGGAGATCCATTGCCGGACTGATCCCGGAAAGGCTGGAGTCTGACGATCTTGAGGGTGCACTGAGGGAGCTGTTTTCAGGCTTTAGCTCATCGGGTATAAATATTGATTTTACAATGCAGGGAAAGTTTACAGGCAGCGCCGGACTTTCCGGCACTGTCTACAGGATATGCCAGGAAGCCATATCCAATGCCGTGAGGCACGGAAATGCCTTAAATATTACGGTAGCTCTCCGCTTTGAAGAGATGCTTAAGCTTTTCATCTGTGATGACGGTACGGGATGCAGGGAGCTTAAAAAAGGTCTGGGGCTTTCCGGCATGGAGCAAAGGGTTAAGGAGCTGGGCGGTCAGTTGGACTTCGGTTCTCTGGAATGTAAAGGGTTTCAGATATATGTCAGAATACCTGTGAGGTAAGATGCTGGTATAGACTTTTTAAACTTCACGAAAGGAAACAGAATTTATGGGGGATAATTGGGAGGAGGCCTGTGCTGGCCTGAAGCTTATCAAAGAGAAGGACAGCCAGGTAAGCCGGGAAATATATGAGGTTTTAAGGCAGAAGCATTTTTTTGGAAGGAGCTTTTATAAGCCGCTGCTCAGGGAAATAGGAAGGCGCACAGCAAACAGCCTTGACTTAAGCTTTTTAAAGGAGCTTGGCATTGGCGGGACTGAGCAGATACTTGATATGGACTATATATATTCCGGAAATGCCGGGGAGAACGGAAGCAAGGGTAATACGCCGGACAGTGGTGCATACTATGGCAGCGGAGGCATAAAATACAACGCGCAAGCTGGAAGCATGGCTAACAGCCTTATCATACAGGGGAATAATACCGTTGGAAATATAACCATAGGTGACACCGCCGGAAGACAGCAGGAAGCGCGGATGAAAATAAATTCTGAAATCAAAGGCAATTTTGCGGAATTGTCAAAGCATGTGCTTGCAGTTGAGTGCTTAAAGCCGCAGCCCTTCTGGGACAAGCGCAGGGTTAATGAAACGGAGCAGGGCTATCAGTCCAGAGCGGAAGGAGCATTCTTAAAATACAAGGAGCTTGTAACCTCGGAAATTTCAAAAATCAGATACTCGCAAACCATGCATTTGTCCTTTAAAAACCACATTACTGACAGAGGTCTGCTTGAAAGCTTAGAGAAAATATACGGAGGCTTTGAAGAGGTTATCTATTATATTCATGGCTATGATGACTATTTAAACCGCCTGCTCAGTCTTGAAACTGAAGACGGCAGGAGGCACAGGAATTGCCTTTCAAAGCATGAGGAAGCTTCCGTTATGCTGAAAATAAGGCTGCTGGAGGCTGCGGCATATTACTTTGAAGCCTTTGACGGGCAGGCTGATATTACGGAGGTGCTGTTATCCCTTTGCATCGCAAATATATGCGTAAATGTGGCTCCGGGACAAAAGGCATTTTCAGAGTGCCGCAAAAAGATTGCGGAGTATTGGGAGGAAAAAGCGCACATTCTGAGGGAGCGTATTGTGGAGGACAAGGGCATAAGACATGTGGACCCCCATATCCATGATCCTTATATTGCCATGCTGCGAAAGACTGCCGGATTGAGTGACACTCTTTCGGAGGCCGAAATACGAAAACTGAGGAATATGGAAATAGACATAGACGAGAGAGACCCCTTAAAGCTCTTTCAGCTTGCTGCCTTTTCGTATATTGAGCTTGACGGCGAGGCCTCTGTTGAATATTTCCAAAGGATACTGGAGCTTCAGGATATTTCGGCCATACACAGGAGATTTGCCGAGAGCTCCCTGCACAGGCTTAAAAACCCCGATTTTTACCAGGGGGCCCTGGGAGTTATGGTGCTTGGTGTAAATAATGGGGGAGGCCTTGAAAGGGCAGGCGCGCAGCTCGGGGATGTAATTATATCAATTAACGGACAGACTTTTATGGAGCCCTTTGATTTATCTGCCGCCCTGGCGGGCGAAAAGGCGGGTACGCCCGTGCTTCTTAAGCTGGTGCGCAATGAAAGGTACGAAACAACGGTGCTGAATTCGGGCCAACCGGCAGGGGGAGCCTTAAGCCAGCTTGTGATATACAGCCTGTTCCAGCTCTAAAGCGCAAGTGAAACGCAGGGACGGTTCTCCTGCCTCACTTATTTCTCACGCAGATCATAAATGTCGGTTCTGCGGTTTTTGAGCAGCGGGAGCTCGTCTCGGATCCTGCCGACTGCTTGCAGGTCAATATCAGCATAAATTATTTCTTCCCCTTCCCCTGCCCTGGCCGTGACGGTTCCCCACGGATCGGCGACCATGGAATTGGCGTATGAAACATAGCTGAGCCCTGTATCCCTTGCGGTGGATGCGGCAGCTATATAGACCTGGTTGTCCACCGCCCTGCACCTCATAAGCAGCTCCCAGTGGACAGGGCCTGTGACCATATTGAAGGAGGCGGGCACCACTATCAGCTTCACATCCCGCAACGCCATGAGCTTAAAGAATTCCGGAAATCTTACGTCATAGCATATGGCGACCCCTACCTTGCAAAGCCCCATGTCAAAGATGGCTATCCCTTTGCCCGGCGTCAGAACATCCGATTCCTTAAAGGTTATGCTTCCGGGTATGTCAATGTCAAACAGGTGGGCTTTGCTGTACTTTGCCGCGACATTCCCTTCCCTGTCAAAGATAAAGCTTGTATTATATATTTTTCCCCTCGCTTTTTCGGGTATGGTGCCTGCGGCAATAAATATGTTATGCCCTTTGGACAATTGGGACAGCTCCTTCAGAAGCGGGCTTTCGGCCGAGTCTTCCGCGAAGGCTTCAAATTTGCTGTTATCATAAGGGCAAATAAACATTTCCGGCAGCAAAACCATGTCAATATGGTTTTTTGCCGCAGTTCTTATCATTTCAAATGCCTTTTGGATGTTTCCGCTTTTATTTTCCGTCACCTTCATCTGGCATATTGCCAGCCTGAATTTTTCCTCCATAAAGCACCTCCGCTTCCAGAATGAATTTTCACAATAAAAATATAATTATAGCCTGTCTCCAATCTATCACAAAAATTTTCCATCGGCAATATGCTTTTGAGATATTCTTCTATTTTATATGCTTATTTGTTTTATACATAGCATAGAACGGCCTTGTTTTCGATGACATTGTTTTTCGGCTTTCATAAAGAGAAGGAACGGCGGATTTGCTTTGTTATCCTGCAGGGATACATTTAAAGCGGCAGATGCTGCTTGAGAGCGGTCCGGCGTGAGTGAGGCAGGAGAACCGTCCCTATGCCTCGCTTATAGCCTTCAGCTTCTCCAGAAGGCTTGCTTTTTCAAGGACAGACTTGTCGTATTGCGCTATGCAGTCTGAAAGACATCTTAAGGCCGTCTCAGGGTTAGCTGATACTTCTTCTAAGCTTGGGCAGGGTATGCTTTTAAGAGGGAGGAGGGAGGCTTTATTTAATCTGACTGAACCGTTTAGGGCAAGAAGCCCTTTGATACAGGCGATATTTGTGCATATGCCGATAATTTCCGTGCTAAGACTTATAAACTCAATATAGCAGGAGAGTATATCCGAACGGTCCGTCCCGGCTTGTGCGGCCGCGCCCAAAAATTCAATAAAGGAGTCGTACTGCGCGCAAATATCCCTAATGTCATCATAAAAGGACTGCATATGCCTGTGGCTTAATTTGCTTTCTTTTTGAGGCTTTTGCAAGTTCTCCTTTAGCATGGCTTTAAGAGGCAGCTTGAATACTGCTTTAATAAATGACTCGACCTGTTTTAAATCAATTTGCATGGATCCTGTGTCGTAAAAGCTGTTCTCGCGCAGGCATGAAAGCTGCAAGCCCATGCATTCCATGGACTCAATTATTTCACAGGCACTCGGCTCATCATATCCGCAAGGCGAGGGCTTAGGCCGTCTCATGGCTGAAGTGCTTAACGCTTCCAAAAGAAACTCCTCAAAATTCTCCTTGCAGAGTATCACCGCTTTAAGCTCCGGATCAAGGGCTGAGACGGATGCAAGATTTTCAATCTCCTTTCGCATCTGAATCTTCTGGCTTTCCATTGACTTTTTGGAGGCAACCTTCGCAACTGCGGATAAGTCCTCAATTCCCGGAATCACGCGGCCTGTCTTCCACCTTACTATAACTGCCGGATCCTTATGGAGGTAATCCTCTGCAAGCCTGTTGGCCGATATGGCTGTCACTCTGCATATAATCTCAAGCAAGGCCTTTGTGTTAAACAACTGATCCTCCATATCATATTTTCCTTTCCTTGGATTTTATACTACAATTTTACCTTGCCGCCCTGTCATTTGCAAGCAGCTAAAAAAAGCTGCGGAGTTTCTTACCGGAGTATCAATATATCTGCAATGAAAAGTCAATATTGAGGTACTTAAAGAGTCAATGCCTCAGAGATTAGAATAAAACCATAGCAGGCCGGCCTGCAAATAAAATGACAGGAGGGGACAGGTGTGAAGCAAACGCTTATATACAAAATCTACTCGATTACCTCGGCTTTACTGGTTGTAATCGCGGCTTCGGTGGCAAGCTCCGCCACATGGTTTATGTTTTATCAGCCCCATGAGCCGGTGTGCCTTAAGAAAATTCATTAAAATCAGTGCATTTATGTTTTACAGTACCAAGGTATCAGTCCGGAGTACCGGGGTTAAGCGGCAAAAGCCGTGCTCCGGACTGATACGGTTGGGCTGTGCGGGGCAATATATAGCTTTTGGGGATTTGCAATTGTCAGGATTAAATCTGCCTAATCATCCTCGTGATCCTCCGGCTTATGGATAACCTCTGCAATATCTGCGGCTACCGCACTTACTATGGTTGTCACTGTGGACTTTACTGTTTTAATAGCTCCCTGGGCTATTAATTCTCCATCTCCTTCAGCTACGCCTCTGATAGTTTTAAAAAGTCCGCGCGCTATTCCCGATATGCTCATAAAACACACCCCCTTTATACAAATCAGAATATATGTTAACTGGAATATACCATAGGGGAAGGTGTTTTAAAATAAGGCTTTTTGTAATATTTGCCCGTTATAAATGTCACTGGCGCAGGGCACACGGAAACATAAACTGTGACATTGGTCACTATATTAGTTACAAATATCCTCCTGTTAAAGGGAGGGGGGCTATGATAGACTTTTTCTTAGTATATGGAAATATAAGGCGTAAATAGTTTAAAGAAAATTATGCAGCTTTAAAGGGGAGGTCAATATACATGGAGCCTACTGATTTTTTGGGGCCGGCCAAAGCGATACTGAAATTAATATCAAAGAAGGTAGATAACCCGGAAATTGACATCTTGATTAGAGAAATTGAGCGCGCTGTAAATTCACCTGCGTATCAGAGCCATAGGATGCAGGAGATCCAGCATAAAGTATCCGATTTATGGGGCAGGGTTAAGGACCGCTTCTCTGATGACGAAAAATCGGAGCTTGGCAATTCAATTACAGCCTCTTTTGGTACTAACAGCTTAACCCCGGAGCAGAAGGAAATCTTCGCGCCATTTATAGACACAGGTGGTTCTGCCGATATAGCAGATTCTGTTGATACAACCGAAGTAATTGCTGCTGCAGGTGATGGAGAAGGCATTATAGAAAGCATAGCTGATTTTTTTAAGGGACTGTTCGATTGAAAGCTTTGCAGATAACAGAGCTATAAATGGCGTGAATTTTAATGAATGATATCTTCTATCCTCTTTTTTATAAAGCTTATCAGTATAAACTAAAGAATATATGTACAAATTAAGCTGTAAAGCGTATAAAAAGGGAGTATCCTGCATATATGAGCGAATCTCAATCATTTCAGAGGCTTTTAGAGGTACAGAGTAAGGTTGTTGAATTGCAGACGGAGCATTGGCTAAAATTTGAGGTATTTACCGCCCAATTTTGGCTGCTTGTTGCAATGCTGATAGTTCCATGGTTTATATGGTGGAAGCTGGCGGATAAAAAGAGGCTTGCAGAGATACTGATATACGGGCTGTTGGTGGAAACAGTCGCGGTTCTTCTTGACGAGATTGGATGCCAGTTAAACCTGTGGGAGTACCACTACGACATTGAGCCTTTGTTTCCCAGGCTTATATCCATGAATTTTACAATGTTTCCTGTAGGGCACATGCTTATTTACCAGTACTTTACCGGCTGGAAACCGTTTATATACGCAAGCCTTGCCGCAGCAATATTCTTCTCTTTTATAGGAGAGCCTCTTTTTGTGTGGCTTGGGATATACCGGCTGGTTAACTGGAGCAGCTTTTTTTCGCTTCCCATTTACTTTATTATAGCAGTGGCTTTGAAGGCTGTATTGAGCTCCATCATGAAGGCACAGAGAAAGGCCCTTAAAATAGTGAAATAATTTTCATTTAATTCTGTCAAGAGGAATTTTGAATATGTACATTGCCAGAGAAAACAGTGCAACAGATATGGGCCAGACAATCAAAGGCTTTTTGTGATGAAGCCACAGCATTAAGAACATTACCAAATTAAACCCTGCCGACCACCATATATTCCAATTGTTATCATATTCAAAGGTTTTCATGGAATAAGATATAAATTCGATAACCGAGTACAGAAATACCCAAAAAAATATATACGCGGCCTGCTGCCAGAGCTTTTCAGGGATATGGGGCAAATATACCATAGCAGTGCACGGAAAGATAGTAAATGCTATCAGCAGGGTGCTGAAGGTATGGTTAACAAGGCCTGAATACATCCATAGCGTATGATTGAAAAAAATAAAGTTATATATCATATCCCATATTATAAAATATAAAATTGTGGGGTAGTATATCCTCCAGTTTTTCCAATCTCCCCATATAAAGCAGCAGAAAACAGATATTAATACAACAAAAATTCTGAACATAGGCGGTACCATTTGATTCCCTTATAAAAAAGTAATTATTTATAGTATTTTCACTAAGGCTTAATATCATGCGCAAAGCCGATGATTTTTAAAGGGAAGGCAAATATGGCTTTCAGATTTAAGGCATATCAAGGAATGTACGAGCAAAGGGAGTCAGAGGGACTTTGTTAAAAAATAGATAAATTTCGGCGGGCCTATTGAAATACCCTTCAAAAAGATGTAAAATGTAAACGGTTAAGGTGGTGTTAACTTTAACATTCTAAAGACTTACATGGTTTTTAAAAGAGTGTTTTACTTGAGAGATGTACATAAATTTTCTATATTTAAAAAACACTAATAGCTTGCGGAGGGTTTTTATTGGTGCTTTATCTGTAGAATAAAGGCTTCTTTCATTGGACACATATTGAGCAATACCCGGTGAAATACATTTTATTTTTAAAAAATATAATTTAAATCAATTAATGCACAGGAGGGCGAGTATTATGGGAATGATGAACAAAAAGACTGTTGAGGACATTGGCGTAAAAGACAAAAAGGTTATAGTGAGAGTTGACTTTAATGTACCGTTGGATGAAAACAGAAAAATAACCGACGATAAGAGAATTGTGGGGGCACTCCCTACTATCAAGTATCTTATTGAAAATGGCGCGAAAACCATACTGGTTTCCCATCTGGGAAGGCCTAAGAATGGTTTTGAGGATAAATACAGCATGAAGCCTACTGCTGAAAGGCTGAGCGAGCTGTTGGGAAAAGAAGTGATTATGGCTGCCGACGTTATAGGTGAGGATGCAAAGGCTAAGGCTGCAAGCCTTAAGTCCGGGGAAGTCTTAATGCTGGAGAATGTAAGGTTTCATAAGGAGGAGGAAAAGAATAATGCGGATTTTGCAAAGGAGCTTGCTTCTCTGGCTGAAATTTTTGTAAACGACGCATTCGGAACGGCCCACAGGGCACATGCCTCTACCGCAGGCCTTGCAGATTATCTCCCCGCAGTATGCGGATTCCTTATTCAAAAAGAGCTGAACTTCATGGGCAAGGCTCTTGCAAATCCTGCAAGGCCTTTTGTTGCAATACTTGGAGGTGCTAAGGTTTCTGACAAAATTGCTGTTATAGAAAACCTTATAGATAAGGTGGACACTCTTATAATCGGCGGAGGTATGGCATATACCTTTTTAAAGGCAAAGGGCTACAAGATAGGTAATTCAATATGTGAAAACGACAAGCTTGATCTTGCAAAGAGCCTGATGGAAAAAGCTGAAAAGAAGGGGATTAATTTAATGCTGCCTATAGAAAGTATTGTAGGACAGGAATTTAAAAACGATACCGATTATAAGTGTGTGCCGTCCGACAACATGCCCGACGGCTGGATGGGAATGGATATAGGTTCTCTTACAATAGAGAAGTTTTCGAAGGAAATTAAAAAGGCAAAGACAGTTATCTGGAACGGGCCTATGGGAGTATTTGAATTCCCTAACTTTGCGACAGGCACAAAGGAAATTGCAAAAGCAGTTGCGGAATCGGGCTCTATCTCTATAGTAGGAGGAGGAGATTCGGCTGCTGCTGTTGAGCAATTGGGCTTTGCGGATAAAATAACGCATATTTCCACAGGCGGAGGTGCTTCGCTTGAATTCCTTGAAGGCAAGGAGCTTCCCGGAATAGCTGTATTAATGGATAAGAATTCAAGGAAAAAAATTGCTGCAGGAAACTGGAAAATGAATAAGACAGCAAAAGAGGCAGTAGAATTTGTAGAGGCTTTAAAGCCAAGAGTAGCAAATGCCGATGCTGAGGTGGTTGTTGGAGTGCCTTTTGTGTGCATACCAGGTGTAAAAAGCGCTGTAGAAGGCTCAAATATAAAGGTAGCCGCCCAGAATATGCACTGGGAGGAGAAGGGCGCATTCACAGGAGAGATTTCAGGAGCTATGCTTTCAGATCTGGGTGTTGACTATGTTATAATAGGACATTCGGAAAGAAGGCAGTACTTTGCAGAAACGGATGAGACGGTAAACAGGAAGGCTCATGCCGTATTTAAATATGGAATGACACCTATAATCTGTGTGGGTGAATCCCTTACTCAAAGAGAGCAGGGCATAATGCCCGACCTTATCAGGTACCAGGTTAAAATAGCACTGCTGGGCCTCAGCGCGGAGCAGGTTAAGAAGCTGGTTATAGCATATGAACCGATATGGGCTATAGGTACAGGAAAGACTGCGACAAATGAGCAGGCAAACGAGGTTTGTGCAATCATAAGAGAAACAGTAAAGGCACTGTATGGCGGAGATACCTCGGATGCTGTGAGAATCCAGTATGGAGGAAGCGTAACCGCTGCAAATGCAGGAGAGCTTTTTGCAATGTCCGATATAGACGGAGGCCTGGTAGGAGGAGCGAGCTTAAAGCTTGATGACTTTGAAAAGATTGCTAAATACAATAAATAATTTACGGCTGTATTGCTTTGGTCACAATTAAAATATAAATGTTACTATAAGTTAAGGCTAAGGTTAAATCAATCTTAGTCTTAACTTATAATATGACTTAAGCATTAGGGCAATTTATAAAATGAAACGGAGAGTGAAATATGAAAGGTAATAAATTAGTTGCGTTAATTATTCTTGACGGATTTGGAATAAACCCCAGGGAGGACGGCAATGCCATAAAAGCCGCAAGCAAGCCTAATATAGACAGGCTTTTAGAGAAATACCCAAACACCGTTGTTCATACCAGCGGTATGGATGTGGGCTTGCCGGACGGACAGATGGGGAATTCGGAGGTTGGGCATACGAATATAGGAGCGGGCAGGATTGTTTATCAGGAGCTCACCAGAATAACAAAGTCCATACAGGACGGAGATTTTTTCGGGAAGGAGGAATTCCTTGACGCAATTGACAACTGTAAAAGCAAGGGTACAAAGCTTCACCTGTTCGGACTGCTTTCCGACGGCGGTGTACACAGCCACAGCACGCACCTGTATGCACTGGTTGAGCTGGCTAAAAGGCAGGGGCTAAAGGATATATATGTACATTGCTTTTTCGACGGAAGGGATGTCCCTCCCGACAGTGCAAAGGCATATGTTGAGGAGCTTGAGCAAAAGCTTTCCGGCATAGGAGCAGGAAAAATTGCTTCTGTTATGGGACGGTACTATTCCATGGACAGGGATAACAGATGGGACAGGGTAAAGCTGGCATATGACGCTATGGTGCTGGGAGAGGGCCTTTCTGCCGAAAGTGCCGCGCAGGCTGTTGCGGAGTCCTATGCAAGAAATGAGCTGGATGAGTTTGTAAAGCCTACTGTAATACTCAGTGCGGGCAATGCCTCAAGGATAGAGGAAAATGATTCTGTGGTATTCTTCAACTTCAGGCCCGACAGGGCAAGGGAAATCACCAGAACCTTTGTTGATCCTGAGTTTAAAGGATTTGAGAGAGCAAAGGGCTTCTTCCCTCTGCACTATGTATGCATGACCCAGTATGACAAAACAATTCCGAATGTAACGGTTGCATTTAAACCTCAAAGCCTTTCAAATACTTTCGGGGAATATATAAGCAGGCTTGGCTTCAAGCAGCTCAGGATAGCTGAGACGGAGAAATATGCGCATGTGACCTTCTTCTTTAATGGAGGGGTTGAAACGATGTATGAGGGAGAGGACAGGGTGCTGGTGCCTTCACCGAAGGTTGCCACCTACGACTTAAAGCCTGAAATGAGCGCATATGAAGTAACTGATGAGATATTAAAGAAGATCGCTTCAAAGGACTACGATTCAATAATTTTGAATTATGCAAACTGTGATATGGTGGGACATACCGGAGTGTTTGACGCTGCCAAGACCGCTGTTGAGGCCATAGATGAGTGCTTAGGGCGTGTGGTGGCCGCAATAGAGGAGCAGGGAGGAGTTGCCCTGATTACTGCGGATCACGGAAATGCAGAGCAGATGCTTGATTATGAAACGGGAGGGCCCTTTACCGCTCATACGACAAATGTTGTACCGTTAATAGGGGTCGGCCTTGGGGGAGCGTCGCTTAAGGAAGGCAAGCTTGCCGATCTTGCACCTACCATGCTTGACATAATGGGCCTTGAAAAGCCCGGGGAAATGACTGGAGCTTCGCTTCTTCAAAAATAGCCAATACTTAACCCCTGGCCACTCTTTAGAAAATAGAGGGGCCGGGGGCTAAGTTAATTCTTCACCTGCATTACAGGTGTTTTATTAAAGCTGTGCCTCTCCGGGATGCCAGTCTATAGGGCACAGGCCGCCGGATTGAAGCCCTTGCAGCACCCTCAAGGTTTCGTCCACGCTTCTTCCAACGTTTAAATCATGTATAACGGAATATTTAACAACACCTTTGGGGTCTATTATGAATAAGCCCCTCAAGGCTATCCCTTCCTCCTCAAGAAGTACACCATAATTTCTGGATACCTCTTTGGTTATGTCGGACGCAAGAGGATAATTGATTTTGCCAAGGCCGCCGTTTTCCGGGCCGGAATTAATCCACGCCTTGTGTGAATGCTTGCTGTCTATGCTTACACCGAGAACCTCGGCATTCAGCTCCTTAAATTCAGCTATTCTTCTGCTTATTCCCGATATTTCGGTCGGGCACACAAAGGTGAAATCAAGCGGATAAAAGAATAAAACTAGCCATTTGCCTTTATAACTGCACAAATCTACAGATGTAAAGCTGTCTCCGCCGCCTTCCACCGCCTCCATCTTGAAATGGGGAGCCTCCATACCTACCAGTCTTTCCATAATTTTTACCTCCTTATTTTAAATTAATAGTACTATACCAATGTAGCAAAGTTACCATTAAGCTTATGCGGAAATTATTGTAATTGCTGCACTATGGCTTTAATATACCCTGTTTTTATAATAAATAACTAAATACAAAAAATAAGTCAAAATCTTTTTATGCTTGCAGATTTAATTTTTAAAATTGGGTTAAAATAACGTTATAATAAAAATTAAAGACTAAATTTTGTTTACATTTTCAAAATGTTAGGGTATTCTTAATAATGTAAAACTTATATACGGGAGGGATAATTAAACATGAAGCAATACTTGGAAATTGAAAGCGTTTTTGCCAGAGAGATACTGGACTCAAGAGGCAATCCGACTGTTGAGGTGGAGGTAATAGCCGAAGGCGGATTTGTAGGAAGGGCTGCGGTGCCTTCGGGAGCATCTACGGGAGCTTTTGAGGCTATAGAGCTTAGAGACGGGGACAAGGACAGATACCTTGGAAAGGGTGTTCAGAAGGCTGTAGATAATGTTAATGATATCATTGCTCCTGAAGTGGAGGGCATGAATGTTTTTGATCAAATCGCCATAGACCGCTTAATGATAGAGCTGGATGGAACGCCAAACAAGGCCAAGCTGGGGGCTAACGCCATATTGGGCGTTTCGCTGGCGACTGCAAAGGCAGCGGCTGAAGCACTTGGATTGAGTCTGTACCAGTACATAGGAGGCGTAAATGCAAAGACTCTTCCTGTGCCTATGATGAATATTATAAATGGAGGCAAGCATGCCGACAACAGCGTAAATATACAGGAGTTTATGATAATGCCTGTCGGTGCGTGCTGCTTTAAGACAGCTCTTCAGATGTGCGCCGAGGTTTTCCATAATCTCAAGAAGGTGCTGAGCGGCAAGGGATACAGCACGGCAGTGGGTGATGAGGGAGGCTTTGCGCCCAATCTCAAAACCGACGAGGAAGCGATTCAGGTTATAATTGAGGCTGTGGAAAAAGCGGGATATAAGCCCGGTGACGACTTCAGGATAGCTATAGACGCTGCTGCAACGGAAATGTATCAGGAGGACGGAACCTATTTCTTCTGGAAAACGGGTATAAGGAAGAGCAAGCAGGAAATGGTGGATTTCTGGGCGGATCTGGCTGAAAGGTATCCTATCATTTCTCTTGAGGATGGCGTATCGGAAGAGGACTGGGAGGGCTGGAAGATGCTCACCGAAAGGATAGGCTCCAAGATTCAGCTTGTTGGAGACGACCTGTTTGTTACAAATACCGAGAGACTGAAAAAGGGAATAGATATGGGTGTTGCCAACTCAATACTCATAAAGGTTAATCAGATAGGCTCTCTTACAGAAACGCTGGAGGCTATTGAAATGGCTAACAGAGCGGGATATACCGCAGTTACCTCGCACAGGTCCGGTGAGACTGAGGATGCTACGATAGCAGACATCGCGGTTGCGACAAATTCGGGACAAATCAAAACGGGTGCGCCTTCAAGGACTGACCGTGTTGCCAAGTACAACCAGCTTCTGAGGATAGAGGAGGAATTGGGGGAGGTTGCCGAATATCCCGGTTTAAGTGCCTGGTTTAATCTTAA
The DNA here is from genome assembly GCA_023390115.1 of Bacillota bacterium. GTDB lineage: Bacteria > Bacillota > Clostridia > Acetivibrionales > DSM-27016 > Anaerobacterium. The sequence goes on from JAEWDM010000026.1 coordinate 56,862, forward strand.
AAGCAAGTAGAATATTGTTAATAAAAAAAACAAGTCTCTATGGCTTGTTTTTTTTTCTATAATATGTTAGAATGATACTTGTCAATTTTTTAGGAGGTGTTTCCTTTGAGCGTAGGCGGCTATATTGTAACTGCAATTCATATAATATTTGCGTTATCCATTATCGTCATTGTATTATTGCAGTCTGGAAAAACAGCAGGGATATCCGGAGCTATTTCTGGTGGCGCGGAGACTTTTTTTGGTAAGAACAAGGGCAGGACTATTGATGCATTATTAAGCAAATACACTGCCATTGCTGCTATTGCTTTTCTTATTACCTCAATACTGGTTTATGCTTTTGCAAGCAAATTAATATAGTTGAATATAAAGTAAATACAGTAAAGACAAAGGGATTGCAAAGTGTCCCTTTGTCTTTTTTATCTGATGGAAAATACGAATTAAGTATTAATAATTGTAAATAATAGATATTAGAGATAACAGCGATAGTTAATTATGAATAAGGAGAAAGCGGGCCTGCCGTAAAATAAGTGCCAATTGTGTTTTTCGGCGGCTCTGTGGTTTTTGTATGAGAGAACAAAGAAAAGAACGGATACTTGCTTTTATGAGAGAGGATGCGTACAAGCCTCTTTTGTTTAAGGAGCTGTCTGTGGTGCTGGACGTGCCTAAGTCCGATTTAAAGGAGTTTGAAGAGGTAATAGAAGAGCTTGAAGCTGAAGGTAAAATATTCAAGACCCACAAGGACAGGTATGGAATACCTGACAGAATGAGCCTTGTAGTAGGGCGGCTGCAGGGCAATGAGCGCGGGTACGGCTTCGTAATACCAGACGAGGAGGGGGCAGGCGACGTTTTTATCACTGCAGAGGCTTTAAACGGCGCTATGCATAACGACAGGGTTATTGCGCGCGTAAGTAAAAAAACGTCGGGGGATAAGCGGTCCGAGGGGGAGATAATAAGGATTTTGAAGCGTGCCAATAATACTGTTGTAGGGACATTTGAAAATAGCAAATATTTTGGGTTCGTCGTTCCCGATAACACCAGGATTTCAGGAGACATATTTATTCCCAGGGATGAATTTAACAATGCCAAGCCGGGGCAAAAGGTTATAGCCGAGCTGGTAAAGTGGCCGGAAAAAAGAAGAAATGCCGAGGGGCGTATTGTTGAGATAATTGGAAATATAAATGAGGCGGGAGTAGATATACTGTCCATTATAAAGGCTCATAATTTTGTTGAGGAGTTTCCCGAGGATGTGATAAAGCAGGCGGATACCATAGAGGATCGCGTAACTGAGGAGATGATCAAGGGAAGACGGGATTTAAGAAACCTTACAATGGTGACTATAGACGGGGAGGATGCAAAGGATCTTGATGATGCCGTTTCTATAGAAAGGCTTGCTAACGGGCATTACAGGCTGGGAGTGCATATTGCCGATGTAAGCCACTACGTAACAGAAGGCTCTCCGCTGGATCAGGAGGCATTGAAAAGGGGTACGAGCGTATATCTTGTTGACAGAGTTATACCCATGCTGCCCAGAAAGCTTTCCAACGGGATATGCAGCCTTAATCCCCAGGTGGACAGGCTTGCGTTTACCGTCATGATGGACATTGATTCAAACGGAAGGGTAGTCAATCATGAGATTTTTGACAGCGTGATAAATACAAACGAGAGAATGACATATACAAATGTTTATAAAATATTAGAGGAAAATGACAGTGATCTTATAAGCAGGTATAATTACCTTATAGATGACTTTAAGACTATGGAGGAATTGGCGCTGATACTGCGCAAAAAAAGGTTTGCCAGGGGAGCCATTGATTTTGACTTTGAAGAGGCTAAAATTATTCTTGATGAAAAGGGCAGGCCTGTAGAGGTCCGGAAGTATGAAATCACCATAGCCAATAAAATTATTGAGGAATTTATGCTTGCATGTAATGAAACTGTGGCGGAGCATTTTTATTGGGCGAACTGCCCCTTTGTTTATAGAATACATGAGGACCCGGACGCCGAAAAAATCTCTTCATTTAATGAGTTTATACACAATCTGGGGTATCATGTCAAAGGGATTAATAAAATTCATCCAAGGGCCTTGCAGGAGCTTCTGGAGAGAGTGAAGGGCAAAAGAGAGGAAAGGATAATAAGCACTGTAATGCTGCGCTCGCTTCAAAAGGCGAGGTACAGCAACGAGAACGGGGGACATTTCGGCCTGGCGGCAAAGTATTACTGCCACTTTACTTCACCTATAAGAAGGTACCCTGATCTCATTATACACAGGCTCATGAAGGAGTATATAAAGGGACAAATGGGAATGGACAGGCAGGATGTCCTGAATTCCCGGCTGCCAGGAGTTGCAAAGCTTTGCTCTGAGAGGGAGAGGGCATCGGAGGAGGCGGAAAGAGAGACTGAAGACTTAAAGAAGGTTGAGTTTATGAAGCAGCAGGAGGGAGAAGTGTTTGAAGGAATTATTTCAAATGTTACATCCTTCGGAATGTTTATAGAGCTTGACAACACCATAGAGGGGCTTGTAAGGATGAGCAGTATGGAGGACGACTATTATATATACAATGACAAGCAGTATTATTTGATTGGAGAGCGGAGCAGAAAAATTTACAGAATAGGGGATATAGTGTATGTAAAGCTTGCCAAGGCTGATATTGCCGCGCGCAAGATTGATTTTGTGCTTGCGGAGCCTCCGCTTTCCGCAGAAGTCAAAAATGAGCCTGAATATATTGAGGAGCAGAAGCCTGTTAAGAGCAAAATAAAGAAAAAGAGTGTAGATCCCAAGGTTAAAAGAAATATAATGGGCAAGAGCAGAAGAAGAAAATCCTAGATTCAAGTAAGGTCCGATAATATGGAGGGCGAGCTAAAAATGGTGATTGTGAGTGCCTGTCTTGCGGGTGTAAACTGCAAATATAACGGCAGCAGCAATTTGCACAGGGAAGCGGAAAGGCTGGTTAAAAGCGGGAAGGCTGTTCCGGTGTGTCCCGAGCAGTTGGGAGGCTGCCCGACACCCCGTCTTAAGGCTGAAATTTTAAACGGCACAGGCGGAGATGTATTGGATGGAAAATGCATTGTAGTAAAGGAGAATGGAGAAAACACAACGCCGGAATTTATTAAGGGGGCTGAGGAGGTGCTGAAAATAGCCATGCTTACAGGAGCAAAAATGGCTGTCTTAAAGTCGGGAAGCCCATCCTGCGGATGTGGAAGCATATATGACGGAACCTTTTCGGGAAATAAAATAAAGGGCAACGGAGTTACATCCGAGCTTCTTATAAGAAACGGTATAAAGGTTGTTTCGGAAGAGCATCTTAATATTTAAAAACCGGGCATATATGTCCGGTTTTTAAATAAATAATATATAAATTAAACTAAGAAAGGCTTGATTTCTTCGCAGAAGTTATCGCATACGTCTGTATGGACATCAACCTTAATGGGCTTGCTCAAATCAAGGCTGAAAATCCCCATAATTGACTTTGCATCTACAATATACCGACCGGATGTTAAATCAACATCAAAATCGTATTTGTTGACAAAGTTAACGAAATCCTTAACATCATTGATTGACTTTAGCATAATGTTGAATGTTTTCATAGCTATACCTCCTTAATAATAGGTGTTGCAATAGTCTGTTCAATTTGAGAACCACCTAATATAATATTATCTTTTTTATTGCCTCAAGTCAATGAGGATGTTGTTAAAACTTTCTAAAGCCGTTATTGGAAAATAGACTGAATGTGGCGTTACAGACGGCTTATAAAAGCTATTGTGCATTATTAACAAACTTTTGTGCGAATTTATGTGAAAATTAAGAAAATACTGTTAATGTAAATGGAAGCCGGGGGCGGCGTTATATTTGTCAACATGAGGTGAGATAGCGTATAATAGGCTATATGCGGGAAACACCTAACAGTAGGGGTATTTTTATTTACAGAAATAATCTTTGGCTTTCGGAGGATGCTATAAAGATGAGGGATAGTAGTGAAAAAGTTGATTTGGGCCTTGATGGTGAAGAGTTTTTCAGGCAATATGGCAGAAAAAAGACGGTGGGCATGCTCACCCTCGGCTGCAAGGTTAACCAGTATGAGACGGAAGCCATGTCAGGGCTTTTCAGGCAAAAGGGCTATGAGGTGGTTGATTTCAGCGGTAAGGCCGATGTCTATGTTATAAACACATGTACCGTTACCAGCCTCAGTGACAGAAAATCCAGGCAGATGATCAGGAGGGCAAAAAGCAGCAATAAAAACTCTATTGTTGCTGTTGTAGGGTGTTATTCTCAGGCGTCTCCCGAGGAGGTGAGGAGTATTCCGGGAGTGAATGTAATTGTAGGAACGAGGGACAGAAGCAAAATAGTTGATTATGTAAATGAAATAGAAGCAGGCGCCGGGCAGGTATGCAGGGTGGAAAATATTATGAAGGAAAAAAGTTTTGAGACCCTCAAGATAGATGCATATGAGGGGCGCACGAGGGCATTTCTGAAAATTCAGGAGGGCTGCAGCCAATTTTGTGCATACTGTATTATACCATATGCGCGAGGGCCGATAAGAAGCAGGCCGCCGCAGGAGATTTTGAGCGAGGTGGAAAGGCTTTCAGCAAGCGGCTTTAAAGAGGTGGTTCTAACAGGAATACATATAGCCTCGTATGGGAAGGATATTAAAAACACCTCATTAACGGAAATTGTCCGGCAGGTGCATGATGTGAAAGGAATAGAAAGAATAAGGCTGGGATCATTAGAGCCTATGGCGATAACGGACGAGTTTGCCGGCATGGCAAAAGAACTTGGCAGGCTTTGCCCGCACTATCACCTTTCGCTCCAGAGCGGGTGTGATTCCACCTTAAAGAGGATGAACAGGAAATATTCCGCAGCGGAATATAAGGAAGTGGTTGAGAGGCTGAGGCAAAGCGTGCCCGATGCGGCGATAACTACCGATATTATGGCGGGATTTCCCGGAGAAACCGACAGGGAGTTTGACGAGACATACAGATTTATCGAAGAAATATCATTTGCACAAATGCACATATTCAAGTATTCCAGGCGAAAGGGAACTCCTGCCGCGGATTTTGAGGATCAAATTTCTTCAGAATTAAAGGATAAGAGAGCCAGGATGCTTACAGAGCTTGCAAGACTCAAAACCCTTGAATTTAATTCGCGTTTTATAGGCAGGATTATGCCTGTGCTTTTTGAGCAGCAGCATGCAGGCTTAAGTGGAATGATGGAGGGACTGACGCCCAACTACATAAAGATAATCAGCAGAGCTCCCATTAATTTAAAAGGGCAGGTTGCACAGGTTGAGATAGAAAGTGCGGAGCAAGATTATGCTATCGGAAAAATTGTTGAATGATTTACAAATACTGAGCTTATATGTCTTGCATAAATTACTTCGTTGTATTACTATATAGATATAGATGGTTTCACTTTATATTTTAGCGAGAGTCGTTTTAAGTGAGATATAGTCTATGCTGTAGTTGGGAGAGTGGTTGATGTGGCTGATATTAACGAGACAATGATGTTTAAAGTGGAAAAGGATAAGGTCAGTGAGGCAAGAGAAGTATTAATGACTGTTTATCAGGCCTTAAAGGAGAAGGGTTACAATCCCATAAGCCAGATAGTGGGATATATTCTGTCGGGTGATCCTACATATATAACCAGTCATCAGAATGCAAGGAGTGTAATAAGGCGGCTTGAGAGGGATGAGCTGCTTGAGGAAATATTAAAGTGGTATCTGGAGGATAAGAAATAGCTCGTGGCCCTGTATTATTAACAATACAGGGCTTTATATTATGGGAAGGACTGTGCTGTGCACAGAAAGCATAAATAGCATGAGGATAATGGGAATTGATTATGGTGACAGCAGGATAGGGGTTTCGATAAGTGATCCTATGGGATGGATTGCTCAGGCTGTGGAGACTATCAACCTGAACGGGAGTACTTCTAAAGCGGTGCAGAGAATATATGATCTGGCGAAGGGCTACTCTGCCGAGAGGATTGTTGTGGGATTCCCTAAGAACATGAATGGAACTATAGGGCCAAGGGGAGAGAAAACGCTTGAATTTATAGAGCTTCTGGACAGAAAAGTTAATGATGAGGAAAGCAGGATTGAAATTATCAAATGGGACGAGAGGCTCACTACGGTTGCGGCAAACAGAACCATGCATGAGCTTGGCGTAAAAACCTCCAGGAAAAAAAATCTGGTTGATCAGATTGCGGCTGTCTATATACTTCAAGGCTATCTTGACAGCTTAAAGAATTTATAAGCGCCGCTGAATAAAAAAGCTTATATTACAAAACCTAAGCTTGAGTTACCCGCATGCAGCTTCAAAAAGTGTGATATTATTGTGCCTCAAGCAAACTTTCAAATTACATTTTGAAATTTGTTGAAATAATATGGGAAATGGTAATTTTATATGTTATAATGGGTTGGAATCCAAATGATTGATGTTTTAGAACAGGAGGAATATACGATGGCCGAAGAACGGGATGATATAGTTATACTGGTGGATGATAATGGTGAAGAAGCCGAGTTTGAGCATCTTGATACCATTGAAATGAATGAAAGCGAATATGTGATATTGATACCTCTTTCTGAGGATGAAAATGAGGATATGGAAGAGGAAGAGGTTGTTATTCTTAAAATAGAGCATGGTGAAGACGGAGAGGACTCCTTTGTGAGCATAGAGAATGGAGAGGAGCTCAATGCGGTGTTTGAGGAATTCAAGCTCAGAATGGAAGATGAATATGAATTTGAGGATGATGAATAAAACAGCCGGCTGCCATGCCGGCTGTTTTATTCATCATCCTCATTTCAATGGAGACCCGGATAGAGGGCTATTTGAGGTCCGTTTCCTTACGTCGTGCCGGCGGCATATCCATAAAAAGATTTTAATTTTAAAAGGTATTGATAAATATTTGTAGAATCATAATCTATAACTCATTTCTGGAGGGGTAACCTATGAAGAAAACCGGACTTATGCTTGCTGCCTTTTTTTTGATGCTTGTAATGGTTTCTGCCTGCAGCAAGGGCACAAAGGAAATAATAGCCGAGCAAGCCTCCACCTCCGAGCAGACCTTCATACCCGGGGAGGGCACCGGGATTGAACAAGAGCCTGCTAAAGAGGATGTATTTATTATGCCTGTTGAAGGTAAAAGGCCGTATGCGGTAATGATAGATAACGAGGGGAGCAAGCCTTTGCCCCAGGGGGGAATAAAAAAGGCACAGATAGTATATGAGATAATTGTTGAGGGAGGAGTAACAAGGCTTATGCCCATATTCTGGAATGCCGATGCTGAACTTATAGGTCCGGTCAGGAGCTCAAGACATTATTTTCTGGACTATGTTATGGAGCATGACGCAATATACGTGCATTTCGGATGGAGTCCTCTTGCCAAATCGGATATTTCAAAGCTTAAAATCAACAATATTAACGGAGTGGGCAAGGGGGGAGAGGTGTTCTGGGATCTGACGAAGGACAGGAATAACTGGCAGGATTCTTATACCTCCTCCCAAAGGCTTGACGAGTGTGTGGAAGGGCTTAAATATCCTGTAAATACCGATCAAAAGCTTATGCTTTCCTATAATGCATCCGATATGGAGCCGGGTACGGAAAATGCCGGGAAAATTGAAGTAAAATATTCGGGAGGGTATGTGTGCAGCTATGAGTATGATCCCGCTTCTAAAAAATATTCCAGGTTCAGACAGGGAAAGCCTCATATGGAAAGGACTGACAATACGCAGTTAACGGCAAAAAATATAATTATTCAGTATGTTTCAAATAAAAGAATCAGCGGGGACAGAGAGGACAGGCAGGAGCTTTCCAACATAGGAAGCGGAAGCGGGCTGTTTATATCCTGCGGAAAAATGACGGAAATAACATGGTCAAAGAAATCAAGAGGCTCTAAGACAGAGTATATGGATACGGAGGGAAAGCCTGTTTTATTGAACCCCGGACAGACATGGATTCAGATTGTGCCTAAAGGCAATAATGCAGTCATAGAATAGGCTTAGAGCAGATGTTAATGTAGCTTGCGGCTCCGTGCTTTCAGTGCCATTGCCAGAAGAAATTTCCTCTGGTTAAGCCCGGGGTTATTTACTACTTCTTTCAGAAGCTTTTTTAATATGCTTCCTATTTCCTTACCCTGGCTGAAGCCTGATGCTATAAGGTCATTCCCGTTTATAGCAAGCTCTCTGGTGCTTAAGCACTGTCCCATGGCTTTGATTTCCATATATATATCCCTTATTTTGTTCAGCCTTTCAAGCCTGCCGGGCAGGAAAGCGGGATTTTGAGCCTTAATGTCGGCCTCTCTGACTTTCAGGAGCAGCCCGAATATATCCTCGCCTATACTGCATATGGCTCTTCTTACTGCCCTGGGCTCGGGTTCTATTTGCCGGTCATGGTTTTTAACGAGCCTGCATACGGTGTCTATCGTTTTGTTGTCGAATTTCAGCCTTTTAAGCACTGCATCCGCTATTTCGCTGCTCTTATGATGATGCCCGTAAAAGTGATCGGTGCCTTTTTCGTCTGTAGTCCTTGTATGGGGTTTGCCGGTATCATGCAAAAGCATTGCCCATCTTAGAACGGGATGGGGCTCAATGCTCTGCACAGCCACCAGGGAGTGCAGAGCTACATTATAAATATGATAAGGATGCCTCTGTTCGGTGGTAAAGCATGGCCCAAGCTCGGGAAGCACGTGAGAAAGAATTCCCGTATCGTTAAGCAGGCTGAATTTCATAGGGTTATGGGATAGCAGCAGCCGGGTAAGCTCATCCCTGATCCTTTCGCTGCTTATGTTAGAGAGCAGGAAGGATGTGCCTTTTATGCCTTCTAAGGTCTTCGTATCTATTTCGAAGCCAAGCTGTGCGGAAAAACGGATGGCCCTCAGTATTCTCAATGCATCCTCATTAAACCTTTTCTCTGCATCTCCTACGGAGCGTATAATCCTTTTTTGTATGTCGCAGGCTCCGTCAAAGGGATCTATGAGACCGTGAGACGGGTGATAAGCTATTGCGTTTACGGTGAAATCCCTTCTTGAAAGGTCCTCCTTAAGTGAGCGGGTAAAGCGCACTTCCTCAGGCTTTCTGTTATCCCGGTACTCGCCGTCAATCCTGAAGGTGGTAATTTCAAAGCTTTCATTATCCAGTAAAACAGTTACCGTACCGTGCTTAAGGCCCGTGTCCGCAGTTTTTTGGAAGAGCTTTTTAACCTGCTCCGGCTCTGCGCTTGTCGCTATGTCCCAATCATTAGGGCTTATGCCGATTAGGCTGTCCCTTACACATCCTCCTACGGCGTATGCTTCGAAGCCTGCTGAGTTTAAGGCTTCAATTGCGCGAAGCGGAAGAGGGGGAATGTGAATTTTCAGTTTTGGACCAACAGCATTATTCATATAATTATTTCACCACGTATAATATAATTATTTATTGTAGCTTTTTTAATAATAATTATACTATATGGTATAGTATAGTCAACGTACTCTGAACGTTATCTATAATAAGCAAAATATGTATAAAATTTTATGCCGGGGGCGATTAAATTAAACAGCCAGACGGAAAGAGACAGCTAAGAAAAGGTATATATGCTTTTTAAATTCTCTTTCGGAGCTTCTATAAAGCGTGAATTGCTGAGAAGATTCAGGTAATCGCAGCATTCGCACTGGAAGGTGAGGCCGTTCAGCTTTTCCGCCTCACTTTCAGGGAGGTTTATTATGACCGAATTGCAATTGTAGCAACGAAGCGATGTAAATTTATACATTATTATCAACTCCTTTTTATTGTGGCCCGTATTACAGAATTTAAGCCATATGCATTAGATGCATATTAAGTATATGTTAATTGATCGTTTAAATTACCATGTACATTTTTACAAACATAAAAAATTACAATACAAAAATTTTTCTTGCTTCTAAGAGCATTTGCTGATAAAATATAATGTGTTCTAATTACGGGGTGTAGCGCAGATGGTAGCGCGCTTGGTTCGGGACCAAGAGGCCGTGGGTTCGAATCCCGCCACTCCGACCAGTCGGAGTGTTCTTACAGCATTTGAGAAGTGGTAGCTTCTCAAATGCCGAACACTCACAAGTTAATCACAGTTTGGGAAAAGGAGTAGCTTATGGCTACTCCTTTTCTCGTTTGCATGCAAACCTCTGGCTCTGGAAGCGGTAATATGTAGGGTATCTCAATCGTTCCGACACAGTTGTAATGAATGGTGAGTTTTTGCCTGTGTACGCCATCCACCTTTTCCGCCTGATGTACCTCTATACGGTCAATCAGTTCTGTCAGCATGTGCGGGGTCAGCTTTTTTGCGCGGGTGTATTTGCGCACAGCACCGATAAACATATCCGAAGTGCAAACCTTTTCTTCCGCCTGTTCCAGTTCCGCCCGGAGCGTTTTCACCTTCGCGGCGATTTCGCCCTGTTCTTCCGTGTAGCTTTTTGACATGCGAGCAAATCGTTCATCATCAATTTTGCCGCTGACATTATCTTCATACATACGGTTAAACAAGGAATCCAGTTCCCGGTCACGGGCAAGAAGTTTGTTCAGTTCCCTTTGCTTGTCCTGTCGTTCGGATGCCGCTATTTTTTGGGAGTGCCCCATGACAAGCCGGGCAAATTCTTCCTCGTACCGGGTTGCAAACTTGGACGTTTTCCACTTTCAGTCCTGTCGTTTCTTCCGAACGCATTCCGCAATAAGCAGACAAAATCACCGCGCGGTATACGTCGGATTTTTTATGGGATAAGGCTTCAACCGCTTTTTTTGATACTTCCATAGGCACAGGCGTGTCTTTCACAAAATCCGCGTTTTTGGTGGATTCCGGTTTCATAGAGCAATCAACGCTCCATGAAAAATCAGAACCCGAATAGGTGTGTTTACAGCACTTTTCAAGCTTCCCTAACCGGCTGATGATTTTATCAAGTGTTCCATCAACGCAGGTTGCCGCTTTTTTGTTCAGATATTCTTGAATTTCGGACGGACGGATCGCAAAAGCCTTGTTAATATCGGAGTGGGTTTCTTTCATGAATTTTCCGAAGTCCTTCGCCAAATCCAGCATATCCCGCCGGGATGAAAGCGAATAGATTTTCCATGACGTGTCAATATCGGGATTAAATTTATCGCTCCTTTTTGAATGCCCCGGCGTGAAACATTCGTGGACAGCGTGTTCCAATTGCTTTGCAATGCTTCTTGACAATATGGTCACCTCCTTTCCTCCGGCAGTAGAGCGCATGGCCGTTTTCAAAACGATACGACCGTTTTCAGAAACGGCCGCGCCGCACCTGATGGCGCGGTTTTCCTGCCTACCCTTGACAAGACCACTTTCGCATAGTCACACACCCTCTATGAAGATAGGTAAAAAACCTCCTAAGAAGTTTCTTTCTTTTGCCTATTTTGAGTTTGCTTATAAAATCATTCTGTTACATATGAGAGTATTTTAAGCATTGCTTTTGTTTTGCACCAAAAAGCTATCATAAATCTTCCTGAGTTTTTTATACTGGGATATGCACACTGCTGCCGCTACTATGACCGCTCCGATTATGACAATAGAAGTTATGATAATTGCCAGCACATTTGAGTGTGTAACCGCAATATGCAGAAGAACGCTCATTACCAATATTGCTACGGCTAAAACAGACACGATCTTCTTTGCATAACTAAAATATTGATTGCCAAAATCGCAAGGATTGGCAATAAAATCAACGTCTGAAACTACAGTTGGTTCAGACGTAAAGATGGGTGATGACCATTTATTCGTGCCTTTATCATACCTTGAATTAGTGAAGGTCAGGCGCACATCTGTATCCTGCTGGATATCGACAAGCAATTTCGCTCTTAAACGATACGCCTTGATGTTATGATACCAGTCCGAGTCGTTATTCAATAAAAATATATTGAACAAACCTTGGATAACGATAGTAATGATATGGATAATTATCCAAAGAGGTGTTCTGTTGCTTGCCGTGAGTTCCTGTTCGATCTCAATTTCATATTGTTTCTTTTCATCAACGGAAAAGGAAATAATCGGAATGGTGTCATCAGTATCCCTGCAAAATGTTTTTGTTTTACCATTTACTTTTATTGACATGCAGTCATCCGAAGGGATTTCCCCATGAATATTAAGTAACATAAAAGTTCCCACATCCCTCCAATTCATGTTTGGATTATTATTCACCAATTTTAACAAACATATGTATTTGTCAGTTATACTGGCTTCAATATCCTTTTGTAGATAGTTATTTGTATATCATATGACAAGATAGGCGTAGTGGAAAAAACTATATTATTTCACCTGTATCTTTCATGGTAAAGGTATAATTATAATCACAATTTAATATTTCTGCAATTTTCAGTAAATCCTTTTCCGAGAAATTGTCATCCTTTAATTTCATGCTTAAATTGTTACCACTATACCCAAGTTTTTCGGCTAAATCTTTTATTTTCATACCAAATTAAAGTCATGTATGAGGATTCGAACCCATACATGACTTTTTGTTTTATCTGTGCTAAAATCAAGAAAAAAACACATTATTTATATAATGGGCAGGAAAACGAGGGGAAAATGAAAGCTATCATTATTATTGATATGCAAGAAGATTACGTAAAGCAATATGAGCTTGATTTACTTGATAGAGTAAATCAACGTATCGTGCAAGCTCTCAAGGGTTTTATTTATACTATCTGCTTTTGAAGCTACAGGAATGGAGGAAATATTGCTTATTTTATCTCTTTTCCTGTATCGTTTAATACAAAGCTACCTGTAAATGTTGCATCACAAGCCCTTGCAATATTTCGTAATTCATTTTCGGAAAGACTATCACGGTGCAGCTTTGCGCTCATATTTTGAACCGTTTTCCCTAATCTGCCGGGTAGCTCAGTCATTGTCATATCGTGTTCTAACAACAAAACTTTAACTAATTTCGCCATGCCCATGCGGAATTACTCCCTTATCTTGTTTAATTATATACTTAAAAATTGATAATAACAAATAAAAAAGCAATACCTCAACTTTCCCCTTTAATATTTTAAAGTAATGTATAAATTGATAACATTTAATATCAAAATAAAAAAAGATTCATATTGCTATCTTTTTATGATATAATTATTCTAAAGGATGTGACATGGGTGATCGGCAGGCGTATAAAAATGCTCCGGGACGAAAGGCACTTAAGCCAGGAGAAGCTGGCTTCGGTGCTCGGCGTAAGCCGGATGACTGTTAATAATTATGAGAATGAAAAGCGGGCTCCGGATATTGATTTTGCCAGACATATTGCGGACTATTTCGGGGTAACTGTGGAGTTTCTGATGGGCCGTACGGAGTATCGCTATAAACGGGATATAAAAGTCTCTCTGGAGAGGGCCGAAAAGCTTTTTAGGATAATGGAGAAGCTTCCGCAGCCAGATATTCAGGAGATGGTTTCCTCTTTGATTGGAGCTCTGGAAAAGGCGGCGGATACAGAGCTGGCTGAGGATATTGTGCATGTATTAAATTATTGCTGTATGAATATACGTGGGATGTTGTGCGAGTATGAGAGCCTGCAAAGTGAAATAGTGAACCCTGTCGCTGAATTAAAACACCGGCAAGTTCCTATAGACCAGATTCGGCTTGCAGTCCGGCACAAGCCAAGTGTAATCTGCGGCTCGGCATTTCATGCGTCCAATATGATAAACGACGAATTGAAAGCTTGTGCCAATAATATGCAAAAGAAGCTTGAGCATATGGTCGAGGAGGAGCTTCGGGAATAACGCCTCGAAAAAATTTAAAGGGATGGTGATGTAGTGGAAAAATGGTATGATAAAAGTATATCCGGGACATTGGGGCACTTCAGAACAAACGCGAATATGGGTCTGTCTGGGAATGAGGCTGCTAAAAGGCAGAACGAGCACGGAAAAAACGAGTTTGCAAAACAAGAAAGAGTCAGCCTGTTCAAGGCGATATTGCATCAGCTTAGCGATATTTCCACTATTATCCTGCTGCTTGCGGCTGCCCTGTCTTTTGGGCTGGCTTTGCGGCATGGAGAAGGGTTTATAGAGCCTATCGTCATTTTATCGATTGTAATTTTGAATATTACTCTGGCTATTACTCAGGAGCGAAGCGCCGAGAAGGCATTGGAGGCGCTGACTGATTTAAACGCTCCTAATTGCATTGTGCTGCGGGATGGAATACGGCAGGAAATTGAAACCGCCGAGCTGGTTCCGGGGGACATTATTTCCCTTCAGTTAGGGAATATGGTGCCTGCTGATGCGCGGCTGCTGGAAAGCACCAATCTGCAAATTGATGAGTCTGCATTGACAGGGGAAAGCGAACCGTCGGAAAAGGATGCCGGCATTCTGCTTGAAGGAAATGCGGCAATAGGAGATCAGTGCAATATGGTATTTTCCGGCTGCCATGTGACATCGGGACATGGTCTGGCGGTGGTGACGGCTACCGGAATGGCCAGCCAGATAGGCAAGATTGCAGGTTATCTTAATAACTCCCAGAAAATCAAGACGCCTTTACAGAGGCGACTGGTGCAGGTTTCAAAATCCATCAGCATAATAGCCATCGGAGCTGCGGTTTTCCTCCTGGTGCTGGGTATCTTGCAGGGAGAATCCTTCTGGACTATGGTTATGCTGGCTGCTACTCTTGCTGTTGCGGCTGTGCCCGAGACCTTAAATCTTATTGTTACTCTATCGCTTTCTCATGGCGTTAAAAATATGGTTAAAAAGAATGCCCTGATCCGGAAGCTGCCGGCAGTGGAGACTCTTGGCAATACGTCGGTCATATGTTCCGACAAGACAGGTACGCTGACTCAGAACAGGATGTCGGTGCAGAGGCTTTGGATTCCGGGCGGCGAGGCTTTTGATGCAGAGGATAAATTTACGCAGGAGCAGGGCGAGGTTTTAATTAGATTTGCGTTGGCCAGCAATGCCACAGTCCAAACGATGGAAGACGGTTCACAGCGAATCATTGGAAATCCCACGGAAATGGCCATTATGCGTTTAATGAGTGAAAAAGGCTATTCCAAAGAGAGCTATGAGCAGCAGCATCCGGTGGCAGGGGAAATTCCGTTTTCCTCTGAGCGCAAAATGATGACGGTTATTGTGAGAGAGCCGTCAGGCGGATATATTATACTTACAAAGGGCGCTCTCGATCGCTTGCCGCTGGCTCCTCTGGATGAGGCAACGAAAAAAGCTGTTGCGGATGTCCACGAGTCTTTTGCCGGAGAGGCACTTCGCGTTTTGGCCTTGGGGGTCAGGCACATTGATGTGCTTCCGTCCTTAGATGCTGTGGATGAAATCGAAAGAGATCTGTCCCTGTGCGGGTTAATCGGCCTGATTGATCCGGCCAGGCCGGAAGCGGCGCAAGCAGTAGCTAAAGCTAAAATGGCGGGAATCCGTACTATAATGATCACAGGAGATCATGCAGCGACGGCGAGCGCTATAGCACGAAAAATCGGAATTCTCAAGGATGAAAAAGAGGTAATTACGGGGCAGCAGCTTCAAAATATGTCCGATGAGGAGCTCTGTGATAATATACGCCAGTATTCAGTATATGCCAGGGTTTCCCCCGAAGACAAGATACGTATCGTTGAAGCCTGGCAGGAAAACGGAGAGGTTGTTTCAATGACCGGAGACGGTGTCAACGATACTCCTGCGTTAAAGGCGGCGGATGTAGGAATTTCAATGGGAAAAAGCGGTACTGAGGTTGCCAAAAGTGCCTCCGATATGGTGCTGACCGATGACAACTTTGCAACTATTATTGATGCGGTAGAGGAAGGCAGAAATGTGTACTCCAATATAAAGAAAACCATTTACTTTTTGCTGGTGTGCAATATTTCAGAAATTGTCATTATGCTTGTTGCACAAATGAAGGGCTGGGGAATTCCTGTGACGCCTATTATGCTGCTGCTGGTAAACGTGCTGGGCGACGGAGTTCCGGGATTATACCTGGCAAGGGAAACATCCGATCCCAGGCTTATGGACAGAGGACCTATACGGAGGGATGAAAGCTTTTTAAGGGGAGGACTGCTGAAGGTTATTATAAGGCAAACCATTGCCTGTGCAGCAGTTGTTCTGATAGGCTACTATATTGGAGCGTTTGTTTTGCTGCCAGGCATGTCTGCTCCTTCTCAGGCAATTGGTCAGACGGTAGCGTTTCTGGTTCTGGGATGGACTTCCATTCTGCATCTGTTTACCGTGAGAAGCAGGAAGTCTGTATTTAAGCGCACTATTAGAGATAATCCGCAGTTGCTTTTCAGTGCTATTGCAATGATTTCCATGTTCGCTTTACTGGCGGCATTTCCAGTAGTAGGAAGATTTTTTGATTTAACAGGCATCGGAAGCCTGCACTGGCTTATTGCTGCCGGATTGTCTATTTTGCCTACTATTATAGCCGAGATATCAAAGCTTATAGATAATCGTACGGAAATTCGCGAAATCCGTGAATACCGGAATCGTGTCATTCGGCATCGTGCTCACAGGGATGAGGATTTCTAAAATTGAATATTGCCCTCTTTAAGTTGAATTTTTGATTCTCAAAGCAATCAGTATATGTTACAATATAGTTAGATGTGACTAACTTTTATTCGGACTTTCTGATGCGGGAGGCAAACAAACGTAGGGAGGCTTCAATTGTGGTATTTAAGGAACAGGAAATGGGCAGAAATGTCAACGTGCTCTGCAGGAATGATAATTGCTCGGTTATGCAGGTGCGCGACAAAAGCGGAGAAGGCGTTATGACTGCTTATGATGTGTTTACGGGCATTTACGTTATTTTTAACGATTTTCATATGCAGCATTGCATCTCGGAGTTTAATCCGGATCAGGAGATGTTCTGTATTGATCATTGCCGTGAGGGACGCATTGAATGGGAGCTTGACAATTATAAATACATTTACTTCGAGTCCGGGGATATGCAGATTAACACCCGCACCTACCATAAACATGATTTCTCCTTTCCCATGAGGCATTATCATGGTATTACAATCGGCTTTTTAATGGATGAGGCTGAGCAATCCCTGAAAAATGTGATGGAAGGCATTTCGGTTGACTTGCATAAGCTTAAGGAAAAATTCTGTCCGGAGAACCGGCCGTTTATTATGAGGGCGGGGAAGAGAATTCATCATGTGTTTTCAGAGCTGTATGAAGCGCCGAAGCATTTAGATCATATCAGAATGAGCTATTTCAGAATTAAGGTTCTAGAGCTTTTGCTTTTCTTAGAATCCATTGAAACTCCCGGTATATGTGAGGAGCGCCGCTATTTCTATAAATCGCAGGTGAGGAAAATCAAGGAGATTGCTGAGTTAATTACGGGTAATCTTGAAAGCCATTATACTTTAGAAGAGCTCTCAAGGCGTTTTGATTTTCCTCTAACTTCGATGAAGCTTTGCTTTAAGGGCGTATACGGAACCTCTATTTATGCCTTCATAAAGGACTACCGAATGAACAAAGCAGCGGTATTACTAAAGCAAAGCAGTAAAACCGTCGCTGAAATAGCCGGGGCCGTGGGATATGAAAACCCCGGTAAGTTTGCTGCGGCCTTCCATTCGGTAATTGGCATGACACCCTCGGAGTTCAGAAAATACGGCGTCCAAATGGATTACCCGGCACATTCTTAGAGCGGACACAAATCAATAAGCGCCTTATAATAAAAGGAGAAGATAATTCTCCCTTTATTTTTTGGAGGTGGTTTTGTGGATTATACAAAGGGAAATAAGCAAAGAGGAACCTTTTCCTCTGTCATATTTTTCGCAAAGGAATGCAAGGGAAAAATGATATTATCGGTTATTTTTGCGCTTTTAAGCGTCATAGGCGGGTTGATTCCGTTTTGGGGAGGCTATCAGCTAATAACGCTGTTTTTTAACGGAAACGCAAAAACCGAGACTATTCTCTTCTGGGGTGCAATCAGTGCGGCAGGCTATGTTTTAAAGCTGCTCTTTTACGGAATCTCAACGTCCTTCTCGCATATTTCGGCATATAAAATTCTTGAGAGCATTCGCCTTGCGCTTTGTGGCAAGCTCTTGAAAGCCCCGCTGGGGGAGGTGCTTTCAAGAACATCGGGAAGCCTGAAAAGTATAATTGTAGACAGGGTGGAAACCATAGAGCTTCCCCTCGCGCATATGATACCTGAGGGCATCTCAAATATCTTTCTTCCGCTTTCGGTATTCGTCTATATGTTCTTTATCGACTGGCGAATTGCCTTGGCGTCACTTGCAAGCGTGCCCTTCGGGGTGCTTGTGTATGCTGTTATGATGCGAAATTACAGTTCGCAGTATGCAAGGTTTATGGCGGCTGAAAAGCATGTAAACAGCTCGATCGTGGAATATGTGGAGGGCATACAGGTAATTAAGGCGTTTAACCGCTCTTCGGGCTCTTATGAGAAGTTTGCCCATGCTGTGCGCGACTTCCGTGACTTTACGCTGGACTGGTTTCGCTCAACGTGGGGACTGATGAATCTTGGCAACTCAATACTGCCCACAACGCTGTTTGGAATACTGCCGGTGAGTGTGCTTTTATACGCTGGCGGAGTGCTTACTCCGCCTCAGATTACCTTATCCATAATACTATCCATGAGCATAATAGCGCCTGCAAGCTGGTTTACAATTGCTGTGAACGACTTTAAATCTATTCAGTATGCAATCCGTGACGTTAACACAATTCTGGAATTGCCGGAGCTTCCGGAACGAAAAGAGAATGTCTTTGTTCCGGACTATGACATTTCTCTAAAGAATGTCTCTTTTGCCTATAATGAAGCAGGGGGCAATGTCCTGCACAACGTAAGCCTTTCCATCCCCAAGGGAAGCTTTACCGCCATTGTCGGCCCGTCAGGCGGAGGAAAATCGACCATAGCCAGATTGATTGCGCGCTTTTGGGATGTAAGCAGCGGGCAAATAACCATCGGGGGCAGGGATATCCGTGATATCCCATTATCGCAGCTTGCCCGGCAGGTCAGCTTTGTTACTCAGGATAATTTCCTGTTTAACTGCTCACTGCTTGAAAATATTCGTCTGGGTAAACCAAGCGCAAGTGATGAGGAGGTTTTTGAGGCGGCAAGGGCGGCGCAGTGTGAGGAGTTTATCGGGAGGCTTGAAAACGGCTGGCAAACTGCGGCGGGAGATGCGGGCGGTAAGCTTTCGGGAGGAGAGAGGCAAAGAATAGCCATTGCCAGAGCGATTCTGAAAAATGCACCCATTGTTATTCTTGATGAAGCGACGGCCTTTACCGACCCTGAAAATGAAGCCCAGCTTCAAAAATCCATAGGGGAGCTGGCAAAAGGAAAAACACTGGTTGTAATCGCTCACAGGCTTTCCACTGTCAAGAATGCCGATAAGATTGTTGTTGTAAAGGACGGTACAGTATCTCAATACGATACGCATGAGCGGCTGCTCCAAAGCAGCAGGCTGTATGCCGATATGTGGAGTGCCCATATCGGCGCAAAGGGCTGGGCAGCGACAAGTGAATCGGCATCAGAAAAGGAGGCAATGCAAAATGCTTAAGACAATTCGAAAAATCATCAACTGGACGGGCGAGCGGAAAAGCCGCCTTTACCGGGGCTTTTTATGGTCGTTTCTGCACTCTATGTTTGTTGCGATGCCAATTATGGGAGCCGCTTATATTCTGGAGCTGATGATAAAGGACTTTAACGGTGAAAAAGCACTGGACCCCATCTGGGCCTTGTGGGCGGTTCTGTTTATGATTGCCATGGTTTTGGGAAGATTCCTGTTTGCTTATTTAAGGGCGACCTTTCAGGATAGCATAGCATATGAAAAAACCGCTGAAGTTCGCATGAGGATCGGCGATATATTAAAACGGGTTTCGCTTGGCTTCTTTGATCAAAACAACGAGGGGGAAATTCTCGGCGCCGTCACAACGGATTTAAGCGTGCTTGAAATGTATTCCATGAAGATGACGGATGTTTACGTTGGCGGTTATATCAGTGCATTCACTATGATCTTATGCCTTTCCTTTTTCAGCCGCGAGATTGCATTGATTGCAATAGCGGGCATTATTGGCTCGGCAATATTTTTGCATATTCTTAACAGGCGAAGCTGTAGAAATGCAAAGGTGCATCAAATTGCGCAGAATAATCTGATTGCCTCCGCACTTGAATACATCCGGGGCATTTCGGTTGTAAAAGCGTATGGGCAGGAGGGAGTTTCGGCGGACAGGATAAGAAACGCGTTTAATGCCCACCGCAAAATCAACGTAAAGATCGAGCTCGATTATGTTACGGTAAATTGCCTGCATCAGCTTTGCTTAAAGCTTTCCTCTGTGGGAATTGCGGCTGCCGCTGCGTTTATGGCGGTAAATAACGGCATTTCCGTGTCATTATTCCTTATGTTCTGCATATTTTCATTTGTAATCTTTACTCAGGTGGAGCAAATCAATAACGCCGCGCACACCCTTGAATTGATTGAGGCTACCTATGAGAAGCTGGCTCGGATCGAGCAGGTTAATTTTATTGATGAAGCTTCCAAAGATAAAAAGCTTCATGTCTTCGGTGTGAATTTTGAGGAGGTATCCTTTGGCTATGACAGCAGAAGGGTCCTTGATAATATTTCCTTTACCGTTCCGCAGGGGACGACAACGGCAATTGTGGGTCCGTCCGGAAGCGGAAAGACAACGATATGCAATTTGCTTGCCAGGTTTTACGATGTAAACAAGGGCAGAATTTCTATCGGCCCCACCGATATCAGAGAATTGAAATGTGACAGCCTGCTGTCCAATATCAGCATGGTCTTTCAAAATGTTTATCTCTTCAATGATTCCGTCATCAACAATATCCGTTTCGGCAAGCCCGACGCTACGGCGGAGGAGGTCATAGACGCTGCCAAAAAGGCATGCTGCCACAGCTTTATTACAAACCTGCCGCAAGGATATGAAACTGTCGTCGGCGAGGGAGGCTCCTCCCTTTCGGGCGGAGAGAAGCAAAGAATCTCCCTTGCCCGTGCCATTTTAAAGGACGCGCCCATTATAATACTTGATGAAGCGACAGCAAGCGTTGACCCTGAAAACGAATACGAAATGCAGAAGGCCATTTCCATACTGGCAAAGGGTAAAACTATGCTTGTAATCGCACACCGCCTTGCAACAATTGAAAATGCCGATCAGATTGTGGTGCTTGATGAAGGCAAAATCGTTCAGAAGGGAACGCATAAGGAGCTTATGAAGAAGGAGGGGCTGTATAGCCGATTTGTGGCTATCAGGCAAAAAGCGGAAAGCTGGAGTATTGTCTAAAGTGCCAAATCATTGTGAATTCTCTCAAATGTCTCTAAAAAACCAGTTTTAACTGTTGTAGCCATATGCATTTTATTCGGATTGCAACCCGCCTGTTCAGTATGCTTACGTCAGGCGGGTTTTATTCTTCAATTTTTTGTTGCTGCCGGCCTGTCAGCCTATCCGTAAGGACAGGAAAATGCAGGATATACTTCCGGTAAAGCTTATTTCCAGTCAATTTCATCATGCACAGTGGTTTCTCCGGCTCCAAATTCCGAGAGCATATTTGTCATATCCACAATCTGCTTCTGGCTCCTTGGCATTTACTATTGCGTACCTTGGGCGCTCCCGACGATAGCCAAGTTTTTTTTAGCTGCCGCTTTACGGTAACATAACTGGGTTTAAAATGCTTCAAATATGAAGGATATGCTATAATCTATGATATAAATTTTACTTCTTTTAGGTGTAATGTATGATTATATGTCTTTATGAGACAGGAATTTGTTTTTTTATAAATATTAGAGCCGCTACGATGATAAGAGAATTATGGGGAGGATCATTATGAAATATCTGCAACCGTATGATGAAGTCTTGCGTTCCTGGAAAGGGTGTACTGTTGAATTTTACAGTTTATAGCTATTATTTAAAAAACTGTATTAAAGCACAGTATCTTTCATTGCAAATAAATTATATAAATTTATTATGATAAATTCTAAAGCACATCATACTTTATAAGACAGGAATTTGTTTTTTTATAAATATTAGAACCGCTACGATGATAAGGAGAATTATGAGGAGGATTGTTATGAAATATTTGCAACCGTATGATGAAGTCTTGCGTTCCTGGAAAGGGTGTATTGAATCCGGCCTGCCGGTTAATGCGTCTCCGCCTGTTTTAGAGATGGATAGTAAGAATATGCAGGAAATACTGCAAAATAATCAGGATATCGTTTCAGTATTTGAGAAATGTATTAAAAACATCAGTAATATGCTTGATGAAGAATATCTTTTTTTATATTGACTAATGCGCAAGGTATTTTGATAAGCTTGAAGAAGAGCAGGGGAATGATGAAGTATATTAACAAATCTCCAATACAGGTCGGTATGTCGTTTCAAGAAGGGACAAGCGGCACAAATGCAATTAGTCTGGCGATGGATACAGGCAAGCCGGTATATGTATTGCCGCATTATCATTATTGCAGCTTTTTAAGGAATTGGTACAGCTATTGTACATGCATCAGACAGAGCAGCAAGGTCCGGGGATATTTGTCTTTTTTAAGCAGGGAAAATCCAATAAGAAATGAAATAATGTTAATTACAGAGCTGGCAGGATATCAGATTGGCAATGAGCTTAAGGATGATATGAGAGAAATTTCACATATGCACAATAATATTAAGCTAAGTGACCGCCAGACAACTCTGTTGAAACTAATGGCGAGAGGGTATACAGATAGGGCAATAGCTATAGAAATGGATCTTAATATAGGGACTATAAGTTACCATAAAACGAATATATTCAAAATTTTGGGTGCTGAATGCAGTATACAGGCTGTCGTTAAGGCACTTAAATTAAATTTGCTGTCTATGGATCAGATCGAGATCTGAATCAGCTTACTGTTGAATTTTACAGTTTATAGCTATTATTTAAAAAACTGTTTTAAAGCACAGTATCTTTCATTACAAATAAATTATATAAATTTATTATGATAAATTCTAAAGCACATCAGATGCAGGAAATAGTTGAAAAAGCCGTTATATTTCTCATATACTTTGTGGTCCTTGAGCCTATGATCACAAAGTATATATTTAATAATGTGATTTTCAAATACCTGCCCGAAGTGATTATATACGGCTTGGCCGCACTTTTTGTCATCTTTCAGATAAGCGAAAATAAAAAAATTGCAATATTAAAGCATGAGCTTTCATTGATAGTCCTTCCTGCTTACATATTTGTAATTACGGTAATAATCAATAAAATTGATATACAAATATTTTTTTTAAGTATAAGGACTTTATACAGGTATATTGTTTTATATTTTATTGTGGCTAATATAGAGTTTACGGAAGAAAATATCGGCAGAATTTTAAAACACATCAGATGGTGCGGGATAATAGTACTATTGGTCGGCGTTTTGCAAATATTGCTGCCTCAATTGATGAATCCAATATTGATGCCTAAAGTATATAAAATAGGGAATATAGACAGAGAGAGCAGTATAGTAGTTATTGACGGCAAAGCCATCTTTTCGCTTTTCGAGAGGTATGACAGGTACGGCACATTCCTGATTATATTAATATTTTTGATACTGGCCGGAGTATATAAGAATAAGTGTAATATACTGATAATTATTCTTGCTTCAATCAACATGGTATTTACTTATTCCAGACAATCATGGATAGGCCTGGGGGCCGGGCTGCTTGTCGGGCTCGTACTGGAAAAAAGGTATTTTATAATATTCTTTGTATCAAGTGCCGCGGCATTGGGTTTGACCGTTTTATTAACCTCGGAGTATGTGGTACAGGATATTTATTTCGGCTCACCGTTTCAGCGCGTTTTGCAGGTCTTCAGCCCGTCATATATGCAAACAAACCTTGAGTCTGCACGTCTGAGAATATTTGTAGATGTCCTGCCGGAGTTTTTATCAGGATTTAAAATATATACAATTTTTGGCCTTGGGATAGGCAGCTTTGCAGATCTGGCAAACAGTATGACAAATTATGAGCTTTATATGAGATATTTTTTACTTTTCGATGTGGAGTACTCGGGAACATACCATGTAAGCGATGTGTATTGGATTGAGCTGACAATGGAACTGGGGATAATAGGCATAGCTATTTTTGGCATATACTTCATAAGGACTTTCGGATACTATTATGATAACTATAAGCGGAAGGAAAGCAGGTTTTTAAAACAGTTGAATTTATTAGCTATCAGGCTGACGGTATCAACTATAATCATAAATTTTTTTGGCCCGAACATGCTGATAACCGGGTATTCTTTTTTCTTGTGGCTTCTTTTGGGCATTACTGTAAGATCAAACAGTATTAAAGAGACGCTGGAGGGAGAGGCTTGATTAAAAAATTTCATTTTGCATCACGAAAAATAATAAAAGTATTTTATATAATGGCACTGCTTTTTGTATTGGTAATAATATTTTTATTGTCAAGTCAGGACGGAATATTATCAAATACTATAACAACAGAAATAAGCGGAAGATTTGGCGGACTCGTTAAAAATATAATATTTAGAAAGGTTTTGCACATAATAGAGTATTTTGTATTAATGCTGCTTTTATATGGTACAATAGCCATGCTAATAAAGAATGTCAGGAAAAATATTATTGTTGCAGCAATTCTTTGTGTTTTATATGCAACAGCAGATGAAATACATCAGATTTTTGTCCCTCACAGAGGGGCTTCGGCTTATGATGTACTGATTGATAGTGCAGGCATCCTCCTGGGAATCATAGTTATCTGTTTTTATAATAAAAGGCACCGTTAAATATTATGGTGGCTTTTATTATTTATATATACTGTAGAAGTCAACAGTGTTAATAAAATCCAGATCATATTATACTACATACTGCAACATGATTTTACATTAAACGGTGTTTTTTGAAAAAACGAGCTAAATAAAGTAATTTTTGAATGGAGCAGAATAGACGTGAAAATACTTATGGTGAATAAATTCCTATATCCTAAGGGCGGAAGTGAAACCTATATATTTGAGTTATCTGCATATCTTGAAGAACAAGGGCATGAAATCTGTTTTTTCGGTATGCATGATGAAAAAAATATTGTAGATATGCCTGAAAGTAAGCTTGTCTGCAACGTGAATTTCAGGAAGATATCCTTCAGAAGTTTTGTTAATCCTTTTAAGGTTATATATTCAGTGGAGTCCAGAAGGAAGATAAAAAAGTTAATTAAAGAATTTCAACCGGATGTAGTGCATCTTAATAATTATAATTTTCAGATTACCCCTTCTATCCTGTTTGAGATAAAAAAGCACGGCATACCTATGGTTCAGACACTGCATGACTTTGTAGCAATATGCCCCGCAAGCAACCTGTACAATTTCCGTAAAGGAAAAGTATGCGAAGAATGTAAGGGGCACAAATACCTGAACTGTATTCGTGGGAAATGCATACATAACTCATTCATAAAAAGCATTCTGGGAGCATTGGAGGGTTACCTGTATTACAAAATCGGAGCATACGATTATATTGACGCCTTTATTTGCCCGAGCAGCTTCACCGCATCAAAGGTTGCCGAATCCGGACTGGACAAAGCAAGACTGGAAGTGCTTCATAACTTTATTCCGCAATTCAACAGCAAAAATAGATATATAAAAAAGAATTATGTACTATACTTTGGCAGAATTTCTGAAGGGAAAGGCCTTGAAAGTCTTCTGAAGGCGGTTTATGAATTAAAGCATATTAAATTTGTATTTGCCGGAAGCGGGCCTTTAGTGTCTGAGCTTGGAAAGTATGAGAACTTGGAGTACGTAGGGTTTAAAACCGGAGAAGAATTGAAAAGGCTTATCGCCGAGAGCCTTTTTACTGTTTATCCGTCGGAATTTTACGAGAACTGCCCGATGTCTGTGCTGGAGTCGCAAGCGATGGGGACTCCGGTTATTGCCTCGGCTGTGGGAGGAATACCCGAGCTTGTAACCGATAATGATTCGGGCTTTCTGTTCAAAGCGGAGGATGTGGAGGATCTAATAAATAAAATAAACCGCTTGTACAGCGACCGGGAACTGTTAGAGCGGTTTTCTTCAAGGTGCAAAGAGGTAATGCATAAGCATTCCATTGAAAAATATTGCGCGGAAATTACCGGAATATATGAACGGGTTGAATCAAACCGCAGAAATTAGATCAGCCTTAAGGAGGATAATATGGAGGCATTGATTGCCGTAACATACAGGTGTAATGCAAAATGCCATATGTGCAATACATGGAAGCATCCCAGTGATATAGGAGAGGAAATTTCCATTTCGGATATTGAATCATTGCCTTCGGAATTAAAATTTGCGAATATAACGGGCGGAGAGCCCTTTTTGCGCAACGACATTGAAGATATCGTGTCTGTCATTATGAAAAAAACCAAGCGGCTGGTAATTAGTACAAATGGATATTTTACCGACAAAATTACAGATGTGGCCAGGAGATATCCAGGCATAGGAGTGAGAGTGAGCTTGGAAGGGCTGCCGGAGTCCAATGATGAGCTGCGCGGAATAGAAAACGGCTTTGACCATGGCTTGAGGACTATTTTGAAGCTCCATCAATTGGGGCTTAAGGATATAGGCTTTGGGATAACGGTGTCGGACAGGAATGCAAAGGACTTAAATGAGCTCTATACGCTTGCCGAAATGATGGGCGTGGAATTTGCAACCGCTGTAGTACATAACTCGTATTATTTTCATAAATATGATAACCGCATTGAATACAAGGATATAGCGATAGAAGAATTCAGCAGGCTGGAGCAGAGGATGTTGAAAAGCAAAAGGCCAAAAAGCTGGTTCAGGGCCTTTTTTAACCATGGCCTGACAGGCTATATCAAGGGAGAGCGAAGGCCTTTGCCTTGTGGAATGGGCTGGCATGTGTTTTTTATGGACCCGTTTGGCAATATCCTGCCCTGCAACGGAGCGGAAATGGTAATGGGAAATATAAAGGAGCAGTCCTTTAATGAGATATGGTGCAGCAAGAAGGCATATGAAGTCAGGCAAGCTGTAAGGGAATGTGACAGAAATTGCTGGATGGTTGGAAGCGCGTCTCCCGCAATGAAGAAATCTATATTGGTGCCACTATGCTGGATATTGAAAAACAAATGGAGGAAGGGAATCAGTGAGTAGAATGAGGATTGCTATGATTGGAGCCAAGGGAGTCTCATCAAGGGGGGGAGGCGTTGAAGTACATGTGAGGGAGCTGGGCAGGCGGCTTGTACGGATGGGCCATGATGTATCTGTTTATACAAGACCCCATTATTCGCATAAAAGAATTAAAGGGTATGAGGGTATGAATTTGAGGAGCATTCCTACCGTCAATACAAAGCACCTTGATGCAATTGTACATACCCTCCTTTCAGCTATAGACAGCCTGATGAAAGATTTTGACATTCTCCATTTTCATGCAATCGGGCCTTCATCCCTGTGCTTCATCCCCAAATTGGCTGGGAAAAGGGTGGTTTGTACTATTCATGGACTGGATTGGAAGCGGGAAAAGTGGGGGCGCTTTGCCAGATCATGTTTGAAGCTTGGAGAAAGGGCAGCCGTTACAATCCCCGATAAAACTATTGCCGTATCAAAAGCGATACAGCAGTATGTTACAGATACATATGAAAAAGACTGCCGGTATATACCTAATGGAGTAAGCCTTGCACAAAAAGCGGAAGCGCGTTTGATTACGGAAAAATACTTCATAAAGAGGAATGACTTTTTTCTCTATCTGGGCAGATTGGTGCCGGAGAAGGGTGTCCATTACCTGATACAGGCATATAATAAGCTCGAGACACGCAGGAAGCTGGTTATTGCGGGAAGCATAAGCCACTCTGAGGAGTATGGAAATTATCTAAAAAATATAGCCGGAAAAAATAATAGCATTTTATTTGCAGGGCATGTGGAAGGCAGAGAGCTTCAGGAGTTATTTACTAACGCCTATGCCTATATTCTGCCCTCGGAAGTAGAGGGGCTGTCCATTGCTTTGCTTGAGGCCATGAGCTACGGACAGTGTGTAATAGCCAGCAATATCGTTGAGAATACGGAGGTTATCGGGGATAAGGGATGGACTTTCAGGAATAAGGATATTGAAAGCCTATACGGGATGCTTGCTTTTGCTGACTCTAATCCTGAAAAGGTCGCAATGCAGAAGCAGAAGGCCGAGGAATATATACTTGGCAGATATAGCTGGGATAAAGTGAGCTTAGAGACACTGGAAATATATAAAAGTATTCTGCAAAAAAGCAAATGATTGATTTTATGAGAGAATATATTTCTAACTTGATGAGGTGGGTATGGCTGGTTGTATTGCTTACTTTTATTGGAGGAGTTGCATCCGCATATATTACCGTAACGGGATATATTCCGCAATATAAGGCAAGCGTGACCTTGCTGGTTTCGGCACAGGGCTATGACCCTGTTACACAGCAGACATATATGGATATTATGGTAGGGCAGCAGCTTGTGAAGGAGTATAAGGAAATTATGGTAAGCAGAACGGTTGCAAAAGCGGTAATTGAAGAGCTTGGACTAAATGATATTGACACCGGAGAGCTGTCTGAAAACGTAAGTGTAAATATAGTGGAAGGGACAAGAATTCTGGAGGTCTCAGTAGCCTCCGGCTCTCCTCAAATGGCGGCAAGGCTTGCAAACAGCTTCAGCAGGGTCTTTGCAGAAAAAATAACTAATATTGTAAAGCTTCAGAATGTTGCCGTAATAGACCCGGCGGAAGAACCGGTGCAGCCGGTAGATCCCGGGCATAAAAAGAATATTGCCATTGGGGCGCTCGCGGGACTGCTTGCAGGTGTTTTTATTGTATACCTTATTGAAGAGCTGGACGAAACAATAAAAACCCGTGAGGATATAGAGAAAGACCTGGGCATAAAAATACTTGGTACCATTCCCAGGATAAAAAGAAAAAGGGCGGGGGCAAATGGATATAAAAAGGCTTGAACTGTATAGCATGGACAGCCCCACGGGGTATGAGGCCTATAAGGTATTAAGAACAAACATACAATTCAATACGCCCGGCAACAGAATAAAGACAATTGCAGTTATTGATTTTGCGCCAAAGTCAGGAAAGACATCTGTAGCCATTAACCTTGCTGTTTCATTCGCAAGGAATTGCAGGAAAGTGTTGCTTGTTGACGCCGATTTAAGAAAACCCGCATATATGAAGCGCCTGGGCGGAGATGCTTCCATAGGGCTTACCGGTTATATCTGCAGTGAATACATAATGCTCAGGGATATAATATTTGAAACAAATATACACAACCTGTCGTTTATACCGGCAGGCAAAAACACCTCCGATTCCGCGGAGCTGGTGAATTCCTCCAGGTTTTCAGAGCTTATGCGGGAGGTGAGGGAGCGCTATGACATTATACTTGTGGACACTCCATGCCTGGGAAATGTAATTGACGGTGCTGTCATAGCCTCAAAAACAGACGGCAGCATTATCGTTATTGCCCCCGGCTCCGTTAACCGTCATAAGGCCAAAGCTTTAAAGCAGCAATTGGAGCAGGCAGATTCCGCCATTCTCGGAGTAGTTCTGAATAAAGCGGCGGATTATTATGATAAGGGTAATAGCTGTTTTAATGCTTCACTGTATTTTGATACGGCAAAGGATGTAAAGAAATATGCCCTGAAGAGGTTCGGAAGAGGAAGCAGAAGCAGGAGGAGGGAATATGATTGACTTGCACTGCCATCTGCTGCACGGACTGGATGAAGGGCCGGCCACAATGGAGGAATCTGTCAGGATGCTTCAGGAGGCAAAAAAAGTAGGCATAAAAACAATAATAACAACGTTGCATGTGCATAAGGGCATTTACAAATACAAAAATGAAGACATCCTCCGAAAATTTCATGACCTCAGGGAGAGGGCGGCGCATATGGGCGTGGACTTAAAGCTGGGCTATGAGGTGTTCATAGCGCCGTCGGTTTTGGAAAGCATTGACCTGCTTATCACAAACACTTTAAATCATACGGAATATATGCTTATAGAGATTCCTTACAGGGAATGCCCATATAAAATACTCGAAAGCATTTACAGGCTGAAGTTTTTCAAAATTAAACCCGTTATTGCCCATCCCGAGAGATACGGTGCATTCGTCAGAGACGGCGAGCTGACGAAATACCTGATTGACAGCGGGTGCCTGCTGCAAGTAGACACTGCCAGTATTATAGGCGTGTATGGCAGAAAAGTAAAATATATTTCAATGAGATTAATTAAGAGCGGCAGGGCTCACTTTGTTGCGTCCAACGCACATTTTGCGGGAGATTATTCAGAATGGTACATAAAGGCGTATTGGAACGTAGTGAAATGGACAGGAACGGAACATGCCGACAGGCTGTTTCGTGAAAATGCCTCCGTGATAATTTCGTAACAATGTAAAAAGCGATTTTGAAAGATAAGGTGTTAAAAATGGACAAGCTGCAACAGCACATTCAGGATATTGTCAGTGAAAGAGATCTGTATAGTAATACCGGACATCACTATGAGATAGGCAAAAGAATTTTTGATACTGTTATATCATCAGTAGGGCTGCTGGTACTGACTCCAATACTTCTTGCAGTTGCCGGAGCGATTAAGCTGGATTCTAAGGGGCCTGTTTTTTTTATACAGAAAAGAGTGGGATATAAAGGGAAAATATTCAATATGTATAAATTCCGTACTATGGACATTAATGCGGAGGATCTTTTAAGAGAGATAGAACACAAAAATGAAGCAGCAGGACATATGTTCAAAATGAGGAATGATCCCCGGATTACAAGAGTAGGCAAGGTATTGAGAAAAACCAGCATTGACGAGCTGCCGCAGCTTGTTAATGTTGTTAAAGGAGAAATGAGTCTTGTAGGCCCCAGACCCCCGCTGATAAGGGAGGTGGAGAAATATGAGCTGTGGCATCACCTCAGAATGTCTGTAAGGCCGGGATTAACCGGCATGTGGCAGATTAGCGGGAGAAATAAGATAGGCTTCGAGGAAATGGTGCGGTTGGACTTAAAATACATAAAGGAACGAAGCTTTCGGAACGATTTGAAAATTATTATCAGGACAGTGCCGGTGCTTTTGGGTGATCGGAATGCATTTTAGAGCCGCATATAAGAGGGGACATACCTTATCGTAAAAGGAATACCCGTGAATCTGAAAGGTGTGTCCCCTTACATTAGAGGAGAGGGAATGATTATAAACAAGCAGGAAATTATAACTAACTCTGCATATGTCTATATAGGAGACATAGCAAGTAAGCTCGTTTTATTTATACTTAATGCTGTGGCTGCAAGGAATTTAGGCGTTATAGGATATGGCCTGTACATATATGGGATTAATTTGGGATTATTGCTAATTAACTTTATAGATTTTGGCACGAATAATTTTATATTTAAAAAGATTTCCGAGGAAAAGGGGAATAGCGCACTTATACGGCAGATTCTGGGGTTTGAAGCGATACTCTCGCTTGTTTTTACTGCAGCGCTGCTAGTCTTCATAAGCTTTACAGAAGATTCCTTATATGCACGGGGCATATTTATAATACTTTTTATATCTCTGCTTTTTGAGAACCTTGCCAACGTCTTCAGAAGTGTGTTAAGAGCTGTTGGCAGGTACGGTGGAGACTCATTTCTCAACGTTCTTTGCAGTTGTCTGAGGCTGATTTTCGGACTGGCGCTTTATTATCTGACATATAGCGTCTATGGCTTCAGCATTGGCATAACGATTAGTACTTTGCTTATATTGCTTGTCAGCTGGCATATGGTATGGAAGATATATGGCGGGAAGCTGAGGATATTAAGTAACGGCTCCCTTAATATGCTTTACACATTCAAAAGCTGCATTGTTTTTGCAATACCGATAATCATTAAGGGAATATATATTAGGATTGACTCGGTATTAATAAAAGCTTTTGTAAGCAGTGTGGAACTGAGTCTGTATAATAGTGTAACTAAGCTGCTGTTTATGCAGTATTTTCTTCCTAACGGTCTTATTAATGTTATATTCCCTATCTTGACGAGGCTGTATTATGAAAATGATATTGCCGGCGCCAACAAATTTTTTAACAGGGTCTTTACTGTTTTTACTATTTTCTTTAATTTTATTCAAATGGTGCAGTATGTTTTTGCAAAAGATATACTAAGGATTATTTATGGCTCTGAATTTTCACAAGCCGGTATAATCTATAAAATAGTGGCGCTGTCCTTTGTCTTTACCTCACTGTCCTTCCTCATATCCTTCCTGTTTATGTCAAATAATAAAACCAATCTTTTAAACAGGTATTATTGTATTGGATTGGCGGCAAAACTGGTTCTGGTTGTGCCGGTTACCTTGAAATACGGCGCTGTGGGAATGGGAGCGGCATTCCTTATTTGTGAGCTGATACAGTTTGCGGCATTTCTTTATGGGGCGTTTAAAAATAATATTGAATTTAAGCGCAGCTACCTGCTGGTGCTGATGAGTGTTTTAATTCTGGACGCCGCAATAATATTATGCAAAGCCGCGGTGTTGCAGGTAATATTGTTAATGGCAGGCCATTTGATTATTTCCCGGTTGTTTAAGCTTGAATTATTCAGATACTTTAAAGAATTTATAATAACGTCTCCAACGCATATAGGACATATGCGGCAGGCAATAAAAAAATATTTGCACAGGGGGGATTAGTGTGTTTTTGTCGGTAATTATCGCTACTCATAACAGGTACGAAGCAATGGTATGCTTATATGAAAATTTAAAAAAGCAGCATGTTAAGCCGGATGAGATTATTATTGTCGATTCGTCGGATATAGCAGGAGGTGGCTATGACTGGTTTAAAGATGACTGGATACTTAAGGAACGGCATATTGAAGGGGCATGCCTGACCAGGCAGAGAAACCTTGGAATAGATGCGCTTGATGAAAGAAGCGATATTGCAGCTTTTATTGACGATGATGTATTGCTGGAGAATGATTTTTTTAAGATAATATCAGATATTTACAAGGAGGACAATAATGCTGAAATATCCGGACTCGGCGGATTTGTGACAGGAGAGGATGAAGATTTCAAATACTTTTATCAAAAGCCTGTATTAATAAAAAATAATGAGGTTTACAAAACAAAAACCTTGTATGGATGTAACATGATCTATAGAAGAAAAGTGGTTATGAATGAGAGATTCGATGAAAACCTGCTGTTTTACGGATTTCAGGAGGACAGGGATTTTTCTTTAAGGGCTAACAAATACGGACTGGTGGTCAGGACAAAGCATGCCAGATTAAGGCACTTACGAGTAAAGTCCGGGAGGATTGACAGGCTGAAGCTGGGATTTTCATTACTGGGCAATCCGTACTATATCATGAAAAAGCATGGAGACAGCGTACTGCGCATACAGTATCATCTGCTGCATTCCTTTACTATAATTATGCTGAAAGCAATTTTTAAGAAAGAGCACAGAGCTTGCTTAATGGGAGCATTTATAGCGCTAAAGCAAATACTGTCAGGAAAGTTTTGTCCGCAAAATATAAAATTTTTATAATAAAGATCGTTTGCTGTAAAGCATAAGGAGGGTATAATGAAAATTCTGGATTCTCATGAGTTTATCGAATTATACAGGGGAAGCAAGGATTTGATGCTGGGATTCCTGCTGTGTGAAAAATATAATGATGAGTATGTCTTTTTATGTCCAAAGATTAATAGCTATGCTGATGAAAAATTTTTCGGACAAAAACGCTTTGATATGAAAAGAGTTGAAAATGCTTTAGGGCATATTCCGGGAAATATGAGATTTCGGTTTTATTCCTGTATAAGGCTTTACAAAAAAATTATTTACTTTAAAAAAGTAGAATCAACCAATTTTTTTCACATACCTGCAGGGTACCTGTTTAAATTGTGGAGGGTTAAGCCTGACGTTATAATAGAATCAAATTATACCACTCTGACTCCGAGAAGCTATTTAAACTATATTGCCAGCAAGCTGTTCCGTATCCCCGTTATGTGGATAGACTGCGGGGACGGGGGAAGAATGATGATATTCAAAGCGCTTGAAAAGCCGGTTGCAAAAAACGCGGCAAAAGTAATTACATACAGCCAGGGAGGAAAAAAGCGGCTTATAGATAAGTATAATATTCCTTCTGAAAGAATTGTGGTCTGTCCTAAGCCTATTGATATCAATAAATACAGATTTTCCTTAATGGAAGAGACAAGACGGAAGAGCTTTTGTATAGGATATATTGGGAGACTGGCGGAAAACAAAGGCTTTGGAACATTCATAAAGCTGGCGGGGCATTACCTGAATAAAAGAATGCTGAAATTTATCTCTGTAGGGGATTTTACAAGTGAAGCCGAAAGGACAAGGTATATGCCCCTTATACCGGATAATATGCTGTTAACCGGGTATGTGGAAAATAAGAACATACCGGAATATATGGAAATGATTGATTTATTGGTAATTCCCAATATGACAAATCCTCCCGCATTTACAACTGTCCTTGCGGAAGCGCTCGCCAGCGGTATTCCATGCATTGTGGGCATTAAAGGATATGAAGAATATGTTCCCGTTTGCCGTCAAAACGGATGCTTTTTTGTCAGGCCCGACAGCATGGAGGAAACCGTTGACAGAATCGAAGACTTGCTTGGTAAAACGGCGGAAGAGTATAATGTGCTGAAAAAACAAGCCAGGAGCTATGCGGAGAAGGAATTGTCATGGGAGGCGCAGCTTCCCTTTTACAGATCTCTTCTGAATGAAATTGCAAATAAAAGGCCGCAGGCTCTGAAATACAGGAATTAAAGCTATAATAGCCTGTTTTAGAGAGCAGTATATTTACAGCATATCATCCCTTGCCGGTACCTATTTAGTGGGTGCCGGTTTTTTTCATATCTTCTGTATTAAAACCTGACATGCCGGTAAAAATTTTTACAGCCCGCAACTTTCAGCCCAAATAGATACTATTTAACTTAAAACAATAATATTTCCGGAGTTTGTAGACAAATAATGCAAAATAATATATTATATCCGTGTAAAATTATGGTATAACATATCATCAAAGGGAAGATGGGATTTGATGAGGCTTCAACTTATTTAATATCGTAACAATGGAGGTTTTTATTATGAGAAGGAAGTTCAAGTTCTTATCCTTGATGCTTGTATTATGTCTGTGTATGACCAGCTTGGGCATACAGGGTGCGGCGGAGGAAAATCAAGAGGCACTGCCGCTGCCCGCGCCGGAACAGGTGCAGACAGTACAGGAGCCTGCACAGATGCCTGAAGCTGAATACGCGGATGAAGCAGCAGAGGAAATAACAGAAGATGTAGAGGATGAAGCAACAGAGGAAATACCTGAAGCTGGACAGGCGGATGAAGCAGCAGGGGAAATAACGGAAGATGTAGAGGATGAAGCAATAGAGGAAATAACGGAAGACACAGAGGATGTGATAGTAGACACAGAAGGGGAGCCGCAGGAGGAAGTGCCGGGAGAACAGCCCGAGGAAGACACAAGCATGCAGGATGATGCAGAGACACTGCTGCCTGTGCAGGAAAATACCCTTATGGAGGATGGAGAAGACCCTGAATTTTTACAGGATGAACCGGGAGCAATAAAGATAAACTTCCAGCCCCCGGGCACTGAAATACCTGAGGGATACATACCGGACTACGGAGAAGTCTATGGCGTAAGAAACGGGTATACATACGGCTGGAATACATTATATACGGGTACAATGAGGGACAGAGAGGTAAACGCCGACCAGAAGCTGGATACCCTGGTCACACTATACAAAACCGGCAAGTGGGAAATAGAGGTGGAGAATGGGCACTATGAAGTGACGGTATGCGCGGGAGACGCGGGCTTCAGTTCCACTCCAACCGTAAATGTTGAGGGGGTTAACTACTGGTCTGCGGTAGATTTGGGCGCAAACCAGTTTCTACAGGAAACGAAGACAGTCATGATTGCTGACGGGAGACTAACCCTGGATAACGGCGGTACAACAGATGGTGTAACAAAGATAAACTACGTGGAAATAGTGAAAAACAGCAGTACCTTTCCGATACCTGAAAATATACAGGCAACAGCGGCAGAGGACGAGGTAACGGTCACCTGGGATGGGGCAGACATGGCGGCAGGCTATGAGATAGAGGCGGACGGACAAAGCTATACAACAGCGGAACCCTCATTTGTACACCAATACCTGGAAGCAGGTACCCCGCATACCTACAGGGTCAGAATCGTAAACGGCGGTATAAAAGGTGACTGGAGCGAGCCTGTAACTATAGCTACACTGCCCGAAGCGCCTGGGACAGTAAAGATAAACTTTCAGCCTTCGGGTTCGGAAATACCCGAAGGATACATACCGGATTACGGAGAAATCTATGGCTCAAGAAACGGATATACATACGGGTGGAATACATTATATACGGGTACAATGAGAGACAGAGAGGTAAACGCCGACCAGAAGCGGGATACCCTTGTTACACTCTACAAAACCGGCAAGTGGGAAATAGAGGTGGAGAATGGGCTCTATGAAGTGACGGTATGTGCGGGAGATGCGGGCTTCAGCTCCGCTCCAACCGTAAATGTTGAGGGGGTTAACTACTGGTCAGCGGTGGAGCTTGGTGCAAACCGGTTCGTGAAAGAAACGGGAATATTAAGTATCACAGATGGGAAAATAACCATAGACAATGGAGGAACGGCTGATGCGGTAACCAAATTGAACTATGTGAAGATAGTTCAGGTTAATCCGTCATTCCTGAGTAACCTTGCTTTAAGCAATGGCACTCTAAGCCCTGCGTTTGACGGAAGAAAATTTGCATATACTGCAAATGTTCCTTATGATACAGCCTCAATTACTCTGGCTGCCACAGCCGGGGACAGCGGTGCGGTTATTACCGTTAACGGGGAACAGGTGGAGAGCGGCGGGATATCAAGCCCGATCAGCCTGGAGTTGGGAAGCAATACAATCCTGGTAAAGGTAACGGCATCCGACGGTTCGTCCGTGACAGAATATACCGTAACAGTTGTGAGGAAAAGCGAGCTGTATTTTAAGGATATTGCAGCCGGATACAGACACAGCATAGCTTTAAGGAACGATGGAACAGTTTGGGCGTGGGGATATAACTATTACGGCCAGCTGGGAGACGGAACAAATACATACAGGACAACGCCTGTGCATGTAAGCGGCATAGGCGGAGTAAAGGCGGTAACGGCAGGAGATGACCACACCATAGCACTAAAGGAAGACGGAACGGTGTGGGCCTGGGGAGATAACTATTACGGCCAGTTGGGAGACGGGACGGCTACAGATAGGAAAACGCCTGTACGGGTGAGCGGCATAAGCGGAATAAAGGCAGTGGCGGCAGGAGATTACCATACGGTAGCCTTAAAGGAAGACGGAACAGTATGGGCCTGGGGATATAACTATTCCGGTCAGTTGGGAGACGGGACAATTGCAAATAGTACAATCCCTGTGCAGGTGAGCGGTTTAAGCGGAATAAAGGCAGTAGCGGCAGGAGACAGTCACACCATAGCCCTAAAGGAAGACGGAACGGTATGGACCTGGGGATGGAATAGCTATGGCCAGTTGGGAGACGGAACAACTACAGAAAGTACAACTCCTGTACAGGTGAGCGGCATAAGTGGCATAAAGGCAGTAGCGGCAGGAGATTACCATACGGTAGCATTAAAAGAAGATGGAACAGTGTGGGCCTGGGGGCGCAATAGCGAGGGCCAGCTGGGAGACGGAACAACTGCAAATAGTACGACTCCCGTACAGGTGAGCGGCATAAGCGGCATAAAGGCGGTAGGGACAGGAGGTTACCACACAGCAGCCTTAAAGGAAGATGGAGCAGTATGGGCCTGGGGGTATAACGGTTACGGCCAGTTGGGAGACGGAACAACTACAAACAGGACAATCCCTGCACAGGTGAGTGGTTTAAACGGAATAAAATCAGTAGCTGCAGGGGATTACCACACAATAGCCTTAAAGGAAGACAGAACGGTGTGGGTATGGGGAGATAACTATTTCGGCCAGTTGGGAAATGGAGAGTCAGGAAATGTGCCACACCCCATGCGGGTTTATTTGAATTGTGATGAAGCAGTTGAAAATAATGCCGTGTTTTTGTCAAAGCTGAGCCTGAGCAAAGGGCAATTAAGCCCTGCATTCACGGAAAACACTTTTTCATATACTGCAAATGTTCCGTATGATACATCGTCAATTACTGTAATCCCCACAGCCGGGGACAGCGGGACGGTAATTACCGTTAACGGGGAACAAGTGGAGAGCGGTGGGACATCAAACCCGATCAGCCTGGAAGCGGGAAGCAATACCATCTCGGTGAAGGTAACAGCACCGGACGGTTCATCCGTGACGGAATATACCGTGACGGTGACGAGAGGAGGCAGCGCATACCTGTCTGATCTCACACTAAGCGGAATTCCGATTGAGTTTGACAGAAACACATATTCATATAATGCAAGCATAGAGTACGGTACGGCAAGTACTACAGTCACCCCGACACTTGAGGACAGCGCAGCCTCGGTACTTGTAACGGTAAACGGCACGGAGCTTCCTTCAGGGCAGACGGCTGGACTCAATGTGGGCACAAATACTATAAGCGTTCAGGTAACGGCAATTGACGGAGTGAAGCAGACCTATACTGTGACGGTTGTGAGGGAAAACAGTATATATTTTAAGGATATTGCGGCAGGAGATTACCATACAATAGCCATAAAGGAAGACGGCACGGTATGGGCCTGGGGGTATAATAGAGATGGCCAGTTGGGAGACGGTACGGCTACAGATAGGACAACGCCTGTGCAGGTAAGCGGTTTAAGCGGAATAAAGGCGGTAGCTGCAGGAAATTACCGCACGATAGCATTAAGGGAAGACGGAACGGTATGGGCCTGGGGAGATGGATGGAGAACGCCTGTGCAGGTAAGTGGTTTAAGTGGAGTAAAGGCAGTAGCGGCAGGAGGTGACCACATGATAGCATTAAAGGAAGACGGCACGGTGTGGGCCTGGGGAGATAACGATTACGGCCAGTTGGGAGACGGTACGACTACAAGGAGGATGACGCCTGTGCAGGTAAGTGGTTTAAGTGGAATAAAGGCAGCAGCTGCAGGGAATTTCCACACGGTAGCATTAAAGGAAGACGGAACGGTATGGGCATGGGGATCAAACTTTGCTGGCCAGTTGGGAGACGGTACGGCTACGCATAGGACAACGCCTGTGCAGGTGAGTGGTTTAAGTGGAATAAAGGCAGTGGCGTCAGGGTATAGTCACACAATAGCATTAAAGGAAGACGGCACGGTATGGAGCTGGGGGTTGAATGACGATGGCCAGTTGGGAGACAGTACGACTACAAATAGGACAACGCCTGTACAGGTGAATGGATTAAGCGGAATAAAGGCAGTGGCGTCAGGGTATAGTCACACGATAGCATTAAAGGAAGACGGCACGGTATGGAGCTGGGGGTTGAATGACGATGGCCAGTTGGGAGACGGAACAACTACAGATAGGACAACGTCTGTACGGGTGAGCGGTTTAAGTGGAATAAGGATAATAGCGACAGGAGGCAGACACACGATAGCATTAAAGGAGGACAGAACGGTATGGGTGTGGGGGTGGAATGACTATGGTCAGTTAGGAGACGGAACAACTACAAGGATGGCGACGCCTGTACAGATAGGTGGTTTAAGCGGAGTAAAGGCAGTGACGGCAGGAGACAGTCACACGATAGCATTAAAGGAAGACGGAACAGTCTGGACATCCGGAGATAATACTTATGGTCAACTGGGAGATGGTACGATTACAGATAGGGAAACACCTGTGCAGGTGAGTGTCATAAGCGGAATAAAGTCAGTGGCGTCAGGGTATAGTCATACAATAGCCTTAAAGGAAGATGGAACAGTATGGGTCTGGGGGAATAACAATTACGGCCAGTTAGGAGACGGTACGGTCGTAAATAGGATAATGCCCGTACAGGTGAGCGATTTAAGCGGAATAAAGTCAGTGGCGGCAGGAAGAGGCCACACAGTAGCGTTAAAGGAAGACGGAACAGTGTGGGCCTGGGGGGGGAATAGCTGCGGCCAGTTGGGAGACGGAACAACTACATACATGATTATTACGCCTGTACAGGTGAGTGGTTTAAGTGGCATAAAGTCAGTAGCCGCAGGAGGGAGTCACACGATAGCATTAAAGGAAGATGGCACGGTATGGGCCTGGGGATATAACCATTACGGCCAGTTGGGAGACGGGACAACTACAGATAGGACAACGCCTGTACGGGTGAGTGGTTTAAGCGGAATAAAGTCAGTGGCGGCAGGAGAAAGTCACACGATAGCATTAAAGGAAGATGGCACGGTATGGGTCTGGGGATATAACCATTACGGCCAGTTGGGAGACGGAACAAATGTAGATAGGGCAACCCCTGTGCAGATAAGTAGTTTAAGTAGGATAAAGGCAATAGCGGCAGGAGGGAGTCACACAATAGCCTTAAAGGAAGATAGGACGGTATGGACCTGGGGGTACAACTATTCCGGCCAGTTGGGAGATGGGACGACTGCATTATATGTATATACGCAGAGGGCAACGCCTGTACAGGTGAGCGGATTAAGCGGAATAAAGTCAGTAGCGGCAGGAGAAAGTCACACGATAGCATTAAAGGAAGACGGAACGGTATGGGCCTGGGGGTATAACCTTCATGGTCAGTTG
Source organism: Bacillota bacterium (assembly GCA_023390115.1). Classification (GTDB taxonomy): domain Bacteria; phylum Bacillota; class Clostridia; order Acetivibrionales; family DSM-27016; genus Anaerobacterium. Next base: position 97,414 of record JAEWDM010000026.1, read on the forward strand.
GGAAATGGGGAGGCAGGATATGTGCTACAGCCCAAACAGGTGTATTTGAATTGCGGTGAAACAATTGAAGACAATCCCGTGTTTTTGTCCAATATTACTCTAAGTAATGGTACTCTAAATCCTGCATTCACGGAAAATACTTTTGCATATACTGCAAATGTTCCTTATGATACATCGTCAATTACTGTAATCCCCACAGCCGGGGACAGCGGGACGGTAATTACCGTTAGCGGGGAACAAGTGGAGAGCGGTGGGACATCAAACCCGATCAGCCTGGAGGTGGGAAGCAATACCATCTCGGTGAAGGTAACAGCACCGGACGGTTCATCCGTGACAGAATATACCGTGACGGTTGTGAGAGGAGGCAGCGCATACCTGACTGATCTCACACTAAGCGGAATTCCGATTGAGTTTGACAAAAACACATATTCGTATAATGCAAGCATAGAGTACGATACGGCAAGTACTACAGTTATACCGACACTTGAGGATGGCACAGCATCGGTACTTGTAACGGTAAACGGAACGGAGGTTCCTTCAGGGCAGGTGGTTGGACTCAATGTGGGCACAAATACTATAAGCGTTCAGGTAACGGCAATTGACGGAGTGAAGCAGACCTATACTGTGACGGTGACAAGAGCGGGCAGTGCATACTTGTCTAATCTCACACTAGGCGGAATTCCGATTGAGTTTAGCAGGAGTACTTATTCATATAATACAAGCATAGAGTACGATACGGCAAGTACTACAGTTATACCGACACTTGAGGACAGCGCAGCCTCGGTACTTGTAACGGTAAACGGCACGGAGCTTCCTTTAGGACAGACGGCTGGACTCAATGTGGGCACAAATACTATAAGTGTTCAGGTAACGGCAATTAACAGAGTGCAGCAGACCTATACTGTGACGGTTGTGAGAGCGGGCAGCGCATACCTGTCTAATCTCACACTAGGTGGAATTCCGATTGAGTTTAGCAGGAGTACATATTCATATAATACAAGCATAGAGTACGGTACGGCAAATACTACAGTCACCCCGACACTTGAGGACGGCACGGCATCGGTGCTTATAAAGGTAAACGGCACGGAGCTTCCTTCAGGGCAGGTGGTTGGACTCAATGTGGGCACAAATACTATAAGCGTTCAGGTAACGGCAATTGACGGAGTTCAGCAGAACTATACGGTGACGGTTGTGAGAGCGGGCAGCACATACCTGTCCAATCTCACACTAGGTGGAATTCCGATTGGGTTTAACAAGAGTACATATTCATATAATGCAAGCATAGGGTACTATACGGCAAGTACTATAGTTATCCCAGTACTTGAGGACAGCACGGCAGCGGTGCTTGTAACGGTAAACGGCATAGAGCTTCCTTCAGGGCAGATGTCTGGACTCAATGTGGGCACAAATACTATAAGCGTTCAGGTAACGGCAATTAACAGAGTGCAGCAGACCTATACCGTAACGGTTGTGAGGGAAAGCAGGCCGTATTTTAAGGATATTGCGGCAGGAGATTACCATACGGTAGCATTAAAGGAAGATGGAACGGTATGGGCCTGGGGGTATAACAGATTCGGAGAGTTGGGAGACGGAACAACTATAGATAGAACAACGCCTGTACAGGTGAGTGGCATAAGTGGAATAAAGGCAGTAGCGGCAGGATCTTACTACACGATAGCGTTAAAGGAAGATGGAACAGTGTGGGCTTGGGGAATAAATAGCCAAGGCGAGTTGGGAGATGGGACGACTACGAAGAGGACAACACCTGTACAGGTGAGCGGTTTAAGTGGAATAAAGGCAGTAACTATAAAAGGCAGTCACACAATAGCATTAAAGGAAGACGGAACGGTATGGGCCTGGGGGTATAACATGGAAGGTCAGTTGGGAGACGGAACAACTACATTCTATGGAAAGACAACGCCTGTACAGGTGAGCGGTTTAAGTGGAATAAAGGCAGTAGTGGCAGGGTATAGTCACACAATAGCATTAAAGGCAGATGGAACAGTATGGACGTGGGGGTATAACGGGTATGGCCAGTTGGGGGATGGCACATATACTGATAGGACAACGCCTGTACAGGTGAGTGGTTTAAGTAGAATAAAGGCAGTAGCGGCAGGAGGCAGCCACACGATAGCATTAAAGGAAGACGGAACAGTGTGGGCTTGGGGGTATAACAATTACGGTGAGTTAGGAGATGGGGCAAGTACATTCGATAGGACAACACCTGTACAGGTGAGCGGTTTAAGCGGAATAAAGGCAGTAGTGGCAGGAGGTAACCATACGATAGCATTAAAGGAAGACGGGACGGTATGGGCATGGGGGTATAATGGCCAGGGCCGGTTGGGAGACGGAACGACTACAAACAGGACAACGCCTGTACAGGTAAGCAGTTTAAGCGGAATAAAGGCAGTAGCGGCAGGAAGCAACCACACGATAGCATTAAAGGAAGGCGGAACGGTATGGGCCTGGGGATGGAATGTCAAAGGCCAGCTGGGAGACGGAACAACTACAGACAGGATAACGCCTGTGCAGGTGTAAGTGGATTAAGTGGAATAAAGTCAGTAGCGGAAGGGGATTATCACACGTTAGCATTAAAGGAACATCCATAAGAAAAAAAAGGGGGACGCTCCTGACTATATTACAACACCTCCAATTCATTAATTCAAATGGATAGGGATAAACTTAAGGTAAGCTGGAGCCTGAGCTTTAAAGAGGTCTTGCACAGGATGCAGAGGCCTCTTTCTGTTGTGTTTAAAACAGGCTGTCGAAAAACTAAGGTACATGAACGTTACCTTAGTTTGGTTTTTCGATTTTAACTACAAAATTTGATAAATATGTTTTATTGAAGGAAGGGGAACGCTCCTGAATATAGAATATTTTTGGGTGCAATTAATATAAGCATTACTATCTTGCGCTGTTAAAGCGGTACTGAAATACAGCATTATTTTTTTTATTTGAGCTATAAGGTATGGTAAATGGGGGGTTTTGCTATAATCTGTATTATTAAGAGTGTCCCCTTCTATTTATATATTAATATATAATGTATATTTATGTTTGCACTTGTAGTAATTCATACATGTTTTTGTAGTGAACTAAGATTTCTATGAATTGCGTTTAACTGATTATAGTGTATTATATTTTAGTTTATACAGGTATATGGTACAATTTTACTATAATAATTTACAAAATAATTGCATCTTAAATATTTTAGAAGAGAGTGGTCATGCTATGTATCATGTTGCTATATGCGACGATGAAATAACAATTTGTTCTCAGCTTGAGCAAATTATCTTGGAGTATGGAAAATTAACATCTGAAAAAATGGAAGTAGATATGTATTATTCCGGAGAGAAATTGTATAAAGCTCTAACTGATGGGATTTTTTACGATATGGTTTTTTTAGATATAAAATTAAAGCTGTTAAATGGTGTTGAGTTGGGTAAAAAAATTCGTGATGATTTGAAAAATGAATTCATTCATATTGTATACATATCAGGAGAATCAAGCTACGCTATGCAATTGTTTAAGGTTAGACCGATGGACTTCTTAATAAAGCCTTTAAATGCACATATAATCGGAGCCGTACTAAAAAAGGGAATGGAGTTATCAAACAGGATATGCCAATATTTCAATTATCAACAGGGACATTCTGCGAAGAGAGCATTAATAAAGGATATTTTATACTTTGAGAGCATCAATAGACAGGTCAAAATGGTTACGGTAGCACAAGATATAATATTTTATGGAGCATTGTCAGAAATTTTCCTGCAGTTGGAAAAATACCGTTTCTTCTATATACATAAATCGTTTCTGGTGAATTATAACCATGTTATAGAGTTTAATTACGAACAACTGGTTATGTCAAATAAAGCAGTTTTACCAATAAGTCAATCAAGGCGCAAGAATGTAAGGGAACTGCAGCTGAAACTTGAGGAGGCGAATTTTTAAAATGGATTCAATAAATTATCACTTAACCTATATTGTGTCAAATATATTTGATACTTTCATTATTTATAAATTTATGGGAATTTTTTTCGACAGGGTCAGCATAAATAAAAAAATAGAGATATTGTCATACATAGGATATTTGGTAATATTAACACTGGTAACCTCATTAATGAATATAGCGATTGTGCTTATTATGTTTAATATTCTGGCATTTACAGCGTTAACATATAATTACAAAGCATCTTTTAAAAGACGGCTTTTATCAGCAATTCTCATGTATGTATCAGGGGTATTTATTGAAACCATAGGTGTGCTTCTATCAGGATGCTTTATTTTCTCAGTGTTTGCTCAGAATCCTTATATCCCTTTAAAGGCAATGATTATTATTAAGACGGTATCTTATATTTTAATTTTCATAGTTGATAATTTCTTTACCGTAAGGAAGAAAATAGACATACCGGCTACATATTGGATTTGCATATGCCTGATTCCGTTTTCATTATTATTTTGTTTCATAATTTTATTACAAGCGAATTTAAACTTATTGATGGTAATAACATTCCTTATTTTACTGCTGATCATCAATTTTTCGGTACTTAATTTGTATAATGTAATAACAGCGGCATATGATGATAGAACTACTCAGTTACTTTTATCCCAGCAAAATAAATACTATAATAATCAGTTTGAGCTTATGAAGACTTCCTTGAAAGCAAAAAACGCCGAAAAACACGACTTAAAAAATCATTTATCTGTAATTGAAACTCTGGTACAAAAGAATGAAAAAGAAAGGGTTTCAGAGCATATTGCAATGATGATGGATATTTGTGTAAGCTCAAATGAATATGCCCATTCTGGCAATACAGTCATTGACAGTATTCTGAATTACAAGCTTTTAGAGGCAGAGCAACAGGGGATTATTGTTAATCTTGAATTAACAGTTCCTGAATATCTCAATGTTTCTTCATATGATATGACGGTTATTTTAGGAAATATTTTGGATAATGCAATTAATGCCACAAAAAAATTAGAAGTGAACAGAAAAATAGATTTGAAAATTAAATATGATAAATGCAGGCTTCTTATAAAATTGAATAATTTGTTTGATGGTCAAGTTATCTGTGAAAACGGCAAACTGCTTACTTCAAATAAAGACAAGGATAATCATGGGATAGGCCTGAGCAACGTACAAAGTGTGTTAAAAAAATATAACGGAAGAATGAAGATAGAGCATTCAGGAAATAGTTTCTTAGTTGTATTGCTAATGTTTGTCTGAGAAATAAATATACACTGCTTCGGAACAACAAGGGGACACTCCTGAGTGTCCCCTCCTTATTTTTGGAAAGCCATATTTCGTTTACAGCCATCAATGCCTTTCCATTGAATTTAATCGGAATGAGTACCAGGTTTAATACATTAATATAATATATCTGCAGATAGTTTCTTAATTTACAGCCTGGTACTGTAATTTAAGAAAAGCAGCAGGCTGTTTTTTACATATTGCCGAAAGATACGCGCTTATTCATTAATGTCAGGCGGCACTAATATATATTAATTGCTCTGCATGTTCCGTAACAGCTCCCGCTGCACTCACTGGCACAATTACTAGGGCATGCCGTACTAAAGGAACTTCCATAACAGCCTCCGTAACAGCTTCCGGTGCATTCGCTGGCACAATTACTGGGGCAATTATAGCCACTTACATCCCGTCTTGGCTTATTGATCTTTTTATTTGAAAATAAACGATCCATAATAACACCTCCCATAAATATAATATAGTTTTTCCGGCAACTATCTGCAGATATAAAGATGAAACAGTTTTTTATTACAGCTACTATTCAGTTATATGTATCTCACAGGTCTGGAAATCTATGTTCCATTTACAGCCGTCAATGCTTTTCCATTTGTACTTTTTATACATTTTGTCCCACCAGGCCTGCATATTTAATTTAACCTTCCCCAATTCCGATATCATTTTATCCTGCATGCATTCTTTTTTATCATTGGAAAGCAAATCACTCTCCATAGTAAATGCAAGCTCTTCAATTCCAAGCTTCCTTTCAAAAAGAACCATCATTTCATTTTTTTCCTCCTCGGTTACCGTACCAACTACTTCTCCAATCATATTTCGTACATCCTTTCCTTATTTTTTAACAGCTTTTCCAATGGATCACTATAGTCAATTTCTTTCAGTATATTGTCAAATTTATAGGAACTGCTTTCTTTAAGCAGCTTTTGCAGCTTCATGGATTGTTCTCTTTCTATATGACTTACAACACACTGCATTTTTGAAGGTATATGTATCTCATTTGTCACTTTTTTATTGAGATATTTGCACCTGTTGCAGTTATAGACGTCACAGGCAGAGCATATGGGTGCGTTTTCAAGCTCGAGCAACTGAGGATTTTTAATATTTATGCCATCTGTGAGACTTCCTACATGGCTGTCAGGGTCATCAAAGTAAAACGCAGGACACATATAAATTCTGCCGTTCGGTGCCAGTGCAAAGGAACCTGTACCCGCATCGCAGTTCTTCATAGAGCTTAGATTCCATATGTCAGTCAACACATTTATTTCAATTTCTTCGCCTTGTTTGTATTTATCTGCAATAAAAACAACTATTTTTTCAATTTCCGACTTGTACTTCTCAGCATCTTTATCCTTCCATTCATTCATATCTTCAATTGCAAGATTAATTCTATCTACTGAATTGAAAAGCTTCTTTGCCAATTCATATAATTTATGTATATTATGCCTGTTAAGAAGCAAAATTCCGGTGTCCGCACCATCCCGGCAGTCTGCACTATTGTCATATATTGAAATCGTATTGCAGGGTCGTCCGGTTTTATCAATTATGATATATTCCTCGTATCTGTTTTTGTCTATTCCCGAGGGTGTTCCAAGAAAAGTGGGTGTATAGCCGTTTGCTTCACAGAATTCAATACCCTTTTCAAAAACCTCCGGAGCCATAACATTATCAGTACCTTTTGTATTTCTATATGAACAGTGGGGAATTATATTATCGGCAGTTATAAACTGCAAGTATTTCCTGCATTGGCGCCCCCTATCCTTCTCTATTTTTTTTCTTTCGGAGGTCAGACCGGTTGCACTTTCAAATTTATCCCAGAAGTATTTGTTTGCCCGTACTGTTGCTTTATGCATCTTGCATATGCCTGTTGCCCTTTGATAAATGGTATCGGTTTCCGCCAGGTCATAGTTGCATCCCTGGCACCATGAACATCCGCTTGCCACTTCGCACTCAACACATTCCTGCGGACTTTGAGTTTTAAGGCTTAGTGCGAAAAACGGCCTCAGCTTGTCCTGGACAATTCCTGTATCTGCATTTCCCACGCACAATGCTTTTTTGTTGTTAAGGCTGATACCGTAAAACCTGATACATGGAAAAAAGTTTCCATCGCAGTCTATCGCCAGCATTTTACCCGCACCGCAAAAATTCCTGTCCAATTCTTCTTTTGTCAGAGGATTGCCTATGCTGGGATCAAAAAACCTTACAGAATATTCCTCCCAAAGCTTATTTTCAATAATATAGTCGGCGAGCTCTCTGAGCTGCTGCTCCATTATGATGTCGTCGCCTTCCTCCCATACATCCTCAAATACTACATTGGCGGCTACAATCTTTATTCCTATGTCCCAAAGACTTATAATACTGTCTTTAAGATGGGGAATGTCATCATGGGAAAAGGTAGCCTTTGTGGATGAACTCGGAAATTGGCTGAGCCACAGCGGTACGTTTTTAACAACATCGTCATAGGAGCCGCTGCCGTCGGGTTTAACCCTCTGCAAATCATGTTTTATTTTATTTCCGTCCACACTTAAGCCGATAGAGAGATGGGACTTATTCTTTTTTATATATTTCTGCACTTCCGGTGTACCATAGAGGAGACCGTTGCTTGAGAAGGATAATCTGTAGCTGTTGAACCATGGATGGTCAAGCAGAAACATCTGCTGCTTGATATAGTCGGTTATTCTATCCACAAGCTGTATTTCCACAAAGGCTTCTCCGCCTATGAATTCCCATATTATGGACTTTTCCTTAAAAGTGCTTCTGTCTGAAAGTATGTAGTCAACTGCTTTTTTTGCGGTTTCAAAGGTCAACTTTTTCAAGTGGTTTTTACCGGTCATATAGCAGTACTTACAGACAAGATTACAGTCCTCCGTAACACAGAAGGTTATTGACTTCGGCCTGCCGTTCAGGCCTTCCCATGAAGGTAATAAATTTCCCATTTTTATTTTTGTATTGTTTATCACGATATCACTCCCTTTTTTAAGTTCTTTTAAGTAGAGCTTCCTTAGCTTCCTTAAGGGAAAGATTTTTATTGTTTTTAAGTATTGCAGCCAGATGTCCTGAAATATATGCCGCCGACATGCTTGTGCCTCTTGCAGTCCTTATATCAGGTATTTCCTGGATACAGCCTATACCCTCAATCCCTGCGGGAGCAAAGAAAAAACCGTCCTTGTATGAATATTGCGTGCACTCATCAAATCTGTCCGACTTTACACCAATAACACCTCTAAGATAAGCTGGGTACGAAACCTTTCCAGAGCTGTGAGCGGCAGCCACGATTGGTATCTTGAGCCTTTCAGCCTCCCTTACTATTTTTCTCATAGGAAATATATATCCTTTTTTCAAGGTTCCCAGGCTCATATGGATAATGTCGGGCTTATAGTCAAATACCCGGCTCAATGAATATAAAAGTATTCTGCCGTCTGTTGACAGGTTTCCGTCAAGAACATGTATGCTTATGAACTCAACATCACTGCATATATGGCGTATTATTGCAGCCACCGTTGTACCGTGAAGATTTCCAATGGGCAGGCTGCTGCTTTCCGCTATATAACCGTCATCATTTATTCCAAAGCCGGTAGAGTGTATTACACACTCTTTCAAATTGCACATCTGTGTGTCTATCCCGCTATCAATTACAGCTACCTTAATCTTTCTGACGATTTCTCCTATATCAAATCACCTCCTTGCAATTATCATTTATAAGCTGTACCTCTGCTTTATATAGGTTTTTATATATATTATTGGTGCGAATTAAGGTATGGTGATTGCCATGGCCGGCTACCCTCCCTTTATCCATTACATATATAACATCAGCTTCAATTATTGTAGAAAGCCTGTGAGCTATTATTACTACGGTACAATCTTCGGCTATGCTATCAATAGCCTTCTTTATATAAAATTGGGATTCGTTATCCAGTGAGGATGTCGCCTCATCAAAAAGTATTATCTTTGATTTTTTTAACAAGGCTCTGGCTATAGCAATTCTTTGCCTCTGACCGCCGGAAAGGTTTACACCGTTTTCTCCTATCACAGAATCATACTTATTGGGCAAGGCTTCTATGTATTCATGTATAAAAGCTCTCTTGCAGGCGTTTTCTATCTCCTGCCCGGATGCATGTGCATTTGCAAGCAACAGGTTTTCTTTTATGGACATTCTAAACAGAACAGGCTCTTGCCTTACCACAGAAATATGCCTGCGTAAATCCTCTTCCCTGATTTCATTTATATCTGTGCAGTCAATGAGGATACGGCCTTTAGCAGGGCTATAAAGTCTGAGCAGTAAATTAAACATGGTAGTTTTACCGCTTCCGCTGCTCCCTACTATTGCTGTCCTGCTTTTAGCAGGTATATTTACCGTCACATTATCCAGTACATTCAAATCATTATCATAGCTGAAGGAAACATTTTCAAACCTTATATCGCCGGTTATATGGGTTATACTCTTTTCCCCGAATTTTTCAGCAGTATAAGACAACCCGTCCATTAGTTGAAATATTCTTTCAAGGGAATTCATAACTTGCTGAAGATTAAGATTTAACCTGCTTATATTTGAAATTGAGCCTGAAAACTGGCCGGAGTAAGAATAGAAAGCTATAAAATACTTGATGTCCAGCGAGCCCTTTACAACAAACATTCCACCCACAAAGGCTACTGCCATCTGGGCAATAACATTGATAATGTCGGAAACCGATTGCGACTTGGTGCTTAACAGTGTCACAGTTACTATCATTTTCTTTAATTTGTTTGCAATATGTATAAAAGAATTGAACTTATCTTTCTTTATTCCCAGGCTTTTTACTTCTCTTATGCCCCAGATAGCTTGACCTGATTCGCTATAATATTTATCATTTAATTCGGATAACTGTTTATTACTGGCTCTGATTTTTTTGCCGTATTTATTAAAAATATAAAAGGATACTGGAAAAGAAACTATAACTATTAAAGCTAATTTGATACTTATGGCGAATACAGTTATTCCAACGGCCACAAGGCGTATTATATCCACAGCAGTATTCAGCAGTGTTCCTGTAATAGCATTTGCAACCTCACTTGAATCTCCATGCAGCCTTGACATTAATTCACCGTTATTCATTTCATCATAAGCCTTTACAGGGAGGTTGAGCATAGCTTTGTACATATCCCTTTTCAAGTCGAATATTATGTTTTGATTTAATGAAGCAAAAATATATGATTGAAAATACGAAATGATACTTGTTAGTATACCCAGTATCAGACTGTAGGTTATATTAAGTGCAGCACCGTCCATATTTTTTTGAAACAGGCTGTCTAATATTCTGCCCCAAAATAGAGGTTGGGCTATTCCTATACCTATTCCGCTGAGTATACAGAAAAAAGCCAATATGAACTTGATTTTATATGAAAATACATATTTCAGAGCTCTTTTAAGCAATGTTAAATCTTCTTGCTTGAAAATTTTTATCTTCATAATTTAATCCTCACATTTTTTAATTTCTGTTTTACTGTGCGGTGCATAATGGAATGTAACTTACAAAAATCTTCTCATTAAAGTTTTTGACCCTTTAAAGCGATCACTCTCCTTTTCTTTATTACTGACCATAGTTCTATTATGGGTGCAGGTTATTTATGTAAATTATTACCATTAATTTTTCTTAAACTTTTTATGGAATATCAACAATTATTTATATATATTAACATATAGTGTGTACTTATGTTTGCACTTGTAATAATTCATACATGTTTTTGTAGTGAACTAAGATTTTTATGAATTGCATTTAACTGACTATAGTGTATTATATTTTAGTTCATACAGATATATGGTGCAATTTTACTATAATAATTTACAAAATAATTGCATCTTAAATATTTCAGATCAGTGCTAAAAAGGGAATGGAGTTATCAAACAGGATATGCCAGTATTTCAATTATCAACAGCGACATTCTGCGAAGAGAGCATTAATAAAGGATATTTTATACTTTAAGAGCGTCAATAGACAGGTCAAAATGGTTACAGTAGCATAAGATATAATATTTTATGGAGCATTGTCAGAAATTTTCCTGCAGTTGGGAAAATACCGTTTCTTCTATATACATAAATCGTTTCTGGTGAATTATAACTATGTTATAGAGTTTAATTACGAACAACTGGTTATGTCAAATAAAGCAATTTTACCAATAAATCAACCAAGGCGCAAGAATGTAAGAAAACTGCGGCTGGAACTTGAGGAGGCAAATTTGTAAAATGAATTCAACAAATTATCACTTATTAACTTAAAACAATAATATTTCCGGAGTTTATGGACAAATAATGCAAAATGATATATTATATCCGTGTAAAATTATGGTATTATATATCGACAAAGGGAAGACAAGCTTTAAGCCTGCTTTATAGTCCAGGCACTCTAAAGCTCAAAATAAATTTTCGCTGAAAAGCTTCAGCTTTAGAGTGCCTGGAGCATATGTAGATAGCCATGTTCATTAATTGCCAATTGTTAAGTTTAGAATGCGCTATCTATAATGACGCTTTACTTTATTTGTGTTATAGCAAAGGAGGTTTTTATTATGGGAAAGAAGTTCAGATTTTTATCCTTGATGCTCGTATTATGTTTGTGTATTACGAGTCTGGGTGTACAGGGCGCGTCAGAGGAAAATCAAGAGGTATTGCCTGCGCGGGAACAGACACAGACGGAACAGCAGCCGGTAACAATATCTAAAGCTGCACAGGAGCCGGAAGTTATAGAACATGAAGAGGATAGTATATCGGATACAGGAGATGTATTTACGGAGGAGGCGCCGGAAGAACAGCCCGAGGAAGGCAAAAGCGCGCAAGACGGTGCGGAGGAGCCGGGAGATGACATAAAAGACGAATTAACGGAGGATATAGAAGATGAAGAGGATAGTATATCAGATACGGGAGATGAATTTCTGGAGGAAGTGACGGAGGAACAGCCTGAGGAGGACACAAGCGTGCAGGATGATGCAGAGGCACCGCTGCCTGTACAGGAAAATACCCTTGCGGAGGATGGAGAGGACCTTGAATTTTTAGAGGATGAACCGGGAGCAATAAAAATAAACTTTCAGCCATCGGGCTCAGAAGTGCCGGAGGGATACATACCGGACTACGGAGAAGTCTATGGTGCAAGAAACGGATATATATACGGCTGGAACACATCATATATTGGGACAACCAGGGACAGGGGGATAAACGCTGATCAGAAGCTTGATACCCTGGTTACACTATATAAAACCGGTAAGTGGGAAATAGAGGTGGAGGATGGATTCTATGAAGTGACGGTATGTGCGGGAGACGCGGGCTTCAGTTCTGCCCCAACCGTCAATGTCGATGGGGTTAACTACTGGTCTGCTGTAGAACTTGGCGCAAATCAGTTTGTACAGAAAACTACGGCAATAGATATTAGCGATGGCAAGATAACCATAGACAACGGAGGGACGGCTGATGCTCTGACGAAATTGAACTATGTGAAAATAGTTAAGGTTAATCCTGCATTCCTGAGTAGCCTTACAATAAGTACCGGCACACTAAGCCCTGCATTTGATGAAAGCACTTTTTCCTATACTGCCGATGTTCCTTATGATGTGTCCTCAATTGCTCTGATCCCTACAGTTGGGGACAACGGGGCGGTCATTACCGTTAACGGAGAACAGGTGGAGAGTGGCGGGACATCAGGCCCGATCGGCCTGGAGGTGGGAAGCAATACCATTTTGGTGAGGGTAAAGGCGCCGGATGGTTCATCCGTGGCGGAATATACTATAACGGTTGAACGAAAAAGCGGAATATATTTTAAGGATATTGCGGCAGGAAGTTATTACACAGTAGCATTAAAGGAAGATGGAACAGTTGAAGACAATCCCGTGTTTTCGTCCAAACTTACAAATCTTACGTTAACCAGCGGCACACAGACTATTACTCTTGTTCCTGCGTTTAACATGAATACCCTAATATATACTGCAAGCGTACCGTATGATATTTCATCAGTTGTTATTACTCCGGCTCCTGAGGATGTGGGTGCTGTAATAAAGATTAACGGTACTGCCATACCAAGCAGGCAGACATCGGCGACCGTCAGCCTGAATGTGGGAGCCAACGCCATACCGGTGCAGGTAACGGCTGCCGACGGCTCGTCGCAGACTACATATACCGTAACAGTGACGAAAGAGGCAAACCCTATATATTTGACAAACCTTGTTTTGGGTAACGGGGCTTCCTTTGAGACACCTTTTACCAGTCAGACACTGACGTATAACGTAGATGTTCCCTATGATGCTGCTACATTTACAATAACCCCTTCTTCTAATGATGCTTCGGCCACCATAACCATAAACGGAACAACGGTTGCAAGCGGATCGGCCTATACTGCCACGAGTCCTGCTGCAGGCACGACGGGGACATTTACCGTGGTTATTTCGGCGCCGGGCAGCAGCCCATCCACTTATACGCTGAATGCCATAAGGTCAAGCAACAACTATTTGAGTACGCTTACGATAACGCCTCCCTTAGTTAGACCTAGTCCTGTATTTAGTTGTTTAAATTTAAATTATACAATTAATACGACGGTTGGAGCTATCACATTGGCATATTCTCCTGCTGCTCCGAATGCAACTGTAAGTGTAACGGTTAATGATGTGCCTGTTACAGGAGGTTCTCCTGTAAGCATAAGCTTCCCGTCTGCGGGCACATATACCATAAAAATTACGGTGGCTTCAGCTTATGGAAATGACAGGAGAACATATATAATTGTTGTAACAAAGGCTTGATCATATTCTTGCCGGTGGCATGAAATGAAGGCTAAGCTGTGGAGCTTTTGGCAAAGAGAAAGAATAAGGCTTGAGACATAAAGGGCTGCCGTATTATCGAAGGATAAAGCGGCAGCTCTTTTTCTGTAATGACGGTTTATGGGCAGAAGCTCACCGGAGAGTGATTGCATGTCTGCTTTAAATCCCGGTGGGCCCCAGGATTTTAAAAACATTTGACTTTTGCTCCGCTTTTCTCTATAATTCTTTTGTTTGCTATTTTTATAGCAGTTTTATATTACTTAACATATATTGTTTATTAGGCTTATGAAATTTATTTTTATAGGGCGGGCTGCAGATAATATATTAAATAACTGTGTATTTTATGAATTGGCCTTTGGAGGGGAGGACTCGGAGTTGACAAGATTAGATCAAAAGAGGACACCGCTGTTTGATGCCGTAAAAAAGTACGTAGACGATAAGGTGATCCAGTTTCATGTTCCCGGACACAAGCAGGGACGCGGAATAAAGGAGCTAAGTGACTATGTGGGGGAACGTGTGCTTCAAATGGACGCAAACGGTATGGAGGATTTGGACTATGCCAATAATCCTACAGGCGTGATTCTGGAGGCTGAAAGGCTTATGGCCAACGCGTTTGGGGCACAAAATGCATATTTCCTTGTGAACGGCACGTCTGCCGGTGTTCAAGCAATGATTATGAGCGCCTGTGAGCCGGGCGATAAGATAATAATTCCAAGGAATGCCCATAAGTCTACAATAGGGGGAATAATACTGAGTGGTGCAATGCCTGTATATATTCAGCCTGAGATTAATGAGAGGCTTGGGATAGCGATGGGCATAACGGAGGAAAGCTTTAAGAAAACCATAAAGGAGCACCCTCATTCTAAGGCTGTGTTTTTGATAAACCCTACCTATTATGGTGCTGTATCTGATTTAAAGGCAATAGTGAGAATAGCTCACAGGCATGATATGGCCGTGCTCGTGGACGAGGCTCATGGAGCGCACATGTCCTTCCACGACGATTTTCCGCTGACGGCTATGGAGGTGGGGGCGGACATGAGTGCCGCAAGCATGCACAAAACGGCCGGCTCAATGACGCAGAGCTCGGTGCTTCTTTTGAGGAGCGACATGATTTCACCTCAAAAGGTAAAGCAGGTACTTAATCTTACTTATACCTCAAGTGCTTCATATCTATTGATGTGCTCTCTGGATATAGCAAGAAAGCAGCTTGCTACAAGCGGAAGCGATATGCTGGAGAACACCTTGGAAATGGCAAGGTGGGCGAGGAAGGAAATCAACTCCATAAAGGGCTTGTATGCTTTCGGGGAGGAGCTTAAGGGCACTCCCGGATGCCATGATTTAGATGAAACCAAGCTTGGCATCAATGTAAGGGGGCTGGGATATACGGGATACCAGATGGAGGCCAAGCTGAGGAAGGAGTACAACATTCAGATCGAGCTGTCGGATCTGTGCAACATCCTTGCGATAGTCAGCATAGGCGACAGAAGGGAAGACCTGCAGGCTCTTATAAATGCGCTTTCTGACATTTCTTCGAAGGTCGGGGATGTGGAGTATAAAAATACCGTAATAATACCTCAAAACCCTAAAATGATAGTATCTCCCAGAGACGCCTTCTACAGCCCTAAAAAAATGATTGCTCTTGAGGAATCGGTGGGCGAGATTGCGGGGGAAATGGTTATGGCGTATCCTCCCGGAATACCGGTTATATGCATGGGAGAGCGCATCACAAAGGACATTGTGGAATATATAGGCATTTTGAAGCAGGAAAAGTGCGAGCTTCAGGGCACTTCTGATCCGTATGTAAATTATATAAGTGTTTTGGGAGCGGAATAGGCGGTTAATAGCTCCCGTGGGAATCGGCTCTCCTTAAGGAGGGCTTTTTTTTAAGCTTTTAAGCTATTATATTATGTCACACTCTCATTAATGCAAGAAGGATTAATAATATGCCGGGGAGCAGCTCCAGCACTCTTTTGTTTATACGGCTGTTTAAAGAGAACTTCTTGCCTAGAAGTGTTCCTATGTAAATAAACACCATCTGGGAGAAGCCAACCGTAAAAGGAATAAGCATTGAATCAAAGCCGGACAATGCGCTTCCTATTCCTACACCTATGGCATCAACAGACAGTGCAAGCCCAAGGAGAAAGGACTCTTTCATATCTATAGTACCCGAATTGTCTATATCGCCTTCTGCGGGGTTTTTAATTATCTGAATGGTAATTCCAAGGGATTTAATTCCGATCTTCAGAAGTGTTTTTTCCGGGCTTATGCTCCGGCTAATGGAGCGTCCGGTGCAATCCTTTTTAAATAATGCCTGGATTATTAACCATATGCCCATAGCTCCGAGTATTAATATGCCTGTGAGCTTTGAGGCGGCGGGCGGCAGTATGCAGGATATTGATTTTCCCACAATGAGCGCGGACCCTGAGTACAAAATAGAAAGCAGGCATATAACAAGCTTAGAGGGAAGGGGGATCGAAATCCTCCTTAAACCGTATACCATTCCAACCCCCATTGCATCCAAGCTGAGGGACACGGCCAGTATTAAAACAGCAAGCATCATTTTCCAAATCATCTCCCGGATTTATGTATTGCTTATTGCATGATTTTATTATATGAAGACCCGAAGGAATTTGTTAAAGCGCTTGACGTTATAATTTTAAGGTCATCCGAATAGAAATATGAAATGGGAAGAAAAAAAGGAGAGATGTACTTTGAGGGTTTCTGAAGCAGCAGCAAATACAACAGATAATAAAAAAGGCCATACCGGCTTAAGCCGAAAAGAGGCAAGCCGCAAATATGAGAAGTATGGACCTAACACAATTGTTCAAAAGAAGAAAATTTCGCCCGTTAAAATTTTGCTGGATCAATTCGGCGATTTCATGGTAATTATTTTGCTTGCCTGTACCGTTATCTCAATATTTATGGGGGAGATAACCGAATCAGTTACCATTATAGCTATTATAGCTGTAAATGCTGTTTTGGGTTTTGTGCAGGAATATAAAACAGAAAGAACCATGGAGGCATTAAAAAACCTTGCGGCACCTGCCGCGAGGGTAATAAGAGACGGCATTTTATGCAGTATACCCGCAGAGCAGCTTGTGCCGGGAGATTTAACAGTTCTGGAGGCCGGTGACAGGGTGCCCGCGGATGCCACTCTTATAGAGGTTAATAACCTGCAGGTGGATGAATCCCTATTGACGGGAGAATCTCATCCTGTCGAAAAAAGCCTGCAGGAATATGACAAGGAGGATGGAAGGGCATATAAAAAATCAAATAAGGTATTTATGGGGACTATAGTGATAAATGGAAGAGGAAGGGCCGTGGTCCATTCCACTGGAATGCTCACCGAGATGGGAAGAATAGCCGACATGATACAGAGCATTGAGGATGAGCAGACACCGCTTCAAAAAAGACTGGATTACCTGGGAAGGCATATTGTGTACGGTTGCCTCATAATATGCTTTATTGTATCGGTTGCAGGGATATTAAGGGGAGAGGGATTATTCACCATGCTTCTGGCAGGGATAAGCCTTGCTGTTGCCGCCGTGCCTGAAGGACTTCCGGCTATTGTTACAATTGCACTTGCTCTGGGAGTGCAGAGGATGCTTAAAAGGAATGCGCTTATAAGAAAGCTGCCTGCCGTAGAAACTCTGGGATGTGCAAGCATAATATGCTCGGACAAAACGGGAACACTGACTGAGAATAAGATGACGGTGCGTAAGATATATGCGGGGGAAAGCATAATTAATGTAACGGGCAGCGGTCACAGCTTTGAGGGGGGCTTTACTATAGGAAATGAGGACGTACGGCTTCAAAAGCTTTATCCTGCAAAGCTTGCACTTGAAATAGGAGGTATATGCAATAATGCAAAAATAAGTCCGGTAAGCGATCAGGATAAAGGCACATTGGGGAAAATAAAGTCTGTGCTTACAAAGCATCAAAGATGGGAGGGCAGCGGTGATCCCACAGAGACAGCTATTGCCATTGCCGCGGGCAAAGCAGGCTTAAGCCCGGAGGTGCTTGAAAGATCGTACGCAAGAATTGATGAGCTGCCCTTTGACTCCGACCGGAAATGCATGACGGTTGTGTGTACAAGAGGTGTGAGAGAGGTTTTAGCATTCACAAAGGGAGCACCTGACGTAATAATTGAAAAGTGCAGTAAAATATACACAGCTAATGGAATAATAGAGCTTAACAGGGTAATTAAGAAAAGCATAATGAAAATAAACGACAATATGGCGGGAGAAGCCCTAAGAGTATTAGGAGTGGCATACAGGCAGCTTGACTCCAGGAGCTATGAAAAAAGACAGCTTGAGCAGGACTTGATATTTGTAGGTCTCATAGGTATGATAGATCCCCCGAGAAGGGAAGCGGTGGAGGCAGTACGAAAGTGCAGGATGGCAGGGATAAAGCCTGTAATGATAACAGGAGATCATAAAGTCACGGCGACAGCAATTGCCAAGGAGATAGACATATATTCGGAGGGAGACAGGGTTATTACAGGAGATGAGCTTGACCGGATGGATGATGAAATGCTTGCGAGGGTGGCGGATGATGTGGCTGTATATGCAAGGGTTTCTCCAAAGCACAAGCTTATGATAGTAAGGGTTTTGAAAAAGCTCGGGCATATTGTAGCCATGACGGGTGACGGAGTAAACGATGCCCCTGCGGTTAAGGAGGCCGATATCGGCGTGGCAATGGGTGTTACGGGAACCGATGTAACAAAGGAAGCGTCCTCAATCATTCTGATGGATGATAATTTTGCCACAATAGTTGCGGCAATTGAAGAGGGAAGAGTTATATATAATAATATAAGGAAATTTATAAGATATATGCTTGCATGCAATATAGGAGAGGTGCTGACAATGTTCTTAGGCATGCTTATGGGTCTCCCCCTTCCCCTTTTGCCTATACAGATACTCTGGGTAAACCTTGTAACTGACGGCCTGCCGGCAATTGCCCTGGGACTTGATCCCCCTGAAAGAGATATCATGATGCGGCTTCCGAGAGGCTCGAAGGAGAATATATTCTCGCATGGCCTGCTGGGCCTCATATTATTCAGGGGAATATTGATAGGCCTGTCAACTCTTGCTGTTTTTACAAGCGTAATGCATTTTAAGGCTGATGTGGATACTGCCAGAACAGCGGCTTTTCTGACGCTTGTTATAACGCAGCTCATACATGTGTTTGAGTGTAAATCTGAGAAAAAGACAATATTTGAAATATCTGCTTTTAATAATATTCCCCTCGTTATTTCGGTAGTTATTTCTCTGGCTATGATACTCGGAGTAATCTATATACCCGTTTTGCAGGGAATATTTAGCACAGTGCCTCTTGAGGCGGGCGAATGGCTAATGGTTGCAGGCTTTTCACTGCTTGCCCCGATAGCCTCCGGATTTTTCAGGGTAAAAGGCAAATAATCAGGCATAGTCCCCGTCAGGCCCTCTTCCCCCACATCGGGAGAAGGGAGCCTGAGCGGAATATACCGTATAAAGGGTTTATTTTTTTTTGTCTCTGTGATATTATAAAAATCGCACTGCTTGAGAGAAAGAATATATTTAAAAAAAGAAGCAACAATAAAATGTGTACTTGCTTTACGGGAGTTAAGGCGCCATACATAGTATATTTAATCATGCTTGAAATACATAGTAAAAACCTATATAATAAGGTAGGGTTTTACATGCATTTCTATATAGTGAGCTATTGTTACAAATTGTTCACAATTTATTAAAATCTATTAATCATAATTAAATGAGTGATAGGTTAAAAGAAAAGCAGGGGGGAATAGAATGATAGAGATACAGAATTTGACCAAAAGCTACGGTCAAATAAAGGCTGTCGACGACATAAGCTTTAGAGTCGAAAAAGGCGAAATTCTCGGTTTCCTTGGACCTAACGGGGCCGGGAAGTCTACCACCATGAACATTATAACGGGCTTTATATCCTCAACCTCGGGAACGGTTAAGGTGGATGGCTACGACATTATGGAAAATCCCAGAGAAGTAAAAAAGCGCATAGGCTATTTGCCTGAGCAGCCTCCTCTTTATATGGACATGACAGTCTTAGAGTATTTGAATTTTGTGTATGAGCTTAAGCTTGTGGACAAGAAGCAGAGGAGAACCCAGATAAGTGATATTATGGAGCTTACAAAGACAGCCCATGTTAAGGACAGGCTTATAAAGAACCTTTCAAAGGGTTATAAGCAAAGGGTAGGCCTGGCGCAGTCGCTTGTAGGAAGCCCGGATGTGCTCATACTGGACGAGCCCACAGTAGGACTTGATCCAAAGCAGATTATTGAAATAAGAAAGCTTATTAAGGCTTTGGGCAAGGAACATACCATAATACTCAGCTCTCATATACTTCCCGAGGTAAGTGCCGTATGTGAAAAGGTAATTATTATAAACAAAGGAAAGATAGCTGCTATTGACACCCCCGAAAATCTTTCAAAGGGCTTTGACTCAGCCTCCAAGCTGTCGGTTACAATTGCCGGACCCATAAGCTCTGTGCAGGGCTATATACAGGAAATATACGGAGTAAAATATGTAGACGTCATCTCTGAAAAGGAAAAGGAGCTTGCAAGCTATGTCATTGAGGCCGACAAGAGCATAGATATAAGACGCCCATTGTTTTTTGCGATGGCGAAGGTGGGATATCCTATAATAGAGCTGAAGCCTATGGATATGACCTTGGAAGATATATTCCTGCAAATCACTACTGAGGAAAAGGAGGCTGAATAATATATGTTTGCTGTATTTAAAAGAGAAGTGCAGTCTTATTTTTATTCCCCCATAGCATATGTATTGACGGGACTTTTTGTGCTGGTAGTTTCAATTTTCTTCTTTTTATCGAATATAGGCAGTCAGTCGGCTGATTTTAATCCTACATTATCAACCATAAGCTTCATTTTAATTTTTATTGTACCCATACTTACAATGCGCATTATAGCCGAAGATAGAAAGAACGGTACCGAGGTGCTGCTGATAACCTCCCCTTCTACCTTAAGCGGGATAGTTGTGGGAAAATACCTGGCAATGCTTTTTGTATTTTTGGTGATGACCTGTCTGACCTTTGTATACCCCATAGTATTGTTCATTTTTGGAAATCCACCTCTTGCTCCTTTGATAGGGAGCTATGTCGGGCTTATTCTATTTGCGGCTGCGCTTATTTCCATAGGGGTATTTGCCTCGTCTCTTACTGAAAATCAGGTTATTTCGGTATTTATCAGCTTTGTAATAATGCTTATTATCTGGATTATTGAGCCTATAGGCAATGCTGTGGGAGGATGGGCCGCGGTTGTGCTGAACTGGTTCTCTCTTTCCTCCAGGTATAATGACTTTACTACAGGCATTTTAAGTGTTAGCAGTATAATTTATTTTATAAGCTTTATTGCGGTATTTTTGTTCCTTACAATCAGGGTAATAGAAAAAAGACGCTGGAGTCAGGGGTGATGAAAATGGGGAAAATGGGAAATTTTATACGGTCTATAAATAAAAGAAGCCTGAAATACGGTTCTCTTTCAATCGTTTTGATAGCTGCGGCAGTGGCTGTGGCAATAATAGTAAACCTTTTGGTTACTGCTATTCAGGACAGGGGCATAATTAACATGAAGTTTGATTTAACCTCTTCGGGGCTTTATTCAATAGGTGACACAACAAAAGAAATTTTGCAGCAGCTTGACAAGGATGTGGAGATATACGGGCTGTTTGACATAGGAGAAATTAACTCCAATGTAAGCCTGAAGCAGATAAAGGAAGTATTAAGCCAGTATGAAAAGTACGGGCATGTGCAGGTAAAGTATCTCGACCCTGACAAGGAGCCGGGGCTTATCAATGAGATTGATCCCACGGGATTAAAGGATATTGAGAAGGGTGACTTTGTTGTCAAATGCGGCAGCAAGGTAAGAAAGCTTCTGGCCAATGAAATATATCAGACAGAATACGATTATCAGACAGGCCAGGCCACAGGCGCTTCATTTATAGGAGAGCAGGGCTTTACCGGAGCAATAAAATATGTTGCATCCGATAAGACGCCGGTTGTATATTTTACACAGGGGCATGAGGAGGGACAGGTCGAGAGCAATTATACGCTTTTGAAAACTCAGCTTGAATCCAATAATTATGAGGTTAAGAGCATAAACCTGATGACTGAGGAAAATGTCCCCGATGATGCGGAGATTTTAATTGTAGCCTCTCCAAAGGTGGACATTTCTGTTCAGGAGAAGGACAAGCTTAAGGATTACCTTAAAAATGGCGGCAAGGCGGTATTCCTGTTCGATTCTCTGGAGAGCAACCCTAAATTCACGCAGTTTGAGGATTTGCTTGCAGAATACAATGTAGGTTTAAATTATGACAAGGTTAAGGAAACCGATCAACAACGGTATTATCCCGGCGATCCCAGCGCGGTTGTGCTGGACGTGCCCAGCAGCAATGTTATTCAAAGGGAATATCAGTTACTGCTTGCAGGCTCCAGAAGCATAAAGATACTTAAAAATCAAAAGGACTATATTACTGTAACATCTCTTATGAAAACAAGCGATAAGGCTGTGGGAGAGCAGATAGACAAATCTGTGGGGCCGGACAATCAGGGACCTCTTGACTTAGGCGTTGCGGTTGAGCATAACGGAGGGGCAAAGCAGGCAAAGCTTCTTGTAATGGGCAACGGGCTTTTCATAAGCGATGCTGCAAGACAGCAGTACGGACAGTATTTTGACTATGGCAATAACTTCTTTACAATGTCGTTGAGCTGGATGATGGATAAGACGGATGAAGTGGTTATTGAGGCAAAGAGTCTTAATACGGAGAGCCTTAATATGACTAGTGCTGCTCAGGCTAATACGGTGGCGCTTCTGACTGTTATTGTATTCCCTCTGCTTATTTTGGGATTCGGTACCTTTGTATGGATTAGGAGGAGGCATTTATAATGAAATTCTACAGGAATGCTATTATCCTTATAGCCGTACTGGCCCTGTTGGTAGCGGCTTATTTTCTGGTCATCAATAAAAGCGATGATAATGGTTCGGAACAGTCCGGAGCAGATACAGAGACTATAAGGGTTTCGGATTATAAAGCTGAAGACGTTAAAAAAATAATTATAGAAAACCAGGATGAGAAGCTTGAGTTTGAAAAGAAGGATGAAAAATGGGGACTTTCCTCCCCGGCGGATTTGAAGGTCAACGCGGATTCCGTCACGGGAATGGCTACGGAGGTAACAGGCCTGATAGCAAGCAAGATTGTAGATGAAGACTCTTCGGATGTTAAAAAATATGGATTGGATGCCCCGCAGCTTTTAATTACCGTAATTCTAAACGATGATACCTCCAGAGTTATAGAGCTGGGGAACCAAACACCTATGGGAGACGGATACTATGCAAAGGAAAAGGATAAAGCCAAGGTATATGTAATAAGCAAATATGTTGGAGAAAAGCTGTTAAATGCCAAAAACAATGTGAGAGATAAAACAATTTTTTCAGGCAATGCCGAGGACATAGTTTCCATATCAATGGAAAGAGGAGGCAGCCTTGTATATTCTGCCGAAAAGCAGGATGAGAGTACCTGGAATCTCACAGCACCAATAGAAGGCAGCGTAAATGTGGACAGCGTGGGCAAGATGGTTGATGCCGTGGCAAATGTTACGGTAGCTGATTTTGTTGAGGAAAAGCCTTCGGATCTGGGAAAATACGGACTGGCAAGCCCTGCCTACAGCTTGGAGTATGAAACGGCAAAGGATGGAAAGATAAAGCTGATGCTTGGAACTCTGAATAAGGACACTTACAGGTTTTATGCAAAGCTCGGGAGCTCCGATGAGGTATTTCAAATTGACTCAACTGCCTTTGATTTCCTGGACAAGCCGCTTAAAGAAATCGTGGATGTTTTTGTGTATATAGTCAATATAAGTGATGTTTCAAGGATTGTTGTAGATATGGATGGAAAGACTACCACCTGCGACATAGAAACAGACAAGGATAATGACAATGACAAGGATAAATTTACTGTTAACGGCAAGGACGCCACAATGAAGGACGAGAATGATAAGCAGCCGTTCAGAAAGTTCTACCAGGCGCTTATAGGACTTACTCTGGATGATGTGGAGATAGGAGCCGTACCGCAGGGAGAAGCTGAAATAACCTTCACATATTACTTAAGAAAGGCTCCCAATAGGATGACGGTAGAATTTATTCCTAAGGATGACAACTACTATTACGTGGTGAAAAATGGCAAGTACAGCAATATAGTTATAAGAAAAGATAAATTCGATCAGACTGAGAGCGTGAGAGATACCTATAATAAGCTCATGGAGGCCCTTGATAAGGAACAGAACCAATAACAGGTGAAAAGTTTGACCTGCCGGGTTATTGATGTTCTCTGCTAACCTGCTCCTGCATAGAATTGTATTGTGATTTAATTCTATGCAGGAGTTGTTTTTCTTTTATGAATGAGAAAATAAGCATTGTGAAGGTTGCAAGCATATATATGGCTACTATAGTGGGAGCGGGATTTGCCTCGGGACAGGAGATAGTCCAGTTTTTTTCCGCATATTATGAAGGAGGCTTTTTTGGGATAATTACTGCGGGAATCCTTTTTTCTATTATAGGATACGTAGTTCTGGATAAGGTATACAGGGAAAGAATAAGGAATTATGAGGAGCTTCTTTTCCCTTCGGTGGGATGGTTTATGGGCTGGGTCATAGAGATTGCCGTTTCACTTTTTATGCTGTCAGTTTTTTGTGTCATGATCACAGGTGCAGGCAGCATCTTTTTTGATAAGCTGGAAATACCCTTTAAATATGGCATAGTCCTAATGACCGTTATTTGCATGTTGCTTATATTTACCGGTATAAAAGGAATTGTTGCCATAAGCACTGTCATAACTCCTGTACTTATAGCGGGAATCCTGTTTGTAGCGCTTTATGTCATAATATTCAACGATACCTCTGCATTGAGCATATATGGATACTTTGCAGGGATTACAAATAATTGGTTCTTTTCAGCTCTTTTATATGTCGGATACAACAGCATAATATCAATAGTTGTTATGTGCAGCCTGCTGCCTCATTTAAAATCCAGAAAAATAGCGGCCTCCTCGGGAATACTTGGGGGAATGATGCTTTGCCTTATGGCTTTAATAATAAATACAATAATATATGTCTTTAATCCCGATATGCTTCTAAAGGAGCTTCCTTTGCTCAGCATCACCGAAAAATACGGAGGGATATTAAATACCGTCTATGCTCTGGTGCTGTGGCTTGCAATGCTTATATCGGCAGTGACATCAGGCTACGGCTTTGTTGAAAGAGTAGCTGGAAAGATAAATATTAATAAAAAGATTATAACGATAATAATATGTCTTCTGGTTATTCCAATGTCACGCTTTGGATTCTCCGGCCTGATTTCGACTGTATACCCGCTTTTCGGATATGTAGGGCTCTTCCTCATCCTGGTAATTTTAACGCAGGATATAAACCTTAAATGGAACCGCTTTTTCAAAAAAGCCTCTGTTGAAAGAAGAAATAAATAGATGTATTGTTTTTTTTTATATGTTAAAATAAAAAAAGCATATAGTTAATTACAGGAGGAGCGTTGTGGAGCTGCAGGAGAAAAAGCGCGGATCGGGAATATTGAATTTTCTTGCGTTTGTACTGCTTCTTGTTCTGGTTATGGGCATTGCTTTACTTGTATATCTTAAAGATCAGAAGGTTGATATAAGAAATTTAAATGTAGGGGAATTTATCTCTGAGGTATTTTATAAGGACAAGGGTAAAGAGGCGGAAAGGATTATTGCCGATATAAAATATGATTCCAAGGAGCGTCCCGTTTTTAAGGTATACAGAGACTATATTATAAAATGCACCACGGACAGGATAATATGCCTGAGCAAGGAGGGCAACGAGCAGTGGACAAAGTCGGTTTCGGTTGCAAACCCTATCATCAGGGCAGCAGGCCAGTATTTGCTGGTGGCTGATCTGGGAGGGAGAAACATATATATGCTGAACGGCAGCGATATAAAGTGGAGCGAGAAAGCCGACGGGAATATAATAAATGCCGATATAAATGAAAAGGGCTATGTTTCGGTTGTGAGGGATATGAAAGGGTATAAAAGCTCTGTCCAGGTTTTTGATCCCCACGGCAACTGGATATTTATAAAGCCCAGCTCTGAAAACTTTATACTGTCTGCAAGAGTTTTGCCCAGAGGCGACGGAGTTGTAATAAATGAGATTGACAGCTCTGCAGTAACGGCAAACTCCAGTATAGTATTTGCGGACATGGAGGGAAACCAGCTTACGGGTATAAAATATGAGAATTTAATATTTCCCAATGTGTGGTGCTTTAATGACGGCTCTGCTCTGGCGGTGAGTGAGTCCGGCATATTTTTCTCGGACTATGAAAATAACAAGAAGTGGGAAATTGAATATGAAAGGGTGTACAGCTCAAATGTAATTTTGGGAAAGAGCGCCGTTGTGGCGGTACAGGAGTCCGGAGGTAAGGGCGGCTCCGTAAAGATTCTTGATTCCGGAGGAGAAATGACGGCAGAGTATAAGCTGGAGAGTGACGCTGTAAACCTTGAAACCTTTGGAAGTATTATTTCTGTAAATACAGGGCGTGAGGTATTATTTATAAATACAAAAGGAGAGCTGGTCGGAAAATACAAGTCTGCATCCGATATCAGATATGTATGCTTTTTCAATAAGCAGGAGGCCGCTGTAATAACAAAGGATGGCGTGATAGTTACTGAGATTAATTGACAATCGTAAAATTTGATTTGGGGGTTTATTATGAACTGGATTGATTTGATCTTTATATGTATTATGGTGGTTTTTGGAATAATAGGTCTTACTAACGGCTTCATTTTTTCGGTATTTCGGCTGGCATCGTTTTTTGTATCTGCATTGATATCTATAAAGCTATATCCGGTTGTGGCAAAAATTTTAATTGAGACACCCCTGTACGACAACATAAGGGAGGGAATATTTAAGAGGCTGATGCTTCAGCAGCAGGCACAGGCTCCGGCAGTGGACGGAGAGATAAAAAAAGCTGCTGCCGACACCGTAATAGGAGGACTGCACCTGCCTGATTTTCTAAAAGGCTCTTTGATAAACAGTATGCCAGATCCTACAAAGCTTATTGATATGAGTGCCATAATGGATACAATCAGCGGCAAGCTGGCAGGAGTAGTTATCGACATTATAAGCCTTATCGCTTTGTACATAGCCATAAGGGTGGGGCTGCTTTTTTTAAGGTTCATTTTGCAGGGAATCTCAAAGCTGCCGCTGTTCAAGCAGGTGGATAAGCTTGGAGGATTTGCTTTTGGAGCCGTTGAGGGTCTGCTGACGATATATATAATTTGTGCTGTAATAATGCTGTTCAGTACTTCTTCAAGCTTTAACGGAGTTTTTGACGCAATAGACAATTCCACAGTGGCAAAATTCTTTTATGAAAATAATCTTATAGTGGATCTTATGTTTCCGCAGGATAAATTTATATAAAGCGGAAGGTTGATGCTAAAGCAGCTTCTGAATTATATTTGGCAGGAAATGCTGCGGGAGGTAATTGTATACAGATATGGGTGTATTTTGCATATTATATTAATTTTTTGAGTAGAAGTGCTGTAATAAAGGCAATGGAAGCACTTGCTAAAGTTCCGACCAGATATTTTTCAGCAAAATTTTTATCCTCCAGTTGCTTATAACGCGCTATACTCTTCGCAGCTAACACAAATCCAATCGCGCCAATTTGATTACAAAGTACCAGACAGCATATGATTATGCGTTCCAGCTTTCCGATAATTCTGCCTATTTGAGGATCATATTCTTCAACCGGAGAGTTATTGTCATCAATTATATATTTAAATAACTTTCCTATGAAAACAGCAGTCGGATTCCAAATAATTATAAATATAAGTATATATACTATCAAAGCGTTGAAATGTTCCCATTTTTGACAGTATTCAAAGAAATTATTTGTCCTTGCGTCAAGGCTAAAAATGATAAACAGTAAGGTGAGTATAAAAATATGCAGGAATTGATCGACTAAGAAAGAATAAAAAGCTATTATATTTTTATGAAACTTGTTATTGATTATAATTCTAATCCAATCAATTAAAAAATGAGAAACAGCAATAATAGCATATGGTAAAATACCACTTTTGAGCTCTATGAAAGCGAAAATTGATATAGAAAATACGATTGTATAAATTATTGAATGAATAATTAGATATCCAAATTTCCTGGTCTTTTTCTCTGCCAGCTTTGCAGATTGAAAAACGAAATCTGCAAGTAAGTGAGAAATAATAAATATGTATATTATCATACTTTACCCCCTATAAATATTTATTAATAAGCTTTAGGGCAGTTACTGCCGAATTCCTTGCGGCATAAAGAT
The DNA here is from genome assembly GCA_023390115.1 of Bacillota bacterium. Lineage (GTDB taxonomy): Bacteria > Bacillota > Clostridia > Acetivibrionales > DSM-27016 > Anaerobacterium. The sequence continues at coordinate 125,817 of JAEWDM010000026.1, forward strand.
TTGCTGCTTTAAAGGCTTTTTCGATACTTTGCCTGCTTATACCAAGAATATCAGATAACTGCATTGATAGCCCGCTTTTTCTTCCGCTTATTACATAAAATGAACTTTTGTCGTGAATTGCATCTATAGGCAATGATTCCAGCCTTATATGATTTATCGCATCAAAGGGGTATTGTTTTACAGAGTTCATCTTCTTAAAGCTTATATAGTAATTAAGTTCATTTCTGAATGAGATAAGCCTAAAAAGCAGCTTGAATTTTTCAGGATTAATTACTTCGTGAGAGTTGATTGGATAAAGTAATTCAGCAAGTAGCATAAGCTCATTCTTATACTCACTGTAATTATTTGTTAATATAAACGGAATATTAATTAAGGCATTTATATAAATATCATTTTCATTTCCTGAATAAAGAAGCACTGTATGCCCAAGATAATCTCTTACTTCTTTAAGCGCATACCGTGCGTTATGGTATGCAGAGCCATCTTGAGCGGTAGTACTGGCATTTTCCACTTTTATACTCCATTCACCAACTCCGATACCGGCCCTAATCCCAACTGGAGCAATAAGCATGTTAAACAATCTAAAATACAGAAATGCCGCTTCCGCTGAAGAGAAGAGTCCCTGGACTTCATCTCCCGCACTGAATTCAACCTCACAAGCAACTGCATCCATAAATACATAATTCAATTCACGAATAACATTAATAATGTAATTCTGTATAGAAGTTCTGTCTTTAATCGAATATGAGCGGGATCTCTTCAAATCAATGATTAATGCAGCATATTTCTCCATCTTATTACCTCCGAATATATTATAGCATATTAAGTTGAATTTGCAACCTAATTAGGTTGCATTTATAAATGCAACCTAATTAGGTTGCTCGACGAAAATTAGAGCTATAGTGCACCGGAATTTTTTATTTCTCCATGTCATAGATCACCCATTGATAAAAAAATAACAATGTGCTATAATCTATTTTAGAAAAGCCTAACAAATTTATTTGTATGGCCTTAAATAAAGAAAGAAAATAAAAAACAATTATAGCGAGGTTGATTTTATGCAAACAAACACATTATTCGATTTAACAGGAAAAGTTGCAGTTGTTACAGGTGCTTCCTCCGGCCTTGGAGTACAAATGGCAAGAGCCCTTGCTCGTCAGGGAGCCGATTTGGCTATTCTTGCCCGGCGCAAGGAAAGGCTGGAAGCGGTTGCTGAAGAAATCCGGGCTCTGGGTGTCCGCTGCCTCTCCGTGCAATGCGATGTAACCAGCACGGAATCAATTAGTTCTGCCGTGAAGTCTGTGGAAGCCGAATATGGCAGAGCGGACATACTGGTTAACAATGCGGGCTCCGGTGGCGTCGGCCCTGCTGAGGAAACCTCTGACGAAACCTGGAACGATGTTATAAAGGTTGATTTAACGGGTGTTTTTACCGTTGCACGTGAATTTGGAAAATTAATGATTAAAAATAAATATGGACGAATCATTAATATCGCATCCATGTATGGCATGGTAGGCAATATGGCCCTTCCTACAGCGGGCTACCACGCGGCAAAGGGCGGCGTGGTTAACCTGACCAGAGCTCTTGCAGCCGAGTGGGCCAAGCATGGCATTACCGTCAACGCCATCTGCCCCGGTTACTTTGCTACAGAGCTCACCGTGGATACCCTTAATACGGAACAATTCACAAACTATATGAAGGCCTCTGTACCTGTGGGGCGTTATGGTAATGAAGGAGAGCTTGACACGGCCGTTGTCTTTCTTTCCTCCGAGGCCTCAGCTTATGTAACGGGTGTTATTCTTCCCATCGACGGAGGATACACGGCAGTTTAAGGCTATGCATCTCTATAGCCATAATAATATTTTTATGGAAAATGCAAATCTGACTCCCTTTTTTTAATGAATCTTATCTTTTTGATTAAAATACTGGACAGGTGCCTTCTAAAAGTAGTAAAATAATTTTGTCTTTAAATAGCCGGGTTCACCCGGCTATTACTGTTAAAAATGCCATTATTAGCTTTAATTATAGAAAGTGAGGCCTTCAAAACATGAAAAGTGATATTGTAAAAAAAGGGGTGGAAAGAGCCCCTCACAGGTCGCTTTTTAAGGCGATGGGTTATACCGACGAGGAGATAAGCAGACCGCTTATAGGAGTGGTAAACTCAAAAAGTGAGATCATTCCCGGACATATACATTTGGATAATATTGCTGAGGCTGTTAAAGCGGGAATAAGAATGGCGGGGGGGACTCCTGTCGAGTTTGGCGCGATTGGAGTTTGTGACGGGATAGCGATGGGGCATACCGGAATGAAATACTCTCTTGCCACGAGAGAGCTGATAGCTGATTCATGCGAGGCCATGGGTCTGGCCCACAGCTTTGACGGAATGGTGTTCATACCCAACTGCGATAAAATCGTACCGGGAATGCTTATGGCCGCCGCAAGGATAAATGTGCCCGCAGTAGTTATAAGCGGAGGGCCTATGCTGTCGGTGCAGCGCAACGGAAGGCAGCTTGATTTTAACAGCATGATGGAGGCGGTGGGCGCTTTTAAGGCCGGTAAAATTACTCAGGAGGAAATCTGTGATCTGGAGGATCATGCCTGTCCGGGCTGCGGCTCCTGCTCGGGAATGTTTACGGCTAACTCAATGAACTGTCTTACGGAGGTTCTGGGGATGGGGCTGCCCGGCAACGGAACAATACCTGCTGTTTATGCGGAGAGAATAAGGCTTGCAAAGACTGCGGGCATGAAAATAATGGAGCTGGTTGAAAAGGATATAAAGCCCTCCGATATTCTCACGCGTGAGGCTTTTGAAAATGCACTGGCTGTTGATATGGCCCTTGGCTGCTCAACAAACTCCGTGCTGCATCTTCCTGCGATAGCAAATGAGGCGGGAGTGGAAATAAACCTTGATATTATAAATGAAATAAGCGGCAGGGTTCCCAACCTTTGCAAGCTTTCACCGGCAGGGCACCACCATGTCCAGGATCTCTATGCTGCCGGAGGAGTTCAGGCTGTAATGAAGGAATTATGCAAAAAGGATTTGATTCATGTCGGCCTGCTGACGGTTACGGGAAAAACGGTGGGTGAAAATATAGAAAAGGTAAGAGTTCTTGACAATGAGGTAATAAGGGATATAGACAGCCCGTACAGTCAAACCGGAGGTATTGCGGTGCTGAGAGGAAATATCGCCGCTCATGGAGCTGTGGTGAAGCGTTCTGCGGTTGCGCAGGAAATGCTTGTGCACAGAGGCCCGGCCAGGGTATTCGACTCGGAGGATGAGGCAATAGACGCCATATATAACGGCAAAATTTCTAAGGGCGATGTGGTGATAATACGCTATGAAGGTCCGAAGGGAGGCCCGGGAATGAGAGAAATGCTGGGGCCTACATCGGCAATTGCCGGAATGGGGCTTGACAAGGATGTGGCGTTGATAACCGACGGGCGTTTTTCAGGAGCGTCAAGGGGCGCGTCAATCGGGCATGTTTCTCCCGAGGCAATGGAGGGAGGAACTATAGCGGCTGTCAGGGAAGGGGATATAATAAGCATTGACATTCCTTCAGGAAAGCTGAATGTAGAATTGCCGGAGGATGTTTTAAAGGAAAGAATGCTGGAATGGAAGGCTCCCGAGCCTAAAATAACCAAGGGCTATCTGGGAAGGTACGCAAAGCTTGTAACATCGGCAAGTACGGGAGCAGTGCTTAAAAACAATTGACGGGTAACAGTTGGTATGGAGGTTGTATAAAATGAAGCTTAACGGATCGGATATATTTGTTGAGTGCTTGAAGGAGCAGGGTGTGGATACAGTGTTCGGCTTTCCCGGGGGTGCTGTGCTGAATATATATGATGCATTATATAAAGTCCGGGATGAGATAAGACATGTTCTTACATCTCATGAGCAGGGTGCCGCTCATGCTGCAGACGGGTATGCGAGGGCTACCGGTAAAACAGGGGTGTGCATTGCAACCTCCGGGCCGGGAGCCACCAATCTTGTAACCGGAATTGCCACGGCTTATATGGATTCTGTGCCAATGGTGGCTTTTACCGGGCAGGTGGCGACCCCTCTTCTTGGGAAGGATTCTTTTCAGGAGGTGGACATAACCGGGATTACAATGCCGATAACAAAGCATAATTTTATAGTAAAGGATGTCACAAAGCTTGCGGATACCATAAGGAGAGCCTTTGTCATTGCCTGTGAGGGCCGTCCGGGGCCTGTGCTTGTGGATATATGCAAGGACGTGTCCGCTGCTTTTGCCGAATTTGAGAGCAAGCCTCCTAAGAAGCCCAGAAATGCTTCGGCAGGTGTTTCCGAAAAGGACATTGAGCAGGCCGCCGAAGTTATAAATAACTCAAAGCAGCCCATAATCCTTTCAGGAGGGGGTGTTTCCATATCGGGAGCAAGCCGTGAGGTGCTGGAGCTGTCTCAGAAGGCCGGCATACCTGTTGCCACTACTCTTATGGGATTGGGCTCGTTTCCCGGTACCCATGAATTGTTTACGGGGCTTGTGGGAATGCATGGAAGCAGGACCTCAAACATGGCCGTGTCGGAAGCGGATTTGTTTATTGCAATAGGCGCCAGATTCAGCGACAGGGTTATAAGCAATGTGAAGAAATTTGCTCCCAATGCCGAAATAATGCATATAGATATAGACCCTGCGGAAATCGGCAAGAACATTGTTGTACAATATCCTCTTACGGGAAACATAAAGAAGATATTAAAGGCATTGAACAGCAAAATTAAAAAAAGGGATTATTCGGTCTGGAACAAAAAGATTGATGAATGGAAGGCCAGCTATCCTTTGAAATATGTCAAGGATGAGGTGCTGAGGCCGCATTATATAGTTGAGAGGCTATACCAGCTCACACAGGGCGAGGCTATAATAACCACCGAGGTAGGGCAGAACCAGCTTTGGGCCGCCCAGTTCTATAAGTATACGGCCCCCAGGCAGTTCATTTCCTCAGGGGGGCTGGGAACCATGGGCTATGGGCTTGGGGCGTGCATAGGGGCCCAGATGGGAAGACCTGATAAAAAGGTTATAAACATAGCGGGTGACGGAAGCTTCAGAATGAACTGCACTGAGATAGCAACCGCTGTGGAATATAAGCTGCCGGTAATAATCGCCATATTGAATAACGGGGTGCTTGGTATGGTAAGGCAGTGGCAGGAGCTTTTTTATGAGAAAAGATATTCGGCGACAAGCATTGACAGGGGAACTGATTTTGTGGCTCTGGCTGAGGCATTCGGGGCAAAAGGCATAAGGGTAACCGAGCCCGGGGAGGTAGATGCTGCGTTTACGGAAGCGTTGGCTTCAACGGACAGGCCCGTGCTTATAGATTTCCGGATTGACAAGGATGACAAGGTATTTCCCATTGTCCCCCCGGGAGCGGCTATCTATGAATTGATAGATTAATACATCGGAATTTTCGCTGCAAGGCTCGGCAAATTCAAGCAATTGAAGGTGCGGAGCCTTGCTTTTGTCAACTGAGCCATAGACCAATTTATTTTAACATTTATTTTAAATATCTTGACAGAAGTTTAAAAGTGTGATAAATTATTATTTGCTTCGCGTAGGTCTTTTTTTTATGTCTAAAATAAGAATAACTTTAATCATCGGTATTTAGGACCGGAAGCTGGAGGTGTTAAGAAATGAGAGTGAAAATCACTTTGGCGTGTGCCGACTGCAAGCAGAGGAATTACAGCACAAAGAAGAACAAAAAGAACGATCCTGACAGGCTTGAAATGAGGAAATATTGTAAATTTTGCCATAAGCATACTGCTCACAAGGAAACAAAATAATATGCTCTAGACTATAATATTCTTTATGGATTCATTGCTACTTTAAACATATGGTCAAAATGGTTATGTACGTGAGGACAATTAAGAATAAAAAAACGAGGATGTGTTAACATGGCGGAAGAAGTAAAGGTCTCTAAATTTGGGCTTGCCCGCAAAAAAGCGGTAAGGTTTTTTAAGGATGTAAGAAACGAGCTGAAAAAGGTTATCTGGCCAAGCAGGACACAATTGATAAATAACACAGTCACTGTTTTAACGTGCTGCTTGATAGTAGGGGCTATGATCTGGATAGTGGATTTTGGCCTGACTCTGGCGGTAGATACGTTTTTAACAGGGAAATAAAGGAGGACATTGAGCTGGAATGATTATTGGTGATATGTCTGAGGATGCCAAGTGGTATGTGGTACATACATACTCGGGGTACGAAAACAAGGTTAAGGCTAACCTTGAAAAAATAGTTGAAAACAGAAGCATGCAGGAGTATGTGCTTGATATTGTTGTTCCCATGGAGGAGCAGATTGAAATCAAGGACGGAAAGAAGAAGGCGACCTTAAAAAAGGTCTTCCCCGGATATGTGCTGGTTAAAATGGTAATGACGGATGAATCCTGGTATATAATAAGAAATACCCGGGGGGTTACCGGCTTTGTAGGGCCGGGCTCCAAGCCTGTTCCTCTGACTGAGGAGGAGGTTAAAATAATGGGCGTAGAGGAGTTTATGCCTACGGTGGATTATGCGGTGGGAGACAATGTAATGGTTATTTCCGGTCCGCTTGAGAATTTCCCAGGTATTGTGGAAGAAATAAACATGGAAAAGAAAAAGGTGCGCGTTTCGGTATCTATGTTCGGAAGGGAAACCCCTGTCGAGCTGGAGCTTGTGCAAATACGGAAGATGTAGGCCGTAAGGCGGGCGAAGGGCGGCGGTAAACTAACCTTAAGCCTATTTATATAAATATTGGGAGGTGGATTATAATGGCAAAGAAAATTTCAGGCTATGTAAAGCTTCAGATTCCTGCGGGGAAGGCAACTCCGGCTCCACCGGTTGGACCAGCTTTAGGACAGCACGGCGTCAACATAATGGGATTTTGCAAGGAGTTTAACGAAAGAACTGCGAAGGATGCCGGTTTGATAATTCCGGTAGTTATTACAGTATATGCAGACAGATCTTTTTCTTTTATAACAAAAACTCCGCCTGCAGCAGTTCTGCTTAAAAAGGCATGTAAAATTGAAAGCGGGTCGGGAAAGCCTAACAAAGAAAAGGTGGCCAAAATATCAAAGGCAGAGGTTGTAAAGATAGCAGAGCTTAAAATGCCTGACTTAAATGCGGCAAGCATTGAAGCTGCGGCAAGCATGATAGCAGGTACCGCAAGAAGTATGGGAATAGTTGTTGAGGAGTAGGCCGGGGTTTGTTGGCTAAAGTTGTGTGGGAGGGATAAAATCCCGTATATTTTACCACGAAGGAGATGAAGAAAATGTTTAGAGGAAAGAAATATGTTGAAAGTTCTAAGCTTGTTGAAAGCTTAAAATTATATGATCCCACTGAGGCTATGGAGCTTGTGCAGAAGACTGCAAAGGCAAAATTTGATGAAACCGTGGAAGTCCATCTGAAGATGGGTGTTGACTCAAGACATGCGGACCAGCAGGTCAGAGGCGCCGTTGTGCTTCCTCACGGTACGGGTAAGAAAGTACGAGTGCTTGTGTTTGCAAAGGGAGATAAAGCAAAAGAGGCTGAGGTAGCCGGCGCGGAGTTTGTCGGGGCTGAGGACATGGTATCCAAAATCCAGAATGAAAACTGGTTTGAATATGATGTTGTTGTGGCAACTCCCGATATGATGGGTGTTGTAGGAAGGCTTGGTAAGGTGCTTGGACCTAAAGGGCTTATGCCGAACCCTAAGGCGGGTACTGTGACTATGGATGTCTCAAAGGCTATTGCAGACATTAAAGCCGGTAAAATAGAGTACAGGCTCGACAAGACAAATATTATACATTGCCCGGTAGGAAAGGTGTCCTTTGGAACTGAGAAGCTTTTGGACAATTTCCGTATCCTGATTGATGCCGTAATAAAGGCAAAGCCCGCTGCGGCAAAAGGCCAGTACTTGAGAAGCGTTGTTGTAGCTTCTACAATGGGACCCGGAGTAAAGATCAATCCTCAGAGGGTTACGGAATAATTTTTGAAAAAATCCTTTACAAATAAGAGGTTTTCATATAATATATTGCAGTATGCAGTTGAATATTTATATTAGTTGCCATAGACAGCAGGTTGAATGCCATTCCGTATTCAATAACTGGTTGCTTAAGCTAACCGGCCTGCCGAGGTGAAGCTGGTTTTAGTATGAGAATAGCTACTACTATCCCTTCATATGTCTATGTGCGTATGAAGGGTTTTTTGCTTTAATAAAGCTTTAAAAAGGAGGTGAATTTTTTGCCAAGTGAAAAAATTCTCGAACAAAAAAAGGAAGTAGTCAGTGAATTATCAAAGAAAATTAAGGAAGCCAAGGCTATGGTATTTGCAGACTACAGAGGACTTACAGTAGAGCAGGATACCGAGCTTAGGAACGCTCTTAGAAAAGCAGGTGTTGAGTATAAGGTTGTTAAAAACACCCTGACCAGGTTTGCTGCAAAGGAAAATGGCCTGGAAGGTCTTGAGCCTTTTTTAAAGGGCCCTACTGCAATGGCTGTAAGCGATACCGATCCTGTAGCTCCTGCCAAGGTGTTGTCTGAGTATGTCAAGAAATATGAAAAGCTGGAATTGAAGGTTGGAGTTGTTGAAGGAAAGATTATAGATGAAAAGGGTATTAATGCTCTTGCGGAGCTTCCTCCTAGAGAGGTTCTCATTGCTAAGGTTCTGGGCGGCTTTAATGCTCCGATATCGGGCTTGGTAAATGTTTTGAATGGAAACATCAGAGGTCTGGTGGTAGCGTTGAATGCAATAGCAGAGCAGAAGAATGCATAGGCCGGTATTTTTGGTTCTTGTAAGGAAATAAAATTATAAAATTTAGATTATTATTGGAGGTATATTTAAATGGCTAGTGAAAAGGTTACTAAATTGATTGAAGACGTTAAGGCGTTGACTGTATTGGAATTATCGGAGCTTGTAAAGGCTCTTGAGGAAGAATTCGGAGTATCTGCTGCGGCTCCTGTGGCTGTAGCGGCAGCACCTGCAGCAGGAGGAGCGGCAGCCGCACCTGCAGAGGAAGAAAAGACTGAATTCAACGTAATTTTAAAGGAAGTTGGAGCAGACAAGATTAAGGTTATCAAGGTTGTTAGAGAAGTGACCGGCCTTGGATTAAAAGAGGCAAAGGACGTAGTGGACGGAGCACCTAAGACAGTAAAGGAAAATGTTCCTAAGGAAGAGGCTGCTTCAATAGAAGCAAAGTTCAAGGAAGTAGGAGCAACAGTAGAGATTAAATAATTAAGGCATAAAAAAAACTCCCTTTAATAAAGGGAGTTTTTTTATTAAAATAAAAATGTTGACAAGTTGAAAGCCCTATGTTAAAATTATAAACTGCGTTATAATCTCAATATGTAATGTAAGACAGAACTAAATTTACTTGCTTTATAAAAAATGAAAAGCAAAATAATTTATCTAAACAGATTATAACATATGAGAATAATTAAGACAATAATTGTTAATAATATTTTAATAGCTACATAATAATCTAAAATTAGTATATGTACTTTGAAAAATTTTATACAAAAACATATTAATTAGAGAGCGGCAATTAGGACATATTCATCATGCAGAGATATTGGACGGATTTCAATGGGCTTTTGTACATAGATGTGGGTTAAATAACGCTTTTTTTATCTTTATAAAATAATGTAAGCTGCTAAATGAGTTTGAAGTTTATCTGAAGCTCTGCGGTAAATACTGCGGCAGGCTTTTTAAATTCAATCCTGAGAGAGGCCAAACTCATTTAAAAGTATTTAATTTAACTTTCGTCAAAAGCCTTAAAAATATAAAAAGAAATTCTTTGACACATTTTGGTTAAATGCTTCCGGAGCTTTAAGCACTTGTCTCAACAGCCCGGAGGAGAACAGATTTAAGGAAGCTAGTTGAAGGTTTTACAGAAAAGTCATAACATATGAGGTGATATTTATGGTACATCCCGTGCGTGTAGGTAGAAATATTCGAATGAGCTATTCCAAAATCGATGAAGTGCTTGACATGCCTAATCTTATTGAGGTACAGAAAAATTCCTACAAGTGGTTCCTTGAAGAGGGCTTGAGAGAGGTCTTCAGGGATGTTTCTCCTATAACTGACTATACAGGAAATTTGATTTTAGAGATTATTGATTATTCTTTGGACGATAATCCTAAATACAGCGTTGAAGAGTGCAAGGAAAGGGATGCAACTTATTCTGCTCCGTTGAAGGCCAAGGTAAGGCTTATCAATAAGGAAACAGGAGAAGTAAAGGAGCAGGAAATATTCATGGGTGATTTCCCGTTGATGACCGACAACGGAACCTTTGTAATAAATGGCGCCGAAAGGGTTATTGTCAGCCAGTTGGTTAGATCTCCCGGAGTTTATTATTCAATGAAGTTTGACAGGACGGGTAAAAAGCTTTTTTCAAATACCGTTATACCTAACAGGGGTGCATGGCTGGAATATGAAAGTGATTCAAATGATGTACTGTCGGTAAGAATAGACAGAACCAGAAAGCTGCCCTTGACAGTAATCGTCAGGGCATTGGGCTATGGCACCGATCTTGAAGTAACACAATTACTTGGAGAGGATGAGACTATCCTTGCCACAATTCAAAAGGATAATGCAAAGACAGAGGAAGAGGGACTGCTGGAAATATATAAAAGGCTTAGGCCGGGAGAGCCTCCTACAGTCGAAAGCGCACGCTCTCTTTTAAACAGCCTGTTTTTTGATCCTAAAAGATATGATTTGGGAAGATTCGGGGTATTTAAATTTAATAAAAAGCTTGCCCTGTCGGCAAGAATTAACGGCCACAGGTCTGCTGAGAATATTGTAGATCCCCGTACCGGTGAAATCATTCACCAGGAGGGCGAGATTATTACCAGAGAAAAAGCAGCGCAAATTCAAAATTCAGGGGTAAATTCGGTTTATCTTGACATAGAAGGAAAGAAAGTAAAGGTAATAGGGAATAGAAGAGTTGATTTAAAGGAGTTTGTTGACTTTGACTTGGGCGACTTCAAAATATCCGAGAAGGTCAGGCATGATGTCCTTGTCAAAATTCTTGAGGAGAATGACAGCCCGGAAGAAATAAAGATGGCTTTAAAGGAAAGAATGGATGAGCTTATACCCAAAAATATTACGGTAGACGATATAATTTCTTCCATTAACTATATAATCAATTTAAACTACGGCACAGGTACGGTAGACGATATAGATCACTTAGGCAACAGAAGGCTGCGTTCGGTGGGTGAGCTTTTGCAGAACCAGTTCAGAATAGGTCTTGCAAGAATGGAAAGAGTTGTAAGAGAAAGAATGACAATTCAGGATATCGACATAGTTACACCTCAGGCATTAATTAATATAAGGCCGGTTGCGGCGGCTATCAAGGAGTTTTTTGGAAGCAGCCAGCTTTCACAGTTTATGGATCAGACTAATCCCCTTGCTGAGCTGACTCACAAGAGAAGGCTGAGCGCTCTTGGTCCGGGAGGCTTAAGCAGAGAAAGGGCGGGCTTTGAGGTTCGTGATGTGCACCACTCCCATTATGGGCGCATGTGCCCCATAGAGACTCCTGAAGGTCCCAATATAGGGCTTATAGGCTCTCTCAGCACCTATGCCAGAATAAATGAGTACGGCTTTATTGAGGCGCCTTACAGAAGGGTTGACAAGCAGAATGGAGTGGTTACCGAGGAAATCATATACCTGACGGCTGATGAAGAGGATCAGTTTATGGTGGCGCAGGCAAATGAACCTCTTGATGAGGATGGAAAGTTTGTTTCAAAGAAGGTTCCTGCAAGATACAAGGAAGAAATACTTGAGGTGGAGTCCACAAAAATAGACTTTATGGACGTATCTCCCAAGCAGCTTGTTTCTGTGGCTACCGCTATGATACCATTCCTTGAAAACGATGACGCAAACAGAGCCTTGATGGGCTCCAACATGCAGCGTCAGGCTGTGCCTCTCATAAAGGCGGATTCCCCTATAATAGGTACTGGAATAGAATACAAGGCCTCGAGGGATTCGGGAGTAGTTGTTCTTGCCAAAAACCCGGGTACTATAGAAAAAGTATCCGCTAATGAAATAATTATAAGAAAAAAGGATGGGAAAAAAGATATATATAAGCTTCTTAAGTACATGCGCTCAAATCAGGGAACGTGTATAAACCAAAGACCTATTGTCAAAAAGGATGAAATAGTCGATAAAGGAGATGTAATAGCTGACGGCCCTTCAACAGACAAGGGTGAGATAGCTCTGGGCAAAAACATATTGATAGGCTTTATGACATGGGAAGGATACAACTACGAGGACGCTATCCTTATAAGTGAAAAGCTGGTGAGAGACGATGTATTCACCTCCATCCATATAGAGGAATATGAATCCGAAGCAAGAGACACCAAGCTGGGGCCTGAGGAAATTACCAGAGATATTCCCAATGTCAGTGAAGAGGCGTTAAAGGATCTCGATGACAGGGGAATTATAAGAATAGGTGCCGAAGTAAGATCCGGTGATATACTGGTTGGCAAGGTAACCCCCAAGGGTGAGACCGAGCTCACGGCAGAGGAGAGGTTGCTGAGAGCCATATTCGGTGAAAAGGCGAGAGAGGTAAGGGATACCTCCCTTCGCGTGCCCAATGGTGAGGCTGGCATAATTGTAGATGTAAAGGTGTTCACAAGAGAAAACGGGGATGAGCTGCCACCGGGAGTAAATCAGCTTGTAAGAGTGTATATAGCGCAGAAAAGGAAAATTTCAGTAGGAGATAAGATGGCAGGAAGACACGGAAATAAAGGTGTTATTTCAAGAATACTGCCCGAAGAGGATATGCCCTTCCTCCCTGACGGTACGCCGCTTGAAATAGTGCTTAACCCTCTTGGAGTGCCTTCACGTATGAATATCGGACAGGTGCTGGAGGTTCATTTGGGCTATGCCGCAAAGGCCTTGGGCTGGAAAATCGCAACCCCTGTCTTTGACGGAGCTACGGAAAATGATATAGTTGAAACGTTGAAAAAAGCAGGTCTGGACGCTGACGGAAAGACGGTGCTTTATGACGGAAGAACGGGAGAGCCGTTTGACAACAGGGTAACGGTAGGGTATATGTATATTCTAAAGCTTGCGCATCTTGTTGACGATAAAATTCACGCCCGTTCCACAGGCCCGTATTCACTGGTTACCCAGCAGCCTTTGGGAGGTAAGGCCCAGTTCGGAGGTCAGAGATTCGGAGAGATGGAGGTATGGGCTCTTGAGGCATACGGTGCTGCCTATACCTTACAGGAGATTCTCACCGTTAAATCCGATGATGTTGTCGGAAGGGTAAAAACATACGAAGCAATTGTTAAGGGGGAAAATGTACCTGAGCCCGGTATACCCGAGTCATTTAAGGTTCTTATAAAGGAGCTTCAGAGTCTGGCGCTGGATGTTAAGGTTTACTCTGAAGAGCAGGAGGAAATCACAATAAAGGAATCTGTGGAAGACGAGCTTGAGGAGCTGAATGTCAATATAGAGGGCCGCGAGGACGAAACCGCATTGAATGACTATGATGAGCTGGGCGATGAAATTCTTGAAGAAGAGATTGATATAGACGACTTTGACCTGGGAGATTTGAGCACCGGAGAGAGTCTTGACGACGGACTTAGTGATGATATTTTTGCAGATGAGGATGATTTTGAAGATGATTTAAGTGATGATGAATTTTAATGAAGGGAGACAGAAGCCGTGTTTGAACTGAACAATTTTGATTCAATAAGAATTGGTTTGGCTTCTCCGGAAAAGATCAGGGAATGGTCAAAGGGTGAGGTTAAGAAGCCTGAAACTATTAACTATAGAACTTTAAAGCCTGAAAGGGACGGCCTTTTTTGTGAAAGAATATTCGGACCTCAGAAGGATTGGGAATGCCATTGCGGAAAGTATAAGAGAATAAGATATAAGGGTATAGTCTGCGATAGATGCGGAGTTGAGGTTACCCGCTCAAAGGTAAGGCGCGAAAGAATGGGACATATAGAGCTGGCAGCTCCTGTATCCCATATATGGTATTTCAAGGGGATACCGAGCAGAATGGGGCTTATACTGGATATGTCTCCCAGGGCGCTGGAAAAAATATTATATTTCGCATCCTATGTAGTAATAGACCCGGGACAAACGCCTTTGTCAAAGAAGCAGATTCTTTCGGAGAAGGAATACAGGGATAGTGTAGACAAGTTTGGGCATAAGTTTAAAGCGGGAATGGGAGCGGAGGCAATAAAAGAGCTTCTTATGGAGATTGAGCTTGAAAGTCTCTCAAGAGAGCTCAGAACAGAGCTTAATGATGCCTCAGGGCAAAAGAGGATAAGGTCTATAAAGAGGCTTGAGGTTGTAGAGGCCTTCAGGCTGTCCGGAAACAGGCCGGAGTGGATGATTCTTGATGTTGTCCCTGTTATACCTCCCGAGCTCAGGCCTATGGTACAGTTGGATGGAGGCAGGTTTGCCACTTCGGATTTAAATGACCTTTACAGAAGAGTTATAAACAGAAATAACCGTTTGAAGAGGCTTCTTGATCTGGGTGCTCCCGATATAATTGTAAGAAATGAAAAAAGAATGCTTCAGGAAGCGGTGGATGCTTTAATAGATAACGGCAGAAGAGGAAGGCCGGTAACAGGCCCGGGAAACAGGCCGCTTAAATCCTTGTCGGACATGTTAAAGGGAAAGCAGGGGCGTTTCCGCCAGAATCTCTTAGGAAAGCGTGTTGACTATTCGGGACGTTCGGTTATAGTTGTAGGTCCGGAGCTTAAAATATTTCAGTGCGGACTTCCCAAGGAAATGGCGGTGGAGCTGTTTAAGCCATTTGTAATGAAAAAGCTTGTAAATGACGGACTTGCGCATAATATTAAAAGTGCAAAGAGAATGGTTGAAAGGGTAAGAAATGAGGTTTGGGACGTGCTGGAGGAGGTAATAAAGGAGCATCCTGTGCTCTTAAACCGCGCGCCTACCCTTCACAGGCTGGGCATCCAAGCTTTTGAGCCGGTGCTGGTTGAGGGAAGGGCTCTAAAACTTCATCCTCTGGTATGCTCTGCATATAATGCCGACTTTGACGGAGACCAGATGGCTGTTCACGTCCCTTTATCCGCCGAATCACAGTCGGAAGCAAGATTTCTGATGCTTTCGGCAAACAACCTGCTGGCTCCTAAGGATGGAAGGCCTATAACGGTGCCCACTCAGGATATGGTCTTGGGAAGCTACTATCTCACGATAGAGAGAGAAGGAATGCCCGGAGAAGGAAAGGTGTTCGCATCCATGGACGAAGCTCTTATGGCTTATGACAGCAAATGTGTGCATCTCCAGGCTAAAATAAAGGTAAGAAAGACAAAAATAATTGATGGAATACCTGTTTCCAAAATTATAAACGCTACTGTAGGAAGGCTTATATTTAACGAAGCAATACCTCAGGATTTAGGTTATATTGACAGATCCGATCCCGACAAGCTTTTTGATCTTGAGATTGCATTCCTTGTGGGGAAAAAGGAGCTGGGGAAAATAATAGACAAGTGCATAAGGGTTCACGGCACAACTGAAACCGCTATTGTACTTGACAGGATAAAGTCCTTAGGCTTTAAATATTCCACCAGAGGGGCTATAACCATCAGTGTATCCGACATGGTTATTCCTGAGGTGAAGTCACGCTTCCTCAAGGAAACGGGAGACAAAATAGAAAATATCTCAAGGCAGTATAAGAGAGGGCTTATTTCGGATGATGAGAGAAGAAATTCAGTTATAAGCGCGTGGACGGAAACAGTTGAAAATATTACTACAGCACTGATAAATAACCTGGATAAATTGAATCCGCTGTACATGATGTCCAACTCCGGTGCAAGGGGTAACATAAATCAGATTAAGCAGCTTGCCGGAATGAGAGGCCTTATGGCAGATACCTCGGGAAAGACAATAGAGATTCCCATAAAATCCAACTTCCGTGAGGGCCTGAACGTGCTGGAGTTTTTCATATCTACCCACGGCGCAAGAAAAGGGCTTGCGGATACTGCGCTCAGGACGGCAGACTCAGGTTATCTCACCCGTCGCCTTGTTGACGTAAGCCAGGACGTAATAGTAAGAGAGATTGACTGCGGCACAAGGAAGGGTATTGATGTATTTGATATAAAGGATGGAACCGAGGTAATTGAAGGGCTTCATGAGAGGCTTATCGGAAGGTATACATCTGAAAATATTCTTCATCCCGAAACGGGAGAGGTGCTTATTGAAGCCGGCAAAATGATAAAGGATAAGGAAGCCGAGAAGGTTGTAAAGGCCGGTATCAAAAAAATCAAAATCAGGTCCGTGCTTACCTGCCATTCTGAGTTCGGTGTATGCGCAAGGTGTTACGGAGCAAATCT
The DNA here is from genome assembly GCA_023390115.1 of Bacillota bacterium. Lineage (GTDB taxonomy): Bacteria > Bacillota > Clostridia > Acetivibrionales > DSM-27016 > Anaerobacterium. Next base: position 142,105 of record JAEWDM010000026.1, read on the forward strand.
GGCTACAGGAGAAGAATGCAATGTAGGCGAGGCGGTGGGGATTATCGCCGCCCAGTCAATCGGTGAGCCGGGTACGCAGCTCACAATGAGAACCTTCCATACCGGAGGTGTTGCGGGCGACGATATCACTCAGGGTCTTCCCCGTGTAGAGGAGCTGTTTGAGGCAAGAAAGCCTAAAGGACTTGCAATAATATCAGAGCTTAACGGTGCTGTGAAAATAAGTGAAACCAAAAAGAAGAGAGAGGTTATAGTGACCTCTGAGGACGGAGAAGCAAAGAATTATCTCATTCCTTACGGCTCAAGGATAAAGGTTGCCGACGGAGATACGGTTGAAGCCGGAGACGAGCTGACGGAGGGCTCGGTAAATCCTCACGACATACTCAAAATAAAAGGAGTGAATGCCGTCCAGGCATACCTGCTTCAGGAGGTTCAGAGGGTATACAGGCTGCAGGGCGTTGACATTAACGATAAGCATATAGAGGTTATCGTAAGACAGATGATGAGAAAAATTAAGATTGACGATGCGGGAGATACCAATCTTCTGCCCGGAAGTCTGGTGGATATGTTTGATTTTGATGCTGAAAATGCAAGGGCCGGAGCTGAAGGGCTCAGGTCTGCAGCAGGCAAAAGAACCCTGCTGGGTATAACAAAGGCCTCCCTTGCGACGGAATCATTCCTGTCGGCCGCTTCCTTCCAGGAAACAACAAGGGTATTGACTGAGGCTGCCATTAAGGGCAAAATAGACCCGCTGGTGGGTTTAAAGGAAAATGTAATAATAGGTAAGCTGATACCTGCGGGTACGGGCATGAGCAGATATAAAGACATTAATATCAGTACTGTTATAGAATAACATGATTAAGAGTAAAGAAAGCTTGGCCCGTACAATGCGGGCCGCTTTTTTACTCTTGACAAATTTACAGTGACGGTGATAAAATGTTTCAGTGTGTAAATTTGGGTTTTGATATTTATGTAAGCTGAATACTGTAAATAGATATAGTAAAATTGAGCATTGTATTTCTCTATACATTATTTATTTCTGAATTTTTTATTTCTTGTTGTGAATTTATGGAGGCTGAAGAGTGCTTGAGATTTTAAAAGGCAGTAGTAAAACTATAGGAATAAAGCAGACATTAAAGGCTGTTGAGCTTGGAAAGGCTAAAACTGTTTTTATTGCGGACGATGCGGAAGAAAAGGTAGTAGCCGGCCTAAGAGAGCTATGCCTTGCAGGCTCAGTTGAAATAATCTCTGCCGAAAGCATGAAGGCGTTGGGCAAGGCTTGCGGAATTGATGTAGGAGCGGCAGCGGTAGGGGTTCTTAAGGATGCCTGAGCGGTTTTTAAATAAGTTAATAAATTTAGTGCTTCTGCATTAAATTTTTTATAAAGCATATGTTTTTTTAGAGAAAAGGAGGTGAAAAAAGGAATGCCGACGTTTAATCAGTTGGTTAGAAAGGGAAGAAAGGTAATTGAACAAAAGTCTACTGCTCCTGCTTTGCAGAAGGGGTTTAACTCTCTCAGAAAGCAGTCTATAGATTTGAGCTCACCCCAAAAAAGAGGTGTTTGCACTGTCGTTAAGACTACTACACCCAAGAAGCCAAACTCAGCCTTGAGAAAGGTTGCAAGGGTGCGCTTAACAAACTCAATAGAGGTGACTGCTTACATTCCCGGTATAGGACACAACCTTCAGGAGCACAGTGTTGTTCTGATAAGGGGAGGAAGGGTTAAGGATCTTCCCGGTGTAAGATATCACATAGTAAGGGGAACTCTTGATACTGCAGGTGTGGCAAAGAGAATGCAGAGCCGTTCCAAATACGGTGCAAAGAGGCCGAAGGCCGGTGCAGCCAAAAAGTAATCATATGACGTGTAAGCACGAAATATGCAGGCCTTATAAAGGGCAAATTTAATTTAAGGTGCTAAGTACGTTATTTAAATATAAATTATTTTTATAGCAGGTACAGAGTGCCGTCGGTTGGCAAAAATTGTTTTGCTTTAATCGAGTACCTTATGGTGACGGTGATGCAAAAGGCATATTCCATTTTAAAAGGATATAGCTTTTGCAGAACTGAATATATCATGAAAAGGAGGGAAGAAAGGTGCCAAGAAAGGGATATATAGCAAAAAGAGATGTACTGCCCGATCCGATATACAATGATAAGGTTGTAACCAAGCTTGTCAATAATATAATGATGGACGGCAAAAAGGGTGTAGCTCAGAAGATATGTTATGATGCATTTGACATAATAAAGGAAAAAACCGGTAAGGATCCTCTCGAGGTATTTGAACAGGCTATGAATAATATTATGCCTGTGCTTGAGGTAAAGGCAAGAAGAGTTGGTGGGGCAACATATCAGGTTCCAATGGAGGTAAGGCCTGAAAGAAGGCAGGCATTGGGCTTGAGATGGCTGACCTCTTACTCCCGTGCAAGAGGAGAAAGAACTATGAAGGAGAGACTTGCCGGAGAGATAATGGATGCTACCAATAACTTGGGCGGAGCCTATAAGAAAAAGGAAGATACCCATAAAATGGCTGAGGCTAACAAGGCCTTTGCACATTACAGGTGGTAAAATCCCGTGCGGATTTGATTAAATGATTAATTATTAACTGAAATACAAATAATATAGCCGGCTGCTTTATACTGGCCCGCTATACATTTAAATGAATTGGACTATCGTAAGTTTGAAAGGAGGGTAAGAATGCCCAGGCAATTTAGTTTGGAGAATACAAGGAATATTGGTATAATGGCCCATATAGATGCCGGTAAGACAACAACGACTGAGCGTATCCTGTTTTATACGGGAAGGGTTCATAAGATAGGTGAAGTTCACGAAGGCGCAGCTACCATGGACTGGATGGAGCAGGAGCAGGAAAGGGGTATAACCATAACCTCTGCCGCTACAACAGCTCAATGGAAGGGCAATAGGATCAATATTATAGACACGCCGGGGCACGTTGACTTTACGGTTGAAGTTGAGAGATCTCTTCGCGTTCTCGATGGTTCAGTAACGCTTTTCTGTGCAAAGGGAGGAGTAGAGCCTCAGTCTGAAACGGTTTGGAGACAGGCCGATAAGTATGGCGTCCCCCGTATTGCGTTTGTAAATAAAATGGATATTATGGGAGCGGATTTTTATAATTGTATAAACATGATGAAGGACAGGCTTCAAGCTAATGCTGTCCCAATTCAATTGCCTATTGGTAAGGAGGAGCTTTACCAGGGAGTAGTTGATCTTGTTACAATGAAAGCTCTTTTGTTTAAGGATGATCTGGGAAAGGTTATTGAGGAAGCCCCTATTCCTGACGACATGAAGGACGATGCTGAAAAGTATCGCAACATTTTAGTGGAAGCGGTTGCTGAGCAGGATGAAGAATTAATGATGAAGTATCTCGAAGGCGAGGAGCTGACCGAGGAGGACATACGTGCAGGTATCAGAAAGGCTACAATAGACGTTAAGATTATACCGGTAATATGCGGTTCGTCATATAAGAATAAGGGTGTCCAGCAGTTACTGGATGCTGTTATAGCTTACATGCCTTCTCCGCTGGACATACCTGCTATAAAGGGTGTTTCTATGGATGGAGATGAGGAAACGGAAAGGCCTCCTGTGGATGACGGCCCGTTTGCGGCGCTGGCTTTCAAAATTATGGCCGATCCCTATGTAGGCAAGCTGTGCTTCTTCAGGGTTTATTCAGGCAAGCTCAACGCAGGGTCATACGTGCTCAATTCCACTAAAAACAAGAGGGAAAGAATAGGGCGTATGCTTCAGATGCATGCAAATCACAGGGAGGAGCTGGACATGGTTTACTCCGGAGATATTGCCGCTGCGGTAGGCTTGAAGGATACCACTACAGGTGATACCCTCTGCGATGAAAGCAGCCCTGTAATACTTGAATCCATGGAATTCCCTGAGCCCGTTATATCCGTTGCCGTCGAGCCGAAAACCAAGGCGGGACAGGAGAAAATGGGTATTGCCCTGCAAAAGCTTGCAGAGGAAGATCCCACCTTCAGGGTTCACACAGATCAAGAGACAGGTCAGACTATTATTTCAGGTATGGGAGAGCTTCACCTTGAGATTATAGTTGACCGTATGCTGAGGGAGTTTAAGGTTGAGGCAAATGTTGGAAATCCTCAGGTTTCATATAAGGAGACCATCAGAAAGCCTGTAAAATCCGAAGGCAAGTTTGTAAGGCAGTCCGGAGGCAGAGGACAGTACGGGCATTGTGTGCTGGAAATTGAGCCTAAGGAGCCGGGTACGGGATATGAATTCGTCAATAAAATTGTCGGAGGAGCTGTTCCTAAGGAGTATATAGGACCGATTGACGCAGGTATACAGGATGCTATGAATAACGGTGTCCTTGGAGGTTATCAGGTGGTTGACGTAAAGGTAACACTTGTTGACGGCTCCTATCATGAGGTTGACTCGTCTGAAATGGCGTTTAAAATTGCAGGCTCAATGGGTTTCAGGGAAGGCTGCCGCAAGGCGAGCCCCGTGCTGCTTGAACCTATAATGAAGGTTGATGTGCAGGTGCCTGAGGAGTATATGGGTGACGTTATGGGAGACCTTAATTCAAGAAGAGGCAGGATTGAAGGTATGGAGGCAAGGTCGGGGGCACAGAACATCAGGGCCTTTGTTCCGATGTCGGAAATGTTCGGATACGCTACTGTACTCCGTTCAAGAACACAGGGAAGAGGAACCTTCTCCATGCAGACAAGTCACTTTGAGGAAGTTCCCAAAAGCATTCAGGAAAACGTGCTCAGCAGTAAAGGACAAAATTAAATACATTATTAATATAATAATAAATTGGTCTCCTATACCGGATGTACTTATATGCTTATATAAGGGAGGATAGCAGGAGGCTCTAAAAAGGGAGGAGAATTTATAAATGGCAAAGGCTAAATTTGAAAGGAATAAGCCCCACGTCAACATTGGGACAATAGGTCATGTTGACCATGGTAAGACTTCATTAACAGCAGCTATCACAAAGGTTCTTGGATTCTTGGGAAAGGCTGAGTATAAGGCATATGACCAGATTGACGCAGCTCCTGAGGAAAGGGAAAGAGGTATCACAATTTCTACGGCTCACGTTGAATATGAGACAGACTTAAGGCACTATGCCCATGTTGACTGCCCCGGCCACGCCGACTATGTTAAAAATATGATTACCGGTGCTGCTCAGATGGACGGAGCAATACTTGTTGTTTCCGCCGCCGACGGCCCGATGCCTCAGACAAGAGAGCATATACTTCTCTCACGTCAGGTTGGTGTTCCCCACATAGTTGTATTCCTTAACAAGTGTGATATGGTTGACGACGAGGAATTGATTGAGCTGGTTGAGATGGAATTAAGAGAGCTCTTAAGCGCTTATGAGTTTGACGGTGATAATATACCCATTATAAGAGGTTCGGCATTGGTTGCTCTTGAATCCGATTCAAAGGATATTAACTCTCCTGAGTACCAGCCCATAATGAGCCTTATGGCAGAGGTTGACAAATATATACCTACACCTGAAAGGCCGGTCGACAAGCCGTTTATTATGCCTGTAGAGGATGTATTCTCCATCACCGGCCGCGGAACCGTTGCTACCGGAAGGGTTGAAAAGGGTACAATAAAGGTTGGAGAAGAGGTTGAAATTGTTGGACTTATGGATGCTCCCAGAAAGACTGTTGTTACCGGTGTTGAAATGTTCAGGAAGCTTCTTGATCAGGCCGTTGCGGGTGACAATATAGGTGCTCTTTTAAGGGGTATTCAGAGAAATGAAATCGAAAGAGGACAGGTTCTGGCTAAGCCGGGTTCAATCAAGCCTCACACACATTTTAAGAGCCAGGTTTACGTTTTGACTAAGGAAGAGGGCGGAAGACATACTCCTTTCTTTAATGGCTACAGACCTCAGTTCTATTTCAGAACTACTGACGTTACCGGTGTTGCCGAGCTTCCTCAGGGTACTGAGATGTGTATGCCCGGTGACCATGTTGCAATGACTATCAAGCTTATAACTCCTATAGCTATGGATGAAGGCTTGAGATTTGCTATTCGTGAAGGCGGAAGAACAGTAGGTTCAGGTACGGTTACCGAGATAATCGCCTAAAGCTGTATATAACAAGGATAGGCTTAAGCAGGGAAGCCTGATGAAGCGTATTTTTAGAGATACATTAAAAATAACAGAAGAGGCCCCGCCAATGGGCGGGGCGCGTGTGTGTTTTTTTTGTG
>JAEWDM010000021.1 GCA_023390115.1 Bacillota bacterium
ACTGCCGTGGAAAGGCTTTTTTTCAGCTTTTTGAAGCTGCCCACATCCCTTTGGTGGCTTACAAAGCCAAAGTATTTTTCTGCAAACTGTTCATGGTCCTCTATATTGAAAAGCTTCATAATAAAGCCCTTGTCAACCAGCCCGAGCAAATCCCTCCTTATGCCCAGATATATGCCGTAGGAGGAATACCTGTATGCCTCCTCTTTGCCTGCGTAGCCCTCTATATCATGGGCGTTGTTGTGTATATAGGCCGAAACCGCGAGGTTGTATTCGTCAGTGTCCAGTATCCTGCTCTCAAACCTGCCCTGAAACACATGGCCATGCCTTTTATATTTATGATTGTAATACCGGACATAGGCAGTATTTAAGCAATGCATAAACTTTGAAACATCGAAGCCCTTTGGGTCCAAGTGAAGGTGCAGGTGATTATCCATTAAGCAGTACGCATAAATGCTGCACTTATACTTGTCGGTATATCTCTTAAGCAGCCCGAGGTAATAATCCTTGTCGGCATCATCTCTGAAGAGAAGAAATTCGGACTCACTGCGGGACATTATATGAAAAATGGCACCGGTGTGTTTTTCGCGGGACTTTCTGGGCATATTTGACTCCTTTTCCGGCAGGGAGCAAATGAAGGGGCAGCGTTGCAATTCTAAGACAATCATTTAAGCATGTATGCCGTAATATACTATTTTCTATATTTTAACACAGAACATGCGTTTGGTAAAGAGGTTTTAAGTAAATTATTTTTGAAAAGTTTTGAAGAAATTTACTTGTTTATTGAGAAATGTCCCCTTAATATGTTACACTAGTAGTAGCAAAGGTGGATTTTTTATGGTATATGATGTAATTATAGTTGGTGCCGGAGCAAGCGGTATTTTCACAGCATATGAGCTTACACAAAGTGCTCCCGGTCTTAAGGTATTGATGATAGAGAAGGGACAGAGGCTGGAAAAAAGAAAATGTCCCATAGACGGTAAAAAAGTTAAGTCATGTATTAAATGTGCGACATGCAGTATAATGAACGGATATGGGGGAAGCGGCAGCATGTCCGACGGAAAGTACAATATAACTAATAATTTCGGCGGTGAGTTGTATAAATACGTGGGATATGACGAGGCTCTCAGCCTTATGTATTATGTTGATGAGGTCAATTGCAGAATGGGAGGAGAGGGGGCTAAGCTCTATTCTACTGTGAACTCCGGTCTGAAAACTCAGGCACTTAGAAATGATTTGCATTTGCTTGATGCGGAGGTAAGGCATTTCGGAACAGACAGGAATTTGATAATATTGGGGAACCTGTATCTATATTTAAAGGATAGGGTGGAGATAGTCTTTGACTGTGAAGTTAAGAGTATTTCCAAAGACCCCGGGAGCTTCTCCGTAGACACTGCAAAGGGCGGCTTTACAGGCACTAATGTAGTTCTTGCTACTGGACGCTCAGGCTCTAAGTGGATTTCGAAGGTGTGCAGCAGTCTGGGAATAAAGACCCGAAGTAACAGGGTAGACATAGGAGTGAGGGTAGAGCTTCCTGCCGAAATTTTTGCACATATTACCGATGATGTATATGAGAGCAAAATAATATACCGCACAAAAAAATACTCAGATGCGGTAAGAACGTTCTGTATGAATCCGTATGGAGAGGTTGTCACAGAAAATACAAATGGAATAATGACGGTTAACGGGCATAGCTATGCCGATCCCCGGCTGCACACAAAAAATACTAATTTTGCATTGCTTGTTTCAAATAATTTTACCGAGCCTTTTAAGGACAGCAATGAATATGGGGAGTCTATTGCCAGACTGAGCAATATGCTGGGGGGAGGTGTGCTTGTCCAGAAGTTCGGAGATTTAATTAAGGGACAGAGGACCAATGAGCACAGGCTGCAGCAGAGCTTTACCATACCTACCCTCAATGCTACTCCGGGGGATTTGAGCCTTGTTATTCCCAAAAGGCAGTTGGATGATATTATTGAAATGATATACGCGCTTGATAAAATTGCTCCGGGAACTGCCAACGAAAGCACTCTTCTGTATGGAGTGGAGGTGAAATTCTATAATTCTAAGGTTGAGGTGGATAACAGCCTTCAGACTGTGGTTAAGGGGCTGTATATACTGGGAGATGGTTCCGGGGTCACACATTCCCTTTCTCAGGCGTCGGCCAGCGGGGTGCATGCTGCCAGAGTAATAGCGTCTAAGCATATGTAATCTCTTTACCTGCCCTTGCTTTTTCAATAATTTGAGCGGATTTACATGAGGGGGGAGAAAAGTCTGAAAAAACCCTCCTGCGCTTTTACTAAAAAGCTTCTTGAGCGGTACCACTCTTCAGTGACATACCGGCATACCTCCATGTCCTTCTTAAAAATTTCCGCGCATTGCTCTGAAAAGCTTGTGTTATATACAAATACGTTTATTTCAAAATCCAAAGAGAAGCTTCTTATGTCAATGTTTGTTGTGCCGAGGGAGGCTATCTTTCCGTCCATAACCAGCATTTTAGAATGGAGAAACCCGGGGTATAAATACACCCTTATTCCATAGTCTATAAGATCCTGTATGTAAGAGAAGGTTACGCGGTAAACAAATCTTTTATCAGGCACGGAGGGAAGCATAATCCTTATATCCACACCGGACATTGCTGCGATCTGCAGAGCCTCTAAAAAAGGCTCGTCCGGGACAAAATACGGCGATTGAATATAGAGGAACTTTCTGGCTGAATTGATAACCTTGATAAGTCCCAATTTTATTTGCTCGCGGTTGGAGTCAGGCCCTGCCGATACTACCTGTACTCCTAATTGGCCCTGGCAATTAATCACCTCCGGGAAAAATTTTTTTAGCATTTCGGAGTCTTTTATACTGCCTTCCTTTGAGGTGTAATACCAATCTGACAGAAATCTTTCCTGAAGAGCATGGACCGACGAGCCGGTAATCCTGATATGCGTGTCCCTCCAGGGAGTCTTACGCTTATGCAGGCTCATGTATTCGTCTCCTATGTTTATGCCTCCGGTGTATCCTATCCTGCCGTCTATTACCACGATTTTCCTGTGGTTTCTGAAATTAATTCTGAGGTATGTCCCCAAACGCAAGGGGAAGAACCTGTAGACCTTTCCACCGGCCTTTATTAGATCATTAAACATGCTGAATGGGGTAAACAGGCTTCCTACGTGATCGTAAAGCAGTCTTACCGATACTCCCTGATTTGCCTTTCTTGTCAGGCAATCCACAATTTTTCTTCCTATATTGTCATTATTGATTATAAAATACAGAAGGTGTATAGATTCCCGTGAGGCCTCAATGTCCTTTATTAAGGAAGAATATTTATCCTTAGCCTCGGTAAAAATAACGATGCTGTTGTCTTGAGAATATATGCTCCGGCTTGCATTTAAGTGCATTTCTATAATATCCAGATATTGCCCTATGCTTTTATCCGTAAGATAAATTTTTCTGTTATCCAGCAAATATTTTTGTCTTACAAGCTCTGCATTATACTGCAGGTCGTATTCCTTTTTATTTTTAAAAACTCTTTTTTTATTAAGGCGCAAATTTCTTCCGAAAATAAGGTATAGAACAATACCTACCGCAGGCAGAAAGCTTAGTATGAGTACCCACACCGCAGCCGCGGAAGGCTTTTTTTTCTCTATATAGACGACGGCAATTATAAACAGAAAGTTTGCGACCATAATTATTTCCATAACCCTGGCCGTCAGTGAAGCATTCATACGCAAGCCTCCTCTCTCCCAACCGAAATTTTTACGGCAGAAATTTATTTATGGCCAACTTATTATATGTTATATTGAAAAATACTATTAAAATAAAAATTTCTGCGCAGGTATTAATTGCAGCCATTATAAATTAGACTACAGAGGGAGTGAAGGGTGTTGCTTACGCCATCCCGAACTGTTAATATAAGTATATGATAAATAAAAAACTCTGAAAGGCAGTACTTAAATATGATAAAGGATATAATAAAAGACACAGAAAAAGCAGTGAGGGAAGCAGGAAAGTATTTTTTTACGGTGCTGGAGGATGAAAAAAGCATCATGCATAAAGGCTTTGCCAATTATGTGACTGACACCGATTTTGCTGTACAGAAGCTTATGATGGAAAAGCTAAAGAAAATCATGCCTGAAAGCAATTTTATAAGTGAGGAACTGGATCAATACAACCTGGAATGGGATAAGCCCACATGGGTTCTTGACCCCGTAGACGGAACAACCAACTATATGTATCAATACAGGCATTCTGCTATTTCGTTGGCACTTTTCATAGATGGCAGTCCTTCAATGGGGATAGTATATAATCCGTATTTGGATGAAATGTTTACGGCATTTAAGGGACAGGGCGCTTTTTTAAACGGGGAAAGAATAGCGGTAAGCAGCAGCAAAAAGCTGGAAGATTGTCTTATAGGCTTTGGAACAACGCCTTATGACAGAAGCAAGGCAGGGATAACCTTTGATATCACGGAAAGGGTTTTTTCACGCTGCCGGGATGTGAGAAGGAGCGGCTCTGCGGCTCTTGATATATCATATGTGGCATGCGGAAGGCTGGACGGGTTCTATGAAATGAACCTGCAGATATGGGACTATGCTGCCGGCATGGTAATCCTCAAAGAGGCCGGGGGAATTTGCAGCAGGTGGAATGGAGATGAAATTAACCCGGTAGGACCGGAAAGCATTCTGGGGAGCAATGGACTGGTGCACAAGGAGCTTGTGGATATTACCGGGACATTCCTGAAGTATTAAACGTTAAATGCGCTTTAATTCAGTTTTGGGGAATATTTCTCGATATTGAAACGAGCAAACGAGCAACGAGCTTAATTGAGGAATGTTACTAAGACTGTTATTGACATTATAATCCAACAGGTATATAATATCTATTAAAGAATACTAATCAGATACGTATAGTAGGCATAAGCTTGGCGAAACAAGTATATGATTTTATCATGTGCAAGGAAGCATTAATTGATAATACGTTAAAAAATTAATATATTTATATAAGATATTTATAACTGACTAAATTAGCCAGAGGTTATAAAGACATGATTCATGTCTTTATAACCTCTGGCTTTTATTATTTAATTACTTTTAGAAAAGGGACATGGATTAGGTTGGAATTAAAAATAAACATATATCAATGATCACTCGCTAAAAGCGGGACATAATAAATATTAGGAGGCAAAATAAATCATGAAAAAATTAACAAGACTTGCAATTCTACTAGTTATGGTATTAACTCTGGGCATATTGCTCATTGCCTGCTCCGGCAAACCGGTTGAAGAGAGCGGCAGCGTTAATTCGTCAGGTACGCCAAAAGCTGGCTCGGCCGAATACAAATATGGGAAAATCGACATCCCGGGCAAGGATGGCGCACTTTGCGCTGCCCCTATTTATATCGCGTTTGAAAAAGGATTTTTTGCTGAAGAAGGTTTTGATGTAACACTTATCTCTGCTAACGCCGAAGCACGTAAAATTGGTCTGAATAATGGAACAATCCCTATTATAAACGGTGACTTCCAGTTTTTCCCGTCCATTGAGAACGACGTTAAGGTTAAAGTTGTAGATGGTCTGCACAATGGATGCATTAAGTTTCTTGTTCCAAAGGATTCACCGATCAATGGTGCTAAAGATCTCAGGGGCTTGAAAATCGGTGTGGACGAAATCGGAGGCACGCCACACCAGGTGGCTTCGGTTTGGCTTGAGAAGAATGGAATTTCCGCAAAGCCTGAAGATGGTGAAGTACAATTTCTTCCTTTTGACGATGGGAACCTTGAAGTAGAAGCCCTTAATAAAGGCGAGATTGATGTAGCCGCTCTGTGGGATCCGTTTGGTTCGGTTCAGGAAAAGACCGGAAAATATAAGGTTATCTTTGATCTTTCCACCGAACCGACATTTGCCGGTAAATACTGCTGCTTCCTTTATGCTTCTGACAAGCTGCTTAACGAGGAGCCTGAAAAAATAGCCGCATTGCTTCGTGCTTACCGCAAGTCTCAGAACTGGATTGCTGAGAATCCTGATGAAGCAGTTCAGCTCATTATTGATGGCAAATATTCTGCAATTGAGGATGAAGAGCTTGCTGTCGAGCTTGTTAAACATTATGAGTATCCCTCGGCGCACGCTCATAATATTAACAAGCAGGACGTGGGCGAAGACGTGCTTTATTTTGCGACTGAGCTCTATAACATAGGATACCTGAAAACTAATCCCGATGAATTTGTGAAAAAAGCATATCAAAAGGTAGACCTGACACTTGGTAAATAGGAGGCGCCAGACTTGAATACTATTAAAGAATTGACCGTTCCTCATTTGTTAAAGCAAGGAGGGAGCAATAAACAACATATATCAAGCCTGAAATTTATCCTGCTTACATTATTTACAGTGTCGGGATTTACGTTAGCGATATTTGCTAATTTATTTTTCAGACAGATTGCCGATGTAAAAATAACTGCCTATTCCTATGGCGCGCTGGTGATTGATATCAATGGCGCATATCGCATTGTACTTGGAGTGCTAATCCTTCTGTACCTTGGTATAGCTGTACGCTTTTTCTTTGATACCGACAGGCGGGTAAGCTTTTCAAGGCGTGCGCCGTTTCGGTTCGCGATAGGCAGTGCACTTGCTGTTTGGGATATTCTGGGCACAAAGCTGTTATTACTTCCACAGCCATTCTTTCCCGGTCCGGCACGTATCATAGAGGCCTTCCTGATGGAAGGCGATTATATATGGCAAAACACATTGTATTCGCTTCGTTTATTTGCCGTTGGCTTCACAATTGGTGTGGTGTTTGGCGTAGGGACCGGTATCCTTATCGGCTGGTTTCCCAAAATATATTATTGGATTTATCCGGTATTGAAAATAACAGGAGTTATTCCGGCGGTAGCATGGATGCCATTTGCCCTTACCTTGTTCCCCACCCCTTTTTCTGCGGCGGCGTTTCTTATTGTAATCTGTGCATGGTTTTCAATTGCATCGCTTACAGCGCAGGGCATTCAAAGTACGCAGAGGTCGCAGTTTGAAGTTGCGCGGACGCTTGGAGCAAAGACCCCGTTTCTGGTATTCCATGTAGCGATACCCCATGCTATGCCGCAGATTTTTACCGGTATATCAAATGCAAACGGTTTCGCGTTTACAACACTCGTTATGGCGGAAATGATGGGGCAGCCGGGCGGACTTGGCTACTACATTAACGCGTCAAAGGTATGGAGCGCTTATTACAAGGTTTTTGCGGCAATTATTGTAATGGCCATACTGTTCAGCTTGATTTTGGAAAGCATTGGTATAATTCAAAGGCGCGTTCTTAGGTGGCAGAAAGGTCTGGTGAAAAGCGATGCTCAGTAATGTGATAATTGAAATCAAAAATGTCAGCCGCACATATATCGACGACAAAGACAGCATGGTCGAAGCGCTGAAGAACATTAACCTCACAATTCAGCGCGGAGAATTTGTGTCTATTATCGGCTCATCCGGCTGCGGCAAGACGACACTGCTGCGACTTATCGCCGGGCTTGACGCGCCGGAAACAGGCATACTTACGCTTGACGGCCAGGAAATCACTTCTCCTGATCCTCAAAGGGGTTATGTTTTTCAGCAAGGAGGGCTGTTCCCCTGGCTGACGGTGGAGCAAAATATTGCCACAGGTTTGAAAGCGCGTCACGTCTATCGTCAAAATAAGGAACAGGTTGGGCATTACATAAATTTAATCGGATTAACCGGCTTTGAGAAATCCTTTCCGCATCAGATAAGCGGTGGCATGGCGCAGCGTGTGGCAATTGCACGTGCACTGATAAATAAGCCCAAGGCGCTTCTTCTTGATGAGCCTATGGGCGCTCTTGATTCGTTTACCCGCGCAGATATTCAGGATAAGCTGCTTGAGCTTCGCAAAGAAAATGATACGACAATGGTGCTTGTAACCCATGATGTTGACGAAGCGATTTATCTTAGTGACCGTATTGTAATTATGACACCGCGTCCAGGCAAAATTAGTGAGATTTTAACCATTAAAATACCGCACCCACGCAATCGAGGTGGAGAGGAGTTTTTATCCGTGCGGAGAGATATACTTGAAAAATTGCATTTTGCGAGTGCGCGGCCTCAGATGGATTATATAATATAGATATGGGGACATTCCTTAAGCATTAAATGAAGCTTAATTTAAGGAATGTCCCCAAGGCCTGCCACTGTTTAAAAAATTTATTGTATAAAAGCTTTTATGGTGTTATAATAATACAAAATATAAGTTTAATATTCAAAAAGGCTGTGAAGGAGTAAAGTAGCCGTCTTAAGAGTCCCTTTCAGAGAAATGGTACCTGTGTAAAAGAGGTGTTTGGCAGGGTGGAAGTACCTTATGGGACAGGATGTCGAAGTTCCCTCCGGAGCTGCACGCTGAACAATTGCCGTGGAAGAGGGTCGTTTTCCTCTCCGGCTAAAAAGTAGGAGGTGCCGGAGCAAACCCGTTAAAGTAAGAGGGTAATGATTTTGTATGCTTAAATTAAGTTGCCCTTATGAGAGTGGCCGTTTTATGTTTTCACAGGCCAAATTCGGGTGGTACCGCGAAGAATGCCTTCGTCCCTTTAGTTTGGGGATGAGGGCTTTTTGATTGCCGTACGGCCTTTTAAGGGCTTGGGCAATAAATTTTAGAAGGGAGAAGGTAGAATGAAGGAGCAGTTGGACAGTATTAAAAATCAGGCTGAAAAAGAGCTTTCTACAGCATCGTCATTACAGGAGCTTGAGAGCGTAAGATTAAAATATCTGGGAAAAAAGGGAGAGCTGACCTCTGTTTTGAGAGGCATGGGAGCATTGTCGTCAGAAGAAAGGCCAATTATAGGCCAGCTTGCGAATCACGTCAGGAGCTTTATTGAAGAAAGGCTTGAGGGAGCGGAGAATGCACTGAACCGGAAGGAAAAGGAGCTGAAGCTGCGGCAGGAGGTTATAGACATTACAATGCCCGGCACAAGCAGGGATTTCGGCAAGAAGCATCCCTTAACACAGGTGATTGATGAAATTAAGGAAGTGTTTCTTGGAATGGGCTACCAGATTGCCGAAGGCCCGGAGGTTGAGCTGGATTATTTTAATTTTGAGGCCATGAATATACCTAAAAACCACCCTTCCAGAGATGTACAGGATACCTTTTATATAAATGACAATGTGGTTCTGAGAACTCATACCTCGCCTGTGCAGGCAAGGGTTATGAAGACGCAGCAGCCTCCTGTAAGAATAATATGCCCGGGAAGGGTATACCGCTCAGACGAAGTGGACGCCACACATTCACCCGTATTTCACCAGATAGAAGCCCTCGTTGTGGATAAGGGGGTTACCATGGGGGACCTGGTAGGCACTCTTAAGGTGTTTGCAAAGGTTCTTTTCGGAGAGGGTACAAATATACGCCTGAGGCCTCACCATTTCCCGTTTACCGAGCCAAGCGCCGAGGTGGATGTGTCGTGCTGGGGTTGCGGAGGAAGCGGCTGCAGGATATGTAAGGGAGAAGGCTGGGTTGAGATACTGGGAGCCGGAATGGTTAACCCCAAGGTGCTGAGAGAATGCGGAATTGATCCCGCAGTGTACAGCGGCTTTGCCTTTGGGCTCGGTGTTGAAAGGGTCGCTATGGCAAGATTCAACATTGACGATATGAGGCTGTTTACAGAAAATGATGTAAGGTTTTTAAAACAGTTTTGACAAAGGGGGACATAAGAGCATCTTTTTTGAGGAATGTCCCCATAAAAAAAGGAGGTTTGCGGAAATTATGAAGGTGCCGCTGAAGTGGTTAAAAGAATATGTTGATATTAATGTCACTCCTGAGGAATATGCAGATGCGCTTACCCTGTCGGGCTCAAAGGTTGAGGGAATAGAAAGGCAGGGTGAGGAAATCGTTAAGGTGGTTGTTGGGAAAATAATTTCGCAGCAAAAGCATCCTGATGCCGACAAGCTTCAGGTAACCGGAGTTAATGTGGGAACCGGTATTATTCAGATTGTCACCGGAGCTCAAAATATAAGCGTGGGAGATTATGTACCTGTTGCACTCGACGGTTCACTGCTCCCCGGAGGAAAGAAAATAAAGAAGGGAAAGCTGCGTGGAATTGAATCCAATGGCATGATGTGCTCTATAGATGAGCTGGGATATACAAGGTATGATTTCCCGGATGCGGATGAGCACGGAATATATATATTGTCCCCGGATATGCTTGCCGGGAAGTATTGCGAGGGCGGGGCAAACAATGGTGAGCTGGACGCAAAGGTGCTGGGCATGGATATAAGGGATGTGCTGGGTATTAACGACTCTGTTGTTGAGTTTGAAATAACGCCCAACAGGCCAGATTGCCTGAGTATGCTGGGTATAGCAAGAGAAACCTCGGCCACCTTAGGCACGGAATTCAGAAAGCCCGGCATAAGGGTTGAGGAGACAGAGGAGGAGGCTTCTGCCTGTGCCGATGTAGAAATAAGGGATGCCGGCATGTGTCCGAGGTACTGTGCAAGAGTTATAAAAAATGTAAGGATTGCTCCTTCTCCCCCATGGATGAAGGAACGCCTGAGATCTGCGGGAATACGGCCTATAAATAACATAGTCGACATAACAAACTATGTCATGCTGGAAATGGGCCAGCCAATGCATGCCTTTGACCTTGATAAGCTGGCGGGCTCCAGAATAATAGTAAGAGGAGCTGAGCCGGGAGAGGTAATAGAAACCCTTGACGGGAACGAGAGGAAGCTGGAGCCGGGAATGCTTGTTATTGCGGATGAACAACGGCCTGTGGCGGTTGCTGGCGTGATGGGCGGCAGCAACTCTGAGATATCCTGCGATACAAAAAGTATTCTGTTTGAGTCTGCCAGCTTTAACGGGACCTGTGTAAGAATAGGCTCAAAAAAGCTTGGGATGAGAACAGAGGCTTCATCCAGATTTGAAAAGGGTCTGGACGTAAATAATGTAGTGGATGCCCTGGACAGGGCTGCACAGTTGATAACCATGCTTGGCGCGGGAGAGGTGGCAAAGGGAAGGATAGACCGCTACCCCGGAGAAGTCCCTCCAAGAATAATTGATCTGGACTGCGTAAGCATAAACAGGCTCCTTGGGACTGACATCCCCGGAGAGGAAATGATAGCAATACTCAAAAGGCTTGACATTCAGGTTGATGAAAGCTCCGGCAAAATTGCGGTGCCTTCCTTCAGGATGGATATTGAGGAAATGGCCGATATAGCAGAGGAGATAGCCAGGTTCTACGGTTATAACAATATTGCGCCCACACTTTTGGAGGGCAAGAAACCCACCAGAGGCGTAAAGACCTTCAAGCAGAGGATTGAGGATAAGATACGCGGTATAATGACCGGCGAGGGCCTTTCGGAGGCGTATACCTATTCGTTTGCATCTCCAGGTGTCTTTGACAGGATAAACCTTCCCGGGGACAGTGAGCTTAGGAGGGCCGCGGTGATTTCAAATCCTCTGGGTGCTGATTACAGTATTATGCGTACCACCACAATTCCCAGTATGCTTGAGGTGCTTTCTACAAACTACAACAGAAGGATAGAGGAAGCCTGGCTTTTTGAGCTTTCGTATACCTATCACACGAACAGGAGCAGGATATCTCTGGTAGAGGGGATTGATGAGCAGGCGCTGCCTTATGAAAATGAGACATTGACTGTAGGAATGTATGGAGGTGTGGACTTTTTCCGCCTTAAGGGGGTTTTAGAGCAACTCTTTGGTGAGCTTAAGATTTCACATTATGAATTTGTCAGGGAGAGCGGCAATCCCGTATTTCATCCCGGCAGGACGGCGGCTGTTCTTATAAATGGAGAGGCTGCCGGAACAATAGGCGAGGTGCATCCTGATGTGCTGGAGAACTACGGAATAGACACCAGATCGTATATAGGTGTTATTGAGGTTGAAAAGCTGGTAAACGCCGCTGGAAATTCCGTCCAATATAAGCCTCTGCCTAAATTTCCCGCTGTTTCCAGAGACCTGTCCATGCTTGTAGCAGACGGCATAACAGTTAAGCAGATAGAGGAAATTATAAGGCAAAGGGCGGGAAAAATTTTAGAGTCGGTAAAGCTCTTTGATGTCTATAAGGGAAAACAGGTACCTGAGGGAATGAAAAGTGTGGCATATGCAATAACCTTCAGAGCCGGCGACAGAACCTTAACGGATGAAGAGGTCGGTAAGGCGATGAAGAAGGTGCTGGACGGGCTGAGAAATAATCTTGAAGCGGAGCTAAGACAGTAGGCCTTTAAATAATAAACAACGGATTGGCTGTAATTCTTCTTAAAAAACAGGGCCGGGAGGTACCGTATGGAAAAACGGTATTTTCCGGCTATTTTATTTGTGAAATGGTTTTATTAGCCACTTAAAGAATTAAATGCTATAATTATATAAGGACTAGTACCGTTTAGCATTAATAAATTGTGAAATATGCTGTGCTTTGGAGCTTTTAAGCTTAAGCTGGCCTTAAGAGACAAACAGATTCTTAACACTTTAATGAGGGGGTAGATGACATATGAAGGATATGGTAAGGCAGATATATGAGCAGGTCGCATCGCAGAAGATGTCTCCTGCCCAGGCAAAGGAAATGCTTTTAAAGCTGCGCCGGGAGGAGAGTGGAAAAAACCCGGCATTTGAGCTGCTGCCTGTGCAAAAATGCTTCTTCTCCAAAAATTTTACGGATATGAAGCACTGGAATGAGTCAATCAGCATCTACAGCAAGGACAGGCTGGACGCGGAGGTCATGAGAAGGGTAATAAAAAAGCTTATGAATCACCATGACGCGTTAAGGCTTGTATTCAGGAATGAGGACGGGAAGTATATACAGTGCTTTAAGAATTTGGAGGAATTTTCGGAGGTGCTTTCGGTATTTGAGATCGATGAGGATTGCGATATAAATCAATATGTTTTAAAGGAGGCACAAAGAATACATTCCTTTATGGAGCTTGAGGAAGGACCTCTTATAAAGTTTGCCATTTTCAGAACAAGGGATGGAGATTATTTTTTTATGGCCGTTCATCATCTTATAACGGATGGATTGTCTCTTGAAATTATCATGGAGGATATCGGAACGGGATATCTTCAGGATAAAACAGGGGCCGAAATAGACTTCGGCAGTAAAACCACGGATTTTATGCAATGGGCGGAATTTATAAACCGCTATGCACTTGGCGGGGATATTCTAAATGAAACGGAATACTGGGATGCCGTTGAAAGCACCTCTATACAAAGGCTGCCAAGGGATTTTGAAACAAGCGATATCAAGCTGGAGAACAATGCCGAGCTTTATTTTGATATGATGGGAGAAGAGGAAACAAAAAAATTAATAAGGGATTGCTGCAATACCTATAAAGCAAATGTGGAAAGCATTCTTCTCTCTGCGCTGGGTACAGCACTTGAAAGATGGGGAGGAATGGAAAACACCTGTGTGAGACTGTGCGGAAACGGGAGGGACCTCCCTTTCAGCCCATATAATATATTCAGGACAATTGGGTGGATCAGCATATCCTATCCATTTGTAATTCAAATGGAAAAGGGAACGGATCACAGGCATAGAATAGAAAAGCTGAAGGACTCATTTTCACAGATACCCAATAAGGGCGCGGGCTATGACATATTGAGATTTATAACGCTTCCCCAAAAATATCCTGAAAAGTCATACGCTCTTGAGCCGGAAATTTTCTTTAATTATATGGGCTTTATAGGCGGGACGGGAATAGGTGCCCTTTCGCTTTCCGATATAGATACGGGGCCTGCAAAGAGCCTGAATTCCCAGCGGGAATATGTATTTGTTATAGAAGTAATGGTTGTATCGGGCAAGCTTAGGCTCAGGCTTATATATAACAGAAAGGAGTATAGGAAAAGTACAATAGATGCCCTCGCAAACCAATACGCCCGGGCATTGGCGGAATTTCTGGACTAAAACAACGGCATTGAAGAGGTGAAATATGAATAAGAAGAAGCGCTTTAGCTTTATTATACCTACTTACCAGAATAAAAGGTTGATAAAAAATACTCTTCAGTCATTAAACCGGCAAAACGGATATTTTAAGGAGGATTATGAGGCAGTAGTCATTGACGACGGTTCTACCGACGGGACCGGCGAGTATATACAGGGTGTAAATACAAACTATAATATTGAATATATATATCTGCACAGGAGCAGTAAATCTTCAAGGGCAAGGGCCAGAAACGCGGGCATAAATGCTGCAACCGGTGAAATTATTGTTTTTATTGACGGGGACATGCTAGTAAGGGAAAATTATCTTAAGGAGCTTGACAGGTGCTTTAATGTAAGTGAGGATATCCTTGTTATAGGAAACCGGATTATGATGACTGAGGAGGTGTCCTGTGAAAAGCTGGCGCAGGAGACATGCTTCAGGGGATCTGAATTCAACATCAACAGCTTTAAAAACCTGGAGATAAGGCATATAATTTACAGGCATTTGTCTTATAATTCTTGCTGCCAGCTTCGCCCATGGCTTCAGGTATTCAGTTGTAATATGGCTGTTTTAAAAAAACACCTTGATAAAAGCGGAGGCTTTGATGAGGGCTTCAAGGGATGGGGGATTGAAGACGTTGAGCTTGGCTACCGCCTGTATAAAAGCGGTCTTAGGATTATTATAAACAACAGGATTGAGGCTTTTCACCAGTGTCATTCCAGCGAGCATAATCTAAAAATCAGTCCGCAAAAGTACGCGAATATCGAGCTTAACGCACTGTATTTTATAGAAAAGCATCCCGAAGCCTTAAATTTTCCCACAAATGCAATTTTAAAAATGTTTAAGGGGAATTCACTCTTAAATATGGACGCAGTGACAGGGCTAAGGAGAAGAGTCAGCATAAATTACAGGCAAAGGGAGGAGCTTGAGAGCATAAAGTCTGAAATCTTAAGGCTGTCCTGCCGGAAAGGCTTAAAAATAATAGTGAATGATTTTGTAGAGGAGGATGAGCTTGACATATGGGTACAGCTTTTAGGCGAGGCACGATCCACACCGGCATATTTCCCCCAATCGAAAAGGAGGGAGCTTAAAAAAGCTATAAATATTGTGACTTCTTTGAATATGGGTCTTTGGTTTTTTATGCTGAAGCTCAAAGGAGAGCTGAGTCGGATAAAGCGGTGTTGCATAAATATTATAAAACAACTGAGGGATGGGATATGGAAGAGAATTTTGAAATAAGCATATTGGATAAAAAAGAGGACATGGTTTGTCTGGAGGAATTTGCCAGAAAAGTATGGACCGAGCACTATGCATCGATAATAAGCTTTCCGCAGATTGAGTACATGCTGCATAAGTACCAGACAGCACAAAGGATATCGGAGGATATTTCAGAAGGAGGGTACACTTATTATATTGTAAGGCATGGAAGCGGAATTATAGGCTATTGTGCCGTAAAGCCCGATGGCGCAGAGGGCCTTTTTTTAAGCAAGCTCTATGTTGAAAAGGACTTCAGAGGGAGAGGCATATCCCGAAGGCTTATAGATATGCTTTCAGAAGTCTGTAAAAGTAAAAACTGTGGATATATATGGCTTACTGTGAATAAAGGTAATGTAAATTCAATTGAAGCGTATAAAAAGATGGGCTTCAAAATCATTGAGGAAATTGTTACCGATATTGGTAAAGGCTTTGTTATGGATGACTATAAAATGAGACTGGATATTGCCTAGCCAATACTATATGGCTTTAGGCTGATGACTTTTAGGGATAAAAACGAAAAGCTTTTGAGATGTGAGGCAAATAAAAATAGGGTGAAGCTGTACAAATACATGGGAAATTATCCTAATTAGCAATGGCTTTGTATGAAAGTCTAAACATGCTATTGTTTGTTGGTATTGACAAACATGAATTATGTAATATAATGGAATATATGGTAAGCTGTTTTTTAAAACAGTATATTAAAATATAACGTTATTAAGTATAGATTATATGTATAAACCGAATATGGACTTAATGCTTTTAAAATTTCACATGGGAAATTTTCGCCCGCAAGGAGGTTCTTATGAGCGAAAAAAAGCGGTTTAGCTTGGTAATGCCTACATATCAAAATAAAAAACTGATAAAAAATACCCTGCAGGTATTGAACCGTCAAAAAGGGTATTCGGCGGAAGATTATGAGGCAGTAGTTATTGACGACGGCTCTACTGATGGAACCGGAGAATATATAAAAGGCATAAACAGAAATTACGGGCTCAAGTACATATACATGGAAAGGAACGGCGAATCTTCAAGGTCAAGGGCGAGAAATAAAGGAATAAAGGCTGCATGCGGTGAGATTATTATTTTTATAGATGGGGACATGCTTGTAAAGGAAGATTATCTCCGAGAGATTGACAGATGTTTTAAAGTCAGGGAAGATATTGTCGTTATAGGCAACAGAGTAATGCTGGATAAGGATGCATTCTATGAAGAGGATCTAAGAGACAGATACTATGAAGCTCCTGGGTTTATGGTTGACACATTTAATAAGATGGAAATAAGGCATATTATGTATAAGCATTTGTCCTACAATTCTTCCTGTCAAATCTATCCATGGATGCATGTGTTCAGCTGCAATATGGCTGTTTCAAAGAAACTTCTGGACAGAAACGGATATTTTGATGAAAATTTCAAGGGCTGGGGCATGGAGGATGTTGAGCTTGGTTACCGGCTCTATAAGGCCGGGGCAAAGATTATTATAAATAACAGGATCGAGGCCTTTCACCAGTGCCATTCAAAAGAAAATACCATAAAAATAGGTGCGGATAAATATCAAGCTATAGCGCGCAATGCGATATATTTTGCACAAAAGTATCCAGAGGCTTTAGGACTTCCTGTATATATGGTTGAAAAGCTTTTCAAAGGAAATGCTATTTTAAACCTAAATGCGGTCAGGGGAATCCGAAAAAGGGTTGAAATTAATTATAGTAAAAAGAATAATCTTGAAGCTATCAAGTCTGAAATCTTGAAATTATCTGCAAAGAGTTCCTTGAACATAATAGTGAGGGATTTCGTGGAAAAGGATGACCTTGATTTATGGATACAGCTTTTAGAGAAGCCTAAATCCATACCCAGGTATTTCCCAATGTCTCAAGAACTTAGGATTAAAAACAATTTTGACATGGCAGATGCTTTAAAGGTAAATACTTTCTTTTTAATTTTGGGACTTAACAGAGCTATATTTAATTTCTACTACAAAATATTAAGAGGTAAAAAGACTTAAACATTAAGCTTAATTATGCAGAATGAATGCGTGAAGCCCTTTGATTTATACCAGCCTGTAACGATGGGAGGCATTATAATGAATAATCAAAAACGTTTCAGTTTTATTATACCTACATATCAAAGTAAAAAGCTCATAAAAAATACCCTCCAAACATTAAACTTTCAAAGGGGGTATACCGGAGAAGACTACGAGGCAGTAGTTATTGATGACGGCTCCGATGACGGGACACGAGAATACATTAAAGGCATAAATAGGAATTATGAGCTCAAGTATATATACCTTGACAGGAGCAGCGAATCTTCAAGGTCAAGGGCCAGGAATGCAGGTATAAAGGCCGCATGCGGTGAAATTATTATTTTTATAGATGGGGACATGCTTGTAAAGGAAAATTATCTCCAGGAGACGGACAGATGCTTTAAAGTCAGAGAGGATATTGTTGTTATAGGGAACAGAGTAATGCTGGACAAGGAAGTGCCGCATGAAGAGGTGTCAAAAGACAGGTACTATGAAGGCCCTGAATTTAAGATTAATACATTTAAAAAACTGGAGATGCGGCACATAGTTTACAGTGAATTATCCTATAACTCTTCCTGCCACATTTATCCGTGGCTTCAGGCATTTAGCTGTAATATGGCGATTCCAAAGAGACTTATGGAAGAGTACGGGTACTTTGACGAGCAATTTAAGGGTTGGGGACTGGAGGATGTTGAGCTTGGATATCGCCTTTATAAAAATGGAGCAAAAATTATTATAAACAATAGAACCGAGGCGTTTCACCAGTACCACTGGAATATGGACAGAGCAAAAAACAATGACGGCAAAAATAATGATATTGAACGCAACACATTATATTTTATAGAAAAGCATCCAGAAGCTTTAAATGTTTCCAAGCCTGTTGCTTTAAAGCTGTTTAAGGGCATTGCTCTTTTCAGGCTTAATGCGGTGAGCGGTATTAGGAAAAGGGTTAGGATAGACTACCGCGAGAAGGGCAGCCTAAAAGAAATAAAACTTCAGATTTTGAGTCTGTGTAAAAATAAGCACATGAATATAGTAATAAATGATTTTGTAGAGGATGATAATCTTGATTTATGGATACAGCTTTTAGGTGAGCAAAAATCTATACCCAGATATTTTCCTGCGTCTAAGAAACGGGAGCTTAGAAGTACAATGAATGCTATAGTATCTCTGAATATTATTTTGGGTTTTATTATTTTGAATTTAAAAAAGGCTGGACTTTACCTTTATTTTAGGGCAGTTAAACAGCTTTATTAACGTATTTCTGATATGGAGTATAAAATGGCCGGGGACCTGTAAATATATTGAATTTACTTAATGCTTAATAAATATTATAATATTTATGCGGCAGAATAGAGGGCTATTCTGTTGAAAGCAGAGGATAATACTAATACATATCGGAGGAATGATAATGTCTACAACTGATTGTAGTGAACAAATGCTTATTTCGCCTGTGGGTCCGCTGGGGATTATATCAATGAAGAGCAGTCACGAGCTGGGCAATATGGTAAACAGGCACATTGTGGAGAAAAGGAATGAAATGTCGGAATTGGAGCGCAATAAGCATTTAAGTGCTCACTATAAAAGGGATTCGTACCTTATATCGGCAGATTGCCTGAGATTTAAGTCGGGAGAAGGCAAGGCGGTTATAAATGAGTCTATAAGGGGCTACGATTTGTATATAATAAGTGATATAGGAAATTATAGCTGTAAATTCAACATGTTCGGTATGGAGTGCCCAATGAGCCCCGATGACCATTTTCAGGATATTAAGAGGGTTATCTCGGCGGTAGGGGGAAAGGCAAAAAGAATAAATCTTGTAATGCCTCTCCTGTATCAAGGCCGGCAGCATAAAAGAGTTTCAAGGGAATCACTTGACTGTGCCATTGCACTTCAGGAGCTGGAGCAGCTTGGGGTTGAAAATATTCTTACCTTTGATGCGCATGACCCCAAGGTTCAGAATGCAATACCCATAAAGGGCTTTGAAAATATTCTCCCCACCTATCAGATAATTAAGACCCTTTTAAAATCCGAAACCGACCTTAAGGTAGACAGGGATAATATGATGGTTATAAGTCCCGATGAGGGAGGGATAAACAGGAATATATATTATGCCAATATAATGGGCTTGAATCTGGGTATGTTTTACAAGCGCAGGGATCTCACAAGGATTGTTAATGGAAAGAACCCCATAGTAAAGCATGAATTTTTGGGGGAATCGGTTGAGGGCAGGGATGTGCTCATAGTGGACGACCTTATATCGTCGGGAGATTCTGTGCTTGACGTGGCAAGGGAGCTTAAGCAGAGAAAGGCGAGAAGGATATATGTAGCTGTGACCTTTGCGCTGTTCACCGAGGGGATAGACATGTTTAACGATTATTACGATAAAGGCATTATTACAAAAATATTCTCTACAAACCTGAC
Source organism: Bacillota bacterium (assembly GCA_023390115.1). Classification (GTDB taxonomy): domain Bacteria; phylum Bacillota; class Clostridia; order Acetivibrionales; family DSM-27016; genus Anaerobacterium. Next base: position 19,600 of record JAEWDM010000021.1, read on the forward strand.
ATACAGGAGGGAGGAGCTTCTTAAGGCGCCATGGTATTGCGATGTTGACGTATCTAAATTTATAGCCTTGCTTATAGACACATTAAACCACGATCAATCCTTAAGCTCGCTGCTTGATCCCTCTACAAGGATCAGGAGCATTTTGAAGAAATAAAGTCTGTTTCAGAGCAATGCTTTACAAGTATTGCTTTTATAGTTATTATATTGCTATGTACAGTTTGCTGTAAAAACTGAATAACGATTATACAGGTTTTTGCTCACGGGTATCTTAAGTGGGTAAAATAAAAGGGAAGAGGGTGAAAATCCTTCACGGTCCCGCCGCTGTAAAGGGGAAGTCCTTAAGCTTAAACCCGCTGTGCGTTGAATTTTCTTGTTAATGCATGGGAAGGGGCTTTTAGGGCAATGACGCCTCTAAGTCAGAATACCTGCCTGTATGATGCACCGTTAACTCTACGAGCGATGGAGGGTGTTTTAAGTATTTAATAAATGGCTGTATGTTTTGCTTAAGACCTTTTGGCACTCTCTGTGTTAAGGGGTCTTTTTAATACAGCGGAACGCCGCAAGGGGCGTTCCCTACCATATGATCGGGGAGGGCTTTAATTGGACATGGGGCTTGTGCATATATATACAGGCGACGGAAAGGGTAAAACTACGGCGGCGGCCGGACTTGGGGTAAGAGCATACGGAAGGGGACTCAGGGTGCTTATGGTCCAGTTCCTGAAAAGCCGTGAGACGGGAGAGGTCTTAGCCCTTAAAAATTTCAGTCCTCGCTTTAAGCTTGCAAGGTCAAAGGGATGTGAGAAGTTCACATGGGATATGGACCAGGCCGAAAGGCAGGAATTAAAAAGGACAGTCACGGAGCTGTTTGAATATGCCGCGGAAGAGGCTGCAAGCGGCAGGTGGGACATGATAATACTGGATGAAATTATGGCCTGCATATCAATAGATGCAATTTGCATATCACAGATTTCAGAGCTGATAGCAAACAAGGCTGCGGGGCTTGAGCTGGTAATGACGGGAAGGGATGCGCCTGCGGAGCTTATCACCCTGGCCGACTATGTATCTGAAATCAGTGCTGTAAAGCACCCTTTTAAAAAGGGTATTCCTGCAAGGACTGGTATTGAAAATTGAAAGGTAAACAGGGTATATAAAATGCTGGAAGGTATAGAAAGAGTAAGCCCGTCGGACATTGAAAGAAGAAGCTTTGAGATTATTTCCCAAATGCTTGGAGACAGAAGCTTTCCGCCCATGCATGACAATATAATCAAGAGGGTAATACACACAACCGCCGATTTTGAGTTTGCCGATATATTAAGCATAAGCGCCGGGGCTGCCGAAAGCGGTATGGATGCTCTGAAAGCGGGAAGCAATGTGGTTGCCGATACCAGGATGGTGTGGTCGGGAATAAATAAAAGGGTACTGGGCAGTTACGGGGGAGAGGCGGTATGCTACATGGACGATGCGTCCATAGCCTCAGACGCGGCGGACAGAAATGTCACAAGGGCCTCCCTGTGCATGGACAGAGCGGCAGAGGACGGTAAGAACGGAGTATATGCAATAGGGAATGCGCCTACGGCCCTTATAAGGCTTTGTGAGCTTATTCTTGAGGGCAGGGCAAAGCCCCTTCTTGTTGTCGGTGTGCCCGTGGGCTTTGTAAATGTGGTTGAATCAAAGCGGTTTCTTAAAAAAGCAGGAGTGCCGTATATAATATCGGAGGGCCGAAAGGGAGGAAGCAATGTGGCGGCGGCAATTGTCAATGCCATTTTGTATATGTGCTGAACAGGACTTACCCTCCGGCCCCCTCTCTTCCTGAAAAGAGGGGGAGAAAGGCGAGGAATTGTTTTATGGACGATTATGTGCTTGTAAACGGAAAAAAGTTAAGAAAGGGATATACCACCGGGTCATGCGCGGCGGCGGCCTCTAAAGCGGCGGTTATGATGCTTGTGTCGGGCTTTGTGCCACAAAGCGTGCGTATACGGATTCCTTCCGGAGAGGTACTGGAGCTTGCTGTGGGGGACGCGGCCTTAAGGGAAGGTGAGGCGGTATGCTCGGTTGTAAAGGACGGGGGCGACGACCCCGATATTACTACCGGGCTTAAAATATTTGCAAGGGCAAGGCTTACCGGTGAAGGCGGTATTAATATAAAGGCGGGTGAGGGAATAGGCAGGGTAACTCTTCCGGGGCTTAAGGCAGAGGTGGGAGGCCCCGCCATCAACCCCGTTCCAATGCAGATGATCGTGAGTGAGGTAAGGGAGGCCGCGGGTGAAGGCCGGGGAGCGGAAATAGTTTTAAGCGTGCCCGGAGGCGAGGAAATTGCCAAAAGGACTTATAACCCGAGGCTGGGTATAGTAGGAGGAATATCCATACTCGGCACTACAGGCATAGTTGTGCCTGTGTCGGAAGATGCTTGGAGGGATGCGCTTGCCGCCGAGCTTAATGTTCTCGTGGCAAGGGGAATAAAAAATCCTGTATACGCCTTTGGGAATTACGGAGAGCGCTTTGGGGTTGACAAGCTGGGCCTCAAAGCAGACAATATTATTAAAATAGGAAATTTTGTGGGTTTCATGCTTGACAGGGCGTTAGAGTGCAATGTCGAGAATGTTGTTATAATTGGACATATAGGAAAGCTTGTGAAGGTTTCGGCGGGAATATTTAATACCCATAGCAGGACCGCCGATGCCAGAATGGAAATTATGGCGGGGTATGCGGCGCTGGAGGGTGCTTCCTGCGATATTGTTTCACAGATATATGGCTGCAGGACAACAGAGGCAGCCACGGCAATTATATCCTCCGAGGGCTTGAACGGTGTGTTCCGGAGAATTGTGTCAAGTGCTTCCGAGCGGTGCATGCAGTATACCTTTAATAAAATCAGTATAGGAACAGTTTTATTTGATGGGCGCGGAACGCTGATTGAAATGGATTCAAATGCAAGAGACATGCTGAATAAATTGGAGAGAGACTATGAGGGACGCTGATAAAATTTATATAGCGGGAATAGGGCCGGGAGGTGAGGATTATATTCTTCCGGCCGCCATGCGGGCTATAAGCGACAGTGATGTGCTGATAGGAGGAGAAAGAAGCCTTGAGGGCTTCAGACAGCTTGGAAAGGAAGAAGTTGCAATAGGGGGCGATCTGGACGCTGTATGCCGGTATATATTTCACAACAGGGGAAAGAAGAGGATAACTGTTCTGGCATCTGGAGATCCCGGTATATTCAGCATTGCAAAATTTCTTAAGGGAAGGCTTGGAGGCGGGTGCATAGAGGTTATACCGGGAATCAGCTCGCTTCAATATCTTTGTGCAAGGCTGGGTATTGAATGGAACGATGTATATATGCTAAGCGTGCATGGGAGAGCTGCGGACGGGCTAATTGACGCGGTAAGGAACAACCCTAAGGTCATACTTTTTACAGGAGGAAGCTCCACGCCGGATAGCATATGCAGAAGACTTGCCGGGAACGGCCTGGTAAGCTGCAGGATTGCAGTTGGCGAAAACCTCAGTTATTCCAATGAGAGGATAACTGAGGGTGCACCTGAGGATATGCTTGACATGAGCTTTGAGCCTCTTTCCATAATGTATATTGAAAGCGGAGGAGAAGGGGGCGGGAGAACGGAGCCGGGGCAAACGGAATGCAAGGAGGATAGCTTTGCGGCAGGCGGGTGGAATTATGCTACGTACGGAATACCGGACGGCATGCTTAAAAGGGGAGAGACGCCAATGACAAAGGAAGAGGTTCGCTGCATTGCATTATCCAAGCTTCGCATAAGAGAAACGGATACGGTATATGATATAGGAGCGGGGACAGGCTCGGTATCGGTTGAATGTGGCCTTATATGTAAAAGCGGAAGGGTATATTCTATAGAAAAGGATGCCTCTGCGCTGCAGCTTATTAAAGATAATGCGCTCCGGTTCGGACTGAGGAATATTCATGTGGTCCATGGAGAGGCTCCGGAAGCGCTGAAGGCCTTGCCACCTCCCGACAGGGTATTTATAGGAGGCACGTCGGGGAAATTGGAGGAAATACTGCAAGCGCTTTCGGACATTAAAAGGAGTATAAGGGTGGTAGTGAGCGCCGTAACAATAGAATCGGTTTATGAGGCGGTAAAGGGCTTTGAGAAAAGAGGCTTTATTGATATTGGCATAGCCTGTGTTTCTGTTTCAAGGGGCGGGACAGCCGGGGATAAGCATATTATGCGGGCTTTGAACCCTGTGCATATTATTTCGGCCCAAAAGCCACAAAATAAAGGGTGTGTTAAGGAGGTAAGCTATGAAGGGCAAGCTGTACGGAGTGGGGGTGGGCCCGGGAGATCCCGAGTTCATTACAATTAAGGCAAAGAGAATTCTTGAGGCTGTGCAATATATAGCAGTGCCAAAGACATCGGCGGATAAGGACAGTCTGGCGCTGTCAATAGCCCGTAGAGTGATAGGAGATGAAAAGCCTGTAATAGAGCTTGTTTTCCCTATGAGCTGCAACGAGAAGCTTTTGGAGGGAAGCTGGGAGGATGCGTCGGCGCAGCTCGGGCACAGGCTGGATCAGGGCATGGACATAGCCTTTATTACCCTCGGCGATCCAACTGTTTACAGCACATATATGTATATACATAAAAATTTATCCCGGCAGGGCTATGATACCCGGATAATACCGGGAATTACTTCGTTTTGTGCCTCGGCGGCCAGAGCGGGCGTAAGCCTGGGTGAAGGCTCCGAAAGCATTGCCGTTATACCCGGGGCTTTTGAGGATGGAGAGCTTCGGCATATATTAAGGAGCTTTGATAATATTATAATAATGAAGGCGGCAAAAAGCCTTGATAAAATAAAGAGCTGCCTGACAGCCGCCGGGATGGCAGACGGAGCTGTTGTCGTGAGCAGGTGCGGCTTTGACGATGAGCTTGTGACATTTGACATTGACACTGCTCGTCAAAGTGATTTGAGCTATTTTACTACTATGATAATTAAAAAGGGCGGGGTAAGATAATATGATTTACTTTATAGGCGCAGGCCCGGGAGACCCCGAGCTGATAACCGTCAAGGGGAAAAAAATACTGTCCCAGGCTGATATTGCCATATATGCGGGCTCGCTGGTAAACATAGAGGTTCTGGAATTCGCTAAAAGGAACTGTGTTGTTTACAACAGCGCGTATATGACACTGGAGGAAGTGATAGGGATCATGTCGGAGGGGCATCAAAACGGAGAGACCGTCGTAAGATTGCATACTGGAGACCCATCCGTTTACGGTGCGCTGCGTGAGCAGATGCGCGAGCTGGACAAAAGGGGAATAGAATACGAGGTTATACCGGGAGTAAGCTCATTCCTCGCTGCAGCGGCGGCATTAAAAAAGGAGTATACCCTTCCCGGAGTGACACAGACCGTCATACTTACCCGTATGGAGGGGCGGACGGGTGTTCCTGCTTCGGAGGACATAGCTTCTCTGGCTGTGCATAACGCAACCATGGTAATATTTTTAAGCACAGGCATGATTGATGAGCTGATAGAGAGACTGAAGCAGGGGTATGAAGATGATACCCCTGCTGCTGTTATTTACAAGGCATCGTGGCCGGACCAGAAAATTGTTATGGGAACCGTTAAGGATATTGCAGATAAGGCTAAAAGGGAAGGAATAAAGAAAACGGCGCTTTTGGCTGTGGGGAATTTTCTCGGTGATGAGTATGAGCTGTCCAGGCTTTATGACAGCGGCTTTACCCATGAATACAGGAGGGGAACCGAATGAAGTGCGCCGTAATAGCACTTACCCCAAATGGGGCCCGGCTGGCGCTTACCGTAAGCAGAGAGCTCGGCGCCTGTGCTTTTATAAAAAGCGGGCTATTGCCCTTTATACAGGATGAAGGCCCGCAAAATACAGATGTGAGGATGATTGAGGGGGATTTTAAGGCCTTTACGGGATATCTGTTCCGGCATTACGACGCGCTTGTGTTTATAATGGCATGCGGCATTGTTGTGAGGTCAATAGCGCCGTATATCATTGACAAGGCCTCAGACCCGGCGGTGGTGGTAATGGACGAAAAATGCAGGTATGCCGTAAGCCTTTTGTCAGGGCATATTGGGGGTGCCAATATGCTTGCGCACAGGCTGGCCGGCAAAACGGGAGCAGTTCCCGTGATAACCACTGCAACCGATATAAACGGACTGATTTCGTTAGATGCTTTTGCGGCACAAAATGATTGCGCAATAGAGAATATGCGGGAGCTTAAGCCAATAAGCTCAGCTCTTTTGAGGGGTGAGCCGGTGTCAATATACTCAGGGTATAAGCTCAAGGGTGATTTACCTTCCTGCGTTAAGATGTACAAGCCCGGCGGCGGTGAGTGTCCCGCCAATATGGTTGTGCTGTCGAGCCGCACCGATATTGAGGCCCGGGGAGAGAGAACCCTTTATATAAGGCCGAGAAGCCTTGTGCTGGGTGCGGGCTGCAGAAAGGGAACCTCAAGGGAGGCGTTTGAAGAGGCTGTCAGGGATTTTATGAACTGCAATAAAAGGAGCATGCTGTCATTAAAACGCCTTGCGACCATAGAATTAAAGAAAAATGAAAGATGCCTTGAGGAGTTTTGCAGGGATAAAGGCTTGGAATTGAAGGTAATACCAAATAAGGATATAGCACAGATAGAGGATGAATTTCATGGCTCGGAATTCGTAAGGGAAAAAACAGGAGTGGCGGGTGTTGCAGAGCCGTGTGCAAGACTTGCGTGCCGGGCCGGGGAGCTTATATGCGGCAAGACCGTCTACAGTGGAATAACGCTTGCGCTTTGCCGGGAGGAGAGGGAATACTTAATATGAATATTTATGTCACAGGAATAAACTACAAGACTACCCCAATACAGACACGTGAGCTTCTCAGCTTTAATAAGGATGAGAGAATACAGGCCCTAAAGCATGTTTTTAAGCTCGAGGGGGTAGAGGAATGCATACTGCTTTCCACCTGCAACAGGACTGAAATATACATCTATTCCCACACGGAGGGCTTTGACGCCGGACAGGCGCAGAATGCCCTGTGCGGTATAAAAGGGCTTGACATATATAATTTAAAAAAGTATTTCTATGTTTACGATGGAGTCAAGGCCGCAGGACATCTTTTTAATGTGGCAAGCGGCCTTGACTCTATGGTGCTGGGGGAGGATCAGATTCTCGGACAGGTGAAGGAAGCCTATGATATGGCGCTTGAGGCCCACACCAGCTCAAGTATACTCAACACCCTTTTCAGGGAAGCCGTAACGGCTGCCAAAGAGGTAAAGACGAGCACCGGGCTGTCGCATGAGTCCTTGTCAATAGGATCTCTGGCGGCTAAGCTTTTGGAGGAGTCTTTTAAAGAGAGCCTTTCGGGGAAATGCGCCCTTGTCATAGGAACAGGCAAGATGGGCTTTATAGTATTTAAAAACCTGCTTTCCAAAGGCGTGGGCAAAATTTATGCCACCACCAGGGCTCATGGCACGAGCAGCGGCATACTGACGCAAATGCCGGGAGTTATAGCCATTGACTATGATAAAAGATACTCGGTGGTAAATGAGTGTGACATTGTTATAAGCTCTACCTCAAGCCCGCATTATACCTTGACGAGAGATATGGTAGAGAAAAATATTACCGTATTAAAGAAAAGGGTGTTTATCGATCTGGCTGTACCGAGGGATATGGATGAGCTGATTGGAGAGGTGGAGGGAATAAGCTGCTATAATATAGACAGCCTTAAATGCATTTCCTTTAAAAACCTTGACAGGAGAATTGAGGAGGCTTCCAAGGCCAGACCCATCATAAGGGAATTTATAGAAAGGTATGAAAAGTGGTATGAGTTCAGAAGAGTGCTTCCGGAGGTTAAGCATATCCGTGAGCTTGTACAGCAGTCGGCTGAAGCGAAAATTGAAGGGGTAATCGGAAGGCTGAAGCAATCGGGTAATGAGGATAAGGAAATGGTAAGAGCGGCAGTAAACAGTATTGTGGGTGATATAATAAACCGGTTTATATATAATGTCAGGGAGAATGCCTGCAATGAGGACATGAAGGTATATTTCAGATGCCTGGCGGAATCTATGAAAAGCAGCGGACAGGAGCCGTGATATGGGGAAAATATGCGTGGTGGGCATTGGGCCCGGAGATATGGAGAATATGACGTACAGGGCGGCAAAGGCTATAGAGGCGGCGGATATTGTTGTAGGCTACGGGGCATACATTGAGCTGATCCGGGATTACTTTCCGGAAAAGGAGTTTGTAAGCTCGGGTATGACAAGAGAGGTCCAGCGGTGCAGGATGGCGCTTCAAAAAGCGCAGAACGGCCTCAAGGTGGCTCTTGTGAGCAGCGGGGACAGCGGAATTTACGGTATGGCGGGGGTAATGCTTCAGGTGCTTAACGAATCGGGAAGCGCAATACCGGTTGAAATCATTCCGGGAGTAACCGCCGCAAGTGCCGGAGCCGCACTTTTAGGGGCTCCTCTCATGCATGATTTCGCCGTCATCAGCTTAAGCGATCTTTTGACGCCGTGGGAGCTGATATGCAGCAGAATAAGGCTTGCCTTGCAGGGGGATTTTGTGCTTTGCCTCTATAACCCCAGGAGCAAAAAAAGAAGCGGGTATATAGGCATTGCAAGGGAGATTGCTATGGAATACAGAAGTCCGGAAACACCGGTGGGAATTGTGAGAAACGCGGGGAGGAAGAATGAAGGCTGTGAGATAACATCCCTTGAAGGTATGCTTGATTTTGAGATCGATATGTTTTCCACAGTGATAATAGGGAATTCAGCAACCTATGTCGAAAACGGGAGAATAATAACACCAAGGGGCTATGTGCTGTAAGGTGCGTGGTAAAATCCTTGTTGCCGGATATAATAAGAAATCGGGAAGGGGCTTTGTATAAGGGTATGCAGGATGTAATTGTTATAGCGGGTACCTCCGATGCCAGACAAATTATAGCGGGGCTCGCGCGGAGGGGAATAAGGATTACGGCTACGGTGGCAACGGGCTTCGGCGGAAGCCTGATAGAGATGGGCCAGGGGGTTTCGGTGCTGGACGGCAGGCTTTGTGCCGGGGAAATGGCACGGCTTGTTGAGAAGACCGGTGCGAAATGCATTGTGGATGCATCCCACCCCTATGCGGCTGAGGCATCCTCAAATGCAATAAGGGCATGCAGGCTTGCAAATGTCCCTTACTATAGATTTGAAAGAGCGTGTACCCTGACGGAAGACAAAAATATAATATGGGCCGGGGATTCTCGGCAAGCTGCTGAAAAGGCCGATGAGTTTGACGGGAATATATTTCTCACAGTGGGCAGCAATAATATAGAGGTATTTGCGGGAACAATAAGAAATCCTAAGCACAGGCTGTTTGCAAGGGTGCTTCCGCAGAGTGAGGTGATTTTAAGGTGTGAGCAGGCGGGCCTTGACGCATCTTCAATAATTGCTGTTAAGGGCCCTTTTAGCCGGGAGATGAATATTGAAATGCTGAAGCACTGCAAGGCTGCTGTTATGGTTGCAAAGGACAGCGGCGCCGAGGGAGGGACTCCCCAAAAGCTTCTGGCCTGCGCCGAGCTGGGCATACCTGTAATAATGGTCAGGCGCCCGGAGCTGGGATATATAAATAAGACGGGCAGTATTGACGAGCTGCTTGAGGCGGTAGTGAAAACAGCCGCACTGAAGGGGGGAGGCTAAAATGCCTGTTTTTCCTATGTTTGTAGATCTAAAAGGAAAAAGGTGCGTTGTAGTGGGAGGCGGAAATGTCGCTGAGAGAAAAATTGAGGCACTTATGGCTTTTGGGCCGGTTATTACTGTAGTAAGCCTGGATGCGGTGCATGAAATAGTACAATTGGCTGACATGGGACAGATAGACCTCGTCCTCAGAGAATACAGGGAGGAGGACTTGGAGCAGGCCTTTGTGGTTATTGCCGCGTCGGATGATGAAAGGATTAATGAGAGTATTTATAATAGCTGTGTCAAAAAGGGCATAATGGTAAATACGGTGGATGACCCGGAAAAGTGTACCTTTATATTCCCCGCAATTATAAGAAGGGGAGAGCTGGTGGTGGGCGTTTCTACCTCAGGCAGGTATCCGTCCATGTCTAAAAGGGTAAGACGGCATATTGGATCATCCATCCCCCGGTATTGGGGGGATGCCGTGGATTTACTGGAGCCGTTTAGAAGCAGGGCTAAGGAGAAAATAAAAAATGCCGAAAAGAGGAAAAGGGTATTGTATGAAATAATGGAGGAAGCATTAAGCTGCTATGAGAAGTATGAAAGGCAGCAGCTTTTGCTAAGGCTGGAGAGCATATTTGAGGGGTACGTGGATTATGAAAACGATTAGAGTGGGTACGCGCGAAAGCAGGCTGGCGATAGCGCAGAGCAGGCTGATAACCGAGCAGGTAAGGGCTAAGCTTCCGCAATATAATTTCCTGCTGGTCCCCATTAAAACAAGGGGGGATTTGATTCTGGACAAGAGGCCGGATGAGTTAGGGGGAAAGGGGCTTTTTATAAAGGAGCTGGAAAATGCCCTTATGGATGGAAGAATAGATATTGCCGTACACAGCGCAAAGGATATGCCGTCTCTGCTGCCTGACGGGCTGGTCATTGCCGCTGTCTCTAAAAGGGAGGACCCAAGGGATGTGCTTGTCGCAAGGAACGGCCAAAGGCTGGAGGAGCTTGGGGAAGGCTCTGTTATAGGCACAGGAAGCGTAAGAAGAGAGGTGCAGCTTTTGCAGAAGAACAGCCTGGTAACTGTCAGACCCCTTAGAGGAAATGTACTTACAAGGCTGGACAGCTTTACGGACGGACAATATGATGCAATCATGCTTGCTATGGCGGGGCTCAAGAGAATGGGCCTTCAGGATAGATGTACGCAGTGCTTTGAGGCTGAGGATTTCATACCCGCTGCAGGACAGGGTATTCTGGCCATCGAAGCCAGAAGGGGCTACGATGCCTCTTATCTCATGGAAAGCGTTCACTGCGGGGAATCGGCTCTCTGCCTTAGTGCCGAAAGGGCATATATGCGGAGGCTTGACGGCGGCTGCAGCAAGCCTGTAGCAGCCCATGCCGTTATTGAGGGTGATGTGATGAGGGTTTACGGAATGTATGCGCCTGAAAATAAGATAGAGATGAGAAGGGAATGTATAGAGGGAAATAAGCAAAATGCCGAGGGCCTGGGCCAAAGGCTGGCGGAGCTTGTGTCAGGGAGATAGAGAAGGAGGGCTGCAGGGTTGTCTGAAGGAAGGGTTTACATAATAGGAGCTGGTCCGGGAGACTGCAAATTAATGACGCTGAGGGCTGCGGAATGTATTGAGAGGGCTGATGTAATAGTCTATGACAGGCTTGTGGACGATAAAGCCATAAGCCTGGCACGGCCGGAGGCCGAGCTTATATATGTGGGCAAAATGCCCCATTGCCATACCGTACCCCAGGAGGAGATAAACAGAATACTGGTGAGCAGAGCGGCAGAAGGTAAAAAGGTAGCCAGGGTTAAGGGCGGAGACCCTTTTGTGTTCGGAAGGGGCGCGGAGGAAGCGGAGGCCCTTTTCAGAGAAGGAATTGACTTTGAGATAATTCCCGGTGTGACATCCGCCGTTTCTGTCCCTGCCTATGCCGGAATACCCGTTACCCACAGGGACTATTCATCCTCACTGCACATTATAACGGGGCATGAGAGCGGGGATGGGCAGGGAGGGAAAATTAATTATGAGCTGCTTGCGGGACTTGAGGGTACTATGGTGTTTCTCATGGGAGTGAAAAGCCTCCCGGATATAACTGCGTCGCTTATGAAATACGGAAAGGATGCGTCCACTCCGGCAGCCGTAATAGAAAACGGCACTACCGCACGTCAGAGGATGGTGTGCGGAACGCTTGGAGATATATGCCGGGTTGCGTCGGAGTCGGAGATACAATCCCCTGCGGTAGCTGTAATAGGCAGAGTGGTGGAGCTGAAGGACAGGCTGAAATGGTTCGGCAAGGGGCCTCTTGCGGGAAAGAGGGTGCTTGTTACACGTTCAGGATATCAGGCAAGCATGCTGTCGAAGAAAATAGAGGAGCTTGGGGGAGAGGCAATAGAGCTTCCCGCAATAAGAATAGAGGAAGCCGGGGAGCCGGAGGCTTTGGATGCTGTGCTTGAAAGGCTTGGAGAATACCGTTGGCTGGTATTTACAAGCACAAACGGAGTGAGCTTCTTTCTTAAAGGAATGAGGGAAAAAGGAATAGATATAAGGACAATGGCGGGAATAAGGCTGTGCGCCGTGGGCGGGGCGACTGCCGCAGAGCTTGCGGAAAACGGTCTTAATGCCGATTACATTCCTGAGCATTACACCACGGAGGAGCTTGCAAAAGGTCTGGCAGACATGGTTAAGCCGGGAGAAAGGGTTCTTCTTGCCAGAGCGGATATAGCGGGAGACGGGCTTTCTCAGGTACTTGCGGATAACGGAATAGAATATGACGATGTGGCAGTATACAGGACTGTAATTCCGGATGAGAGAAGCAGCCGCGCAATGGAGCTTTTGGAAAGCGGAGGTATTGATTATATTACGTTCACAAGCTCCTCGACGGTAAACGGCTTTGTGAGGATGGCAGGGACGCAGAAAGCAGGGGATGCAAGGGTGGTATGCATAGGCCCTGTAACTGCTGAGGCTGCACGCAGGCAAGGGATTGACGTGTGGGCGGTGGCTGATAAATGCACTATAGACGGGTTAGTGGACGCACTGGTTGGAGGACTATGAGGGAGGTGCTGCTTTATGGATATAATTAAGAGGCCCAGGAGACTGAGGGCGGGAGAGGGAATTAGAAGGCTGGTGAGAGAAACCAGGCTTTCGGCGGAAGAGCTGATTTACCCAGTATTTGTTGTTGAAGGGGAGGGTATTAAAAGGGAAATTCCCTCTATGCCGGGGGTATACCATTTTTCGGCAGACTGCCTGATGCGGGAGCTTGAGGAGGTGCAGAGCCTTGGAATTCCCGGGGTACTGCTTTTTGGAGTTACGAATAAAAAGGACGAGGTGGGAAGCGGGGCATACGACGAGAATGGAGTTGTGCAGACAGCGCTTAGGCAATGCAAAAGGGATTTTTCCCAAATGCTTTTCATGGCAGACATATGCCTTTGCGAATACACAAGCCACGGGCATTGCGGCGTTGTGCGGGACGGACATGTTTTAAATGACCCTTCGGTGGAGCTCATTGTTAAGGCGGCGCTTAGCTGTGCCCATGCCGGTGCCGATATTGTCGCGCCCTCCGACATGATGGACGGCAGGGTGGGGGAGATAAGAAAAGCACTGGACATCAAAGGCTTTACCGATAAAGCAATAATGGCATACAGCGCAAAATATTCCTCTGCCTTTTACGGGCCGTTCAGGGATGCGGCGTGCTCAAAGCCTGCCTTCGGGGACAGAAGGGGTTATCAGATGGACTACTGCAACAGAAAAGAGGCTGTGAGGGAGGTGCAGCTTGATATAGACGAGGGTGCCGATATTATAATGGTAAAGCCTGCACTGGCCTATCTTGACATTATAAGGGATATCAGCGACAGATTTGATGTGCCTGTTGCCGCGTATAATGTCAGCGGAGAGTATTCAATGATAAAGGCGGCGGCACAGAAGGGCTGGATTGATGAGAGGGCCGCCGTGACAGAGTCGGTGACGGCTATAAGGCGTGCCGGAGCGGGAATAATTATTACCTATTTTGCAAAGCAGCTTGCACAGTGGATTTAATAACAACGGGGTGGAGGATATAATTATATCCTCTGCGCAGAGAAATTATATTTGAATACATAATAAAATAAGGGCGGTGAAGAGCTAATGGATAATGCGAGGTCGGAAGAGCTGTTTGAGATGGCAAAAATGATAATACCCGGAGGGGTTAACAGCCCTGTAAGGGCTTTTAGGCCGGTGGGCTTGAATCCCCCGTTTATTCTCAAGGCAAAGGGATCAAAAATTTTTGACGCCGACGGCAACAGGTATATTGATTACGTGTGCTCCTGGGGGCCCATGATACTGGGCCATGCAAGGGATGAGGTAGTAGAGGCGATGAAGAAGGCGGCAGAGGACGGGTCAAGCTACGGTGCGCCGACAGAGAAGGAGGTTGTGCTGGCACAAATGATTTGTGACGCTGTGCCCTCGATTGAAATGGTGAGGATGGTAAACTCCGGCACTGAAGCCGTTATGAGTGCCGTAAGGCTTGCAAGGGCATATACCGGAAGGGATATAATAATAAAATTTGAGGGCTGCTACCACGGGCATTGGGACGGGCTTCTTGTTAAGGCCGGCTCGGGTGCGCTTACCACAGGTGTTCCCGACAGCCCGGGAGTGCCAGCGGATTATGTTAAAAGCACTGTGACCGCCTGCTATAATGATTGCCTGGAGCTTGAGGAGATTTTTTCGGGCATCGGGGGCAGGGTGGCGGCAGTCATCGTAGAGCCTGTTGCGGGCAATATGGGGCTTGTGCCTCCTGATATTGAGTTTCTGAGGCTTTTGAGAAGATTAACGACGGAATACGGCTCAATTTTAATATTTGATGAGGTAATAACGGGCTTCAGGGTGTCTTACGGCGGTGCTCAGGAGTACTATGGAGTATTGCCGGATATTACAACGCTTGGCAAGATTATAGGCGGGGGAATGCCTGTGGGCGCATATGGGGGCAGGAGGGATATAATGAAGCTGGTGTCTCCGTCCGGCCCTGTCTACCAGGCGGGTACGCTGTCGGGCAATCCCGTGGCCATGTCGGCGGGCATAAAAACCCTTGAAATATTAAGAGACAACCCGTCAATATACAGCGAAACAGATAAAAAGGCAGAAAGGCTTGAAATAGCGTTTAACAGCTCTGCCGCAAAGTATTCGGTTCCTCTGAGGGTAAACAGAGTGGGGTCTGCTCTCAGCCCGTTTTTTGCACGGCAGCCGGTAAGGGACTTCAAAACCGCAGTGAAAAGCGATATAGGGCGGTTTGCGGAGTATTTCAGGGCAATGCTGCGAAACGGTATATATATCCCGCCGTCACAGTTTGAAACAATGTTTGTGTCCTATGCACATACCGACAAGAACATAAGAATGACGGAGGAGGCCATCAATGCGGCATTCTCAGGGCTTTAAGGAAATAACAGATTAAAGAAAGGCAGGGTTTTTACAATGAACAGTATATTAATCTTAGCGCATGGGAGTCAGATAAAGGAGACAGAGGCAATAGTAGATTCCCTTGTGGAAAAGGTAAAAAAAAGGACAGGCTCGGAGCTTGTGCAAGCGGCGTACCTGCAATTTTCTGAGCAGGATCTTGAAAGCGGAATCCGGCAGCTTTCGGACAAGGGGGCGGACAGCATAAAGGTAGTGCCCATGTTTATTTTTGACGGGGTGCATGTCACACAGGACATTCCGGGTGAGCTGGAGGAAATAAGGGCCAGATACCCCGATATTAAAATTAATCTGAGCAGGCATATAGGAGACGATGACAGGCTGGCGGATATAATCACCGACAGGGCGGCTTCGATTTAACCGTAACCGGGGACATTCCTCAAAAAATTAACTCCCCCCCTGCCCCCTCTCTTTCCAAAAGAGGGGGGGTGAGTCAATTCCCACAAGGAGGTGATACATATACCGCAAATACCAAGGCTTATAATAGCGGGAACAAACAGCGGCTGCGGCAAGACAACCGTTTCAACGGGAATAATGGCGGCCCTCATAAAAAAGGGCCTTAAGGTTCAGCCTTTCAAAGTCGGGCCGGACTACATAGACCCTATGTTTCACACCTTAATCACAGGAAGAGCCTCCAGAAACCTGGACAGTTGGATGCTCACCCCGGAAACTGTTTCCCATCTCTTTATGACAGGCTCTGAAGGGGCTGATATAGCCATAATAGAAGGAGTTATGGGGTTTTACGACGGCTTTGGCATATACTCCTCCGAGGGCAGTACGGCACATGTGTCCGGCATAATAAAGGCGCCCGTAATTCTCGTGGTTGACGCAAAGGGTGCCGCTCTGAGTGCCGCAGCGGTAGTACGGGGCTTTAAGGACTTTGATCCCGGAGCCGGTATTAAAGGAGTAATACTTAACAACATAAATTCCGAGGCTCATTTCGCTATTCTTAAGGAGGCCATACAGGAAAGAACAGGCATTACCGCTGTGGGCTACTTAAAAAGCAGCGGTCAGTATAAGCTTCCGGGAAGGCACCTTGGCCTGGTTCCGGGCGGAGAAATTGAGGGGCTTGGGAAAAAGCTCGATATACTGGCGGAGGAGCTTGCAAGCACTGTCAATCTGGAGCTGCTTGTCAGGCTGGCACGGGATTCCGAGGCTGTTTGCCATTGTCAGAGTCCATTTGCTCCGGAAATAACATACCCCGGAATAAAAATAGGCGTTGCAATGGATAAGGCGTTCAATTTCTACTATAGGGATAATCTAAACATGCTTGAAATGCTGGGGGCAGAGCTGGAGTTTTTCAGCCCCGCCGGTGACGTTGAGCTGCCGGAAGGCATTGACGGGCTTTATATGGGAGGGGGGTATCCGGAGGTTTGGGGAGAGGAGCTTGAGGCAAACATCGGTATGAGAACAAGCATTAAAAATGCTGTGACAGGCGGAATTCCCGCATATGCGGAATGCGGCGGGCTAATGTATATGTGCCGGAGCATCACCGGTAAAAGCGGAAGGGAGTTTGAAATGGCGGGTCTTTTGCCCGGGAAATGTGAAATGGCTTCGTCACTGCAAAGGTTCGGCTATGTTGAGATAGAGATGGAGCAGGACAGCGTGGTATCAAGAAAGGGAGACATTGTAAGGGGGCACGAATTTCATTACTCCGTTGCAAGGGTTGACCCTTATGTAAGCACCTGCTTTAAAGTGCTAAAAAAAAGGAGAGGGACGGAGGGAAAGACCTGGCGTTGCGGATATAGGCTTTATAGTATGCTGGCGGGGTACCCTCACATCCATTTCTGGTCAAATCCGTCCATTGCCGAAGCCTTTGCGGTAAGCTGTTCCCGGTACAGAGCATTAAGAAACAGAGGTGTATAAATTTTGAAGGCTAAAAGCATTATGATACAGGGTACTGCATCCTCAGTAGGGAAAAGCTGGGTAACTGCGGGACTGTGCAGGGTATTTAAGCAGGACGGGCGTACCGTTTCTCCCTTCAAGTCTCAGAACATGGCGCTCAATTCCTTTATTACAAAGGACGGGAGGGAAATGGGAAGAGCACAGGTTGTACAGGCGGAAGCGGCAGGGGTGGAGCCTTCCGCCGACATGAACCCCATTCTTCTCAAACCTACCACCGATAAAAGGTCTCAGGTTATTATAAACGGAAGGGTTCATTCAAATATGTCGGCGGCCGAGTATTACCGGTTTAAGCCCGGGCTGAGGGATATGATCCGGGAGGTATACAATGGTCTTGCGGTAAGAAACGATATAATAGTGATAGAAGGGGCTGGAAGTCCCGCAGAGATAAATCTAAGAAGCAAGGACATAGTGAACATGGGAATGGCGGAAATTGCAGATGCCCCTGTTGTGCTTGTGGGAGACATAGACAGGGGAGGGGTTTTTGCTTCACTGGCGGGTACTATGCTGCTTTTGACGGAGGAAGAGAGGAAGAGGGTCAAGGGAGTAATAATAAATAAGTTCAGAGGAGATATTGAAATACTCAAGCCGGGGCTTAAAATGCTTGAGGATATAATTAAGGTGCCTGTTCTTGGTGTGCTGCCTATGGCAAGGCTCGGCATAGACGACGAGGACAGTGTAACCGAGAGATTTTCAAGGGGGCGGGAAGCAGAGAATTCTGATATCGATATTGCGGTTATCAAGCTGCCGCACATTTCAAATTTTACCGATTTTAACTGCTTTGAAAATATCCCTCAGGTAAGGCTTAAGTATGTTGACCGTGTACAGGAAATGGGCTGCCCCGATATGATCATCATTCCCGGCTCAAAAAACACCATCGGTGATTTGAGCTTTATCAGGAAAACAGGCATTGAAGCGGAGATAAAGAGAATGAACAGCGAAGGTGTAACGGTGTTTGGTATTTGCGGGGGCTATCAGATGCTTGGGCTTGATATTGAGGACCCCTTTAAAACCGAGTCCGATATTGCAGGGCTTGATGGAATGGGGCTGCTTAGGATAAGAACTGTTTTTAAGAAGGAGAAAACCGCAACGCAGGTAGAAGGTGAAATTACCGAGGATGCAGCACTTAATGAAGGCCTTAAGGGCACATTCATACGGGGATATGAGATACATATGGGGACTTCGCAGCATATGGACGGGTGTATTCCGTATCTTAGCCTTCACACTGCTTCAGGAACAGAGCGGGCCTGTGCGGGAGGGGTGCGCAATGAGGACGGCACTGTTTACGGCACATATATGCACGGGATATTTGACAATATGAGCTTTACATGGGGAATGATAAACAACTTAAGGAAAAAAAAGGGACTTATGCCCTTGGAGCAAGGCAGCCGCAGCATGAGCCGGTTTAAGGAGGAGCAGTATAACATGCTGGCAGATATTTTAAGAAGCAATGTCGATATTAAAGAGATCTATAAAATAATGGACGTTGGGATCTAAGGAGGGATAGGGCTTGCCTTTGCAGCTTTTGGCAGATGTTTTCATTGCATATGTGCTGGATTTAATCGCAGGAGACCCGTACTGGCTTCCGCACCCTGTAAGGGCCATAGGCTGGCTTGTTAAAAGGCTTGAGCCGTTGCTGAGGAAAATTATATCGGGCGGTAAGGCGCACGGCCATGGGGATATGGGCAGAAGAGAGCGGTATGCGGGCCTCGTGCTTGCCGCAGCGGTACCTTCAATAGCCTTTCTGACGGTTTGGGCGGTTCTCGGTGCCGCCATGCTTGTGAGCCCGTGGCTTTTTCATGCCGTTAACATATATTTTATATATTCCTCGCTTGCGGCAAGGTGCATGGCAAATGAGGCCGGAAGAGTTCATGCCGTGCTTGCCGCAGGAGATATTGCCGAGGCGCGCCGACGGTTGTCCATGCTTGTTGGAAGAGAAACGGAGGGGCTTAGTGAGGCCGGAGTTATAAGAGGTGCGGTTGAGACAACTGCTGAGAATACTGTTGACGGGGTGATGTCGCCTGTCATTTATGCTGCCGCAGGTTCTGTGCTGGGAATTGGGGCTCCTCTGGCGTATGCCTTCAAGGCGGTAAGCACTCTGGATTCAATGGTAGGGTATATGAATGAAAGGTATATAAATTTCGGAAGGGCCTCCGCCAAGGCGGATGATGCCGCCAACTATATTCCGGCGAGGCTTTCAGGTATTATAATTCCTTTGGCGGCCTTGCTGTGCGGGATGAATTTCCGTGGCAGCGTAAAAATAATGCTGAGGGACAGGAGAAACCACAAAAGCCCCAATTGTGCCTATCCTGAAGCGGCGGTGGCGGGAGCGCTAGGCATACAAATAGGGGGCAGCAACGTATATTTCGGGCGGACGGTGGAAAAGCCCGTCATAGGCGATCCCGGTATTGAGCTTAAGCCTTCGCATATAAGGGACACCATAAGGCTTATGTATGCGGCGTCGGCAATAACTCTGGTTGTGGCTCTGGGGGCTGCCGCGGCAGTAAAATTTCTTTTATAAAGAAAAAGGAGTGGGCTATTGGCATGGCGGAAGAAAAAAATAACGGACGGCATGGCGGCAACATATATGAGGCAGCCAGGGAATACGGCATTCCCCCAAGCAGCATACTGGATTTCAGTGCCAGCATAAATCCCCTGGGGGTTCCGCAGGCAGTAAAAGACGTGATAGTCTCGAATATAAACAGTCTGAGCAATTATCCAGACCCCGTGTGTACCGGGCTTAAGGAGTGCATTTCCAATTACCTTGGGGTATGCGGCAGCCGTATAATATTGGGAAACGGGGCTTCCGAGGTAATTTTCCTGCTGTTTGAGGCGCTAAAGCCCAAAAAGGTTTTAATACCCTCGCCAACCTTCTCGGAATATGAAGCGGCGGCAGCCAGATACGGTACAGAGGCGGTATATTTTGAGCTCAGCTGCAAAGACGGCTTCCGTCTCAACGTCGATGCCCTGCTGGAGAGTTTAAATGACGGAACCGACGCTATTCTGCTGTGCAACCCCAATAACCCCACGTCTGTGCTTTACGAGAGGAATGAGCTTATAAGGCTTATAAAATATGCATTGCAAAAAGGAATAAATGTTATAATAGATGAGGCTTTTATTGAGCTTACCGTATCAGGCAATAAAAGCTCTATGGTGCATTATGTTAATGAGTATGACAATCTTTTTATTATAAGGGCCTTTACAAAGGTGTTTGCCGTACCGGGCCTCAGGCTGGGATATGGCATAGGAAATGCCGGACTGATAAGGAAAATGTGGGATAGAAAGCTGCCATGGTCTGTAAATTTGTTTGCAGGGGATATCGGGAGGGTTTTAAAGGATGAGGACGGGTATCTCAACAGAACCGCAAAATGGCTTGAGGAGGAAGCAGGCCGCTTTTATACTGAGCTTTGCGGCATTAAAGAGCTGGAGGCTTTTACGCCCTCTTGTAATTTTGTGCTGGTGAGAATATGCAACACGCGTTTTACTGCACAGAGGCTCAGGCATGAAATGCTTTTGCGGGGAATTTTAATAAGGGATGCGTCAAGCTTTAGATTCTTAGACAGCAGCTATTTCAGGCTTGCCGTAAAGGACAGGAAAAGCAATGCGAGAGCTATAGGTGCTCTCCGCGAGATATTGCGGCAAAAGTATTAAGGCCGTATGAAAGGAAAAATAATATGGGAAGGCTTATACTTGTAACCGGCGGTGCGAGGAGCGGAAAAAGCCGGTTTGCGGAAGAATTGGCAAAGGGTCTGGGAAATGATATACTTTATATTGCCACAGCGGTGCCTCTTGATGAGGAAATGAAGGACAGGATAAGCAAGCACAGGCGGCAGAGACCTGAGCGATGGGAAACGCTGGAGGCGTACAGGGATCTGGATGAGGCCCTAAGGAGCTGCGCTCCGGGTAAAGCCGGGATTTTACTGGATTGCATTACAATAATGGTTACAAATCTTATGTTTGAGAGCTACACCGACTGGGAGGCGGTAAATTCCGCCGGGCGGGATGAGGTTGAAAAAAATATAAAAATTGAGATAGAGAAGCTGATAAATGAGGCTAAAAGTCTGGCCATGCCTTTTATTGCCGTTACCAATGAGACAGGGATGGGATTGGTGCCGGAGTACGCGTCTGCGAGAGCGTTCAGGGATATGGCGGGAAGGGTTAACCAGATGCTTGCGGAGGCGGCGGAAGAGGTGTATCTTTGCGTTTCGGGCATACCGGTGAGGATTAAGTAAAGGGTGCTGCGGCTATATAAATTCTTATATATGAATAAAAGGGGCGTGTGTGATGGCGTTTTTAAGGCGTTTTATACTGATGCTGCAATTTCTCACAACCATACCGCTTCCGGTTGACTTAAAGGTTACTGACGAGGACATGGGGAAGGGACTCGTTTTTGCCCCCCTTGTGGGCCTTATATTAGGCGGGGTGTTAGCGGCGGTCTATTATGTGTTAAGCCTCGCGTTTCCTCCACTGATTTCCTCGGCTCTTGTACTGGCAGCATATATATTGCTGACCGGAGGACTGCATTTAGACGGGCTCGGGGATACCTTCGACGGGCTGTTCTCGGGAAGATCGAAGGAGCAGATGCTTGAAATAATGAGAGACAGCCGTGTGGGGACCAATGCCGTGCTTGCGATAGTGTGTGTGCTTTTGATTAATTGGGCGGTGCTGTCCAGCATTCCCGCATCCCGTATAACGGGAGTTGTGCTTCTTTTTCCAGTCGCAGGAAGAATAGGCTCTCTGACGGCGGCAGGCTGCTCGAGGTATGCCAGAAGCGGAGCGGGGCTGGGGAAAAGCTTTATCGACAGGTGCGGCGTGGGGGAAGTGGCGCTGGGGCTGGTTATATACATGCTGATATTTTTTTTGGCGGCAGGACATGGGAGAATGGCGCTGTCCGTTATACCTCCGGTTGCGGCGGTTGTGCTTGTAAGGATTTTGTCAGGTAAAATAGGAGGGGCCACAGGGGATGTATTAGGGGCGGTATGTGAGCTTAATCAGGCTATATTTCTGATTTCTGCGTATGTGCTGTGGTAATTTTATGAGAGGAGGCGGTAAAAATGCTGGAGTTGATTTTAGTAAGGCATGGAGAAACAGATAGCAATAAAAAAGGGACATACCTGGGCTGGACTGATGTGGAGCTGAATGAGCAGGGCTTACGGCAGGCGCGCGGAGCAAGAGACAGGCTTGAAGGGACAAGGGTTGACGAGATATACTGCAGCCCCCTTAAAAGGGCGGTCAAAACCGCTGAAATCATCAATGAAAATTTAAATGTCAGGCTAAGGCTTTCAGACGCATTAAAGGAACGCAATTTCGGAATATGGGATGACCTTACGTATAATGAGATTATTAAGGGCTTTCCCGAGCAGCATGCGCTGTGGGTCAGCGACCACATAAATTATTGTGTTGAGGGCGGAGAAAGCACAATACAGGCATACGGAAGAATTACAGAATTTATAGACCGGTTGATCTGCAATAGACAGGGGACTTTTATGATAGTAACACATATGGGCTGTGTAAGAAAAATAATATCCTACCTGCTTGGAATGAAAATTGAAGATTCATGGCGTTTTAGCGTAGATAACTGCGGAATCAGTAAAATTATAATTAATGACGAAAAATATGCATACTTAACCGTTTTAAATGGTTAAGAAATTTAACCCTTCTGAACGGGTAAAAAAATATTGACAAAATTCCCCTTAATCATTAAAATACTTTTAACAATTCGGAACGATTTAAATGTGTACCGATACGGTTGTAAAAGGGGGAGATGTCTTGAGTAACACTACAAATAAGGTTGTAGTAAACGGCCTGTTTATAGCACTTGTTTTTCTATGTACATATTTTACGCGCATACCGGGTCCTGTACCTCCGGGGTATATCAATTTTGGGGATTCGGTTATAATAGTCGCGGCAATTTTGTTTGGGAGAAGCTGCGGCTTTATTTCAGGATCAATAGGCTCTGCAATAGCCGATCTTGCATCTCCCGGGGGGATTATTTTTGCTCCCGTTACTTTTATAGTGAAGGGACTTGAAGGGTATGTGGCAGGTGCGGCGGCTGAGCGTTCCAGCGCGCACAAAAGAAAGGGAATATTAAGAATGGCGGGGACTATCGCCGCGGTGCTGATTATGGTTTTGGGATATTTCATTGCCGAATGCTATATCCTCGGGATATTTGACAAGACCTTTGGATATGCGGCCGCAATAGCAGAGCTTCCTTTTAATCTTATACAGGGCGGCGTAAGTCTGGTGTTGGGTTATTGCCTGTCCTCTATCCTGCTTAAGCTGGGAGTGGCGGATAAAATTTTAAACAACAAATTGTATTGACAAAACTCTCCTCAATTATTAAAATACTTGTAACATATCGATACGGTTTAAAATTGTATCGATACAAAGCGCTGAGGAGTGAGGATATGCAAAAAGACTACGTACGGAATTCCGGAGTGAATGCTGCCGGGAACACAGGCTTTAAGTTAAGAGATATGGTGACCTGCGGGCTTTTAATTGCAATGGTTTTTATAGCGACTGCGTTTATCAACATACGGCTGCCCTTTTCAATTAACGGGGGACTTATTCATCTTGGAAATGTAGCCTTATTCTTATCCGCAATAATCTTCGGAAAGAAAAAGGGCGCAATTGCAGGAGCTTTCGGGATGGCACTGTTTGATGTTTTGTCTCCGTATGCCATATGGGCTCCATTTACATTTGTAATCAGAGGGGTTATGGGATATATCATCGGGAGTGTCTCACATGCAGGGCAAAGAAAAGGGCAAAATGCACTATGGAACTGGCTTGCGATACTTTTAGGAGGAGTATGGATGGTAGCGGGCTATTATGGGGCGGAGGGCCTGATTTACGGAAACTGGATATCCCCTGTGACATCCATACCCGGAAATATTGTGCAAATTATGGCAGGGGCTTTTGGGGCAATACCCGCGGCATATTGTATAAAGAAATTTAAGCTTGCGGTCTAGTGCCTTGCAGCAGAAATCATATCCGGCAGGCAGGGCACCAGTACATGATTATGGAGGGGGCAGTAAATATGAATATATCATTATTAATGACACCGGGACCTACATATGTGCATGAGGATGTAAGAAGAGCAATGAGCACAGAGATTGTAAACCCGGATTTGGATCTGCAATTTTATGAATTTTATAAGGACACCTGCGGAAAGCTGAGGCAGCTAATGAACACAAAAAACGATGTCGTTATTTTAAACGGTGAGGGAATTCTGGGGCTTGAGGCTGCATGCTGCTCCATTATAGAGCCGGGAGACAATATCCTGTGTATAGACAATGGGGTTTTCGGAAGGGGCTTTGGAGAATTTGCCACCATATACGGTGCGCATGTTACCTATTTTATATCAGATTATCATAAGGGCATTGATGTTGAAGGATTAAAGGAATTCTTAAAGGAGAATAACGATTTTAAGGCAGCAACGCTTGTCCACTGTGAAACACCTTCAGGAATTACAAATGCTGTTGACTTGATTTGCCCCATGTTAAAAGAGTATGGGATTATAACCATTGTAGATTCTGTGTCTGCTGTGGGGGGAGAAAGGCTTTATGTCGATGAGTGGCAAATGGACATTGTCATAGGAGGATCGCAAAAATGTCTATCCGCACCTCCGGGGCTGGCCTTTCTGAGCATAAGCAAAACCGCATGGGACAAAATATTAAACAGAAAGTCTCCAATAGCAGGCTTTTATTGCAGTCTGGCCCATTGGAAAACCTGGTATGAGGACAAATGGTTTCCTTACACTCCTCCGGTAAATGATATTTATGCTTTAAGAGAGGCTGTAAGAAGGCTGCTTAGGGATAAAACCGCTCTTGAAAGGCATAGAAGGGCTGCGGGTGCGGTAAGAGAGGGCCTGATTGCGGCAGGACTGCAGCTCTATCCCATGGAAAGCTTTTCAAGCACCGTTACAACGGTTATGCTTCCAGAGGGAGTGGCGTTTGAAGAGCTCAGCAGAAAGCTGTGTGAAGAGCACGGCATTCTGATCGGAGGGGCTTTTGATTTTCTAAAGGACAGGGTAATACGCATAGGCCATATGGGAGAGAACTGCCGGAATGAGAAAATTTATGCTGCCTTGAAGGCATTTGACCATGTGCTGAGAAGCCTGGGTGTGGAATTAAAGGCGCATATTCACACGGTTTTTGAAGAAATAATCTCACATGAGCTTAAGCAGGGAGTATGCTGAAATCAGGTGCATAAACAGCATGACAAGCCGGGCAATGCCATTTACTGTGGCGTTATCCGGCTGCTTTTGTTTATGGGCGTGCTCCCGCAGTCCTTTAAACGAGGCCGGGTTAAAAGAAAAATTCAAAGAACAAATGTTTGCATTTTTCTGACGGTTTGGTATAATGTAATAAGTGTAATTAGGGGAAGACATTCTAACCTTATGCCAAAATTTTTTATTTAACAGGTGAGAAGCTATGATTAGAGATAACATATTTATAAAAGGGGCCAGAGAACATAATCTTAAAAATGTCGATGTTGAGATACCGAGAGACAAGCTTGTCGTTATCACGGGGCTGAGCGGATCGGGCAAATCCTCTCTCGCGTTTGATACCATATATGCGGAGGGGCAGAGAAGGTATGTCGAGTCATTATCGGCATATGCCAGGCAATTCTTAGGGCAAATGGAAAAACCGGATATAGATTATATAGACGGGCTTTCCCCTGCAATTTCTATTGATCAGAAAACCACCAGCAGGAATCCCCGGTCTACTGTGGGTACGGTGACGGAAATATATGACTACCTGAGGCTGCTGTATGCCAGAATAGGAATACCGCACTGTCCGGTATGCGGAAAGGAAATCTCCCAGCAAACGGTCGACCAGATGGTGGATCAGATTCTTGCACTGGAGGAAGGAACGAGGATACAGCTCCTGGCCCCTGTAGTGAGGGGGAGAAAGGGAGAATACCATAAGCTTCTTGAGGATGTAAAGAAGGGAGGCTACGTAAGGGTAAGGATCGACGGTCAGGTTATGGACGTAAATGACGAAATAGCTCTGGATAAAAACAAAAAGCATACTGTGGAAATTGTAGTGGACAGGCTTATTGTAAAGCCGGGGATTCAAAAAAGGCTTTCGGATTCAATGGAAACGGTGCTTAACTTAAGCAGCGGCATAGCGGTAGTGGATATAAACGGGCAGCAGGAGCTTATGTTCAGCCAGAACTTTGCATGCAGTGACTGCGGTATCAGCATTGAGGAGCTGACTCCCAGAATGTTTTCCTTTAACAATCCATTTGGGGCATGTCCCGCCTGCAGCGGCCTGGGTACTCTTCTCAATATTGACCGCAGCCTGATTATACCTGATGAATCAAAATCTCTTGCCGAAGGCGCCATAGCCATTGGCGGCTGGAATGTTGAAAATGAGGATGCCTACTCAAGGATGTTTTTCAATGCGTTGGCAAGGCACTATAAATTCAAGCTTGACACCCCTATTGCAAAGCTGTCTCCCCATATAGTTGACCTGATTCTTTACGGCACAAAAGGGGAAAAAATAAAGGTGGAGTATGAGAGGGAATACGGAAGCGGCTCTTATCTAAGCGCCTTTGAAGGTGTTGTGAATATAACCGAAAGACGCTACAGGGAGACGCAGTCGGATGGAATGAAGCAATACTATGAAGGATTTATGAGCAGCTCACCGTGTCCGGACTGCAAGGGCGCCAGGCTGAGAAAGGAAAGCCTGGCCGTTACCGTCGGAGGCAGAAATATAGATGAAATTGTACGCATGTCTGTGCTTGACTGCAGGGAATTCTTTAAAAATATAGAGCTGAGCCGCAGAGATCAAATAATAGCACAGCAGATTTTTAAGGAAATTAATGCAAGGCTGGGCTTTTTAGTGGATGTCGGGCTGGATTACCTGACGCTGTCCAGATCAGCGGGGACGCTGTCAGGAGGTGAGGCGCAGAGAATAAGGCTTGCCACCCAGATAGGCTCGGGACTGATGGGAGTGCTGTACATACTTGATGAGCCAAGCATAGGGCTCCACCAGAGGGATAACGACAGGCTGCTTGAGACACTTAAAAGACTGAGGGACTTAGGAAATACATTGATTGTTGTAGAGCATGACGAGGATACCATGTACGCGGCTGATCACATAATAGACATGGGCCCCGGAGCAGGGGTGCACGGAGGCTATGTGGTGTGTGAGGGCTCTGTGGATGAAATAAAGCAGTGTGAAAATTCGCTGACAGGGCTGTATTTAAGCGGAAGGAAGAAAATTGAGCTTCCCGCGCGTCGCAGGAAGCCCAACGGAAAATGGCTGGAGATAAAAGGAGCCTCGGAGAACAATCTTAAGGGCATAAATGTTAAAATTCCTTTAGGGGTTCTTACGTGTGTCACCGGGGTTTCAGGCTCGGGAAAGAGCTCTCTGGTTAATGAAATACTTTATAAAAGGCTTGCTGCCGAGCTGAACAGGGCAAGAACCAGAGCCGGAGAGCATATCTCCTTAAAGGGTGTCGAGCATCTTGACAAGGTTATAGAAATAGATCAGTCTCCCATAGGAAGAACTCCGAGGTCCAACCCTGCGACATATACAGGAGTGTTTGACCTTATACGGGAGGTGTTTGCGGGTACTACCGAGTCCAAAATGAAGGGCTATAAGGCAGGCCGTTTCAGCTTTAACGTTAAGGGAGGGCGCTGTGAGGCCTGCCACGGAGACGGTATTATAAAAATAGAGATGCATTTTCTGCCTGATGTGTATGTACCGTGCGAGGTATGCAAGGGAAAAAGATATAATAGAGAAACCCTTGAGGTAAGGTATAAGGGGAAAAGCATCTCCGACGTTCTGGAGATGACAGTTGAGGATGCTCTGGAGTTCTTTAGAAATATCCCCAAAATACAAAGAAAGCTTCAGACTTTGTGGGATGTAGGACTTGGGTATGTAAAGATAGGACAGCCCTCAACAACTCTTTCCGGGGGAGAAGCCCAGAGAATAAAGCTTGCGTCGGAGCTTTCCCGGCGCAGCACGGGAAGCACCATATATATACTGGACGAGCCTACTACCGGACTTCATGTAGCGGATGTGCACAGGCTGACGGACATACTTCACAGACTGGTTGAATCGGGTAATTCGGTAGTTGTTATAGAGCACAACCTTGATGTTGTAAAAATAGCGGATCATATTATTGACCTTGGCCCCGAGGGAGGGAGCAAGGGGGGAGAAATTGTGGCTCAGGGTACACCGGAGGATATTATAAAGGTAAAAGGCTCATATACAGGGCACTTTCTCAAAAAAATACTGCAATCTGAAAAATGACCCTTAAGGGTCATTTTTCAATCCCTGATATTAAATAAATTGTTAAATATATGCCAAATAATATTGTGCTGGCCGCCTTACTGATATATAATCAACTATAAGCCTTTGTGCGATATAGCGCAGTGGCGGCAAAAAAGTCCTGGTAATATTTTGCTGTCATAGAGTGCAATAAATTTAAATGCCAGAAAGTTGAACATATTTTTTTCATATCGGTTTTGCAAATATTACAGCTATTTTGACTATAACATAGGTATTTTTATTTACGGACAGTTAATTTTGTTTATTTATCCGGACTCCTTGATAGAAGCACGGGCGTTTATTAGACTATAAATACAATATATGATATACTAATAGAACATTTTATGAATTTGTTACTTATGGGCTAATGAAATATTTCACCAAAAGACTTACTTAAATCACTCTGCTAAGGATTAAGAGCAAACTTATAAAAAATTATAGGGAAATGTCAACATGCAATAATTATGAAACTGCGGATAAAAATTTATATAAATAGGTAGATTCTGTTACAGGGCACTATACGGCCTTATAGACGGGGAGGGATTTAATATGATGATGTGTTCTGTTTGCAAAGAGAATTTTGCGGTTGTTTTTATAACTAAAATCATTGATGGAAAGCAAACTCAGGAGGGCCTGTGTCTTTCATGTGCAAAAAATCAGGGTATCCAGCCTGTCAACCAGCTTCTGGAGCAGACAGGCATGACCGACGACGATATAGAGACTCTCAATAAGCAGGTTGGGGGCCTTTTTGACAACATAGATACCGACAGCATTAACAGCATCCCTGATTCGGCAGGTCAGGCCGCTTCGGGAAATCCCTTTTTCAACCTTATAAATAAGGCTTTTGGAAAAAACGATGGAAAACAGGATTTCCCGGGAGAGCAGGGTAAGGAATATCCGGAGGGCAAGGAATATTCGGAGGATAAGGACTCCAAGAGTTCCTCCAGCAATACAAGGACCAAAACTCAGGAAAAGAAAAATGTAAAAAAGAAAAAATTCCTTGACATGTACGGGTCAAACCTCACCGAAAAGGCCAAGGAGGATAAAATAGACCGTGTTATAGGCAGACACAGGGAGATTGACAGGGTGATTCAGATACTCAACAGGAGAACTAAAAACAATCCTGTTCTTATAGGAGAGCCCGGAGTTGGAAAAACAGCTATCGCCGAGGGTCTTGCTGTCAGGATAGCAAAGAGGCAGGTTCCTGCAAAGCTGTTCAGCGCCGAGGTCTATCTTCTTGATTTGACAGGGATTGTAGCGGGCACGCAGTTCAGAGGGCAGTTTGAAAGCAGGATGAAGGGAATAATTGATGAGGCAAAGCAGTTTGGAAATATTATTTTGGTGATTGATGAGCTCCATAATATTATGGGTGCGGGTGAAGCCGAGGGAGCAATGAATGCCGCCAACATATTAAAGCCTGCTCTTTCAAAGGGAGAAATACAGGTAATAGGAGCAACTACGCTTAATGAATACAGAAAGCATATAGAGAAGGATACTGCCTTAGAGAGAAGATTTCAGCCTGTACAGGTTGATGAGCCCTCTGTTTACGATTCCATCGAAATACTTAAAGGTATAAGGGATTACTATGAGGCTTATCACAGGGTTAAAATATCCGATGAGGTCATAGAAGCTGCCGTAATGCTGTCCGAGAGATATATAACGGACAGGTTTCTTCCCGATAAGGCAATAGATGTTATTGATGAAGCGGGATCCAGGGCTAACCTTAAAAACGTGGGGCTGGTTGAGCTTGAGGCTTTGAAGCAGGAATTGAAAAAGGTTCAGGAGGAGAAGGAGTTTGCCATATCGGCGGATTCCATAGAGGATTATCAGAAGGCTGCCGATTTAAAGGTTAACGAATGTAAGCTTATACAAAAAATCAAGGATATAGAAGACATAAATAAGGATGTGGAGATAACCATAGAGGATATAGCCTATGTGGTGGAGGCATGGACGAAAATACCGGTACAGAGGCTTACCGAGGCTGAAACCGATAAGCTGCTCAGCCTTGAGGAAAGGCTGCACAAAAGGGTAATAGGGCAAAATGAAGCTGTATCAAGCCTTTCAAAAGCCATCAGGCGCAACAGGGCGGGGTTCAGAAAGAAGAAGAAGCCCTCATCCTTTGTTTTTATAGGGCCTACGGGTGTGGGTAAGACCGAATTGGTAAGGGCTCTTGCCTGTGAGCTGTTTGAAAGCGAGGATGCATTGGTCAGAATTGATATGTCGGAATACATGGAAAAGCATGCCGTGTCAAAGCTTATAGGATCGCCGCCAGGATATGTGGGATACGATGAAGGAGGGCAGCTTACCGAGAAAATAAGAAGGAAGCCTTACTCGGTAATACTTCTGGATGAGATGGAAAAGGCTCATCCGGATGTTTTCAACATGCTTTTGCAGATACTTGAGGATGGGAGGCTGACAGACAGCCATGGCCGGACGGTTAATTTTGAAAATACCGTTATTATTATGACCTCAAATGCGGGAACAAGCCTTAAGTCCAGCGGCATAGGCTTTGGTAATGACGGCTACAGGGCATTAAAGGATAGGGTTGAGGAGGTAATGAAGGACACCTTCAGGCCTGAGTTCTTAAACAGGCTGGATGAGACAATTGTATTTACCGAATTGACACAGGATGAGCTCAAACAAATTGTTGATCTTATGCTCAAAGAGGTTATTGACGAGGTTAAAGCCAAGGGAATGGAAATAAACATTGCTGATGAGGCTAAAGAGTTTATACTCCGCAAGGGGTATGATCCCAAGTATGGCGCAAGGCCGTTGAGAAGGACTATACAGAGATATATTGAGGATCAGCTTACGGATTTGTTCTTAAAGGGAAAATATGTAGAAGGCAGTGTGATCGTTGTTGGCTGTAGGAATGAAGAGATTATTTTTGAATGATTGGTATGTAAAAAGATGCACTAGAGTAAAATCCGGTGTATTTTTTTGCTGTTCATAAGTTAAAAAATGCTATATAATAAACATATTGGCTCTGCTCTTAATATTTAAGGAGGTAGTTAGGGTGAAAAGGCGCACAAGATATGCTTTACTGTTTATTTGCATAGCGATGTTTAATTTTACGGCTTCATGTACCTATTCTAAAGATACCCAGGATTCAGAGCTTGCACAAACGCACACCCAGGAAAAGAAAATTAAATTACGTTTTATAAGCAGTTGGGGAGGAGTTGACTCCAAGGCCGACACATTAAGACAGATTTTAGATGAATTCGGAGAGGATTATCCTGAAGCTGAGGTTATAAACGAATCCATGTTTGGGGAGGATTTTCTTCCAAAAATAAAAACTGATTTTGCTTCGGGAAACGAGCAGGATGTTTTTGGGTTATGGCCGGGCTCCGATATAAGATCTCTTGTAAAGGCAGGCAAGGTGGCGGACATAACCGATCTGCTTGAGAGTGAAAGAGAATGGAAGGCGAGCTTTGAGGAAAGCAATTGGTCGTATACCACATATGACGGAAGAATATACGGTGTTCCTCTGGAAATTATTTATGAGGGCTTTTTTGTAAATAAGGATTTGTTTGAGAAGTACGGAGTGAAGCTGCCGGAAACTTATGATGAATTAAAAACCGCGGTAGTTGAGTTTAAAGTCCATGACATAATACCCATAGCGTATAATACTCTTGCAGAGGGGACATACCTGTATCAGAATATCATTGCAATGCTGGGAGGGAAAGAGGCCGTAGAGAAGCCTTATAACAGAGGGACAATAAACAGCTGCTATATAGAAGCCGTAGACTATGTTAAGGAGCTGTACCAGCTTGGGGCCTTTCCCAAAGATGCCTTTACGATGACAAGCAGGGATAGAAACAATCTTTTTAAAAATAAGAAGGCTGCAATGATTACTCAAGGCTCCTGGTTTGTGGGAGATTTAAAAGGGATGGAGGACACGGTGGATATAATACCATTTCCCAGGCTTGAGAAAAACGGCGTGGGACGTGACGCGCTTATATACGGTCTGGGAAACGGGACCTTTTATATGAGCCGGAAGGCGTGGGAGGACTCTGCTAAAAAGGAACTTAGCATAAAGCTTTTGAAAAAGCTGACCTCACAGGAAAGCGCTCTTCTTTTTGTTAATCAATGCGGAATGATGAGCAATGTAAAAATACCTGAAGACAAAATGAACTACAGCAAGCTGGCTATGAAAGGTCTGGAGCTTACCAAAAGCAGCAGGGAGATGATAGGGCCTCCCGACAGTTTTGTTGACAGAACGGTATGGGAGGAATATATAGCAAAAAGGTTTCCCTATGTTTTAGAGGGCAGAGAAAGCGCGCAATCTTTATGGGATGAGGCTGTAAAAAGGACCAGAAACTTTTGAAAAGCAATATGGGGAAGGGGTGCTGTTTATGAACAATAGGGTTAAAAAAGCTTTTAAAGTTTATAAAAACCTGTCCATAAAGAAAAAACTTCTGCTTATTTTAAATATACAGATTATTATACCCCTTGTATTAATAGGATTTATGAGCTATAAGATTTGCTCCGATATTATTAGGGAAAAGTCTATAGAATACTCTCAGGATATTTTAAGCATGATCCAGCTCAGGTTTAAGGACTATTCACGGAATCTCAGCGTAATATCGCAGGACTTGAGATATGATAAAAGAATATATGACATACTGAGCAGAGACAGTATAAATAATGACCCTATAGATGATTATGAAAATGCCGATACGGTAACCAATGTATTAAAAAAGGTTGTGCAGTCAAGAGACGAAATACAGTCCATATCGTTTTTGTCCTTTACGGGAAAAAACTATTATTTTGACAACAACAGCAAGAAGTCCAGCATAAAGGATATTGCGCCTTATCCTGAGATTTCGATAAGAGCACGCGAAGGAAAAGGGAGCGTCGTATGGTATCTGGATTGTGTAGACAAAAGAGTCGAAAATATCTATCTGGCAAGAACGATTTACGATCAGGACACCTTTACCACGGAAATTGGCCTTATGGTCATACTTGTAAAAAAGGAATTCCTTGAAACGGTATATCATGATCTTGAGACTAAAAACCTTCAGAATATCGCCATTATATCAGGAAATAATGATTTAATTGTCAGCAAGGCAAATAACAATGAATATTTATATGAGCTTGATCTGGAAGGAAAAAAGAGCCCGTGGATAGATAAAAAAGCAGGTGTGCTCATTTCATATGTGCAGATTGAAGACCCTGAGTGGAAGGCAGTGACACATAT
Organism: Bacillota bacterium; assembly: GCA_023390115.1. GTDB lineage: Bacteria > Bacillota > Clostridia > Acetivibrionales > DSM-27016 > Anaerobacterium. The sequence continues at coordinate 53,064 of JAEWDM010000021.1, forward strand.
TTCACTTAAGGCGTTAAATGAGGAGATTAACCTGTTAAGAACATGGATAATACTGGTGATTATTTTGAGCATATCTATTTTATCCATCCTGAGCATAATTATAGCATTGGATTTTATTAATCCCATCAACAGGCTGGTAAAGGGAATGGGAAAGGTGCAGGAAGGCCGGAGCAATGTCCATGTCGAGGTGGACAGGGAAGATGAGCTGGGCTTTCTAAGCAAGGCGTTTAATAAAATGGCGCAGGAAATACACCACCTTGTCAACGGAATATACAGGGAGCAGATTACCAGAAAAGAAGCCGAGATAAAGGCTCTGCAGTCACAGATAAATCCCCATTTCTTATTTAACACTTTGGAATCCATTAATTGGATGGCTCAACTCAATAATGTGCCTGAAATAAGTGAAACCGTTTCCGATCTTTCGGCATTAATGGAGGCAAGCATAGGCAGGGATGACAGGCTTATAACCTTAGAGGATGAATTCAGTTATGCCGATAAGTATATTTCTCTGCTGAAAAGGCGCTTTGAAGATAGAATTGAGCTTGTAAAAAATATTGACAGCCAGGTTCTGGGGATTAAAATTCCCAGACTTCTGATACAGCCTCTTATTGAAAATGCCGCATACCACGGAGTAGAAAGGTGCAGGGAAAAGGGGATAATCAATTTAAACTCGTATATTGAAGGAGAAAATCTTGTTATAGAAGTGAAGGACAATGGAATGGGAATAGAAAAGGATGAGCTGGAACAGCTTAATGACAAGCTTTCAATGGATAATGATACTTATTTCAAAACTATTGCCAGTAAAAAGAACAAAAGTATAGGCATTGAAAATGTCAACAGAAGGATTAAACTGTTTTACGGGGAAAATTACGGTCTTAAGATTGTCAGCCGGAAGGGCGTGTGTACGATCGTTATAGTAAGGATACCCATGCAGCATAATCAAACTAGGGAGGGCTATTATGTTCAAGGTGCTAATAGTAGATGATGAAGCAATAATAAGAAAAGGGCTTAAAAACGTTGTAAACTGGAAGCAATTTGACTGTGAAATATGCGGTGAGGCTGCGGACGGGCTTAAAGGATGTGAAATGATAAAGGAGTTCCTGCCCGATATAATAGTGACCGATATAAAAATGCCCGAAATAGACGGACTTGCCATGATGCGTGAGATTAAGGAGCTTGTACCTGACAGCAAGGTCATTATTCTTACAGGATACAGGGATTTTGAGTATATACAGGAGGCAATAAAGCTTGGGGCCTTTGACTTCATTTTAAAGCCTTCAAAAATAGAGGAGCTCAATTCCGTTGTGGGAAGAGCGGTAAAGGAGCTCAAATTCAAAAGGGACAGGGATGAGGAGTTCAGCAAGCTTAAAAAGCTTTTTGAGCAGAATGTTCCTGTGCTGAGAGAAAAGCTGCTTTATGACATAATATATGGAATCAACACAAACGAAACGGATATAGAGGAGAAAATGAAGCTGTTCAATGTAAATATAGGCAGGTTTACGTTGGTAGTGGTTGAAAATGAAATTGAAGAGGAAAACGGGAAAAAGCTTGATCAGTATGACAAGCACCTTTACCAGTTTGGAATAATAAATACTTTTGACGAAATATTTGCGGACGCTTTCAGGGTAATAAGTATTTCCCTCAACAACAAATGGTTTGCATTTATATTGCAGTCTGAGAAAAGCCTTGAAAATCTTACGGAGGTCATAAACGGAAAGTGCGTTTACCTCCAGCAGATTATACAGAATTGCTTCGGATTTACGGTAACGATAGCAATAAGCTCCGAGGGAGAGGGAGCTCTGCAGCTTCCCCAAAAGCTCATAGAATGCAGAGAGGCACTTGAGCATAAATTTTATATAGGAAACAATTCCATAATTTTCTTCAGTGATTTGAATTCCTTCTTTATATGCCATGACTATACTGAGCTGGAGAGCTACCAGAAATTTTTACTTGAAGGAATAAAATCAGGGAATATAAAGGCAGTAAAAAATGTGCTTCAGGATATACTGGATTATATAAACAGCCTTGGGGCGGCAGATAAAGAGTATCTTAAGAATTTTTACTGGAACACCATATCGTTGATAAATAACATAAGAATATCCGTGCTGGCGGCAGACAATGATAAAAATGCCGACAGAAAGGATATAAGCAGCCTCTATAAAATGATAGAGAGGTGCGATAACATAAAGGATCTGAATGGAATTCTGGAGGATGTCTCCGTAAGCATTGCTGAAAAGGTCAACAGCTTTAACAACAAAAGCATGAAGCTTGTGCTCAGGAAGGCTATGGATTATCTAAGGGAGCATTACAACGAGCAGATTACGTTAAATGAGGTGTCAGGGCACACCTATGTGAGCACATACTATATAAGCAGGATATTTAAGAAGGAATTGGGTAAAAATTTTGTCGACTGCCTTAATGAAATACGGATTGAAAAGGCGAAGGAGCTTCTCAAGGATATAAGGTATAAAACCTATGAAGTTGCGGAAATGGTAGGAATACCTGACGCGCATTATTTTTCCAAATTATTTAAAAAATACGAGGGGTTAACGCCGACGGAATATAAGGATTCCATAAAGTAGTATAAGCAATATATTATTTGTATGAAACACCTATTATGCTTTTTTTGGGTTTAACACCCTTTTTTGTGTATTATTTTGTTGTATTTTTTTGCAGTCTACACCTAGACAACATAGTTTACTATAAAGCAATTTGATCTATTTAGTTAATGGCATAATTTCAATAATATAGATGTAGACGAATGAATAATTCAAACGTAAGGCAACATATGATGTACAAATTATAGAAAAGGTGTGATTTAAGGTGCTTACAACAACTAGAAGTTTCCAAAACGGCTTTGTTAAAGAGGTAAAGAATAGCTGGCCGCTGTTGGTAATGCTTTTTCCGGGTATCATTGTTCTTTTAATAAACAACTATATACCTATGTTGGGAATTGTAATAGCTTTTAAAAAATACAGATTGCTGGGAAATTTTTTTGAAAGCATTATAATGAGCGAATGGATAGGCTTTAAAAATTTTGAATTCTTTTTCAAAACTCCTAACGCATTTATAATTACCCGCAATACCATACTGTATAATGTCGTATTTATTTTTCTGGGTCTGGTAATACCGGTGTTTTTTGCAATAACACTGAATGAGATCAGAAACAAAATATTTTCCAAGTTCTATCAAAGTATAATGTTCCTGCCTTATTTTATTTCATGGATAATTGTCAGCTATCTGGCTTACGCATTGTTCAGTATTGACAGTGGGTTTATCAATGCAAATATACTGGCTCCGCTGGGCATAGACAAGGTAAGCTGGTACTTTGAGCCTCAATATTGGCCCGCCATACTAACTTTTTTCCAAATATGGAAATATACAGGATATAATGCTGTGGTATATCTTGCTGCAATCTCAGGTATAGACTCTGAATATTATGAGGCCGCGGCAATTGACGGGGCTACAAGATGGCAGCAGATTAAAAATATAACCTTGCCCATGCTTCAGCCTATCATGATTATTATGACGCTTCTTGCAGTGGGAAGGATTTTCAATGCCGATTTCGGATTGTTCTATAATGTGCCTAAAAACAGCGGGGCGCTGTTTGAGATGACGGATGTTATAGATACTTATGTGTTCAGGGCCTTGAGGAACTCTAACAACGTGGGAATGGCCGCCGCTGCCGGATGCTATCAAGCGGTGGTAGGATGCATAACGGTATTTACCGCCAACTTTATAGTAAGAAAGATAGACAGCGATAAGGCTCTGTTCTAAAGGAGGAATGTATAATGGATAATTCGATTTCTATGAAAGTTAAGAAGAAGGATATAAATGCTATATCAGCGGGAAGTAATGCAATACTTAATTTGATGTTCATAATTTACACCATAGTCTGTCTTGGACCATTGGCTCTGGTATTAGCAATATCTTTTACTGATGAAACTGAGATAATAATGAATGGATACAGCTTTATACCCAGAAAATTTTCAGTTGAGGCATACGATTATATACTGAAAGCAGGAGACAGCATTTGGAGTGCTTATGGAGTGTCCATATTTGTAACCCTGGTGGGTACTGTCTTAAGTCTTCTTGTAATATGCATGTATGCATATCCTCTGTCGAGGCAAAGTTTTAAATATAAAGGTTTCTTCTCCTTTCTCACATATTTCACGATGATATTCGGAGGAGGTCTGGTACCTTGGGTTATGGTATATACGCAGCTTTTCAGAATAAAGGACAGCATTTGGATTTTGATATTTCCGTACTTGATGAATGCATGGTTTGTAATGATTATGAGAACGTTCTTTAAAACTACTGTCCATGAGTCTATTATTGAGTCTGCAAGAATTGATGGCGCAGGTGAATTCAGGACATTCTTTGTTATTGTTCTTCCTCTGTGCCGTGCAGGTTTAGCGACGATAGGCCTGTTCTGTACTCTGAATTACTGGAATGACTGGTGGTTGCCGCTTGTGTTTGTCACTGACAGGAGGTATTTTAATATTCAGTATCTTATGTATCAGACGCTGTCAAGCATACAATTTTTAACCAGCTCCAGTGCCAGTTTTTCCCAATCATCCAAGGTTTTGGGAGAGCTGCCCAGCGAAAGTGCACGTATGGCAATTGCCATAGTATCCATAGGACCTATAATATTTGCATACCCTTTCTTCCAGAAATACTTTGTAAAGGGCTTGACTGTAGGAGCGGTAAAAGGCTGATTCCGGCGTATGCCGGTTGGCAATGCGGCAGGCGGATAGATCCTGCCGCAATAAAAACAACTTATATTTTAAAGGAGGGCATTTTATGTTCAAAATGAAGAGGTATCTGTGTTTGGCCGTAGTTCTTGTATTTGCGCTGTCCGTTATGCTTTCGGGCTGCGGTGGTTCAAGCACCACAGATGCAGAGAAAACGTCTGATGCTGAGGTGAGTACGACCGGAGGCGATGCAGAATCTGCTGTGCCTAAGGATACCGTAGAGATTAAGTTCTATTGTGTGGCGGATACTCAGCCTGACATGCAAAAAATTAATGATGCTGCAACCGAATATCTCAAAGACAAGCTTAATGTAAAGGTAGTTGCTGAAAACTTTGGATGGGGAGACACCTACACTCCTAAAATCAACCCGATGCTTGCTGCGGGAGAGGCTATAGATGTAATATTTACTGCTAACTGGGCAGCAAATTACAGACAGAACGCAGTTGCAGGATATTTCTATGAGCTCAACAGTTTTCTGGAGAAATATCCCAAAATAAAGGAAATTGTAGGAGCGGATTTCCTTAACGGCTCTGCAATAAACGGTAAGAATTATGCGGTACCTACAAATAAAGAGAAGGTTCATAACTGGGGATATCTTCTTAAGAAGGATCTGGTTGACAAATACAAGATCGATACAGCCAGCATCAAGAAGATGGAAGACTTAGAGCCTTACTATGAGCAGATCAAGGCTAACGAGCCTGGAATTACTCCTTTGCTGACCGTACAGATGGATGCTACATGGCATCTCTTAGACTGGGATAACATAAGCGATGATGATATCCCCGGCGCACTGTACAACGACAACAGAGATACAAAGATATTCAACCAGTTTGAAGCACCTGAGTCCATCGCATTGTATAAGAAGATGCGTGAGTATTATCAGAAGGGTTATGTTCATGCTGACGCTGCTACTCAGGACAACGTAAACGAAGAAATGAAGAGCGGAAAATACTTCTCGGTAGTTCAGCCCCTTAAGCCCGGAAAAGCAGAAGAAATGTTTACAAGCACAGGAATTGAATGGGTACAGGTTGATATAACTCCTCCTATTATGTCTAACCGTGAAACTACAGGTGCGTTACTTGCAATACCTGCTAAGTCGAATAACCCTGAGAGAGCATTCCAGTTTATTGAAATGCTTTACACAGACAAATACCTTAAGAATCTGTTTGTTTACGGTATAGAAAACGAGCACTACACCAAGGTATCCGACAACGTAGTTAAGCTTACAGACAACAAAGGCTATATGGCTGGAAACGGATGGAGATTCGGAGATCAGTTCAAGGATTATCTCCTTGACAATGAGGATCCTGAGAAGTGGGTTAAGTTCGAAGAGTACAACAATAAGGGTACTGCCCTTACAAGCCTTGGCTTTGCATTTGACAGCAGCAATGTAGACAACCAGGCATCGGCTTGCAAGAACGTAATACAGACTTACTACAAACAATTGTTCTGCGGTGCGGTAGATCCTGATGCTACAGTTGCAAAGATGAGCAGCGAGCTTAAGGCCGCAGGCGTAGATGAGCTGATTGGTGAAATGCAGAAGCAGTATGACGAATGGTTGACTGCAACAGGCAAAAAATAATAGCTTAATTTAAAGGTTACTTAACAATAAATTTGCGGGGATAGGGTTAAACCTATCCCTGTAAATTTATAAACGCCATATCATAATGTTAAAATAGAGCAATAGCACAAGTGATGATGCTTTCAGCCGGAGGGTGTTATATATGAAATATGGGTACTTTAACGACGAGAGTAAGGAATATGTAATAACTTCTGCACAGACTCCATATCCATGGATTAACTATCTTGGAACAAAAGACTTTTTTTCTGTTGTTTCCAACACCTCGGGGGGATATTGCTTTTACAGAGACGCAAGGCTGACAGGAATAACGCGTCGCAAATACGGTAGCATACCGCTTTGCTATGGGGGAAGATATTTTTATATTTATGATAACGGAGACCTCTGGTGCCCGGGATTTGCACCCGCTAATAAGAATTTGGATTACTATATGTGCAGGCATGGCATGGGGTATACCTCATTAGTGGGAGAGAGAAACGGAATAAGGACCGAAGCACTGTTTTTCATACCTTTAGATACCCACGCAGAAATTCAGAAGGTTACTGTAACGAACACTGGAAAAGAAAATAAAAAGATATCGGTCTTTTCATATATAAAATTTGGCTTTTGGGATTGTTGCAATGACACTGCAGATTTTAGAGGAGGAGGGCTTGATACCGGAGAAGTGCAGGCCCAAGAGAGTGTTATATATTATAAAATTGAGTGCGGGGAAAGAAGAACCCGCTATGCATTTTATTCTGTAAATGTGCCTGTAAGCAGCTTTAGCGCAGATAAAGACGTTTTTGCGGGCTGCAGCGGCAGGAACTGTGATGCTATGGAGACGGTTGAGCCTGATAAACCGGAGAATCCGTCAACAGGCGGTCAGGTGCCTTTGGCGTCTCACAGCATAAATGTAGGGCTTGCTCCGGGTGAGGAAAAGACGATCATATTTATTTTGGGGTATGCTGAGAATGATACTTCAAACAGGTCGCACGGAAAAGGGACAATAAATAAAAAAAAGGCTCATAAAATCATAAAGGCCTTTGAGACGGAGGAACAGGCAGATATGGCCTTTATCAGGCTTCGGGAGCACTGGGATAAATTGCTTTCGAAGTATACTCTAAAAAGCGGGGATCAAAGGCTGGATCGTATGGTAAATATCTGGAGCCAGTACCAGTGCATGGTTGACTTTAATATGTCGGGATGTGCTTTGTCCATTGAGTCCGGATTGGGGAAAAGAACTGATTTTGGGGACTTAAGCCGTGATATACTGGGCTTTGTTCATCAGGTACCGGACAGGGCCAGAGAAAGGATATTGGATCTGGCATCCGCACAGATTGATGGTGCGGATACCTGTAACAGGCATCAGCCCTTGGCAAGAGAAGGCAATAATGAAATGAATGGCGGGTTCGGCATTCATCCGTTATGGCTCATACTTTCTACCTCTGCATATATAAAGGAAACAGGAAATTTTGACATATTGGAGGAAAAAGTTCTATCCGGCGATGACCGCAGAAAGGCTCCGAACCTTTTCGGACATTTAAGAAAAGCCTTTTATCGAACGGCGCATAATTTGGGGCCTAATGGATTTCCTGTCGTTGAGCAGGCTGATTGGGGCGATTGCCCTAATTTTAAAAATTTTTCCGTGCAGGATAGCAAAGCCACACGGAAAGCTGCCGGTAAAAATGCTAAAGCCGCTGAATCGGCATTAGTTGCGGGAATGTTTGTGTTTATAGGATCTGAGTTCGTCAAAATATGCCGGCATATAGGCTCAGACTCTGAGGCGAGTGAAGCAAGCAGGCATATTAAAAGGATGAAGGAAAATCTCCTGAACAGGGGATATCATGAAGAATGCTTTTTGAGAGCATATGATAATATGGGAAATAATATAACAAGCAAGGAGCTTAGAGAGGTATTGTGCCGCTGCAATTCATGGACAGCCGCTGCCGAAACTGTAACAGGAAATGGAGACAGGGCTTTCGAATATTACTGCAGGACAGCTCCGGCATATATTGAGGATATAAGTGATCTTCATATGAGTGAGCCCTACGTGTATTCACAAACTATTGAAGAACAGAGTGCAAGGGAGTATGGAGATGTAAAAAGCTCATGGCTTGCAGGCGCCGCAGCATGGAACTTTGTAGTGATATCCCAGTGGATACTCGGAATCAGGCCTGCATATAACGGACTGATGATAGATCCTTGCATACCGTCATCATGGAGCGGATATACAATCAAGCGATGGTATAGGGATTCAATGTATGAAATCACTGTGAAAAACCCTGAGCATGTCTGCAGAGGTCTTAAAAGCCTGACGGTTGACGGCAAGAAGTTTATAGGAAACATGCTTCCTGTGTTTGGAGATAAAAAGCTGCATAAGGTTGAGGCTATATTGGGAAATGACTAAGCATGCTTTTATACCGGAATCTGTATAACGAACTCGGTGCCTTTGCCGGGTTCACTGTTGACCTTTATATCTCCGCTATAAAGATTTACTATGTGCTTTACAATGGAAAGCCCCAGTCCCGTGCCCCCCATATTTCTTGATCTTCCCTTATCTACCCTGTAGAAGCGCTCAAAGATTCTGGAGAGATGTTCCTGTGCTATTCCTATTCCCGTATCTTTTACAGATATTACTACTTTACCCTCTGCCTTAAAGCACTTCACTGTTACTGTACCGTTTTCTACATTGTATTTAATTGCATTATCTATTAAGTTTATAAGCATTTGCTTAATCCTGTCCCTATTTGCTATTATTGACACATTGCCGGAGATATTCGCTATAAGGCTTATGGATTTTTTCTCGGCAACGCCTTCCAAAATGGACAGTACTTCGGCGATAATGGGTCTTAAATTATGTCTTGCAAGATTTGTATCCTTCTGATTGGTCTCTATTTCCGAAAGCTGTAGAATGTCATTTATAAGCATATACAGCCTTTCAGCCTCAATATCTATTATCTCAAGAAACTTTTCAGACACATCGGGATCATTTATAGCGCCGCTTCTAAGAGTTTCCACAAAGCCTCTTATTGATGTCAGAGGGGTTTTAAGCTCATGGGTAACATTTGAAACAAATTCCGTACGGATTTGCTCAAGCTTTTTAACATTTGTGATGTCCTGTATAAATATAATTCCCCCTGATATCAGATACTTATCCTGCTCGGACATGTGTGTGGATTTAATGGGATTTGTATAGATCCTTAAAACCTTGTCCTCGGGAGGTCCTATAATTATTTCATTAGCAGAGGATATGTTTTGTTCTATAGCTTGCTTAATAAAAGTATTTATCTGATTATTCCGCACAAGCTCTATAATATTCATGCCTGTCACATTTTGCTGCACATCCGCACCGAACATTTCACATGCCATAGTATTTATAAGAATAATCCTGTATTTGTTATCAACTGCAATTATTCCGTTTATCATACTATTTATTATAGAATCAAACTGAAGATTTTTATCTATCAGGTCAGCCACCGTCTTATCCAGTTTGTCAGCCATTTCATTAAAGGTTTGCGAAAGCTGCTCCAGCTCATCCTTAGCGTGTATGTCAAGGCGCTTTTGATAGTTTCCGTTTGAAATTTCTTTAGAAGCCCATATGAGTTCATTAATAGGATTAATTATGGAATGAGAAAACTTCAGCGCGAGCAGGGATGTAAGAAGAAGGCCTGCAATCATGCCTGCCAGAGTATAGTACAGCATAAGCCTGTCGATGTTTTTAAGCTGCATCAGAGGGACGGCTACTCTCACTGCTGCTTCCGTATTGCTGAGAGGCATGGCCATATATATAAAATCTATGTTAAGAGTAGTGCTATGTCTTATATCCCGGCCGAATTTACCCTTAATGGCTTCCTGTACCTCCTTGCGGTTAAGGTGGTTTTCCATTGCTTTAAAGTCAGTCTGTGATTCACCCAGTACATTGCCTTTAAAATCTATAAAGGTAATTCTTGTATTAACCTTTTCATCAGACGCAGGAGGAATTGGGGAGTCGTTCAAAAGGGAGGAATAGGCCCGGGCCAGCCGGTTGTAGTCTAAAACCTGTCCGGATGACAGCTTCTCGGATATTTGATAGTCGATTAATATAGCCGTGTTCTTTAATTTTTCCTCAACCTCATATTTATAAAAGCTTTGCGCCAGCTTAGAAGTGAAGAAGCCTGTAATGGACAGCCCAAGAACCACTAATAGCACATAATACATAAAAATCTTTTTTTTCATGTCCATCTACCTCTGATAAAACAGCTATTGCTGCTTCTGCTTAAAGCCCTTATCGTTAAAACGGTACCCTATACCCCGGACAGTCTCTATATAGACAGGGTTGTTGTCGTCATCCTCTATTTTCTGCCTCAGGTAGCGGATGTGCACATCAACGGTCCTGGTTTCTCCATAGTAATCAAAGCCCCATACCTTTTCAAGCAGCAAATCTCTTGACAACACCTTGCCCTTGTTCTGTACAAGCATTTTAAGCAACTCAAATTCCTTCAAAGGGAGCTCAAGCAGCTTTCCTGCTTTTACTACCTCTCTCCTTATACAATCTATAGTTATATCTCCATGTTGTATTACCTCAGATTCCTGGGGAATTTGATTATTCACTCTTCTGAACATGGCCTTGACCCTTGCCACAAGCTCTCTTACACTAAAGGGCTTTGTAATGTAATCGTCGGCTCCCAGCTCCAGTCCAAGTACTTTATCAAATTCTTCGCTCTTGGCAGTAAGCATAATGATAGGAATATTCTTTGTACGGGTATTCTGGCGAAGCTGCCTGCAAACCTCAAGTCCGTCTATTCCGGGAAGCATTATATCAAGTATAAAAAGGTCGGGCACCGTGGTTTTGCATTCATTTAAAAGCGCCTCGCCGCTTTCAAAGGTCAATACCTTGTATCCGTTTGTTTCAAGATTATATTTTATAAGCTGCTGTATATGGCTTTCATCTTCTACAGCAAAAATCAATTCCTTGGACATATATCCACCACCCTTATTATGAATTTATGATTAGCATTGGCTTTACTTAGACTAATATTCATGCTGGCTTTAATCATGATCGGGAGCATCAATATCTTGGCCCATCCCTTGCATGAATATATGCTTTGCCAGATGGTCATGCTCTCCTGTCACATTAAATACAACCCATTCGCCTATATTTGTAGCATGATCTGCCATCCTTTCAAGGTATTTTGCTATCAGCATAAAGTCTATGGCCTGCTCAACCGTTTCAGGGTTGTTTTTCATCATGTTAATAAGCTCAAGGGTGATCTTTGAGAAAAGGCTGTCCACATCGTCATCACTGTCACATACTGCCTGCGCAAGCTCAATATCCTGCTTTATATATGCGTCTATGGACTTGTTTACCATATTTTTTGCAAGCTCCGCCATCTTAGGCAGATCTATAAGAGGCTTTATATATTTCTCATTTGCCATTCTTATTGTTATCTCTGAAATATCTGCCGAGTGATCGGCTATCCTTTCCATATCGGTTATTATTTTCAAAGCTGTGCTTATGGTTCGCAGGTCCTTTGCAAGGGGCTGCTGTGTTGCTATAAGATTGAGGCATATCCTTTCAATCTTCCTTTCAAGATCATCAATTATATCGTCATTCTTAAAAACCTTTTTTGCAAGGCCCACATCCTGCTTTTTAAGAGCAAGTATAGAGTTCTCTATAGACTCCTCGACCATGCTTCCCATTTTAATAAGCTCAAGATGCAATTCCTCAAGCCCTCTGTCAAAAAAATGTCTTGCAACCATAATATATAAGACCTCCAAACTTAAGTTTATAAACATATTTTCAGGGAAAGAGCTGTATTGCAATATTGCGGCATTAACCGAATCTCCCTGTTATATAGTCCTCCGTCTTTTTATCTGCCGGATTACTGAATATTTTTTCCGTAAAATCATATTCTACTATTTCACCATGCAGGAAAAACGCCGTTTTATCGGATATACGCCCTGCCTGCTGCATATTATGCGTAACAATTACTATAGTGTACTTCTCCTTGAGTTGATCTATTAAATCCTCAATTTTCGATGTGGATATAGGGTCTAATGCGGATGTGGGCTCATCCATAAGCACCACCTCGGGCTCAACTGCTAAGACCCTGGCAATGCACAGCCTTTGCTGCTGACCGCCTGAAAGCCCAAGAGCATTTTTCTTCAAGCGATCCTTCACCTCATCCCATAAAGCGGAGTTAAGAAGACTTTTTTCTACTATCTCATCAAGCTTTGCTTTTGATTTTATTCCGTGTATTCTGGGTCCGTATGCGACGTTATCATATACTGACATAGGAAATGGGTTGGGCTTTTGAAACACCATACCTACTTTTTTTCTAAGCTCCACTATATCGTACTCCTTATATACATTCAGACCGTCAAAATACACATCGCCTGTTATTTTGACATTGGGAATCAAATCGTTCATTCTGTTCAGAGTTTTAAGAAAAGTGGATTTTCCGCATCCTGAAGGGCCTATCAAAGCAGTAACTTTTTTCTCGTCAATATTTATATTGATGTTTTTGAGGGCCTGGGCATCGCCGTAAAAAAGATCCAAATTATGTGTATATATCTTTAGTTCGCTGCTGTTCATAATTTAACCATTCCTTCTCTTTATTTTAAAGTAGAAATAAATACTTAAGGGAACCTATTATTTATGAAATATTTACATTAAGCTAACATTTACATCTTAGCAATGATGTTTTAATGCGGGGTTAATTAAATGTTAACTTAAGGTTAACTGCCGGAAAATACGTAAACAAAAAAATTGGCACCTAAAAATAGCTTATCCTCCTATTGTAAATTTCTTTATACTTTTTGCAAGAGTAGTTGCAAGAAGATTAATTATTGCCACAACGACAACCAGAACTGTAGCTGTTGCAAAAGACTGTTCAAAGGATATTCCCTCCTTTGCCAGCTGGTAGAGATGTACCGACAGAGTCCGTCCCGAGTCCATAATGCTTGAGGGAATTCTTGTTACATACCCCGCAGTAAGGTATACGGCGGCAGTTTCGCCGACAATACGCCCTATACTGAGGATTACTGCTGTCAATATGCCTGATATGGCACAAGGAAGAATTACCTTTGCAATTGTAGTCAGCTTTGTTGCACCTAAGGCAAGGCTTCCTTCCTTATATGCTATAGGAACCGATTTTAAGGACTCCTCCGTTGTTCTTATTATAGTTGGAAGAACCATTATACTCAAGGTAAGGGCGCCTGAAAGGAGAGACCATTTTAAATGAAGGGCGATAACAAAAAATATATATCCGAACAAGCCGTATATAATTGAGGGTATTCCCGAAAGGGTTTCTGTAGCGAACCGTATAAGGGATAAAACTTTTCCGGGCTTGGAGTATTCCACCAGGTAGATTGCCGAGCATATTCCTATCGGAGTGGCGATAACAATGGTTATGAGCACTATATACAGAGTGGACAGTATCATTGGCAAAATACCGTGCTGATCGTTAACGGGCTTATAAATTGTGCTTATAAATTCCCAGCTTATATGAGAAATCCCATTTGAAATAATATATATAAGTATCCATACAAGAACACCCATCGTAATGAAAGAAAACATCCATATAAGACACCGGAGAATTCTATCCTTAATCCTTAGCATACCTCTTCTCTTTTTGGGTGTGCCTTTACTTTTTTCAGTATCCATATTTTCCCTCCAAAATTATTGATTAGCCTTCTTGTAGACTATGGCATTGAGTACTATATTAAGTATCATGATGAAAATAAAAAGTATAACGCCCGTGGCAAAAAGAGCTTCCTGATGAAGTCCGTGGGCATAACCCATTTCGAGAGCAATATTTGCTGTCAGTGTACGGATGCGATCAGTTAAAGCAGTGGGAATGAGAGGAGTATTTCCGGTTATCAGTATAATTGCCATTGTCTCACCTATGGCCCTTCCCGTACCGAGCACTATTCCGGCCAGAATTCCCGATTTTGCAGCGGGAACTATTACCTTGAAGATTGTTTGAATATGTGTTGCCCCGAGGGCAAGAGAGCCTTCCTTGTATGAAGGGGGGACTGCACGCATGGAGGTTTCGGATATGCTTATGATGGTGGGGAGTATCATTATAGCCAGTATTATTACTCCTGCTAAGAGGCTGTTGCCTGCACCGCCTAAGTATTCACTTATCAAAGGTACAATAACTATAAGGCCGAAAAAACCATACACAACCGAAGGAATGCCTGCAAGCAGCTCAATGGCAGGCCTGAATATTCTTACAAGCCAGCCGGGGGCAATCTCTGCAAGAAAGATTGCGGTAAAAAGCCCCACTACTATGCCTATGATTACCGCTCCAAGAGTGGCCAGCACGGAAGCTACAATCATGGGAAATATTCCAAAAATGCCTGACGTAGGCTTCCAGACCATACCGAATACAAATTCCACAATGCCTATTTTAAAAATTGCCGGGGAACCCTTGGCAAAAATATATACTGTAATTGTCACTACCGAAAGTATTGCCATGCACGCACAAATGAAAAAGATATTCTCTATAAGCTTTTCCAGTATGCTGCTCATGTTTTTTTTATTTTTTTTCATAAAATGAGAAACAGACCCTTTCTTTTCTTTGCCTTTCAGATCAATCGACACAGAGTTTTCTGCAGCCATATAATCCATGCCTCCCAAAATAATTGTATTTTGTGAAAATATACCCTTTGTGTACAACGCGCCATTAGACTTCCCGGCCGGTGCCGTGAAGCCTAATGAATAAAGTTTATATTATTTTGTCATATATATCAAGATTATTTGCTTGAAATAAATTTCTGGTTAACTACTATTTCCTGACCCTTGTCGCTCATTATGAAATCTATGAAGGCTTTAACCTCAGGCTTTAAGTCTCCCTTTGTAAGCATAAGGAAGGGCCTTGATATTATATATGTCTTTGCCTTGATATTTTCTACAGTAGGCTCAACCCCATCTATTTTTACACCTTTAACGGTTTTATCCATTGATCCTAAGGATATATAGCCTATTGCATTGTCCTTGCTTGCCACATTGGCCATAACTGCGCCTGTGCCTTCAGCCACGAGAGCATCAGCCTTTACCATTTCTTCAATCTCAAGAAGCTCTTCAAATGCGCCTCTGGTACCTGAGCCTGCTTCACGCGATACTATAAGTATTTCTTTATCGGCGCCGCCAACCTCTTTCCAGTTAAGGATTTCGCCCTTGAATATTTTTACAAGCTGATCCTTTGTTAAATCCTCTACGGGGTTTGAAGGATTTACTGCTACGGCTATACCGTCAAGTGCAATAACATGCTCTGTTAAGCCCCAGCCCTTTTCCTCAGCGCTTAAATCACGTGAAGAATTACCTATATCACCTGTGCCGTCATTTGCTGCCTTTACGCCTGTTGTAGAACCGCCTCCCTGTACATCTATCTTTACACCGGTGTTAGCTGTGCTGAATTCGTCAGCCAGCGCTTCTGCCAAAGGCTGCACAGAGGTAGAGCCTACTATTGTTATAGTTCCCTCAAGAGCGGCTTCCTGCTCAGGAGTGGAAGCTGACGGAGTGGATTCTGAGGGAGTGGATCCCGACGGATTGGATTCGGGGGAAGTTTCGTTTGATGCTCCGCACGCTGAAAGCATGGAAACGGCGAAAACTAGAGCGAATATTAAAGCGACAAATTTGAAACTTGCTGATTTTCTCATTTTTAAAATCCTCCTAAAAATATTTGTTAAATTATTTGCAGGGCATTTTGTCCCTGCATATCCCATAGTAAATTCATGAAATTAAAAACACATTAAGCTATTGTTAAGTAAAAGTAAATTCTATAAGGAATATTGAATTTATAAATATATTCCGGAGCCTATCAGCCTTTTATAATTAACATTTGCTTAATATTGTCTTAACATACCTCAAGGTATAATTATCCTTGAAAATACAAGCCCTTATTGTAATTAATGCCTGTGTTTTTAAGAATATATTTTTTGGAGGTGTAAGCTTATGAAATTAATTCGACACAGCTTTAAATTCAATTTATTTCTAAAATCTTCATTAAAAACCCAACTGACGTCAGTCCTTGTTTTAATGTCCATTGCTCCAATGGCATTAATAGGCATATTTACTTATATCAATACTAAAAGCAATATCGACATTGAAAAAAGAAGCACATTAAAGGCATACTCCAAAATGATTTTAAACGACATAGATAATAAAATAACTGCGGCAGACAGCACATTAAGAGGGTTGGCAAACAATTCGGATCTCATATCCACGCTTGGAGATTTCAACAAGTACTCCAAAACTGAAAACACTATAAGATATTATTCAATTCAAATGTCCCTGGGAAATACCTCTAAAAATTCGGAGAGGCTTTATGAAAGAGTGTTAATAACGGATATTAACGGCAAAATTGTAATGGACGGTTCCAGAAACAGTGAAATGACGGTGGGGGACGATTTTTACAGTAAGGAGGATTTTGAGTATTTAAAACAAAATAATGCCATGGCGATAGGAGAGCCTATTGAGCTGTCAGGGCAGAACAAGCTGATACTCCCGGTAACCAGGGGTGTCAGAAGCTCCGAGGGCTTTATCGGAGCCATAACCATAATGCTGGATATGGGCAAGCTCACAGCGGAATACGATAATATAAGCTTTGCGAAGACGGGCAGTGCAGCTATTATAAGCGGAGACAATTTATTTTTATACAACTCCGATAAAAGCCTTATAAATTTAAAGAATGATGATGCCAAGCTTGAACAGGGCCTAAAAAGTAAAGAGGCGGCAGGCAGGTTTATGGAATACTCCCATAATGGGAGCGCAAAAATAGTTTTTTTAGAGAAATCGCAGGGCACGGGATGGCTTATCTGCACGCAGGTAAGCAGCGCAGAATTCTATGAACCGGTGCGCAGGCTGGGAAGCATCATGGTAATAGCGGTTTTTGTACTTATAGCTTTGACCGTATTGATTTCAGTAATTTTTTCCGGATACATTTCGGGACCGGTTTTAAGGCTCATAAAGCTGATGAAGCGTGTTTCAAAGGGAGATATGAATATTCAGGCTGCTTCCGGGGCGAACATAGCCGAAATAAAAGAGCTTGAAGACGGGTTTACCGGTATGGTAAAAAATCTCAGCAGCCTTATAGACAATATAATAAATGCTTCAAACTATATAGGCAAGGCTACATTTGAAATGATTCCCGCATCTCAGAGCTCTCTGAGCCATGCTGAAAGCACTATGAATGCCGTAATTGACATAACGGGATACATTCAGGAGCAGGCGGGGAGTACCGATATTGTAGCTAAAAATTTTGAGGATTTAGCGGGGAAAATAAATATTGCAAAGTCACTGTCGGACGAAGCAAAAATAGGCTCTAAGATAGTGGATGAGATAGCTGAAAGCGGTCTTGGCATGGTGGAAATCCTGCAGGCTAAATCAGAGGAAAATTTCAGGAACACTCAAATTGTTGACAGTGTTATACATATGCTGAATGAGGAAATGGCGGAAATAAACAAAATGGCTCTGGCAATAAGCTCTATAGCAAAACAGACAAACCTGCTTGCGTTAAATGCCTCCATAGAGGCTGCGAGGGCAGGGGAGTCAGGAAAGGGCTTTTCAGTTGTGGCAGGCGAAATACACGGACTTTCGGAGCAGACCAAAAATCAAGCGCAGGAAATAAATAATTTAATTTATAATATAAGGCACAAATCAACGGAGCTTTCCAGGGCTATAGAGCAGACAAGCTTTGCCGTGGAGCATCAGAACGCGGCTGTAGACAATACGAGGGAAGCCTTTGAGAAGATTTACAGATCAATAGGAGGAATAAGTGAAAAAATATCCAATATTACAGACTACTTAAATCAGATGAATAATGAGAAGGACAGGATAATAAACCTTGTCAGGTATATAAACAGCATGTCCGAAAGAATATCCACCAGCTCCGAAAGTGTGCAGAATTTTACAATAAACCAGATAGATATAATAAAGCAGGTTCATTCATGTGCCGACAATCTTAATGCCCTGTCGGACAATCTTAACAAATCTGTAGAGGCCTTCAGCTTATGATTTTTTATTTATCACAGCTTTTGTGCCGCGCCCATATTATATAATAGATATTTGCATTTGCCTTAAAAGAGGATGTGAATGCTATGGCAAACAGGTTCGGAGAAGAAGCAAGGACGCTGGAATACAACAGGCAGAGGGCGGTAGAGTATGCACATTACTGGGCTTATAAAAGGAATATGGCATATCTGGATTTTGAAAGCCTGGGAGGGGACTGTACTAATTTTGCTTCGCAGGTGATATACGCAGGAAGCGGAATAATGAATTATAAGCCTGTACATGGGTGGTACTACATAAATTCATATAATAGGACTGCCTCATGGACAGGAGTAAATTATTTGCATGATTTCATAGTCAATAATTTGGAAGATGGGCCATTTGCGGAGCAGACCGACGTAAGGGATATAAAGCCGGGAGATATAGTGCAGCTGTCTTTTAATTGTGACGGAATATTTAACCATTCACCGGTGGTTGTAGCCGTAGGAAATCCTGCAAGTGTAAGCAATATACTTGTTGCCGCACACTCAGATGATCAGGACAACTACAAATTGACCGAATACGAGTGGACAGAAATAAGATTTATTCATATAAAGGGCGTAAGGACATATTTATAAAGAGCAGAGCGGGATGCATAAAAGCCGTTTTGCTCTTTATAAATGGCAAGCATGACATTCAATTGCTTCCGGCTTTTGCAATGTCATTGTCATTAAAGCTTAAAAGATGGGAAAGATCAAGTATCATAATAATTTTTTCCGATACCTTTGCTATTCCGCTCATGTATTTTCTGCCGAGTTTTTCCAGGGATTGAGGGGTATTCTCAATATCCTCTTCTTCAATATGAGTTATTTCATTAACCTCATCTACTATAAATCCTACCGTCACGGAGTTTACATCAACTATAACTATTTTAGTATTTTCATCAAACTCCTGATCCGGAAGACTGAATTTCTTTCTCAAATTAAATATTGTATAGACCTTGCCTCTAAGACTCATTAATCCTTGTATATAGTCGGGAGTATTGGGAACCTTGACAATTTCCTTCATTGGAACAATTGAATCTACATTAGTGATCTCAACACCGTAACTGTCCCCGTTTAATTTAAATACCAGCAACTGTCGGCTTGCCATAATAATTTCCCCCTATTAAAATAATGTATAAAGCACTTCAGTAATTTAAGTATAATTATACCAGAGCCTATACCATACGGCAACATTAAATTTTAAAAGAGGCGGCAGCCGTTATTATTTGAATTACTACAAGAACAAGCATATTCTTACAATTTATTCTTTTTATTTTTTTATGCGTATGCTATAATATAAGTTACATTATAATTAAACTTATGAAGCAATTAACATGCCTAATAAATATTACATCTAAACACAACTTATATAAGCTATTCTTTGGAAAGCTGCTTTTCAAAATTACACTAATCATCGGGCTGTGCCCGGACAAATAAGCTTATGAAGGGAGGATCCGGCCTTTAAGCTGTACAGAAGGTGTGATCAGGGAGAAATCCCATGCTTATGCTTTATCACGCCTTATATGTAAAACTTTAGAGTTCCGCATACCTGATATTAGGATAATTTAATAGGTAAAATTGTAAAGGAGATGTATGTTAAAATGGTTAAAGTGCAAAAATTGAGAAAAGCAGGGGCATTTATTGCCGGAGTTGCTTTGCTGGTAGCCTCTGTGTTTCCGCCAAGCATCACGGCAGCCGGCTTTAGCGGCTCCGTGAATGTGAATATTGACACAACCGCAGAAAGAGCGGCTATCAGCCCCTACATTTACGGCGGGAACTGGGAGTTCGACAATGCCGAGCTGACTTCAAAAAGGCTGGGAGGCAACAGAATTACAGGCTATAACTGGGAAAATAACTACTCAAGCGCGGGAAGCGACTGGCTGCACTTCAGCGACGACTACCTGTTGTCAAACGGTAATATTCCCGAGGAAAGGTGGGGTGAGCCGGGTGTGGTTGTGACTGATTTTCACGACAGAAACCTTGAGGCGGGCCAACCATATTCTCTTGTCACTCTTCAGGCCGCAGGATATGTCTGCGCTGACTCGGACGGTACGGTGGAGGAGTCTGAGACAGCTCCGTCAGACAGATGGAAGGAGGTAAAATTCCAGAAGGATTCTCCTTTTTCTCTTATTCCGGACACAACGGACGGCTATGTATACATGGATGAGTTTGTAAATTTTCTTGTTAATAAGTATGGAAATGCGTCAACGTCAACAGGCATCAAGGGATATGCCATAGACAACGAGCCGGCGCTGTGGTCCAGCACGCACCCCAGAATCCACCCCGAAAAGCCGACATGCCAGGAGCTGGTCGACAAAAATATAAATCTTGCAAAAGCAATTAAAGGCGTAGACTCCGCTGCGGAAGTTTTCGGCCTTGTAGCCTATGGATTTGCTGAATACAGCAGCTTCCAGGAGGCAAGTGACTGGAGTGCGGTAAAAGGTGATTACGACTGGTTTTTGGACTATTATCTTGACAGCATGAAAAAAGCCTCAGACCAGGAGGGCGAGAGGCTGGTTGATGTTCTTGACCTCCACTGGTATCCGGAGGCAAGAGGAGGAGGACAAAGGATATGCTTTAATGAGGATCCTGCAAGCATTGAGTGCAATAAAGCACGCCTGCAGGCTCCAAGAACGCTGTGGGACCCTACCTATACCGAGGATAGCTGGATTGCACAGTATTATAAAGATTCACTTCCCATAATACCCAAGGTACAGAAGTCCATAGATACATACAACCCCGGGACAAAGCTTGCATTCACGGAATACTACTATGGCGCGGGCGACCATATAACCGGAGGTATAGCTCAGGCGGATGTTCTGGGCATATTCGGCAAATACGGAGTATATTTCTCTACTCTTTGGGGAGACGGAAGCTACTGTGCAGCCGGTACTAACATTTACACAAATTATGACGGAGAGGGCTCAAAATATGGAGATACAAAGGTAAAAGCCGAGACCTCCGATATTGAAAACACTTCCGTATACGCATCAATTGACGGAGATGACGATTCCAAGCTTCATGTCATTATGATAAACAAGAACTATGACAGTCCTATGACGGTAAATTTCGACATAAGCGGCAGCAAAAGCTATACCTCAGGAAGGGTATGGGCGTTTGACAGGGGCAGCACCGATATCGTTGAAAAGTCTCCGATAGGAGAGATCAGCGGAAACCAGCTTTCTTATACAGTGCCCGCATTGACTGTGTGCCATATTGTACTTGAATCGGGTGCCGAAGGCATGGTATACGGTGATGCCAACAATGACGGAGCTGTGAATTCAATGGATTTTGCCTTGTTTAAAAAGCATTTGCTGCAATCAGACTATGAATATGTCAGTTATCTGGATTTAAATCTCGACAATTCTGTAAATACTATAGATTTTTCAATCATGAAGCAGTATTTGTTAGGTATAATCACTAAGCTGCCTTACAGTACGTCCGAAGAGAACAGTCCGCCTGTGGCAGCCTTCACGGTATATCCTGAGCAAGGCTTTACCGGAGATAGTATAAGCTTTGATGCATCAGCGTCAACCGACCCTGACGGACAAATCTATATTTACTCATGGGATTTCGGTGACGGAAAGGAAGGAGCCGGAGAAAATGCCATACATAAATATACTGCTCCGGGAACATATACTGTAAAGCTCACCACAACTGACAATAGGGGACTGACGGACAGCATCACCGGCACTGTACTTATAGAAACAGCTACCGGCGACAATTCCAATATAAATTTTGAAGACGGTACGATTAACGGCTTTACAACCAATGACACCACTACATCCACATTCTCAGTTGCGGAGGATAAAGCCTTCAAGGGAACAAAATCGCTTAAATGGGATGCCGTTGGCACGCCGGACGGAGTGATTGACGCTAAGGTAGACAGCAGCACGCCTGTTCTGGCTCCGGGAGAATCCATAACCTTCAGGGTATGGATACCTTCAGCAGCTCCCATACAGTCCATACAGCCCTATGTCATGCCCCATGATGCTTCGTGGGCAGAAATAGAGTGGTACTCTGCCTGGGCCGCTTATGACGGCATTAAAAAGGATGATTGGAATGAGTTTACTGTAACGCTTTCGCCGGGAGCAAATACCAGCCTGACTCAGCAGCAGTTCGGTATACAGGTTACAACCTCCGGAGAAGGGGAATTCACCATGTATATTGACTCTATAGAGTGGTAAATTATTATGCGTAGCTTCAGTAGCTTCATTTGTTAATAGTAAATTTTGTAAGAAGGGAAGGTAAAAAAATGAAAAAGCTTCACTTATTTATATCGGTTTTGGTGATATTCCTTTTAGTTTCGATATCGGCGGTACAGTCCTTTGCGGCAGAGGACACCATTTATCCGGGGTTTAAGGTTGAGGGAAGGTTTCTCTATGATAACACAGGGGAGAAGGTAATTCTTTACGGTGTAAATAAAATGTCCATATGGATGGACAAGGATGGGGTGCCATCTTTTTCTGAAATAGCAAAAACGGGAGCCAACAGTATCAGAATTGTATGGACTATGGACGGTACGGCCGAAGAGCTCGATACTGTTATCCGCAACTGTCGTGCGGAGTATATGATTCCCATGGTGGAACTGCATGATGCGACAGGGGAATGGTCAAGGCTTTCCAGTCTGGTTGACTATTGGGTAAGGGACGATATTGTGGAAGTAATCAAAAAGCATCAGGAGTATCTTCTGGTCAATATAGGAAATGAGGTCGGCAATCAGGTGTCCGAGGCCGACTTCAAATCCGGCTATGAAACTGCCGTAAGCAGAATGAGAGCAGCAGGCATTCATGTGCCTCTTATCATAGACGCATCCGGCTACGGACAGGATATAGACATGCTTCAAAGCTGCGGGCCATATCTCATTTCTGCAGATCCCGACAAAAATCTTATGTTCTCGGTGCATATGTGGTGGCCGTATATGTGGGGCAACACCGATCAGAGGGTAATTGATGAAATTGCTGAGTCTGTAAATATGAACCTTCCGTTGATAGTTGGAGAATTCGGGCATGCATGGGAAGAAACAGAAGCAGGCAAAATCCCTTATCAAACCATTATAGAGGAATGCTACAAAAATGAAGTAGGCTATCTTCCATGGGAATGGGGCCCGGGCAATAATCCTCAGACCTTTCTGGATATGACCACCGACAGCACCTTTGACACTTTAATGGGCTGGGGTCTGGAGGTTTGCATAACCAGTCCGTACAGCATAAAGAACATTGCCAAAAGGCCTGCTTCAATGCTGACAAACCTTCCTCCCGCGCTTCCACAGGAGCCTTTGCCGCATGGAAATCTTGCTGCTAATAAACCGGTGGTTGCTTCAAACTTTGATGAACAGCATTATGCCGAGAACATTGTTGACGGCGATCTGGGCACAAGATGGGCATCCACTGTGTCTGATCCAAATTGGATTTATGTGGATCTTGGCTCAAAGAAGGATATTAACCGCTTAATAATATGCTGGGAGGCTGCATATGCAGCCCAATATAAAATTCAGGTTTCCGATGATGCAAATTCATGGACCGACATTCATACAGAATATAACGGAAAGGGAAGAACCGAGGACATAAGCCTTACGGGCTCAGGGCGTTATTTGAGGATTTACGGTATGCAAAGATATAACCATAGCTGGCCTTACTCCATTTTTGAGATTGGAGTATATGGTCCCGAATCCGAACTAAGCGCGTCCATATCACCTACAGTAGCGGTTTTTGATAAAAGCCCTGCAAAGAGGGCAGATATTTCTGTCTCCTTAAGCCCAAAAAGCAACACTCTCATTGAAATAAGAAATGGCAGCTCGGCGCTGACTCCAGGAACTGATTATACTGTAACAGGGGATACGCTTATACTTAAGAAGGAATATTTGCTGGGCCTGCCTATAGGAACTACAAAGCTTGTTCTTGACTACAGCGGGGGAGTCGATCCTGTTTTTGCCGTTGCGGTAGGAGATACAACGCCGCCAAGCAGTGGTGTCTATGGGGATGCTAATGGAGATGATGTAGTCAACTCAATTGATTATTCACTGCTGAAGCAGCATATTCTGGAAATGATAACCTTATCTGAGGATGCCTCAAGGCTGATGGATTTGGACCAGAACGGTTCGGTAAATTCAATTGATTTGTCCATCCTTAAGCAGTACCTTTTAGGGACAATCACAGAACTTCCTCTGGCGTGAGTAATATAAAAAAGTATTCCCCGGCCCCATGGCCGGGGATTTTTATAATAGAAAGCAGCATCACGATCTGTAGCTTCCATTTATTTTGACATAATCACAGGAAAAGTCGCAGGTCCATATTCTATCGGAAAAATTTCCTCTTTTCAAATTCACCTTTATTTTTACCTCATTGGCTTTTAAGAGCTTTTTAGCTTTTTCCTCATCAAATTCCACTGCTGCTCCGTTTCTGCATACCATTAAATCACCTATAAATATGTCTGTGAGATTGGGGTCGAATTCTGCTCCCGAATACCCCGCAGCAGTTATAATCCTGCCCCAATTTGCGTCTTCCCCGTATATTGCGGTTTTTACCAGAGGAGATTTCGCAATGGCGCTTGCCGCTTTATATGCGTCTTCTTCGTTAGCGGCACCTTCAAGGTTTACCTCAATAAGCTTGGTAGCACCCTCTCCATCCTTTGCTATCATCCTGGAAAGCGATGTGCATACAAGTGCCAGTGCGGATACGAACTTTTCATATTCGGCATCCTCCTTTACTATTCCTGCATTGTCTGCTTCTCCGTTTGCCAGAATAATAACCATGTCGCAGACACTTGTGTCCCCGTCCACAGAAACTCTGTTAAAGGTATATTTTACGGTATCCTTTAGCGCCTTGTCCAGAAGTCCCCTCGAAATATTTATGTCCGTTGATATAATGCCTATCAAAGTCGCCATATTGGGATGAATCATGCCGGAGCCCTTTGCCATACCGCCTATACGCACGCTCTCTCCCTGTATTTCAAGCTCAACGGCGATTTCCTTTGCTATTAAGTCTGTAGTCATTATAGCCTCTTCCGCAGAGTGGCCTCCATCGGTGCTGAGGGTTGCCGCGGCATCCCTTATGCCTGAACGTACATTGGCCATATTTAATTGGGTGCCTATAATCCCCGTAGAGCCTACGAGAACATCTTCCGGCTCGCAATGGAGCAGTTGTGCGGTAAGAGAAGCCATTTCCAGGGCATCCTTATAGCCCTGTTCTCCCACGCAGGCATTGGCATTTCCGCTGTTTATTACAATTGCCTGTGCATACCCGTTTTTAATATGCTCCAACGTTACCTGCAGGGAATGGCCCTTTACGGTGTTGGTTGTAAACACCCCCGATGCGGCGGCAGTGCCCTCGGAAGCTATAAGAGCCAGATCCTTTTTCCGGTCCTTTTTTATCCCACAAGCGGTGCCGGATGCCATAAATCCCTTTGGAGCAGTAACTCCGCCTTCTATTATATTCATATATAACACACTCCCATAAAATTATAATATAGCCTAAAAATTTATCATTACCTTATTAACAGATGAAAATTCAATCATTTAAATTATACAAGAATAATCTTGACGATTCAACAAATTATTCATTGAAGGGAAGTCTGCAATGAATGAGTTTTTTCTTGACACTGAGAAAAAATTAAGATATCATCATATAATAATATTAGGCATCTATAAGTATATAAAAGGCGATGAGTAAGAGGAGTAGGCAGTAATGGCCAAGAGAGAGGGAGATCCACCGGGTGCAAGTTCTCCCAGGAAACAGGCTGCTGAAGGTAGCTTATGAGCCCTGCGGCTGAAATGCTCTGGGATTGTGTGCCCCGTATTTTATGGGAGTGTTGGTTTTAGAGGTTAGGCTGCCAGCGGGTTCCGACCGTTATAACGGGCCGTCTATGCAGGATATACTGCATAATCGGATTTAAGTTGCCCCTGAAAGGGGAATTTTGGTGGTACCGCGGATCTAAGCCTTTCGTCCAAATTTTGGACGGAAGGCTTTTATAGTGCATTTTTGAAAGGAGATGGATTATGCTGATACTGAAAATCCTTATGTTTTTATTTATAATACCAGGTGTCTTTGTGGTGTTTATGGCTCCGGGTATGGTAAGGAAATATAATTTGGCAGCCGGTGTAAAGGTGGAATTTAAGGATGAGATGGATGAGGAGCAAATTAAAAGCTATCAGTTCGATAAGGCAGTCGTGAATTTAAAGATGCTGGGAATGCTTATTGCGCTTCCGGGATTTATTCTTGCATTTATTGCGTTCAAATAACACAAATGGAGGAGATTTTATGGACAAAAATATAGCTAAAACCTATGACCCGAAGCAGGTTGAAGACAGGCTCTATGAGGAATGGACAAATAAAGGCTATTTTCATGCGCAGGTTGATGAAAATAAAAAGCCGTTTACAATAGTAATTCCGCCTCCAAACATAACAGGCCAGCTCCATATGGGTCATGCTCTTGATAATACACTGCAGGACATTCTTATAAGATGGAAAAGAATGCAGGGCTACAGTACGCTCTGGCTCCCCGGCACCGATCATGCCAGCATAGCCACAGAGGCGAAAATTGTTGATGCTATGGCTAAGGAAGGGCTTACAAAGGATATGCTGGGAAGGGAAAAATTCCTTGAAAGGGCGTGGGAGTGGAAAACCCTCTATGGAGGAAGAATTGTCAATCAGCTTAAAAAGCTGGGCAGCTCCTGTGATTGGCAGCGTGAAAGGTTTACAATGGATGAAGGGCTGTCGGAGGCAGTAAAGGAAGTGTTCTTAAGACTGTATAAAAAGGGACTTATATATAGGGGGGAGAGAATTACAAACTGGTGCCCAAGCTGCAACACCTCTATTTCAGATATTGAGGTTGAGTATGAGGAGAAGGAGGGCAGCTTCTGGCATATAAGATATCCTGTTAAAGACACGGGGGAATATGTTGTCATAGCTACGACAAGACCTGAAACAATGCTGGGGGACACGGCGGTTGCCGTTCATCCCGGGGATGAAAGATATAGTCATCTTGTTGGAAAAAAGGTGGTGCTTCCGTTGATTAACAGGGAAATACCCGTTATTGCAGACAGCTATGTAGAAAAGGATTTCGGAACGGGAGTAGTTAAAATAACGCCCGCCCATGATCCTAATGACTTTGAGGTTGGCTTGAGGCACGGCTTAAAGCAGATAAGAGTTATGACTGACAAGGGCAGAATGAATGAGGAAGCGGGACAATATGCCGGCATGGACAGATATGAGGCCAGAAGCCGCATTGTAGAGGACTTAAAGGAGCTGGATTTGCTGGTGAAGGTACAGCCGCATACCCATAATGTAGGAACCTGCCAGAGATGCAGCACGGTGGTGGAGCCTCTCATATCCAAGCAGTGGTATGTTAAAATGAAGCCTCTTGCGGAGCCCGCTATCGAGGTTGTAAAAAACGGTACTGTCAGGTTTGTTCCCGACAGGTTTTCAAAAATCTATTTTAACTGGATGGAAAATATACAGGACTGGTGTATTTCAAGACAGCTTTGGTGGGGCCACAGAATTCCGGCATACTACTGCCTTGAGTGCGGGCATATGATGGTGGAGAGCGATATGCCGGATGTGTGCCCTAAATGTGGAAGCAGCAGGATTCAGCAGGACTCCGATACCCTTGACACATGGTTCAGCTCCGCACTGTGGCCCTTTTCTACCCTTGGCTGGCCCGCGCATACAAAGGATCTGAAATATTTCTATCCCACCGATGTACTGGTGACGGGTTACGATATAATATTTTTCTGGGTGGCAAGGATGATTTTTTCAGGTGTGGAGCATATGGAAAAAGAGCCCTTCAAGCATGTGCTGATACACGGGCTGGTGAGAGACGCGCAGGGACGGAAGATGAGCAAGTCGCTGGGGAACGGTGTGGATCCGCTTGATGTTATAGAGCAATATGGCACTGACGCTTTAAGATTTGCGCTCAGCATAGGCAACTCTCCCGGGAACGATTTGAGGTTTTCGACTGATAAAATTGAGTCAAGCAGGAATTTTGCAAATAAAATATGGAACGCGTCAAGGTTTGTTTTAATGAACTTTGAAGAGGGCCTGAATTTTTCCAAGGTAGACCCTTCAAGGCTTACCTCTGCCGACAAGTGGATACTGAGCAGGGTAAACACTCTTATAAAGGAAGTAACGGAAAACCTTGAACGCTTTGAGCTGGGCATAGCGCTGCAAAAGGTATACGAGTTTATATGGGAAGAGTTCTGCGACTGGTATATTGAGCTGGTAAAGCCGAGGCTGTACGACAGTGAAAGCACAGGAAGGCTTGAGGCCCAGTTTGTCTTAAATTATGTTCTGGGCAGCTCCATGAAGCTTCTGCATCCGTATATGCCTTTTATCACAGAGGAGATATACACACATCTTATTAATGAAGATGACAGTATAATGATTTCAAGCTGGCCGGAATACAAGGAGGAATACAGCTTCCCCGAGCACGAGGAAAAGCTCAGGCTTGTGATGGAGGCCATCCGCAGCATCAGAAATATGAGGGCCGAAATGAATGTTCCGCCTTCTAAAAAGGCAAGGGTTATTTTTGTTGCGCCAGGTGCCCAAAGCAGAAATACGCTTGAGGAGGCGAAGGGATTTTTTGAAAGGCTTGGAGGAGCTTCGGAGGTTGTGGTTCAAAGTGACAAAACCGGCATTCCGGAGGACTCTGTGGCTGCAATAATTGAGGGTGCGGAGATTTTTATACCGCTAAATGAGCTTATAGACCTTGAAAAGGAGCTTGAGAGGCTTGAGAAGGAGAAAGCAAATCTTGAGAAGGAGCTGGCAAGAGTTGACGGAAAGCTGAATAATCCCGGCTTTACCGCCAAGGCGCCCGCAAAAGTCATTGAAGAGGAAAGGACGAAGCAGCAGAAGTACAGGGATATGTATGAGAAGGTGACAGACAGGCTGACGAGCTTGAAGAAATAAAATTAAAGAAATTCCTTGCAATAGACCGGATAATTCATTGCAAGGAATTTCTTTTTATTTTTTAAAGAAGGCTTTTCCTTTAAAGCATGCTCAAAAATTTCTCGGCATTTCCTATGGATTTAAGCACGCTTTCCCTTGCGGGGCCTCCGGGAAGGCTTCTTCCCGAAACACACCTTTCGAGGCTTATTTCGGTATAAATATCCTGCTGTATATTTTCGGAAAAGCTCTTGAACTCTCCCATACTGAGATCATCGATGGACTTGCCGTTGTCAATGCAGTAAAGAACCATTTTTCCCGTAATTTCATGCGCACTTCTGAAGGGTATTCCCTTTTTAACAAGGTAATCGGCAACATCAGTGGCATTTGTAAAGCCACCCTGAGCTGCCCTGTACATGTTTTCGGAGCGTATTTTAACAGTTGCCAGCATACGCGTAAAAACAGGCAGGCACATTTTCACAGTGTCCACAGCATCAAAGATCGCTTCCTTATCCTCCTGCATGTCCTTATTATATGCGAGCGGAAGAGATTTCATGACTGTCAGCAGCGCCATGAGATCCCCGTAGACCCTTCCTGTCTTTCCTCTTACCAGCTCCGCGACATCGGGGTTTTTCTTTTGAGGCATGATGCTGCTGCCAGTGCTGTAGGCATCATCCATTTCCACGAAGCCAAATTCATGGGACGACCACATAATGAGCTCTTCACTGAACCGGCTGAGGTGCATCATTATAATGGAAAGGCAGGAAGCCAGTTCAATGGCGAAATCCCTGTCGCTTACCCCGTC
Source organism: Bacillota bacterium (assembly GCA_023390115.1). Lineage (GTDB taxonomy): Bacteria > Bacillota > Clostridia > Acetivibrionales > DSM-27016 > Anaerobacterium. The sequence continues at coordinate 83,079 of JAEWDM010000021.1, forward strand.
AAGGCTGTTCTCGGTAATTGCCGCAAAACCCAGCTCATCGGCAACCATCTGCCTGTCCATGGCATAGGTTGTTCCTGCCAGAGCGCCCGAGCCGAGAGGCATGATGTTGATCCTCCTTGCACAGTCGGAAAGCCTTTCAATGTCTCTTTTAAACATCTGAAAATATGCCATCATGTGATGAGCCAGTGTTATGGGCTGAGCTCTCTGCAGGTGAGTATATCCCGGCATTATTATGCCTAAGCTGCTCTTGGCGGTGTCGATTATTGTACTGCCAAGAGAAACCAGCATTGCCGTTACAGAGGCCGACTCATCCCTTAAGTACATTCTGATGTCAAGAGCCACCTGATCATTTCTGCTTCTGCCTGTGTGAAGTCTTTTTCCGATATCTCCTATCCGTGATATCAGTATTTTCTCTACGTTCATGTGTATGTCCTCGGCATCCACCTCAAACTCCACAAGGCCTTTTTCTATATCGGACAAAATTTCCGCCAGTGTTTTTTGTATAAGCGCCGAGTCCTCCGCGGATATTATACCGCATTTTCCGAGCATCTTGGAGTGTGCCATGCTTCCTAAAATATCCTGCTTATATAAGCGGCAGTCAAAGCTTATAGAGGAATTGAAGTCGTCTACAAGCTTATCCGTGCTTTTTTCAAATCTTCCGCCCCAAAGTTTCATTTTTAAGCCACCTGTCTACTTTTCTTTATTGTTTTCCAGCATTAATGCCCTGACCTTCAGGGGAAGTCCGAAGAGGTTTATAAAGCCTTCGGCATCCTTTTGATTGTAAACGGCGTCTCTTCCGAAGGTGGACAGCTCTTCGCTGTACAGAGAGTATGGAGACTTTGCTCCCGCGGGCATACAGTTGCCCTTATACAGCTTCATTCTCACCGTACCGGTCACCGTTTGCTGTGTAACATCCACAAAAGACGACAGCGCCTCCCTCAAAGGAGTGTACCATTGCCCGAAATACACAAGCTCGGCAAATCTCTGGGAAATAATGTCCTTATAATGAAGAGTGTCCCTGTCTATGCAAAGAAGCTCAAGCTCTCTGTGTGCAGCATATAATATTGTGCCCCCCGGAGTTTCGTATACTCCCCGGGACTTCATTCCCACAAGCCTGTTTTCGACCATGTCCACTATGCCGACACCGTTTTCCGCAGCCAGCTTGTTTAGGACATCCATCGTCTCAATGGGAGAATATTCAACTCCGTTTATCTTTTTAGGTATGCCCTTTTCAAACTCAAGCTCGACATATGCCGGCCTGTCGGGCGCTTTTTCGGGAGAAACCATAAGCTTTAAAAGCTTTTCATACTGGGGCTCGTTCCAGGGGTCCTCAAGATCCTGTCCCTCGTGGCTCAAATGCCAGAGATTCCTGTCCATACTGTAATTATCCTTCTTTGTAACGGGAATGGGAATATTCCTTGCCTGGGCGTAGTCTATGGCATCCTCCCTTGACTTGATATCCCATATTCTCCATGGAGCTATTATTTTAAGGTGGGGGGCAAGTGCCTTTACGGTAAGCTCAAACCTCACCTGATCGTTCCCTTTTCCGGTGGCGCCGTGGCAGATGGCTGTGGCACCCTCCCTTTCAGCAATTTCCACCATTCTTTTTGCTATTGCGGGCCTTGCAAAGGAGGTGCCGAGAAGGTATTTCCCTTCGTAAACAGCTCCTGCCTTAAGAGTGGGATAAATAAAGCCGGTTATGAATTCCTCCTTCAGGTCCTCTATGTATATTTTGCTTGCTCCCGTTTTTATGGCCTTTTCATTTAAGGGCGCAAGCTCTTCTCCCTGTCCGACGTCTCCCGCCATGGCTATAACCTCATAGTCATAATTTTCCTTCAGCCACGGAATTATAATTGATGTATCCAATCCACCCGAATAGGCAAGAATTACTTTTTCTTTCGCGCTCATGTACATTCCTCCTTATAAATATGTTAAAATAAATAACAAAGTCAGTATAGTATAATATTTTGATTTCTTTTCAGAATTTATTATAATTTATTGCTTGTTATTATACAATAGTGTGCATAAATATGCAAGGGATTTAATAATTATTCAGCATTAATATATAAGGCCGGTGGGGATTTAAATGGTAATAATGGGTATTGACCCCGGATTTGCAATAACGGGGTATGGTGTAGTAAAATATGAAGGGAACAAATTTTCGGTAATAGACTATGGGGCTGTAACAACAGAGTCCTCCATGAAGCTGCCTGACAGGCTTCTGGTGCTGAATGACAGGCTTGGTGAGCTGATAGAGAGATACAAGCCCGGAGCTGTTTCAATAGAGGAGCTGTTTTTTAATAAAAATATAAAGACTGCGCTTACCGTGGGGCATGGAAGGGGAGTGGCCGTGCTTGCGGCGGCAAAGTCGGGAGTTGAGGTTTTTGAGTATACGCCTCTTCAGGTAAAGCAGGCTGTTGCGGGATATGGAAGGGCTGAAAAGTCACAGATGCAGCAAATGGTTAAGATTATATTAAACCTTCCTTCGATACCCAAGCCTGATGATGTTGCCGACGCGCTGGCAGTGGCGGTCTGTCATGCCCATTCGTACAGGCTGGGGGCCTACGGGCTTTAACAGATAAAAAAGAGGGAGCTTTAAAGGAGGAAGAATTATGGTTGATGAGATGTCTATATGGAGACCAATACAATTCAATGAAGATTGGCTGAAAGTATCTACAGTTAAACTGGATAATATAGCACCTTCGTGGTTTAGAAAAAGAGAGCTTTTTAAAGAAAATGAAAAGGAATATCAAATTTTTCTTGATAGGTTAAAAAGACAGCAGGCTATAGAAACGGGGATTATTGAAAGGCTTTATGATTTAAAAGAGGGAATAACAGAGACCTTTATAAAAGAAGGCTTCATAGAGGCATATGTGCAGCATGGGGATACCAATATACCTAAAGAGGTATTAATAAATTATTTAAAAGATCATTTTGATGCCGTAGACTTTATTTTTGATTTTGTAAAAAGCAACAGGAGTGTCAGCAAGGGATTTATGCTTGAACTGCATCAATTAATTACTACTCATCAGAATTCAACGGATGCGGTAGACGGAAGTGGAAGGTATATAAAAGTACCTTTATTAAAGGGACAGTTTAAAAAGCTTCCAAACAACCCTAAAAGGGATGAAATAAAATACATATACTGTCCTCCTGAGCAGGTAGATTCGGAGATTGATAATCTGATTGGGATTTATAATTCTTTGGAACAAAGAGATACCCATGCAGTAATTAAAGCTGCTTTTTTTCACCATGCCCTGACACAGATTCATCCATTTCAGGATGGGAACGGAAGGGTAGCCAGGCTCATGGCCAGCCTGGTTTTAGTGAAAGAAGGGCTCTTTCCATTTACATTGTTAAGAGACGAAAAAAGGGAGTATATAGACAGCCTTGAAAATGCCGATGATGGAATGTTTCAGCCAATTGCAGATCTATTTAGCAAAACTCAGATTAGAAACATAGAAAGAGCACTTAACTGGAAAACTGTTTCAGATGATAAAAACTATAAACAGGTAGTAGATTTGTTTGTCTCAAAGGTAAAGAAAATGAAAAGTGAGGAAATAGAAAAACGCTCAAGGGTGATATCTCAAAATAGAGATGACATTTTTAGTTATAGTCTGAGCGTTTTAAAAGAACTTCAGTCCGGGCTGCAGGACAGTATTGGGGAGATGGCTGCTCTGGCATTGTCTAAAAACAGTCCTAACGAAAAGTTTTTCTACTATTTTTCTCATCAGATAGCTGAGTACGCGACACAGCATAAGTATTATTTTAATGCTTCTTTGCCTAGAGGATGGGTGAAAATAAATATAAAAATTTCGGAAAACAGAAACTATAATTTGATAGTTTCTCTGCACCATTATGGCTATGAAGACAGTACACTCTCCATAGGTGCTTTTTTGGAATCAAAGTACAGCGGAAAGAAAAATAATGAATATATTTTTGTTCCGTTGGAAATACGCCCGTTATTAATATCGGCGGAATTACCTGTCGAAGAATTAAAAAGCAATATAAGATCTTTTTTACAGGATGTTCTATCAATAGCGTTAGGTCATATTTTAAATGAAATATAAATATTTAGTTTACTTAATAGGGGAGCTTTAAAATGTTCGCATATATAAAGGGTACGCTTGAATATAAGGGAAATGATTACATAGTGGTTGAGGCCAACGGAGTGGGGTACAAGATATTTACAGCAATGTCGACCCTTGAGTCTGCGGGAGGCATAGGGACTTCGGTAAAGCTGCATACCCACCTGTATGTAAGAGAGGACATAATGAATATTTACGGCTTTGCCACGCAGGAGGAAATGGGAATGTTCGAGCTGCTGATCTCAGTGTCCGGAGTGGGGCCGAAGGCGGCTATTTCAGTTATATCCTCAGTCCCGCCCTCCAAATTCGGGCTTGCCGTAATTACGGATGATGCGAAAACACTTACAAGGGCTCCGGGAATCGGAAACAAGATGGCTCAAAGAATAATACTGGAGCTTAAGGATAAAATGAAAAAGGAGCAGCTTGCTGCTGTCAATAATACGGAGGAACAGGGTGCGGCGGCAGACAGGCAGAGATCAGGTGCCGCCGAGGCGATCAGCGCGCTTATGGTACTGGGATATACCCCCCTGGAGGCCAGCAGAGCGGTTTCCGCCGTGTACTCTGAGGGTATGGAGCTTGAATTAATAGTAAAGAACGCGCTAAAGGGATTGATTAGGTAATGTGGGAGGGTTTGCACAGATATGGAAGAGGAAAGGCTCGTTGGTTGTGAAATAAGGCAGGAGGATCGTGATGAGTCCAGCTTAAGGCCCAGGAAATTAAGTGATTATGTGGGACAGGCAAAGGTTAAGGAAAACCTGACTGTTTTTATAGAGGCTGCAAAGCGGAGAAATGAGGCTCTGGATCATGTTTTGTTATATGGGCCTCCCGGACTGGGCAAGACAACTCTTGCCGGAATAATTGCGTCTGAGCTGGGAGTCAATATAAGAATCACATCAGGCCCTGCAATTGAGAAGCCGGGAGATCTGGCGGCTATTTTAACCAACCTGGGCAACTATGATGTTCTTTTTATAGATGAGATACACAGGCTGAACAGGAGCGTTGAGGAAATACTGTACCCTGCTATGGAGGACTATGCTCTGGACATAATAATCGGAAAGGGGCCCAGTGCACGCTCCATAAGGCTGGATCTGCCCAAATTCACGCTTATAGGGGCAACGACGAGGGCGGGGCTTCTGACTGCTCCCCTAAGGGACAGGTTCGGAGTTATAAACAGGCTTGAAATGTATTCCCCCGATGAGCTTAAGCTGATTGTAAAAAGATCAGCCGGTATTCTGAGAATAGAGATTGATGAAGAGGGGGCCGATGAAATATCCGGAAGGTCAAGGGGAACCCCCAGGATATCCAACAGACTGCTTAAAAGGGTGAGGGATTTTGCCCAGGTAAGGGCCGAGGGATATATTACAAAAGAGGTGGCAAGGATGTCTCTTAATGCGCTTGAGATAGACCCTATAGGCCTTGACGGAGTGGACAGGAGTATGCTTATGAGCATAATAGATAAGTTTGCGGGGGGGCCTGTGGGGCTGGAAACCCTTGCCGCATCGATAGGAGAAGAGACGGAAACGATAGAGGACGTATATGAGCCCTACCTGCTGCAGCTTGGATTTATTAATAAAACTCCGAGGGGAAGAATTGCAACAAAGCTGGCATATGATCATTTTGGACTCAGGTATGAGTAGTAAAGCGGTTTTATTAAAATTATTTGCGCAAGACTATTGATGTATAGGCAGAAATGCTTTATAATAATAGTGTAAACGCGTGTTTACGGAGGAACGTTATGAAAAGTGAAGATGTAGCAAAGCTGGCGGGTGTGTCGAGAAGTACTGTATCACGGGTAATAAATAATTATTCCAATGTGCCCGAGGAAACCAGGCAGAGGGTAATGAGCGTAATAGAAAAGTATAATTACCAGCCTAATAATTCTGCGAGGGTGCTTGCCGGAAAGGGTATAAATACCATCGGGCTGTTTGTCGTAAGTATAGCCGATAAGCATAATCCTAACAGGATATACCAGAATAATTATTTCGCACCCTTTGTGGACGCCGTAGTTGACACCGCAAACGCTTTGGGCTACTATGTGCTCATTCATACCGTATACTCCGAAAAGGATTATTTAAAAGTAAAATCGGCTTTTTTCCAAAAGAGAATTGATTGCGGTATTATTGTAGGTACTGAGAAGGATGCGGGAATGGTAACGGAGGTAATTGATGCGGGCTTTCCTATTGCTTTAATTGATTATCACATTGCTCAGGAGTCAAAAAGCACAGCATCAGGCATGAATATGGCGGTTATAAATTCTCAGGATTTTGAGGGTACGGTTAGCGCCATTGAATATCTTATTGATTTGGGGCACCGGGATATTGGCATAATAAGGGGAAGAATGAACACCCATTCCGGCAGGCAGAGGTTTGAGGCCTACCGGAGCGTGCTGAAAAAGCACAGGCTTAAGTCGGAAAAGGAATTTGTTATAAAGGGCGAGTTTTTGAAAAATACTGCTTACAGGGAGGTCGGAAAGCTTATAAAATCCGCGAGGCTTCCCACAGCTATTTTTTCTTCAAGTGATGATATGGCAATAGGGGCAATGGAAGCTTTTAAGGAGTGTGGTATAAAGGTTCCTTCCGATATATCCATTGTTTCGTTTGACGATGTGCCTGTAGCTTCTCAGATAATGCCCGCGCTCACCACTGTGAGGGTTCCTGTATACGACATGGCAAAAAAGGCTGTAGAGCTTCTTATAAATAATATTGAAAAGAAGGATACTGGTATTTCGTATTTTAACTTTCCCACAGAGCTTATTGTAAGAGAGACATGTGCAAGAAGGATAAGTAGACAATAGAAGCTTTTAATATAAAATATTTTTTTTCCTGTTTGTGAACGCGCGTTCACAAACGTATTGTAAAATGAAAGGGGAATCATTATGAAATTCGGGTTTTTTGATGATGCAAGAAGGGAATATGTAATCAACACTCCCACAACACCTTATCCGTGGATAAATTATCTTGGCACGGAAAACTTTTTTTCACTCATCTCAAATACTGCAGGAGGATATTCCTTCTACAGGGATGCGCGGCTCAGGAGATTAACAAGGTACAGGTATAATAATACTCCGAATGATTCGGGAGGAAGGTATTTCTATATATATGACGGAGGGGATTATTGGACTCCGGGCTGGATGCCTGTGAAAAAGGAATTATCATTTTATGAATGCAGGCACGGCATGGGATATACGTCTATAACGGGAGAGAGAAACGGAATAAGTGCAAACCAGCTTGTTTTCGTCCCATTAGGGTATAATGGGGAAGTGCATAAGGTGGCATTAAAAAACACATCGGATTGTGACAAAGATATAACACTGTTTTCCTTTGTAGAGTTCTGCCTTTGGAACGCGTGGGATGACATGACAAACTTCCAGAGGAATTTCAGTACGGGAGAGGTGGAAATCGACGGGTCTGTAATTTACCACAAAACAGAATACAGGGAGAGAAGGGATCACTATTCATTCTATTCCGTGAACACCCCCATAGATGGATTCGATACCGACAGAGAAACGTTTATGGGCTTGTATAACGGGCCTGACACACCTAATGCAGTGGCAAAGGGGCAGTCGTCAAATTCTGTGGCAAGCGGATGGTCTCCCGTAGCCTCACACAGTATAAAGGTTTCATTAAAGCCCGGCGAGGAGAAGCAGCTTATATTCATACTGGGGTATGTAGAGAACAAAGAGGAAGAAAAATGGGAGAGCTTAGGAATAATTAACAAGGCTAAAAGCAAGGAAATGATTGCAAGATTCCAGACATCCCAGGATGTAGATAAGGCGCTTAAGGACCTTGAAGAGTACTGGGCCGGACTATTGTCCAAATATATAATAGACAGTAGCGATGAGAAGCTGAACCGCATGGTTAATATATGGAACCCCTATCAGTGCATGGTGACCTTCAATATGTCCAGAAGCGCGTCGTACTTTGAGTCGGGAATAGGAAGAGGAATGGGCTTTAGGGATTCCAATCAGGACCTGCTGGGATTTGTACACCAGATACCTCAAAGAGCGAGAGAGCGTATAATTGATATCGCATCCACACAATTTGAGAACGGGGGAGCATACCACCAGTACCAGCCACTTACAAAAAAAGGGAATAATGATATAGGGGGAGGGTTTAATGATGATCCTCTGTGGCTGATTCTCGGTACTGCGGCATATATAAAGGAGACGGGAGACTTTGGCATACTTGATGAGCCGGTGCCTTTTGACTGCAACGAAGACAATAAGGCCAGCCTGTTTGAGCATCTTAAAAGATCCTTTTACCATGTAATAAACAACCTTGGGCCCCATGGATTGCCCCTTATAGGCAGGGCCGACTGGAACGACTGCCTTAATTTAAACTGCTTTTCCAAAATACCGGATGAGTCGTACCAGACATACGGAGATCCGGACGGAAGAGTCGCGGAGTCTGTATTTATTGCCGGAATGTTTGTGTTTATAGGGCCGGAGTTTGTAGAGCTGTGTAAGAGAAGAGGTCTTTCGGACGAAGCGTGTGAGGCTCAAAGGCATATTGATAAAATGAGGGAGATCACCATAGAGCATGGTTTCGACGGAGAGTGGTTCCTCAGGGCGTATGATGCTTTTGGAAACAAGGTAGGAAGCAAGGAGTGTGAAGAGGGTCAAATATTCATAGAGCCGCAGGGCCTATGTGTCATGGGGGGAATAGGGGTTCCCGAGGGGCTTGCCCAAAGGGCTCTGGATTCCGTAAAGGAAATGCTGGACACAAAGTACGGAATTATGCTTCAGCAGCCTCCGTATTCCAAATACTATTTGAATCTTGGCGAAATATCCTCATATCCTCCGGGATATAAGGAGAATGCAGGAATTTTCTGCCACAATAATCCATGGATTGCCGCAGCGGAAACTGTTTTGGGAAGAGGTGACAGGGCCTTTGAGATATACTCTAAAATTGCGCCTGCATATGTTGAGGACATAAGTGAGATACACAGGACTGAGCCGTATGTATATGCGCAAATGATTGCGGGGAGGGATGCTGTAAGGCATGGAGAGGCAAAGAACTCATGGCTGACGGGTACGGCGGCTTGGAATTTTGTCACAATCACTCAATGGATATTGGGAATAAAGCCTCATTATGACGGGCTAATGGTAGATCCATGCATTCCCAGGGCATGGGATGAATATACAATCAGAAGAAGCTTCAGGGGCGTGGAATACGATATCAGAATATCCAACCCTGCGCATGTCTCTAAAGGTGTCAAAAGCGTAACGGTGGATGGTGAAAAGCTAGAATCCAACATTATTCCGGTACTTGGCAAAGGAAGGGTGCATAGGGTAGAGGTAGAAATGGGCTAATATGTAAATACTTAATTGCTTCACAATATAGGCATAAAAGGGACGAAATATTTCGTCCCTTTTGTGCTATAATATTATTATCCGGCGTTGAATTTAGAAAGGGATGACTTGGAATGAGGCTGCTTATGCATATGTGCTGCGCCCCCTGCTCGGTTTATCCGTCCGATGTGCTTAGCGGTGAAGGAATAGACTTTGAGGGTTTTTTTTATAATCCCAATATACATCCTGTCGATGAGTATGCACGGCGCAGAGAAACTGTAGAGGAGTTCTCCGGGCTTACGGGTATGGCTGTGCATTATATGGACGGCTTTATGCAGGAGGCATGGGAGGGCTATAAGGGCACCGTCGATCAGAGGTGTGCTATGTGCTATGGCATACGCATGGACAAGGCGGCAGAGTTTGCCAAAGGAAATGGATTTGATGCTTTTACCACATCTCTTTTGGTCAGTCCTTATCAGAAGCATGATATTATAAAGCAATTGGGTAAAGAGTCTGCGCTAAAGCATGGAGTGGATTTTTATTACAGGGATTTCAGACCGGGCTTCAGGCAGGGACAGCAGAGGGCAAAGGAAATGGGGCTGTACCGCCAGAAGTTCTGCGGCTGTATAGTCTCATTTAAGGAAAGAGAGGCTACCCAACAAAAGAAGCGTTAAATGAACAATTGGGACAAGGGGACATTCCTCGACAAAGGAGAGGAATGTCCCCTTACCTTGTTTCGGAGGGGAGTGTCCCGTTACCTTGTTCGTGTCCCATTACATTATTATTACATTCCTATTAAAGTTATATGAAGGTACAGGAATTTTAATGGAGGCTGTCGAAATATATGGCAAATATATTGTCAAAATGAGACAGAGTAGAAGGTATGAGGTGCCAAAATGAAAAAAATCCTATCAATAATTGTATGTTTATTTGTTCTAACATGCTTTGAAATCAATTCCTTTGCACTTGCAGATCAATTGTCTGCATCATCCAATACGCCTGTGCAGCGCTTAAACGAAGTGAAATTTATTTCCGGGGAGATTCAGGACGAAATACAAATTATAGTTAAAAGCTATAATGGGTATGCTGTTACGAGACTTGCCTCTCCCGACAGGATTGCTATTGATATTCCCAATGTATCTGTTTCTGCGGCAAAGCAGCTTGCAGGAGCAAAAAGCGGAAGGGTAAAGGCTGTAAGGTTTGCCCCTTTTGGAAATAACTCAGCCAGGATAGTAATAGATACTGCAGGTGTTCAGCAGTACAGAATTTATGAGAAGGACGGGAGGCTTTCGGTATATATTATAGATAGCATAGCTGACAGTATTACATATTTAAATACAGGTGATGAGGCCGGCCTTGCCATTTCCAATGCTGAGCTTATACAGAGCGGCAGCGGGGAGGAGGAGCCGTATACCGAAAAGTATGAGCCCGAAAGCGGCAAGTATATTTTGACATTTTCCGGCGGCGCGGCAAAGCTTCAGAATAAAACTGTAAAAATCAACGACAGCTTAATTGACAGCATGCAGTTTGTAAATAATATTTATACAAAGCAGATAAGCATAGTTTTTACGGCAAAGCAGAAGCTTTCCTTTAAGGTGTCCTTAAAGGAAGGCTCAAAAGGCACGGAAATCAACATATCAAAATTCAAGGACGCAATTGTGAATGAACCGGAAAATGTCCCGGACCAGGAGGAAGACAGGGAGCTGTGCAATCTTTCCGTTGAATATGCCGGAAATGACGGTGCCGATGAAGTGAGTATACTGACTGACAACTATTCGGGCTACAGCATAATGAGGCTTTCAGGCCCTGACAGGATTGTAATTGATATACCATATGCCATTGCTCCCCAAAATCAGCAGAGCATAGATGTGGAAAGCAAGCTTATTAAAGCAGTGAGATATGCCCAGTTTGAGAACAATATCGGAAGGATAGTCATTGATACTGCAGGGCAGCCGCAATATCAGGCGGAAGAGAAGGAAGGACGGCTTACCGTATCCGTTCAGACGCCTGAATATAAAAATATTACTTACAGTGCCACAGGAGACAGGGTATGTTTTATATTACCTAAAATTCATCTTACAGAGGGCGGGCAGGATTTAAAAAAATTCTATTCAGAAAGCTATGATGAAACAGGAATGAAGTACACAATAACATTTCCAAGCAGCTTGGGTGATATTGGGAGCGGCACTTTTAAGGTTAACAGCGGCTTTATTGATTATGTGGATATAATAAAAAACAATGAAGACCAAACTACGGCTATTACCTTTAATGCGAAGGAGCAGCTTGTCTACAATATAATTACAAGACAGCTTAATTCAGCGGTGGACGATACGACAATTACGGTGCTAAAGCCTTTTTCCGCGGAGGACAGGCTTATAGTCATTGATCCCGGCCATGGAGGAGCGGACCCGGGAGCCGTACATGGAGCTCTCACGGAGAAGAGCCTCAATATAGACATAGCAAAAAGGCTTAATTCCCTGTTGAAAAGCAGGGGTGTGAACACCTACATGACAAGGGACGATGATACTTATATAGGACTGTATGAAAGGTCGTATATAGCTAATAAGCTTAATGCAACATTGTTTTTATCAATACATAACAATTCCTATAATGTCAGTGCAAAAGGCACCGAGACACTTTATTTTCCCAGCAAGGCGGGATTTGGCAAAAGGTTTGCGCAGATAATACAGGATTCTCTTACAAGCAGTCTGGGCACCTTTGACAGAAAAATAAAGGAGAGGCCGGGGCTTGTGGTTTTAAAGGCTACCTCAATGCCCGCCGCATTAGCCGAGATTGCTTTTATCACAAATCCTGACGATGCCCAAAAGCTCAAGAGCGACGAATTTATTCAGAAGGCCGCCGAGGCACTGTGCGAGGCTGTGGTTAAGGCCTTGGAGGAAGCGCCCTGAATGGGAATGAGTGGTGGATTTTCGTTATTTATATATAAAAAAGTTAGTGGAATTTATGTATTCTACTGATTTTTTTTGCTTTTTTCTTATGATAACATTTAGTTGTGTTTTGGAGGTTATATGAAAACTTATTTTTGTCTATAATTATTGTAAATAAATAGGCTTCACATAATAAAGATTGAGTAGATACGTAGTATTTATACGGATTGGAGAGTTTGTTTTGAGAATAGATGGGAGAAGTAGCTCTGGCTTGAGAGAAGCAAGGATAACAAGGAATTATATTAAGCATGCAGAGGGATCGGTGCTTATTGAGATGGGTGATACCAGGATAATATGTACCGCCACAGTTGAAGAAAGGGTTCCGGCATTTAAGAAGGGCATGGGAGAGGGATGGGTAACAGCGGAGTATTCAATGCTGCCCAGGGCTACAAAGTTAAGAAATCAGAGAGATATAAGCAAGCTGAAAATTAATGGAAGGAGCCAGGAAATACAAAGGCTCATAGGAAGAGCGTTAAGAACGGTTGTGGACTTCAGACTTCTCGGAGAGAGGGAAATAGTTATTGATTGTGATGTTATTCAAGCCGACGGAGGGACAAGGACTGCGGCAATTACAGGAGCTTTCGTGGCACTGGTTGATGCTTGCAGGTATCTTATGGGAAAGGGGCTCATTGAAAGAATTCCCGTAACTGATTTTGTTGCCGCTGTCAGCGTAGGCATAGTGGATGGTCAGGAGATGCTGGATTTGTGTTATTTGGAGGATTCAAATGCCGATGTTGATATGAATGTGGTTATGACAGGCAGAGGTGAATTTATAGAAATTCAGGCGACAGGCGAAAAGGCTCCATTTTCAAAAAAGCAAATGGATTTGCTTATTGATCTGGCCCAAGAGGGAATATTGAGTCTAATTAATGTACAGAGAAATGTACTTGGTGCTTTGTGAAAATAATTCTGTAATTGGAGAAAATAATGGAATTGATAGCGGCAACTAAAAATAAAGGCAAAATAAACGAGATTGCACAGATATTAAATGGACTTCCGCTTGTTTTAATATCAATGGAGCAGGCAGGGATTGACAAGGACATTGAGGAGTATGGAAAGACCTTTGAGGAAAATGCTTTGATCAAGGCTGCCGAGATCCACAGGCTTACGGGTAAAATGGTTATATCGGATGATTCGGGGCTTGAGGTGGACTTCTTAAATGGAGCTCCCGGAATATATTCTGCCAGATTTGCCGGAGCGGGAGCAACGGATAGGGATAAAAACAGGAAGCTTTTAGAGCTTTTGAAGGGGGTACCCTTTGAAAAAAGGGCTGCCAGATTTGTTTGTGCTATAGCAGTGGTTTTGCCAAATGGAGAAAGCTTTACCACCAAAGGAACATGCGAAGGCTATATAGCTCTTGCCCCTCAGGGCCAGGGCGGCTTTGGCTATGATCCTTTGTTTTTTATACCGGAATACAACATGACTACGGCGCAGCTTACGCCTGAAGAAAAAAACAGCATTAGCCACAGGGGGAAAGCCTTGAGGGCTATGGCGGATAAATTGAGAAACAGCGAACATATAATTTCGGTACTGCAGAAGGGATAGGAAAAACCTCATCTTTCATTATTAATTATTTTTTGGGGGTAATATCTTAAAAGAAAGACGCTTTCGTAAGAAAGATACTTTCAAGTCTGAATTTTGTGCAGCTTAAGCTGTATGGAGGTTAACATGAAAATATTGGTAATTAGCGATACACACGGAGATACGGATAAGGCCGAGGAAGTGATAAGGTCGTATCAGGATATAGATTTGGTAATACATTTAGGTGACTACTTCAGAGATGCACAAAAGCTGTCTGCATTGTTTCCTCAAATACCTGTGGAATATATATATGGCAACAGTGATTTTATGATAGGAGATGTTGTTGCTGAAAAAACTCTCCAGTATGAGGGCAAAAGAATATTTATAACACATGGGCACAGGTATTCTGTGAAATGGGATTATGACAAGCTGCACAAAAAGGCTCAGGAAACAAATGCCGATTTGCTGCTGTTCGGGCATACACATGTGGGAGATAGAGTGGAGAAAAATGGATATATTCTGCTGAACCCGGGAAGTATAAGTGATCCGCGTGAGGGCTCAGGCAGGTCGTATGCACTTATAAGGATATGCTGTGGTAAAATAGAGACGGAAATTGTATGTGTATAGATGAGTTTAAAGCAGGGCTTTTAAGCATTAAAATGATGTTGACAAAACTAAAATCACCTTGTATAATATTAAAAGTCAGCGATTGGGAACACTAAATTAGGACTTGGCCTTGATGTACAGGCTGATTTTTGCGGGTGTAGTTCAATGGTAGAACATCAGCCTTCCAAGCTGATTGCGTGGGTTCGATTCCCATCACCCGCTCCATAAATTTAAATATGCGCCTGTAGCTCAGTGGATAGAGCAACCGCCTTCTAAGCGGTTGGCCGCACGTTCGAGTCGTGCCAGGCGCGCCAGAATATTTTCTAAAAGGAAGCCGATTTCAGGTAGAGTCGGCTTCTTTTATTTTTATGATAAGCCGTATCATTGATTTCCCTGCCGGCACAAAGCCGGAATATATCTTCCATCCCCCCTGCACCTCCTTTCACCTATAACACGTTTCACAGCGCAAAAAGGTTTGTTATGCGGTATATTTTTTTGTATCCGGCTTATGGATACATAAATAATACTTCATACTATAACATTACACTATAAATTATGTAATTTAAATAAAGCTTTTTTACTGGCAAGCAATGGATTTGTCAGAAGAATTTCCCGAATTAATACTGCCTGGACTGAGGTTGTCATAAAACTTTGAACAGCTTTCCTTATCTTAATATACATATATATAACAAAATACTATAATTACAAAAATATGAATTTTGAAACATACATTTGACTTTTAAATTATAATATTGTATATTGATTTTTGAATGATGAGCTAAATTGCCGTATAGCATAGTACTGCTTTTTATAGAATCAATTACATGTTTAAATACCATGCAGAACAGCTATTTTAGCGTGCACATAAAGTGCATTTTTCCTTTTTGTTATACCTGCCTTTGCTGCCTGAATTTTTGGCGAAAGGATATACACCGGGCGGATGCTATTTGACAAAGAAATTTTTACAAGTGAGGTAAGAGGATAGATGAATAATAATAACAATAATAATAAATGTATTGTTGAAGGCTGCAATAATAAATGCTTTTCAAAGGGATATTGTGAAAAACACTATTTTCAAGTCATACGGCATGGGAGAATTACACCTGAAAGAGAGCATAAAAAAGCGATGGGATGCGCTGTTTCAGGATGCAAAAATAAGCACTACGCCAAAGGCTATTGCGCCAAGCACTATGCACAGATACTAAGGACAGGCAAATTGGTTCTTGATAATGAGTACAAAAAACATATGACATGCTTGGTAGAAGGCTGCAATGAGAACCATTATGCAAAGGGCTATTGCAGAAGGCATTATCATCAGATGCACACCTATGGGAAAATAATGCACAGGGGACAAAAAGATAAAAGTGAAAAATGCAGTTTTCCGGGGTGCACTAATGATGTTCATGCCAAGGGTCTTTGCCGTCAGCATTTTGTTGAGCAGTACAATTACAGCAAGTCCGTTTCTAAAAATAACCATATAAAGCCGGATAAGTGTATTGTAGAGGGCTGCACACAAAAGCATTATGCAAAAGGCTATTGCAGATATCATTACTTCAAAAATTACAGAATGGAGCATAAGAAATAACAGTCTTAAAAAGGAGAATTGCATATATGTAATGTATAAGGCTAAAACTACTGTTTATTGCAGTAAAATGGTATAGATGGTAGAATGAATAATAAAATATTATACCTTATCGGATGTGGATGAAATTAAAAGAGGACAGAAAATGATTAGTAGCCTTGAGCACAGGTATATGCGCAGAAAAAATATATATGACGGGCTTTTTAAAAAGCAGGACAGGCGGGTGAATATTATAAGCAATGTGAGATTGCTTGTATTTATAGCGGGCTTTGCCTCTGCAGTGGTTATGTATTTTACTGAATGGTATATACTGGGGACTGCGGCCGTTTTAGCATCATTAATTGTATTTATATGCTTAGTGAGAGAGCATTCGCAAATTACTGGCAACAGGCGGTGTTCTTCTGCCATGAGCCAGATCAATTATGAGGCCTTGAAGCGCATAAAGGATGAATGGAAGGCATTTAAAGATACCGGAGCTGAGTTTAGGGATGAAAACCACAGCTACTCCGTAGACCTGGATATATTTGGAGAGGGCTCTCTTTTTCAGAAAATAAATTCCACCAGTACTCCTATAGGAAGGCGAATTTTAAAAAATATGCTTATGGTACCCTGTATAAACACAGAGGACTTAACAAAGAGGCAGGAGGCGGTTAGTGAGCTTTCGCAAAGCCTGAGCTGGAGACAGAGGCTTTTTGCCGAAGGAAGAATAGCACGGGAGGAGCTGCACGATCCCGGTATTCTAATTAATTGGGCTGAGAACCGGGAAGACCCTTTTAAGAGCGCCTGGATAATACCTGCTTTGTACATAATGCCTTTTATAGCGGTTATATCGTTAGTTATGTGCTTTGGTCTGAGGCTGATGCCTTTTTATATACCTGTGGGTATCCTTACGCTTAATTTTATCGTTTTGAAGATAAAATCACGGGAAAGAGCGGATATGCTGACTTCCGTGCGTGAATACAGGGACAGCTTAAGGAGCTATGACAAAATGCTTCTTATGCTTGAAAAAAGAAGGTTTTGCTCGCTGCATATGGATGGCCTGAAAAAAATGCTTATTAATGAAAAGAGAGAGACGGCATCAGCACAGATAGCGAGGCTTTCAAAAATTGCAGATTCTATTGCCAACCGTTATAACGCCTTTTATTTTGTTTTCAATATACTTACGCTGTGGGACTATCATTGCCAGCTCAGGCTTGTCAGATGGAAGAGGAAATCGGGGAGCTGCTTGAAATCATGGCTGGAGGTTATAGGAGAGACAGAGGCATTAGCCAGCCTGGCGATACTTAAATATGACAACCCTGACTGGGTCATGCCGAAAATTGCTTCGGACCCTTTTGTTTTTAAAGCCGGGCAAATGGGCCATCCTCTGCTTGGGTCCGGCCGTGTCTCTAATGACGTGAGTCTTGACGCAAATTCAAATATATTGCTTATTACCGGCTCCAATATGTCGGGCAAAAGCACCCTGCTCAGAACGGCCGGGATAAACCTTGTACTGGCGTATACAGGTGCTCCCGTATGCGCAAGGGATTTCTGCTGTTCTATTATGGAGATATATACCTGTATGAGGGTCAGTGACAATCTTGATAAAAGTATATCCTCATTTTATGCGGAGCTTATGAGGATTAAAATAATAGTCGAAGAGGCGAAAAAAGGCAAATATATATTTTTCCTTCTGGATGAAATATTTAAGGGAACAAATTCGGCGGACAGGCACACGGGGGCAAAGGCACTTATCACAGAGCTGGGGGAGTACAAAGCCATGGGGATGGTTTCAACCCATGATCTCGAGCTTGGGAGATTGGAGGAGAACACGGGGAGGGTGCGCAATTTCCACTTTAGGGAATATTACGACAATAATAAAATTTTCTTTGATTACAGGCTATACAAAGGCGTTTCGGTTACAAGAAATGCTGTATACCTTATGAGGCTGGCGGGAATAAATATTGATGAGGCTTAAAAAAGAGCAAAGGATTACATAAAGAAACTAAATTTATTTTATGGCATATAATGAATATAACAGTGCTGTATGTTTTAAGTAGAGAGGGAGGGAGATACATGCCTACTGTTTATGTTTACAATTATGCCGACAATGCCATGGAAACCTATGTAAGGGGATTGACCGACGCTATGCCTTATAATACGGGAAATACTCTCAGTGTAGGAGAATTCCGTGCCAATTCCCGTGCCAATGTGATATGGACCGACAGGAGAACCATGGAGGCATGGAATGTGCTTAGAAGTGCATGGGGACGTTCTATATACGTTGGGTATGCGTTCAAGAGAATATGGGAGGGGGGGCATACCGCCCAATCCCAGCATTATGCCGGTACAGCTCTGGATATGGGGCAGAATCTTGATCCGGCTACCAGAAACAGGCTTCGTGATGTAGCCATAAATACAGGCGTGTGGTCATATGTTGAGCCTGCATATTTAACCCCCACCTGGGTGCATGTGGATAAACGCACGGGAATTCCTGCCTGTGCCGCAGGGGGATATCCTCTGGTTGCGTCGGGAAGTGTAGGGGTATATGTTCTGGTGCTTCAGGATGCGCTTAATGCTCTGGGCTACACAGGCTCGGGACTGGATGGCTATTTCGGTGCGGGGACAAGAAGCGCGGTTATGAGATTTCAGGCGGCGCAAGGGTTGTCGGCCGACGGGATTGCAGGATGCAACACATGGGAAACGCTTACAACAATGGCCGTAGGCATAGGGCAGACCGCCACGGTGGTTGATCCTTAAAGTCAAGGATAAGAGGGTTGTACATTGTTATATACATTGCTATAATTTATTTATATAATTATGCACGGCAGGAGCGTTTGGAATGAGTGAAGGTACTATTTTTAAAGAAGAGGTAAAAGCCAGGCTTAAGAAGCCGAGGCTGTACAAGGTAATACTTCTTAACGATGATTATACGACTATGGATTTTGTGGTGGAGGTTCTTGTAGGCATATTTCATAAGCCGGCGGCGGAGGCTACCAGAATAATGCTTGATGTACATGAGAAGGGTAAGGGGATTGTCGGAGTATATACCTACGACATTGCCTCTACTAAAATAATACAGGTAGAAGGGCTGGCCAGACAAAGGGAATTTCCTTTGAAGGCAGTAATGGAAGAGGAGTAGGTATGAGATTGGATAGTGTTACAGACAAAATAATAACTGCTGCCTTTAACGAGGCCAAGGTTAGAAAGCATGAGTATTTTACGCCTGAGCATATTTTATATTCATCTCTTCATTTTAATGAATCCAAAGAAATTATAGAGGGCTGCGGCGGAAATATAGAAGACATCAGGAAGGATCTTACGGAATTCTTTAAGGATAATATACCTGTTGTAGAGGACATAGAGCCGATGGCCTCTGCCGGGGTAAATAATATAATGCAGATTTCGGCAGGCCATGTGGCCTCTTCAGGCAGGGAGACAATCAGAATAGGGGATGTCATTGCGGCGATTTTTGAGGAGAATCAGTCGTTTGCCTGCTATTACCTCCAGAAGAACGGGGTAACCAGAGTGGATGTGCTGAGGTTCATATCTCATGGCTTAACGGTGTATGAGCCCAGGCAGAGCCTGCAAATACATGAGTCCGGAGGCAGAAGAAGCAGGGAAGAGGAGAAAAAGGCAAGAAAGAAATTTTTAACTGAATTTACAGTAGATCTTACAGAGAAGGCATCGAGGGGAGAGGTAGATCCTCTTATAGGAAGACGGGATATATTGGACAGGACGATACAGGTTCTGTCAAGAAGGATTAAAAATAATCCTGTGCATGTGGGAGATCCGGGAGTAGGAAAAACTGCAATTACAGAGGGGCTTGCTGCTATGATTTCGGAGGGCAGGGTGCCGGGAACCCTCAAAGGAAGCAGAATTTACTATCTGGATATGGGAGCTTTGCTTGCCGGAACAAAGTACAGGGGAGATTTTGAAGAGAGAATAAAAAAGGTATTAAATGAAATGGAAAAGGAAGGAAATGCAATAGTTTATATAGATGAAATCCATAATATTGTAGGTGCAGGTGCTGTTTCGGGAGGCTCAATGGACGCATCCAATATATTGAAGCCCTTTCTTATGTCCGGCAAGCTGCGGTTTATAGGCTCAACCACCTATGAGGAGTACAAGAAATACTTTGACAAGGACAGGGCACTGTCCAGGAGATTTCAGAAAATCGAGGTTGCGGAGCCTTCGATAGAGGATACCTGTAAAATACTTGAGGGCCTTAAGGATAGATATGAGCAGTTCCATAATGTTGAATATACCTCTCAGGCGTTGCGCCTGGCTGCGGAGCTGTCCGCAAAGTATATAAACGACAGACAGCTTCCCGATAAAGCAATAGATGTTATCGACGAGGCGGGGGCTTATGCCGCTTTGAACCGGCCTGATGACGGTATTGTGAGGATAGGCAGTGAGGATGTTGAGAAAATTGTATCGGCCATAGCCAAGGTTCCTGAGGACAGTGTTTCAACAAATGAGACCTTAAAGCTGAAGGAACTGGATGACATGATAAAGAAGGAAATATTCGGGCAGGACGGGGCTGTAACGGCTGTGGCTAAAGCTATAAAAAGGTCGCGTGCGGGCTTCAATGAAACCGACAAGCCCGTTGCCTCAATGCTTTTTGTAGGCCCTACCGGTGTGGGTAAGACCGAGCTGTCCAGGCAGCTTGCCTCCATTATGGGAATATCGCTTATAAGATTCGATATGAGCGAGTATCAGGAGAAGCATACCGTTGCCAGGCTTATAGGGGCGCCTCCCGGATATGTGGGATATGAAGAGGGCGGGCTGCTGACAGATGCCATAAGGAAAACTCCCTATTGCGTGCTTTTGCTTGACGAAATTGAAAAGGCCCATCCTGATATATTCAATGTGCTTCTTCAGGTGATGGATTATGCAACCCTTACCGATAATAACGGAAAAAAGGCCGATTTCAGAAATGTTATACTGATAATGACCTCCAACGCGGGGGCAAGAGAGCTTGGAAAGTCTATGATTGGTTTTGAAAGCAGGCCGGTGGATCGGGGAGCACTTGTCAAGGAGGTTGAGAGGATCTTTTCTCCCGAGTTCAGAAACCGGCTGGATGATGTAGTGGTTTTCGAGCACATTAACAGGGATATGGCACTGCTTATAGCTAAAAAAGCGGTGAGAAAGTTTGAAGAAAAGCTTGCTGCCAAAAGCATAGGGCTGGAAGTCACCGACGGCTGCTATGAATGGCTTGCCGAAAAGGGACTTTCATCGGCCTATGGAGCGAGAGAAATTGTAAGGCTTGTGCAGGACAGGATAAAAACCTACTTTGTTGATGAGGTGCTTTTTGGTGAGCTCACAAACGGAGGCACGGCCCTTATCGATGTAAAGGATGGCGATATTGCTATTAGCCGGAGGTGAGAGGATGCCTGTTTACAGACTGGACAGGGAGCTTGTGTTTCCGCATCCGGAATTGGCAGATGAGGAGGGGCTGCTTGCAGTCGGAGGAGATTTAGTGTCCGACAGGCTTATTCTCGCCTACCGCAATGGAATATTTCCGTGGTACTCCGAAGGACAGCCGATACTATGGTGGTCTCCGGACCCCAGATTTGTGTTGTTTCCTAACGATATAAGGGTTTCGGGGTCTATGAAAAAGGTATTAAAAAAGTCGGCATATACCGTTACCTTTGATAAATGCTTCCGCGATGTTATATCATACTGCAGGAGCCTTAGGGAGGGTGAAACATGGATAACGGATGAAATGACAGAGAGCTATTGCCGTCTTCACGACACGGGACTGGCCCATTCGGTGGAAACCTGGTGCGATGGAAGGCTTGTAGGAGGCTTGTACGGTGTTTCCCTTGGGAAATGCTTTTTTGGAGAATCTATGTTTTCTGTGATGGATAACGCCTCTAAAACGGCGCTAATTATGTTGGCCCAAAAGCTAATGGAGAGAGATTTTGTAATGATAGACAGCCAGGTCTATACTAAGCACTTGGAGTCAATGGGAGCGGTAAATATTCCAAGAAGAGAGTTTTTGCGCCTGCTTCAAACGGCTTTGGAGTATGATACCATTTTGGGAAGCTGGAGCCGGTTTTAGGGGACCTAAGGCTCTATATTCCCTTTTCTAGTCCCCTAGCACCTTTATATTGTTATTTCAAATTCTGCTCTGCCATCTGAATCATTTTTTTAACCATCTGACCGCCTATGGGACCGCCCTCTAAGCCATTCTGCCTGCAGCTTATATCACCCTTGTAATGGTCGTTGTTCTCCTTTATATAGCTTAAATGGCCTATTTCCTGTGCGCATTCGATTTTAAACCTTGTAAGCGCGTCTCTTGATTCCGGTACTAATGGAGTTTTTGGTCTGGACATTCTTTTCACCTTCCTCTAATTTTTAATATTTTTATCACAGAAATTTTAATTCCGTGATTATAGTTTAAACAAAAAATAAAATTAATTGTGTATAAAATAATTCATCAAATAGAAAAAAATAATAAGCATATCTATATTTTATTAAAAAGAGTGAGAGCTTATATATAAATAGAATCATATTCAAATATTACAAATAAATTACAATTAAGTTACAGTTAAGTCTGGAGGATTGACAAATATTGTATATATCAATATAATGTCAAAGGCGATATATATTTTTAAGGTTATTTGATTGAATAGTCCCGGAGGAAGCGTTCAAAGCGGGAGGCTTTTAGAAAGGTGGTTTTTATGACTCGTAATGTTCATGAATTAAAAATTAAAATAAAACAAAAAAATTTACTGCTCAATTCAATTGGGAGAGATGAGAATGCCGGACAGGGAGAAGTACTCAGAATACAATCTGAGCTTGACAGGCTTTTATATCAGTATTATAAGCTTATAGTAAATAATTAGAAAGATAGGCATTGTCTATAATATTTATTATAATAAAAAACTTTCAAATAAAGGTTTAAAATGATATACTATCAAGGAGCTGGAATGATTTTCTGGCTCCTTGATTTTTAAAAAAATTTATCATAAATTATATAGGAGGTTGAATTAATGCAAAGGTTGGCGTTTGATTACTCAAAAGCATCAGATTTTTTAAAGGAGCATGAGGTAAAGTATTTTAAAAGCTTTGCCCTGCAGGCACATGAAATGCTTCATAATAAGACGGGAGCAGGAAGTGACTTTTTAGGATGGGTAAATTTGCCTGTAGATTATGACAGGGAGGAATTTGCAAAAATAAAGGCATCTGCCGAAAAAATAAAATCAGATTCGGATGTCCTTGTGGTTGTGGGTATAGGGGGGTCTTACCTGGGAGCGAGAGCCGCAATAGAAATGCTTTCACATTCATTTTACAATAATCTTCCAAAGAATAAAAGGAAAGCCCCGGAAATTTATTTTGTGGGGAATAATATCAGCTCTACATACCTTACGGATCTGCTTGAGCTTTTGGATGGCAGGGAGGTGTCTGTAAACGTCATATCCAAGTCGGGAACAACCACTGAGCCGGCTATTGCCTTCAGGATATTCAAGGAGTATATGGAAAATAAGTATGGCAGGGAGGAGGCCCGCAAAAGGATATATGCAACTACCGACAAGGCAAGAGGTGCCCTTAAGAAGCTTTCCGATGAGGAGGGCTATGAGAGCTTTGTTATACCTGACGATGTAGGAGGCAGATTTTCCGTCCTGACGGCAGTGGGACTTCTTCCCATTGCGGTGTGCGGAGCCAGCATTGACGACATTATGAAGGGCGCTGCCGATGCCTATGAGCTGTACAAAAATCCCAACCTGGAGGAGAACGATTGCTATAAGTATGCTGCCGCCAGAAATGCCCTTTACAGAAAAAACAAAACCACAGAGATAATGGTTAATTATGAGCCTTCTCTTCATTTCTTTACTGAATGGTGGAAGCAGCTTTTCGGTGAGAGCGAGGGCAAGGATCAGAAAGGTATTTTCCCTGCCGGGGTTGATTTCTCTACCGATCTGCATTCTATGGGACAGTATATTCAGGACGGTTTAAGAAACATATTTGAAACCGTTTTAAGCGTTGAAAAGCCCAAGAAGTCCATAACCGTGAAAGAGGACAGGGATAATGTGGACGGGCTTAACTTCCTGGCGGGCAAGGAAATGGATTTTGTAAATAAAAAGGCTTTTGAGGGTACCCTCCTGGCGCATACCGACGGAGGCGTTCCCAATCTCATATTGAATATCCCGCAGCTTAATGACTATTACTTTGGGCAATTGGTGTATTTCTTTGAAAAGGCATGCGGGATAAGCGGATACCTTCTGGCTGTAAACCCGTTTGATCAGCCGGGGGTTGAGGCATATAAAAAGAATATGTTTGCGCTGCTCGGCAAGCCGGGATATGAGGATGAAAGAAAGAAGCTGGAGAGCAGGCTGTAAGAGAAGGATAAAAAACAGTCGGCCTCGTGTGCTGAGTATAAGGAATAGCGAAGACATAATTTCGCTATTCCTTTATTGTCTAAGGAAGGTAAAACACAGTAAGCTCGGGGGGAGACATAAACCTTAAAGGCACACAGACATTTCCCAGCCCCCTGTTTATATAAAGGTTTATCCCGTTTATCCTGTGAAGCCCTCTGTTTATACCCATCCTGCACAGCTTTTCCTTCCGCATCAGACTGAATTCTATATTAAAGGGCGCCCATATCTGACCTCCGTGAAAATGTCCGCAAAACAGGTAATCCACCTTGCCTCGGGGTATTTCAAATACAATATCCGGATTGTGGGAAATACAGAGATTGGCAAACGCTCTGTTATTCAATTCTCCCATAGCCTTGGCAACATCATGGTTATTATATCTCAAATCCCCTATGCCTATAAGATTATAGCTTTTTGAATTATTTTCCCAGCACACCGCTTTGTTGTCCAGCATAGCAATCCCTGCGTCCTCCACAGCGGAGATAAATTTCATAAGCCCGGCCCGGTCAGGAGGCGTGCCGGAAACTCCATATCCAAAGGCCTTATAGTCGTGGTTTCCCAGACACATATATGCACTGCATTTTAAGTCAAGCTCTTTTATAAAGCGCAAAAAGGCGGGTATGTACTCCGGCCTGCTTATATAGTCCCCGGTCATTATCACAAGATCGGGGTTTTCCTTAGCAATTGCGGCTTTTACGGCTTTTACCGGAACCTTAAGCATATCGGTATGTATATCGGAAAGCTGTATTACCTTGAGGCAGTCTGCGCTCTTTGTGAGCCGGACATGCCTTACTGAAAGCATGCCGGCCTCAAAGCGCATATATGCCGCAAGCAATATTACCACTGAAAATAATATATATAAATATACCATGTTTAACCTCAATTATATTCTGATTGTCCTTATAATATATCAGCTTGCCAAACAATTGGCAATATATTTTTTGTAGATAAAAATTTATTGATAAACAATAAAAATATATTGATAAATGAAAAGAATTAGAATATAATTGGTCTTGGTAGGGATTATGATATATTTTTTGAAGAGGAGGAGCGGTTGATGGCCATTTTGGGAGAGAGAGGCCTGTCGGGAATTGTAAAACGCTTGCTGGATCTCGTTTTTATAGGAGGAATAGGCATATATGCCGGTATTCCCATAGTATTAAAATGGTATATGGGGTTTATTTACAGCAGAAGCAGTGAGAGCTACCCATTTTTAATGGTGTTTCTTTATGTTACGGGATTGGCCTGCTTATGGGCTGTATATGAAATAAGAAAGATATTTAAAACCTTAAACAGGATGAATCCATTCATGACGGACAATGTCAAAAGCTTAAACCGCCTTGCGGTTGCCTGCTTTGTGATGGCTGCCGCATATATTGTTAAAATTATATGCTACCCATCATTCCTTACTGTTATTGTTGCCATGCTGTCGGTGATAGGAGGGCTTTTTCTGGTGGTTCTGGCGGAGGTGTTCCGTCAGGCCGTCAAGGCAAAGGAAGAAAATGATTTAACGGTGTGACGGAGGCGCATATGTCTATAATAGTTAATCTGGATGTTATGATGGCAAAGAGGAAAATGAGCCTGTCGGAGCTGGCCTCGAGGATAGATATTACCCTTGCCAATCTTTCAATACTTAAAAACGGAAAGGCCAGAGCAATACGGTTTTCAACTTTAGAGGCCATATGTAAGGAGCTGGATTGCCAGCCGGGAGATATTCTGGAGTATTTAGAAAATAGCCAGGATGGGGGATAGCTCTGCGGAATATAATTTTATTAAGATAGGAGATGATGCTTGTGAATGAGGATTGTAAGGAGTTAAAGGGCGACAGCGGCAGAGGAAACATCTTAAGCAGGGAAAATCTGATCCTTTTATCTTCATCTGTTATACTGGGAATTGTTTTTGACATGCTTTTCTATGGTAAGGCTCTGGGGATTTCATATCCGCTGTTTATCATTGTGTTTTATACTGCTTTCCTGTTTAATGCCAAAAGTAAGCTGGTTAAGCCGGCAATGAGTTTTGAATGGCTGCTTACACTTCCGGTGCTTGCGCTGGCGCTTACATATTTTATATTCTCCAACAAGGTATTTCAAGTGCTTAACTTTTTTGCAGTGCCGCTGCTTGTTATTGTTCAGACAACGCTGCTTACAAGCAACAGCAGGTATAAATGGTACTCCTCGGGCTTTATTCTGGACATAATACTGGGTGCTTTTGCAAGGCCTTTAGTAAACATTGCGAAGCCCTTTGCCATATTGTCAAAGACGGCTTCGCCGAAGTTGGATTCAACCAAATACCGCAATCTGGGGAAGGTACTCATGGGTCTGCTGGTGTCGGCCTCTCTGGCGTTGATAGTAGTTCCTCTTTTAGCCTCTGCGGATCAGGTTTTTAACAGCTTTGTCGAAAACATACCTGATTTTTTCAGAGGTATAAACGCAGGTGATTTTATTGCACAGGTGCTGGTTGTGCTTGTAACCTCCATTTTACTTTTCAGCTATATACTAAGCCTTATAAAGCCTGAGGAGTGCGGACTTAAGCCTTCTCGTGAGCTCGGCGCGAGCAGCTCCGCAAGGCCGCTTGATGCTGTGATGGTTATAACCGTGCTGTGCGTGATGAATATAATATACCTTGTTTTTACCGTTATACAATTTTCTTATCTGTTTTCACATTCGTCGCTGCCGGAAGGCTTTACATATTCTGAATATGCCCGGAGAGGGTTCTTCGAATTGCTTTTGGTTACCGTGATAAATTTGAGCATTGTTCTATGCAATATAAATTTTACCCAAAAAACAGGCTTAAGGGCGGGCCATGCCAACAGAATATTAAGCTCGCTGCTGATACTATGCACTGCTGTTATGCTTCTTTCCGCGCACCTTAGGATGTCGCTCTATGAAGATGCTTATGGTTACACATATCTCAGGGTATTTACGCATGCCTTCATGGTGTTTATATTTGTATTGCTTATAGTAGCTTTGTTCAAGATATGGCATGAGCCGGTCCCTCTTCTTAAAGCATATATTATTACCGCGATAGCCGCATATGTAATTATAAATTATATTAATGTGGACAGGATTGTTGCCCAGAATAATATCGAAAGATATAAAAAAAGCAGCGTAATAGACACAATGTATCTGACGGGGCTGTCTTATGATGCCATGCCTTATCTGATGGGACTGATTGACGACAGCAATCAGGATATTTCGGAGGAGATGAAAAAATACCTGTCATACAGGCAAAAGGAGCTTTCCGGGAACAGGGACTGGCAGTCCTTTAACATATCGAGATACAGGGCTGAAAGGCTCATCTCAAAATACACCTTGAATTATGATGAAAAAGAGACGGAGTAAAGTTCCGTCTCTTTCAGATTAAAGGTCTATTTCCTGTTTGCCTTTTCAATATTTATCTTCTTGCCCTTAAGCTTATAGTTTTTCATAGAGGCAAAAACCTCGGAAGCATATTCTTTTGGCACCTCTACAAAGGTGAACTTGTCAAATATATTGATGGCTCCTATAAGCTTGCCCGGAAGAGTGGTGTTTGAGGCAATGCTTTCAACGATATGACGAGGCTGAACCTTGCTGCTGCTCCCTATGTTTATGAAGAAGCGCACCATTCCGCTTTCCGCGCCGGTATCCCCAAATTCGTCCTCATAGTCCGCACTGGAGTCCTTTTCCTTGGAACCATTTTGCCTCAGGGTCATTTTCAGGAAGGCAGCACCAACATCAAGAGTTGTTATGTACCTGTCCTGGGTATTGTCAAAGCCATTGTCCTCAAGCATTTTTTCAATGTAGCCGGCATACTTGGTTAAATTGCCTTCAGCCAAAACCGTCTTTAAATTATCCAGTATGATATGGATTCTGTTTTCCTCCACATCGGTCAGGGAGGGCGGCTTCATAAAGGTAATAGTGGATTTGGTATATCTCTGTATCTCCTTAAGCTTATATAATTCCCTTCCCGATACAAAGGTAAAGGCCTTCCCGGTTCGTCCCGCTCTGCCGGTTCTTCCTATCCTGTGAACATAGTATTCCTCATCATTGGGGATGTCATAGTTGAACACCGCCTCTATATCGTCAACATCTATGCCCCTTGCCGCAACATCGGTGGCAATAAGAATATCTATAGTGCCTTTTCTGAACTTTGACATTACCTTGTCGCGCTGTGCCTGTCTCATGTCCCCATGCAGAGCCTCAGCAGAATATCCTATTGACTGAAGGCTTGATGCAAGCTCATCAACGCGCTTTTTGGTATTGCAGAAAACGAGCGAAAGCTTTATGTTTTTTGCGTCTATTATCCTTGAGAGCACATCGAGCTTTGCCGATTCCCTGACCTCAAGGTAAAACTGCTCTATGTTTGCAACTGTGAGCTGCTTGTGGACAGCCTTTATAAGTACCGCCTTGTTTTGATATTTTGCTGCAAGGTCAAGTATCTCCCTCGGCATGGTAGCAGAGAAAAGCACGGTCTGCCTTTCCTCCGGAACCTTATCCAAAATAGTGTCGATATCTTCTCTGAAGCCCATATTCAGCATTTCGTCGGCCTCATCAAGTATAATCATTTTAAGGGATGACAGCTTCAAGGTATGCCGCCTCATATGATCCATAATTCTACCCGGAGTGCCTATTATTATCTGGGGGCGTTTTTTTAATGCCACCAATTGCCTGTCAATTGACTGGCCTCCATATATCGGAAGTATTCTTATACCTCTTTTATATTTTGATACGTTTTTAAGCTCATCGGAAATCTGCATTGCGAGCTCTCTGGTGGGGCATAATACTAATGCCTGAATTGATTCCTCCTGCGGGTCTATCATTTCTATTGCGGGTATTCCGAAAGCACAGGTTTTGCCTGTGCCTGTCTGGGCCTGGCCTATTACATCGCTTCCTTCCAGTATATGGGGGATGGACTGGGACTGTATAGGCGTAGCTTCCTCAAAACCCATTTCGGCAATTGCTTTCTGAACTTCTCTGGACAGATCCAGATCTTTAAAAATTAGATTTTCCATTCTTACTTCCTTTACTGTATTATTGTTAAAATTATTAACAAGCAGATTTGAATTTATACGAAAAATATACCTGAACGGATCGGGCCTGGAAAGCGGGATTTTAATATACAAATGGCTTGATACATTAAAAGGATACATCATCCATATGGCCTTTGGCAAAAAATTCACTTCAAACTGCTCTAACAAATAAATTATAAGCCATTTTAGTGATAATGGCAATAGTGTCAAGGGGACGGTTCTTCTGACACGCTTAAGCGTGTCAGAAGAACCGTCCCCTTGACACTGCAAACAAAAACTAACGATACCTAACAATACTAAATAAATATTTGACAATAATTGTATAGTGAAATATTTGACGGAACCTCATGCAATAATTAGATTTGGAAAGGCTGTACTTATACAAATTACTGCGAAATTAGCGGACTCAATATTTAAGTATGAAAGATTTAAAATAAATAATTGCAAATATCTTGACAGGATAATTAATAGTGATATAATAAAATCATACAAAAACTAATAAAAACTAACAAAATACATTTAAAATTTCCGGGAAGAATTAAATACTTATATTTTGTGATGGTAATGACTGCCATACAACTATATGGAAAAAACTTAAAACATGCCTGAGGTTTCTTGTCAACCCACGTCTGCTTGTAAGAATCTCATGTCTTAAATACGCTTTATAATGACAAAACAATAAAGAGGGATATGCTTGTTTGGAAATGAGGTATGAAGATGGAGTACAGTTTGAGAGATTACTATAAAGCTCTGTATTTTTCCGGAATATATTCCTCCCCTCACCGTTATGGATACAGCGGAAAGCTTGCCGGAGCAATGTACGCCATAGGAGAGGTGCGGGATGCGGTGCCCGTTATCCATGGGCCGGCGGGCTGTGGGTTTCATTACAAATATATATGCAGAAGAGGTTATCTTCCGGAGTACAATGCCCAATGCACAGGGCTTAAGGAAAGAGATATCATATTTGGAGGAGCCGGCAGGCTGCGTTCTGCCATATTGGAAACGGTAAGAAGGTATGCACCCGCAATGATAGCCGTTATACCCGCCGTGTCTGTTGATATGATCCATGATGAAATAGACAATGTGGTTGACAGCTTGAGGAGTGTTGCAGGCTGCAGGGTCATATCAGTAAAGTCAGAAAAATTTTCCCATGTTGACAAAAGAAATAGAAAAAGCATACTGGAGCAGCGTGCAAAAAATTGGGACAACCCCCATTTTAAAAAGGATTTTGATTTTACAGGGTGCGGGTTTGCAGAAGCAATGAAGGCTATGGTTGAGAATATTATGGAAACGCAGGAGGTGGATAAAGTCTCTGTAAATATTTGCGGCCTTGCATGGGGATTAGGGGGAAGCGCCATTGCCAGGGGAGTGGAACGGGAGCTTAATGAATTGGGTATACGGGTCAATTCCTATATTCCAAACTGTACTACCCGCGAAATTGTCAAAGCACCGGCGGCAGGGCTGAATATTATAAGCAGAAGAACGGAGTGGGCCGAGAAGATGAGGGAGGTTTTTGGAACGGAATATTTTCATATGAATTCCTTTAATTTTTATAGAGGGCCGGAAGGTATTGAGCGATTTTATCTTCAGATATCCGAAAGGCTGGGAATAAGAAAGAGGATTCAAATGCTCATATCCTTAAAAAGGCGCAATACACTGGAAAAATTAAATGAGGTGAGGGAGTACTTTAAAGGGTTTAGATTTGCTCTTTATACTTCATCGTATAATGATCTGCCCTACATTATTGAAAAGTATGAAAAGGATTTGGGAATTCCACTGGCGTGTGTATGCGTTGATATGAGAAGGGAGGATCTGGAACTGGATGGGATTTCCGAAGAAACCCGCAAAATTTTGATAAAAAATATCCGACAGGCACTTTCAAAAACAGGCAGCAGGGCGGAGCTTCTGCTCAACGCATCTCATGAGGTGATTAGGGAGGCTCTTGGAGAAGCTGATTTTGTAATAGACGAGGATGGCTTTAATGGCAAGCCGGCAGGTATAAAATCCTTGCAAGGTGTGGGAAATGTCATGCCAATGGATTTTATGGGCTTTGAAAAGCTGGTATTCGATCTTGCGCAAAGAATTAAAAAGGCGCCCCCACATGACAGCCTGCTTATTGAAAGATTCCAATACCAGCCCGGAAACTATCCCATGCTTAATGACCCCAACATGGCCGGGTCCCGCAAAATGTGGGAAAAAATGTGGTTGCAGAGGAGGTGCGGGATATGACTGTATCAGGGGGGTGCAAGCTGTTTGGTGCATACAGAACGGTTATAGGTGTTAAAGATGCCGCTGTTCTGATACATTCAACCGTTGGCTGTAATTGGGGAACCAGCACCTTCCATATTACCTCCCGGCAGAATGATATCAGGCAGGCGTCAAGCGTGCTGTATGAAGAGGATATAATTTACGGAGGCAGGTCTTCACTTGAAAGAGCTCTTGAGAATATGGCAGGGCTGTACGACTGCGCGGCAGTTTTTGTCCTGACGGGCTGTGTGGCTGAAATAATGGAGGATGATATTGAAGGATTTATTAAGAGCTTTTCCTTCCCTAAGCCGGTCATTCTGGTCAAGGCGGCAGGCTTTAAGGGCGATATGGATTCGGGTGTGGAGGATGCTGTTAAGACGCTGATTGACCGTATGGACAAAAGGAAAAGAAGAAAAGATTCC
This sequence comes from Bacillota bacterium, assembly GCA_023390115.1. Classification (GTDB taxonomy): domain Bacteria; phylum Bacillota; class Clostridia; order Acetivibrionales; family DSM-27016; genus Anaerobacterium. The sequence goes on from JAEWDM010000021.1 coordinate 115,154, forward strand.
ATAAATATTGTGGGGATTTTCTCTGATGATTTTAAATGTGATGAGGATCTAAGCTCTATTAAAAGGCTGCTCGGGGAAAAAATCGAGATAAACTCAGTATTGCCCTATGACAGCTATGCAGCAATGCTTAATGCTCCTGCCGCTTCTTTAAATGTAATATTTAAAGGATTTGAATATATAGGGGTGCAGATGGAACAAAATTTCGGCATTCCTTATGTTGTGGCAGATTATCCATACGGGATAGGGGGGAGCAGAAGCTTTGCCACTAAGGTTAATTCCGCCCTGGGACACACCGGAATGGATTTTTTAAATACTATGGAAAGCGATGCTGTTAAAAGACTGGAGAGGGCATATGAGTATGTACATAATTTATATGGAATGCCTGCTGCGGTGAAAGGAGATCCTGCAAGAGCAAATGCCCTTAAGAATTTTCTTGAAAACGAGCTGGGCATGAATGTAAAGGTCTTCCAAAACAGCTCCTCTGGCGGCAAAGCGGATGACTTCGAAGAGGCTGTTGCAATCTCGGACGCTGTTATTGTTTTTGGATCTTCCTATGAGAGAGGAGTGGCGGATAATCTGAATATTCCTCTAATACGCTACGCTTATCCAATTTTTGATTCAATAAGCATTGGCAACCGCAGCTATGCGGGCTTTGAAGGAGCTGTAAACATGGTGGAGGATATGGTTAACGCTTCCATGACTATAGGCTATAAAAGGGATGGGATGTATGGATAACAGAACAAATTATAAAATAGTGACGTACAGAAAGAAGCTTGTGTGCATATGTCTGCTTGCAATGGTTACAATCAGCTTTATTGTGGATATTTCAACCGGGGCCGCACAGCTTCCCATATCTGAGGTAGTAAAGTCATTGCTCAATCCTGATTCGGTCAGCAGCAAAACAAATATTATTGTGAGGATTATAAGGCTGCCCATCGCCGCAATGGCTCTGCTGGTCGGTTCATGCCTTGCCATAGCGGGAATGCAAATGCAGACAATACTGAATAATTCTCTGGCAAGTCCATATACTCTGGGAATTTCGTCTGCTGCCTCCTTTGGAACTGCGCTGTCTTTAATCTTCGGGCACTCCATACTTCCTGAAATAGTGCAGAATTTTGCAACGCCTGTATTTGCCTTTATTTTTTCTCTAGGTTCATCTATGCTGATTTATACAATAGCAAAGTTTCGTAAGGACAGGGCCACCATTATTTTAACGGGAATTGCAATCAGCTTTCTGTTTTCCTCTCTTAACTCCATACTGACATATTTTGCAAAGGATGAGGTTTTAAGGGGAATATCCAGTTGGGCACAGGGAAATATTTTAGGTGCTACCTGGCAAAAAAACACTATTGTTTTTGGGGTGGCGGTTATTGTCATACCATTTCTTATAAAGGACTCATGGAAGCTTACGGCGCTGTGCATGGGCGATGGCACTGCCAAATCGCTTGGGGTGCAGGTTGAAAGGCTGAGGACCAAGGTGCTTATATTGACGGCTGTAATAACATCTGTAGCTGTATGCTTTGTCGGGACAATAGGCTTTATAGGCCTGGTGGCGCCTTATATAGCCAAGGCTCTGGTCGGAGAAGAGCAGCGATTTTATATCCCCGCCTCACTGTTTGTCGGTGCGTTTATGCTTTCCATTTCATCCATCCTGAGCAAAACAATTATACCGGGAGGGCAAATTCCCCTTGGTATTATAACCTCAATCATAGGCATCCCATTTTTGTTGATGCTGATATTAAAGAAAGGAAGATAGACGGTGAAAAGACTTGAAATTTCAAATTTGAATTACAGCTATTCCTCAAAATTTGCTCTTAAGGATATTAATTTATCCTTTGATAATTCTGTTACTGCGGTTATAGGCCCTAACGGAGCAGGCAAGTCCACCATGATAAAATGTATTGCAAATATTTATAAATGCAGCGGAGACGTATATTATATGAACCGGAAGATAAACCGCAATAATAAAAGCTTTTATTCAAGCAATGTCAGCTACCTTCCCCAGGCTTCTCAGAGCGATGCTACCATCACTGTCTTTGAAGCCGTGCTGCTGGGTCTTATGAATACACTGGCACTCCGCGTAAGCCCCAAACAGATGGAGGCTGTGGACAGCATGCTGGAGGCATTTGAGCTGCGGCATCTTGCACAGAGAAGGATATGCGAGCTCAGCGGAGGACAGCTTCAAATGGCACTTATCGCTCAGGCAGTTATAAAGCGGCCCGGGATACTGCTTCTCGACGAGCCTTTAAACAACCTGGACATTCACAGGCAGTTTGCGCTGATGAGCATGGTATCCTCGCTGTCAAAGCGGCGTGATATGATTACCGTTATTATCATGCATGACATAAATCTTGCTGCCCGGTATGCTGATAACATAGTGATAATGAATAACGGAAAGCTATATTCTCAGGGAATGCCCCGCAAAGTCATCACAAGGGAAATGCTGAGGGATATTTACAAAATAGAAAGCAATATTCATATAAGGAATGAAGGATATCCCGTCATTGAATTTATTGATATCGCAGCAAATTTTTAAAATATAAGACAATAGCACCAGGAGGGTATAATTTATGAAGCTACAAGGAATTAAAAGGAGCATTTCGGCATTATTGGCCGTCCTGCTTCTGCTGACGGCCGCGGGATGCAGCGGAAATACCGCTTCACCGGCTGCCGGCACGGAGGCCGCTTCAACGGGTACTGAAGTAAAGCAGGAGGTTGCAAAGTATACCGATATGATGGGGCGTGAGGTTGAGCTGAAAAAGGACATACAGAGGATAGCGCTTTTCAGGCCCAGGGACATATTTACGCTTGCGGCAATTCTCGGGGAGGATTTGCAGGGCAAGCTGGTTACACTGGGTACCGATTTGAAGACAGACGATATTGACAGCTTTAATAAGCTCTCAGAGGTTTACAGCGGGCTGGACAGCCTCGTAAACGTCGGAAGTATTTATGATGACTCCATAAACGTTGAAATGCTGCTGGAGCTTGATCTGGATATAATTATTGTTGACAAGGTGTTCTATGAGTACTATGAGCACACTGCGCTGGACAAAATGATGCAGGCGGGCCTTCCTGTTGTCTTTATAGACTTGCAGACAGATCCGTTCTATAATGTACAGAAAACCGTCACCCTGCTGGGGGAGATGCTCGGGAAAAAAGATTACACAATTGAAATGGCGGAATATATGAATAAAAGGGTAGACGACGTGCTCCAAAGGATTGATTCATTGCTTGCGGCGGGAACTCCTAAGCCTAAGCTGTACTTTGAGCTGGGCAATGTTCCTCCGTCCGAAATGGGAGGAACGAGGGGAGATACCACAAGCGGGTGGGGACTCACATGGGAGCGGCTCGGTGCGGATAATATAGGTGCCGGCAACGGCAGCAATCCAATGAATCCCGAGCAGGTTCTTGTTGAAGACCCCGAGGTGATTATTATTGGAGGAGCCAACTGGAACACTCCAGGCATTATGAAGCTGGGCTTTTTTGCAAATGAGAAAACCGCGCGAGAGCATTTAACACTGTATACACAACGGGAGGGATGGGAGGGTTTGCCGGCAGTAAAAAACGAAAGGGTTAACGCCATTCATTTTCATTATCACGCATATCCCTACTTCTTTGCTGGTGTACAGGCCACTGCCAAGGCACTGTATCCCGAGGAGTTTGCCGATGTGGACCCCGAGCGGGAAATGCAGGCTTTTTTTGATAAATATATGCCGTTCTCATACTCCGGAATACATTCGGTTAAATGGAGCAAATAACCCGTTATCTTAAAAATAAATGGGAACTTTAAAGGATTGAAAACAGGAAGGTTTTCGGCTGACTGGCAGAAATAAGCATATGTCCTTTCCCCGCAGTCTGTTATCCTTGGGACTTGTATATAAAAACGGTATATAAAAACCTACCGGACTTCCGGATTTAATATGGAAAATAAGTATTAATTGATGTATAATGAAACAAAAAATACTTTGACTATATGCGAGGAATTAAAATGGACAGTGCAAATTTAAGGGACGCTCTTGGCAATGCTGCCAGAATAGTTATAAAGGTGGGTACATCAACCTTAACATATGGTACAGGAAAGGTCAATTTCGGCACTATTGACAAGCTTGCACGGATAATTTCCGATTTGTCAAATCAGGGCAGAGAGGTTATTCTGGTGACATCCGGCGCTATAGGCGTGGGAGTGGATAAGCTGAAGCTCGCGGAAAGACCGGCAACCATACCGGAAAAGCAGGCGGTCGCTGCTGTGGGACAGTGTGAGCTTATGCACATGTACAGCAAGTTTTTCATGGATTACGGGCATGTGGTAGGACAGATTCTCCTTACAAGAGATGTAATAGAAAATGAGCATAGAAGAAGGAATGTAGTCAATACATTTGATATGCTGCTTAAAAAGGGTATAATTCCAATAGTCAATGAGAATGATTCTATGTCTGTGGAGGAAATAAGGTTTGGAGATAACGACACCCTGTCTGCCATAGTTGCAAAGCTGATTCATGCTGATTTGCTTATTGTTTTGTCTGATATAGAAGGTTTTTATGACGGAGATCCCAGAAAAAATCCCGATGCAAAAATGATTTCGGTCATAGAGGAAATAACCGAGGAGGTTGAAAAAAGCGCCGGGGGGGCAGGAACAAGGAGAGGGACGGGCGGTATGATAACCAAGCTTTTCGCGGCAAAAATCGCTACTTTCGCGGGTATAGACATGGTGATTGCCAGCGGCAAAAATCCTGATATAATAATGGATATAATTAGTGGAAGTAATGTAGGGACTCTTTTTGTCTCAAGGAAGGAGTGTAAGGCCCATGAAAATAAGTGAGATGGCGGCAAAGGTAAAGGAGGCGTCCATAAAGCTTTCTGCAATCGACGGGAATACTAAAAATAAGGCTCTTTTAAACATTGCTGCGCTGCTTGCCGAAAAGAAAGAGGAAGTAATCCATGCCAATAAAATTGACCTTGAAAATGCCCGGAAGGAAAACCTCGCGGCTCCTTTGCTGAAAAGGCTGACCTTTAACGAGGCTAAGATAGGTGACGTTATCGAAGGAATAAACAGCCTTGCAGAGCTTGAAGAGCCTGTGGGCAAGACGCTGCTTTCAACTGAGCTGGACGAGGGATTGGAGCTGTACAGGGTTACATGCCCGATAGGTGTTGTAGGAATAATTTTTGAGTCCAGGCCGGATGCTCTGGTGCAGATATCCACCTTATGCTTAAAGAGCGGAAACGGCGTGCTTTTAAAGGGAGGCTCGGAGGCCAGGGAAACAAACAGAATATTGACCGGAATAATTATTGCCGCAACCGTAAAGGCCGGGATTCCGGGCGATTGGGTAAAGCTGCTTGAGACCAGGGCCGATGTGAATGAAATGCTCAAAATGGATGAGTATATAGATCTTCTTATACCAAGAGGCTCCAATGAGTTTGTAAGAAATATAATGGACAATTCGAGAATTCCCGTTATGGGGCATGCCGACGGCATTTGCCACTGCTATGTGGACGAAACCGCCGACATAGCGGCTGCCGTCAGCATTGTAAATGACTCAAAGACGCAATATGTGGCGGTATGCAATGCGCTTGAAACGCTGCTGGTGCATGAGAGGATTGCGCCCGCGTTTTTGCCTGGGCTTAAAAGTGAGCTCGACAAGAAAAATGTTGAGCTGCTGGGATGTCCAAGGACCTGTGCTATAATACCCGCCGCTCCCGCCGGTGAAAAGGATTGGGCAACGGAATATCTGGACTATAAGTTATCCATAAAGCTGGTGGCAGGTATTGATGAAGCAATAGATCATATAAACAGCTATGGCTCAGGGCATACGGACAGCATAATTACTGCCGACAGGCAAAGGGCCGCGCGCTTTATGGCTCTTGTGGATTCGGGAAATGTTTTCTGGAACTGTTCCACAAGGTTCAGCGACGGCTTTCGCTACGGCTTTGGGGCAGAGGTGGGAATAAGCACAGGCAAGCTTCACGCAAGAGGGCCTGTAGGACTTGAGGGGCTTTTAAGCTATAAATACCTTCTCATAGGGGATGGGCATATAGTGGAGGACTATTCCCGCAAGGAAAAAACCTTTAAGCACAGGAGACTTAATAAGAAGTTTCAGATATAGGACGGTACCTTTCTTCCTGACAAAAGGCCGGTGCGAAGTATATCACGGACATAATATGCTTTGCACCGGCCTTTTGTCATATGCGTTCATCAGATCATCTCCCTTTTTACCGAGCCTTCCGTAAAAATGGGATTTATATCCAGAAGCACTTCATCACCTATTTCGGCGTCAATACCGGTCAGATCGATTATTATATTGTACATGCTTATTCTGCCCAGTATGCGGGCCTTTTTGCCGTTAACTCTTACATACATGCGTTTTTTCCATTGCTTAAGGTCGTTGTAAACATACCTTAAAATATCACGGAGCCTGAAGGTGTCCCTTATTTTCTCGACTCCGAAGCCGTCCTTGTAGCCAACCGGGACTATTCCTATTCTCACGGGCCTTTTGGTTTTGTAGGTATTGGCATATCCTATGTAATAGTTTGACGGCAGGTCTTTAAACTCAATGATCTGGGATTTTAAAAAGCCTATTTTCGACAGGCCGTATTTGTTTTCTATGGGTATGCGTCCCAAAAAAGCGGAGCCGACCCTAACAGCATCTAAGTGCATGCTTTCGTACTTCAAAAATGCACACGAATTGCATATGTGAAGAATTCCCGTATCTATGCCGTTTTGCTTTAGGGCCTGAGCGCACTTTATAAACGAATCGAACTGGCTTTGTACCAGCTTTGGCTTTTTGGCAAAGGAAAAGGACAGGTGAGAGTATGTTCCTGCTATCTTAAGGTTGTCAAAGGACTTTAAAAGCGAATAGTAGTTGTCTATCTGTTCGGGGAGAAATCCGAATCTTCCGAAGCCTGTGTCTATCTTGAGGTGCGCCTCCGCCGCAGTCCCCAGCTTTTTTGCAGCCTCGTTTATTGTTACGGCGGAGCTGACTGAGCCTATAGTGGATATAATGTTGTTTTTCACAATTGCTTCGGCTTCCTCCATAAGGCTTGTAGAGGCCAGAAGAAGTATTTTGCCGTCAAAGCCGCTCTCCCGCAGCAGCATGGCCTCGGAAAGCTCGGAAACTGCAAAAAAATCTATCCCGTTATCTGTAAGAAGTCTGGCAAAAGCTATAATACCAAGCCCATAACCGTTTCCCTTCAGCACCGCGATTATAGTCGAGCTTGTCCTTTCCTTTATGCACCGGATATTCTCAATGAGCTTGTCTTTTTCAATTATTAGTGTCTTCATTGCCGACCTCGTTTTTATGCCTGAGCATGTAAATTTTTGATCTTACCGACCTTAAAAGCCTGAAGCTCTTTTCTACCGCAAAATATACAAAGGGCTTAAATATATAATCTATTTCGCCTATCAGCTCCACCAGCTCACCATTGAAGCCCTTTTTAAACCTGTAAATTCCGTATAGCGGGTTGTTTTCATCCATGTCTCCGGAAACGCCTCTGAAATCGTAAACGCCACACCCGCTTTCAAGCGCCCATTTCATTGCTTCCCACTGCAGAAGATAGCTTGCCATAACCTTTCTATGCTCGTTGCTGCTCGCGCCGTAAAGATACCAGCACTTTTTGCCGTACAATATTGTTATCGTACCTGCAATAAGCTGTCCCTCATAGTATGCCAGGTAGAGCCTTAAATGCTCCGGTGCCATGGAGTCGTACATTTTTTCAAAATACTCCACGCTTCTTGTCACAAAATTGTCTCTTACTCCCGTTTGAAGCATTATTCTGTGAAATTCGGGGATATCGCTTCTTTTGCCTATTTTTACCTCTACGCCCCTTTTCTCGGAAAGGCGTATGTTATACCTCCATTTTTGGTGGAAGGACTGTATAAGCTCGTCCTCGGTTTTGCCCTTTATGTCTTTTCTATAAACAAACCTGGGATTTATGCCCTCGAAATTTTTTGAGGCATTCTTTATATGAAAGCCCATATTCCGGACTATGCGGTCAAATTCCTTATCCCGTATATCAACATCCGGCTCAAGCATAAGCACATAGGACTTGTGCTTTTTGGCAAGCTGCTTTGCACAGGACATCAGCGCAGACAGAGCCTCTTCATCGTGAGGGTCACAAACGGGCGCACGGGATGAGAGCATGATTGTATAGCCCAGTATAGGAATTTTTCTGATAAGAATGTTCATTGCTCCCCTGATATTTCCCGCTTCATCCTCAGCCATGATTATTTTGCTTGTCCAATCCGACTTGACCCTGGCCCACTCCGAGGACTGTGCAAAATTGCACAGGGGATGGGACAGGAGAAATCTCTTATATTTTTCATTATCTTCGCATATGTAGGTGTTCAACGTGTATTTCCCCCTAATAATTACTGGCATAGCTTAAAAAATCCTCGAAATAAAGCATTTTAAACTTTTTATCCTCATAGATTTTATTAAGCAGCTTATAAAAATTATTGCCAAGTTTTTTATGAATATTATAAAAGTATAATGCAGAGTCATTGTAAGCCAGACGGTAATACTCCTCCCGCGAGGAATAATTGCCCAGAGCCCTGCCCAGAAACTTCCGGCTGCTTATGCCGCTGAATAAAGGCTTTGAGATATAGCCGCCGTCAGGAATCTCAGACAGGTAGGTTACCAGTCCTTCGTCCAGAAAAGGCTCATTTATCTGATCAGTTCCTATTATACCATAAAACCACTGATGTAAAACCTCATGATACGTTAATGTTTTTAAGTAGTCCTTATTTTCAAAGCATAGATCCGACAAAAAGATCATGCCTGAAAATTCCATTCCATTCTGTGTAATAGGCGCCTTTACCACAAAAAAGGATGGATACGGATATTTTCCTATATTTTTTTGAGCAAAATCCATGGCTTTTTTTACATATCCCGCTGTTTCGGAGGAATTTATATAAAAGATATCTATGTCTCCATAAGCTACTTTGGATACGGAGGAGGCTTCGGCTATAACTATAGGGAAATCTCTCATGTTTGCGGCCTCAAGTATGGTTATTTTATTTGCCCCGAAAATGTGCTCCTCCTTCTGTGCCGGTGCAAACACATCTAAAGACTTATCCGCCTTTATGATTACATAGTAGCTCACGCTGCTGTAAATATAAGGATCTCCCAGCGTACTTTTATACGGGCGTACAAGCACATCCTTTTTATATACCCCGGGGGTTATAAGAAAATTTGTAAGGAAATAGCGGTTATCCATATGGGTAAGGGTGGATCTTCCGTTTCCAAGCGTAATTTCATATTCGACAATTACGCTGGATTCACTGCTGCCGCTGCTTATTTCCAAAACCGTATCCTTTTTTAGGAAGCTTAAGTTCCCCGTTGAGGAGGCGACCTTTTTTATACTTGTCTCTGCGGTGCTGTCCGAATTCACATAGGCATAGAGCTTTTTTGAGGGCTTGTCAAAGTTTATTGTCTGTGTTATTAAAATGGTATTTTTTGAAATCTGTATATCCGCCACAATGTCATGGGAATTATTCACATTTAATTTTGATTCCTTAAATGCTTCTATGTCTTCAGGTGCTTTTATATCGGCATTGCTCATATTAAAGGAGGCGTTTTGAGAGGAAAACAGAATATATAAAAAAACTCCTGCTACGGCAGTAAACTCGAAAATAATTATAGTCAGAACTGCAACAAGGAGCCTTTTCTTCATCTTATAACCCCAAATCACTAGAATTAGTTGATTTTCATTATAGCATAAGAAATTCTGTGTTGTCAAAAAGGTATGGCTGTTTCCTTGTTCCACCTGCTTAGTTTTTTATAGTCGGGAGGAAGCCTTCCGTCAAAAAAATCACAGGCCATATAATATCTTATGTCACTGAGCCAGGTGCCTGCATATTCCTTGTCGCTTAAGAATCTTCTCAATATTGACACAGGGCGGACTGCCAGATCGATAGCCGGACCCAGAAGCTCAGAGGGGTCTCTGAAGCACTCCCAGTCACAGAGCCTGCAATAGGCCTTGTGATTAATGCTTTGAAGATCAATGTCCCACAGCTTGCCAAGATTATCATTTCCCCTGTACCCGCAAGGGAATACATCTCCGTTACGGGCATCCATGAAGAAAAAGTCAATCCCGCCGCGGCATGAATAGCTGTAGTCGTTCTGCCCGCTGTAATGCCTGATAAGGGAACGCACGGAGCAGCGGGGCATAAAGGTTCTTATTCTGGATCTGTATACCGGAATTATGTCCGATAATGCCTTGAATATGTATTCCTTTTCCTTAGGCAAAAAATTAACTACGGAATCTGTTGAGGCGGCAGCATACACAGCCTCCATGCCGCAATCGGACGAGCTATCATTAAGACTCATGGGGTAGCACATATTGACTATTGTAAAGCCAAGCCCTGTAATGAGCTTTAAAAAGTTTCCGAAGGCCTGCTTATAGGTCTCGTAAAAAATCTCGGGATATTGGGGATGAAGCTTGACGGCGCGAGTGTCCTTGCCTCCCATATTGCGGTTTATTCCAAGGTTTGCGGAAGGGTATATCCCATACTCGTGAAAGATGGGGAGGGCCTTTTCAATGCCCTTTATCACTCCCGGAAGCCCTCTCATTTGCTCATGCACCTCCGGAACGCAGGAATCAATACTTATCCAGAAATTTCTGAGCTTTGTTTTAGAAAAGGCCTCAGCTATTTTGGCAATTCTCATCTCAAATGCTTCCGATCCGGAATTCATAAAAAGAAAGCCGTTTGTTCCCGTTCTTATAAGATCTATTCCCGCCTCCGCCGCATACTGTATAAGCTCCAGCACATCGTCAAAATAAATAAGAGGCTCTCCTCCGGTGAAGGAAACGGATTTGACACCATTTTGCACCGCTGCGTCTATTGACCTCTTTATGCAGTCCTTATTAAGCCTCGATCTCTTAAAATCTGCATGTATATTCATCCCGCACTGCGGACATTTTGCGTTGCAGGCATCGGTATATTGTATGACCACCTGCCCGGGAGCTCTGCCCGAAAGGAGTTTCTTCAGACTGCCCAGATTTTTTAAAAATAGGTTTTTATAAGCCATGTGATTAAATTCTTTCATTCATAAAATACAAATTGATTCTATATGTAAGAATAATGGATAAATATTAAATACAGGTTGGTAAAGCATTAAGTTTACGTTACCTGAAAAACCCTTATCTATATGTTTGTAAAAGCTTTATTGCATCCTATATATGTTCCTAATACATTTGACGGACCTTATTTTGTTTTATATACTGTAAATAAAGCCTTGGAAGTCCGGCGGCTTTTAAATATTTACAAGTGTTTACAGGAGAACGTAAGGATGAAGGAAAAAATTAAGGACAGATATAATATACTGGGTGCGTGCTTTTTTGTACTTGGAGTTATAATTGTTTTGAGGCTCGTAAACCTGCAGATTATAAACGGGGAGAAATACGACAGTGAATCTCAGAGCAGACTTTTAAACGAAAGGAAAATTGCAGCTCCAAGAGGGGATATATTGGACAGAAACGGTATTCCCATTGCGACAAACAGGATAGGCTTTACTGTACAGATTGTTTATGCAGGACTTGACAGCGATTCATTAAATGCAATGCTTTTAAACCTTGCAAATTTGTTTGAAAGCTGTGATGACGAGTATAACAGGAGCTTTAATAAGTTTATAACCTTCAATCCTGTGGGCTTCGGTTCATCTGTGAAAAATCTTGAGAAGCCTGTGGAGAGGATAAAGAGTGAATTCGGGCTGAAGCCTGAAAGCACGGACAGGCTTGACACTCCGGAGGATGTTTTCAGGTATATAAGAGAGAGCAAATATAAGATTGATAAAAAATATACCGATGAAGAAGCATATAAGATAATGACCATGAGGTATGAAATCAGAGGTTTAAATTCCCTTAATCCTATTACACTTGCAAGGGACGTATCTCAGGAAACAATGGCAAAGCTGGAGGAGATGCACCGGCTGTTTCCGGGGGTTACAACAGATACCGAGCCTATAAGGGAGTACAGGGACTCTCAGTATGCCGCACATATTTTGGGGTATATAAGAGGGATTAATGACGAAGAGTACAAGCGCCTTAAGGATAAGGGCTACACAATGAATGATCTTATAGGAAAATCGGGAGTGGAGCTGGCTGCCGAGGAGTACTTAAGGGGTGCGGACGGGCAGAGAAGGGTGGAGGTCGACACTGAGGGAAGGTTTACGGAGGAGCTGAACTCCAGACCTGCTGTCCCGGGAAATAATGTCGTTCTGACAATTGACATGAAGCTCCAGAAGGTGGCTGTGGAATCTCTTGAACGTACAATAACCTCAATAAGAAACAAGCAGGATGGCAAAACAAGCAAAAATAATAAGGGGGATGCCTTTTCCGGGGCTGTTGTGGCATTGGATGTAAATAATGGTGAGGTGCTTGCAATGGCGAGCTATCCTACCTTTGATCCCGCAGTTTTTCTTGAAGGTGCAGGAAATAAGGAGGCGCAAAATAAAATAACCGAGTGGAACGAGGATAATGTGAATACACCTCTTGTAAACAGGGCTATAGCTGCAGCCTATCCTCCCGGATCCACCTTCAAGCCCATTGTTGCAGTAGCGGGCCTGGAGGAAGGGGTAATAACAAAAGAGCAGAAAATAGACGATCCGGGATTTATAATGGAAGAAGGAGAAAGATTAACCTGTCTTGAATATAGAAACGGAACAAAGCCCCACGGGCATGGCCCTATTGACTTAAAAGAGGCTTTGGCTACCTCGTGCAATATTTATTTTTATAAGCTGGGAATAAATCTGGGCTCCGACAGGATAGACAAATGGGGCAAGAGCTTCGGACTCGGCGAATATACGGGAATAGAACTGGGCGGAGAGAACAAGGGTACCCGCTCAAATCAGGAGTATCATTATAAGCAGACTCAGAATCAATGGGGAAGGGTGCTTACGGCGCTTTCCTCAATAGGCCAGCTTTATAATAACTATACCCCTCTGCAGCTTGCAAACTACACCGCTATAGTCGCCAATGGAGGTAAAAAATACACGCCTCATGTCATAAAAAAGGTTGTTGCAAGTAACGGTATGGTTGTTAAAGAGGATAAGCCGGAATATACACAGCTCCCTGTTAGGGCCGAAACAATACAGGCAGTCAAGGAAGGCATGGAGGCAGTTGCAAATTCAACGGAAGGTACTGCCGCAAATGTGTTCGAGGACTTTTACAGGAGCTATAATATAAGGGTTGCGGGAAAAACCGGTACTGCGGAAACAAATGAGTCAATTTATCAGGACAAGTCCAATAACGGAATGTTCATATGCTATGCCCCTGCCGACAATCCTAAAATTGCCGTGGCTGTGGCGGTACAGAGAGGTGTGTTCGGGTATTATGCCGCAGACGTCGCCAGAGACATTATGGCTGAGTATTTTAATCTCAATGACGACAATAATATAGACGATACTATAATACCGGATGAAGTAATATTTACAAGATAAAATATAAGGGAGGCTGTTGCAAAACACATTGTGTTTTGCAACAGCCTCCCTTATATTTGCTGATTATTTTCTAATCAATAGGTGCAAGATTGTCCTCCGCATCATTTGGAGGTATTATAACATCATCAATTTCAGGGATATCCTGAGGCTGTATCTGATTTTGACCGGTGTCCGTATGCTGAGAGGCAGGATCCTCTGTTTCAGCATCGCCGGGCGGAAGAATCTCTTCATCAGGGGGCTGATCCCCGATAATGGGATCACCGGATGCTTCGCCGTGTATTGTGCAGTATTCAATGGGCACTTCATAAATCCAGTCCTTAGGATAAGGGTCGCCGGACTGCACCGGAGTATATGGCTCCTTTCTCTTTATAAACACTTTTGATATTGAGGAAGGACAATATTGATCCGCCAGCAGCGCTCTTCCGTGTATGTCCTTGCTCTCGGGATCGCTGCAAACCTCTGCTGAAACATGGACGTCACAGACGTTGCTGTCCTTGGGTTCCGTTCCCTTAAGAAAATATTCCTGTCTCACCGCATTGCCTCTTGGGTCTTGAGAGCAGAGCTCCGACGGTGTCTTTCCGGAGTATATGCACACGGATTTTCTTATAACGTTTGAGGGTGCCGCCGAAAAGTCGGACTTCTGGACATTCTCGTGAGCTTTTTGCATTACTGCCTGCCATATAACGGCAGAAGGGTTATTGCCCGAAACCTTTACTGTGGTAGGATAATCATAACCATACCACACGGCACCCACGTAATAAGGGGTATAGCCCACAAACCATCTATCCTTGTCATCGTTCGTTGTACCTGTTTTTCCGGCAACAGGGATAGACTCCTTTTTGGAATTGGAGATCTTGACATAGGATGCGGTACCTCCGGGAAGGCATACATCCTTCAGCATATCTGTCATGATGAAGGCGGTGCCTTCATCATATACAACATTACTCTGTTGCTTTATTTCTTTATCCTTAAGCTTGTTGAGCAGCTCATTTCCGCCGCTGTCAAGCACCTTGGTATACGTGATAGGCTGGTAATACATACCGCTGTTTGCAAAAGGAGAATATGCCGCCGCCATATTAAGGGGATTTACACCGCCTTTCAGCCCTCCTAAGGACACCGACAGGTATTTGTCCTCGCCCTCCATACTTATTCCTGACTTCTCCAGATATTTGAAGGAGATATCGGGCCCCATACTCATCCAGGTCTTAGCGGCTACCACGTTTATGGATCTCGCGATGGCGGTTCTTATGCTCGTCAATCCTCTGTACACCCTTTCAGACTTGCCGCTGTAGCTCTCAGGAAAATTTTCGGGGTACCTTCCCTTTTCTACACCCATCATATATACCGGTACGTCGTCAACAGCGGTTGCAGCCGTAATAAGATGCTGATCTATAGCAGGCCCGTAGTCTGCTATGGGCTTAAAGCTGGAACCAGCCTGTCTCTTGATTTGAGTAGCACGGTTTAATATCCGGTCGGCTGTTTTTTCTCCACGGCCCCCATATACAGCCACCAACTGCCCCGTTTTCGGATCGACTATTGCCATGCCTGCCTGGGGAAGCTCACCCTTGCTGTTTTTAGCTCCGGGGAAATATTTTTCTTCATCGTTGAAAATCTCATCCATAGCAGTCTGGACGGAGGTGTCCTGAGTTGTGTATATCTTAAGACCGTAATTGTAAACCATTGTATAGGCTATTTCTTCAGTATAGCCGTATTTGGCCATTAGATCACTCGCCACATCCTTCACTACCTGATCTACAAAATATGTCTGCCTGCTGGTAGCCTGATCGGGAGCTTCGGGACGCTCCTGAAAGTCAAGGGGTGCGTCTGCCGCTTCATCGTATTCTGTCTGGCTTATGAAGCCGTTCTCCAGCATTTTTTGAAGCACCAGCTTTTGACGGGCCTTGTTATTTATTTTTCCGTTTTCAGTAAAGGGATTGTATTTTCCCGGAAGATTTGTAATGCCGGCAAGACTTGCACACTGTGCAAGAGACAATTCACCTATGCTCTTTCCGAAATATGCTCTGGATGCCGATTCTACGCCGTAATAATTTTCTCCCATATATGCAAGATTCATATACAGCTCAAGTATCTGCCATTTTTCAAGCTTTTTCTCAAGCTGTATGGCACGCCATTGCTCCTGAATTTTCCTCTGAGGGCTTCTCTCGGTTTCTCCGGTTATGTTTTTGACCACCTGCTGTGTTATTGTGCTTCCTCCGTATGCCGAGTTTCCTCCTGTAGTTATGTAGCTTATTACAGCTCCCAGCGTTCTTTTTATGTCTATTCCGTTGTGGCTTTCAAAGCGCTCATCCTCTATTGCTATAAAAGCGTTTCTTAAATTTTTGGGGATTTTATCATAGCTCATAAGAATCCTGTTTTTATTTTCAGAACCGTTCAGCTCGGCTATTTTCTTGTCCTGGCTATCATAAACGCTGGAATTCTGAATCTGTATCTTAAGCTTTGATTCATCCAGAGGAGGCGTCGACTTTATAAAGCCAACAAGTGCTCCTCCTGCTATCCCCACAGCCGCACATGAAACAGCTATGAAAATGATTAAAAATATTTTTATTACTCTTAATAAAAACCTTACAGCGGGCCTGCGCTGCTTCTGCTTCTTTTTCTTCGACGTGCCGGAAGGACCGGCTTTAGCTTTGGGGTCCATATATGCCTCCTTCAATGTATCCCTTGTGCCATGTAACGGAATTTATCCAGCAGACACACTATTTCAAAATTAATAAAACCATAATTTCGGTTATATTATATCATAAAAACCTTTTAATGCATAATTAATGAAGTATTACAATGCTTATAACATATTTTTCCCTGTTTTACGGAATTTCTATCATGAGAGGAAATGACGCCTGATGAATTTGGGAAGCACAAAAAACCTCCTTACTCCATAATATGAAAGTGAAGGGGTTTTATTATGCTTAATAATAGTATGCCTTACCGCAGAATGCTATATTTTAAGAAAAGGAACTGCAAAAGCTTTCATACATATGTGAGAATATTATGCATAGCTATTATATTTCTTTCAGTATTAATTTATGCAGAAAATAGAATAGCTCTATACCTTAAAGACTTCTATGGGCCAAAGGTGGAAAGAATAGCTGTACAGGAAGCAAGGATGGCAGTAGAAGGCATTACTGGCGGGAATAATGTGAAAATGCTTCAGGAGCTTTGCGGGAAAGTAGAAAGAGGTGTCGATGCCAGGATAGGGTTAGAAAATGACGGCTATATAAAAGTGCCTGCTGCCGGTCTGCTGGGAACGGGGTTTTATAAGGACATCCAAAAAGGCCTTATGATTAAGGTTGGAATTTATACAGACACTCATGCTTCAATTGAGCGGGAATCAGAATCACAAGGGCTTAGCGCCGTAAGGCATACAATGAGTATTTTTATAAAGCATAAAATAACCTTTAAAATTCTTTTCAGAGAAAAAACCGAGGAATTTGTAACAGTTATCCCGGTTACAGAACCGGTTTTTACAGAAAAGGGCATTACAGCCCTAAAAGAGGATTGGACAATCGTCCAATCGCTCAATCGGTAGTTAATTCATTTTTTCTGTCTTCATATACCTGCTCAAGAACGGAGCTCTTTTTATAATCCTTACCTGTTAAGGACTTTTTAGCCGGGCTTTCAGGCAGGAAAACCTGATGCTCCTCCGTAGTGTCAACCATGCTGCATTTACCCTGAAAAACTCCCCCTTCATCCGCTATGAAGCTGTGTACCTGAATATCTCCGTACAGCTTTGCGGTTGAAAGGAGCTTTAATGAACCGGATGCATTTATGTTTCCTTCCAGAGTACCTGAAAGATAAACATTGGCTGCATAAATATTTCCTGTTATCATTCCGCTGCTTCCTAAAAATACGTCACCGTCCACTCTTACATCGCCTATAACCTTTCCGTCAATTCTAACTGTTCCCTGAGATTGAATATTACCTTCAAATATGGAGCTTACACCTATTAAGGTATCAATATTGCCGTGAGAAGAGTTGCTTTTGTATCCGAACATTAAAATTCCTCCTTAATAATTTATCGTTCATCTAAATAATCAATGGGATTTACGGGTGTGCCGTTAAGCGTAACTTTAAAGTGCAGGTGAGTACCTGTGCTCCTTCCGCTGCTTCCTATTCTTGCTATTACATCTCCCTTTTTAACTTTCTGGCCCTTCTTTGCCAAAAGTTTCGATGCGTGCCCGTAAAAGGTTTCTATACCATTGCCGTGATCAATTATGACTGTATATCCATACACATTTATTTTTTCTGCCAGCATCACCTCTCCCGCTGCTGAAGCAAGTATTGCATTTCCGTATGTGGCGGCGATATCAATTCCGTCATGGAAGCTCTTTCTCCGTGTAAAAGGGTCGGAGCGGTTCCCGAAGTCTGAGGTGACTTTGCCTTCTGCAGGCCACAGCGTAGGGAGGGTATATATGTATTCGTTAAGTTTGTTTTCAGTTTCGGTTATTTCCCGAAAAAGGCGGGAATCTCCGGCATTTGTGTTGTTTAGATCCTCTATCAGCGCCTTTAGCTCGCCCAAGCCTCCCGATACCGAACGAAGACTTGAATCACCGGATCTGTTTGTTTTTATTTCGCCCGGACGGCTTTGTATATAATCATTGGCCATTTCCTTATATTTATCTGTAAAACTCTCTATTTTGGAGTTTATATAGTTTTCCTTATCCGTCAGGGATTGTATTTGCTCCGATTTCAGCTTCAAAAGCTTTTGCTGATCCGCGTTCATGCTGTGTAATTCCGACATGTCTTTTTTCAACTGAGCATTCTCATTTAGCGTTTTTATGGAAAATGCCGACGCAAGGGATAAAAACAATAAAACAAACAAACCCATTATGAAAGCCTTGGGGTAGGGGCCGCTGATTTTTAATGTTTTTATACTGTCTGAGCAATGAGGAATAACCACAACCGATATGTATTTTTTCTCACTTTTGCTTTTACCTTTTTCCATTATTACCTGCCTATAGCTTTACCTGGCCTATAAGAGCAATTAAGACTTTTATAGGGTATTCCTTAAGGAAAAGATTATTAACCTGTATACATCCTTCCAGTATTATACCCTATAGTAAATAGATATTCTACAAAACATAAAAAAATCCTTTTTTAAGTATATTTAATAAATATATTTTATTCAATAAATTATATTTAAATTCTTTACAATATAGTATAAATTTATTAAACAATTTATTCTGTTCTTTGTATCAGATAGGACATTTGGCGTATTTTTGCCGGCAGGGCTTATTTAAAGAAGGATTTTGCAATAAAATATAGAATTATTTAACTGTGATTTAAAAAGTGGAATATTAATGCAGTTTCAGGCGTTTCAATGCAGGCAGAAACACGTTCAGCTTATTTATATCAGCAAATATTGAAGCCTAAGTGAGGTAAAAGCATGATAAAGGTAAAGAAAAGGATTTTTATGGCGTTTGCCGCTGTAATAGCTATTTCAGTTATTTCCATGGCAATTTCCATGCTTGGATATACTGTTATTTCAAGGGCGGTAAACAGCATTGATCAAAATAAGGCACGCCAGGATGTTATCCGTTCTGTAAAGGATTCAATTTTAAGAGAGCAGCAGCTTATTTCACAAAGCATTATCAATTATGATATTTCCTCTGCAGATGAGATGGCGCAGTTGAACGATTCTGTTGCGGATAACCTGGATGAGCTAAAACGTCAGGCATCCCGGCTGAAGGAAGAGGATAACAGGGATATAGAACTCATGCTTGAGCTCAATGAGGAATATTATACCCTTTACAAAAGCATTTCCGATTCTGTGAGGCAGCAGTCAAGCCCCCGACTGACAGCCATCCTCGGACAGGCCTCCGAAAATGCCGCAAATACGTTGAGCCTCCAGCAGGAGCTGAAGGATTCTGTAAATTACAAATTAAACAAGCGGATAGAAAATGCATTGTCCGAGGTTGAAAGGTCAATTGAAGCATTGACTTCAGGCAGTGCCGAGGCGGGAGAGGCGATGAGCCTTGCGGCAAGGCTGAAGGAGCATGCGGGTATTATTGCACAGCATTCGGCACAAGCCGGTTTTGAGGATATGGCTGCCGAAAATGCCGGTACCGATGAGGCTATTAAGGCCGGCCTTGATTTAATAGAAGAGAAGATTTCTTCCCTGAAAAAAGGTTCGGAGGATGCAAAGCTTTCTGTGGAAGGTATTAACATTTCATCTATCAGAAACGAAATGGACATTTTCTCCAATATAAACAGGCTTATTTACTGGACCCAAAGGAAGTATTACTGCATGTGTGAGGGTGTGGCATTGCCCGAAAAGGGATTTGAGGGCTATAAGGAGGCGTCTGCCAAGGCAAAGCAGTATTCCGGCATACTGTCAACTGCGCTTGGGGGGAAGGAAAAAGGTATTCTCGAAAGCGTTATTGCTGCATCTGATAGCATGGATAAGAGTATGGAATCCATTGAGCGGGAGGTAAAAAGGCTGGATTATGCCCGGATAACGGAGCAATACAACCAATCGGAGGATATACTTGCGCGCTATAAGGAGGGCATAGAGAGACTGGACAAATCATTTGCGAAATACCTGGCGGATGATGTTGAAAAATCAAGAGATATAAAAACTAAAATTATAGCGGCTCTTGCGGCTGTCACCTTTCTTTCGCTTTGTGCGGGAATGGCGTTTGCTTTTACGCTGTCAAGAAACATAATAAACCCCATAAAGAGCATGACGAGTCTTTTGGACAGAGCGGAAAAGGGAGATTTGACAGTCAGGGCCCGGGTGACAGGCAGGGATGAAATAGGGCAGCTTGGGCAAAAGGTAAACAGTGTGCTGGACGGACAGCAGAAAATAATAGGCCAGGTAATGACCACAACCAGAGAGATAGGCACTCTTAAAGACAGGATGAAGGAGATTTTTGACACCGGCAGGGACAATACGGCTAAAATTTCAGAGGGACTGAAAAATGTTTTAGCGGGTTCCGAAGCCCGCACAGCGGCTTCCTCAGCAGACTTAAGCGGCAACCGGACCGAAGCCCTGCAGGCAGGAGGTGTATCTCAAGCGGTTACGAGGATAATGGATGACGGCATGAAGGCTATTGAGGCTGCCTTCACGGGAGAGAAGGAGGTTTCGGAGGCTCAGGCCGTAATAAGGGGGGCCACTGATACCGTAAGTGAAGCGGCGGTTACAATAGGCGCGCTTGAGGAGTCTTCGGAGAAGATAGGCGATATTACAAATACTATAACAGAAATTGCGGCCAGAACAAATCTTCTGGCTCTTAATGCGGCTATTGAAGCGGCCAGGGCGGGCCAGCAGGGAAAGGGCTTTACGGTTCTTGCCGAGGAAATAAGAAAGCTTTCGGACGGGAGCAACAGGGCAGCGGGGGAGATTAAGACTCAGATAGGAGAAATACAAAACAGAATACTCAGTGCGGTCAAGGGTGTCAATCAGGGAGTACAAGGTGTGGGAGAGGGAGCTGTAAGGATTGATAAGGTAAAGGGCAGCATTTCGGAGATAATTGACTCCATAAAGGTAGTGGTCGAGTCTGTAAAAAACACTGCCGAGCAATCGGAAAGGCAGAGACAGTCGGCACAGAAGCTTGCGGAAATTGTGGACAGCGTGGCAAGGTCTGCCGGCGAGGCGGCTGTCACAGGCAGGAATATAAGTGAAAGCCTTGAGCATCACACAAGGCTAATGGCAGAAATGGAGGCGTTATCGGGCCGGCTTGATGAGGTATCGAAAAGGCTGAACGGCACCCTTGAGCAGTTTAAGATGTGATGTAGGTGATGCATCATAAATATCAATGGCTGACAGCTTGGCATTAATTCTAGACATAGAGATGAGGGCTATGGATAACTCCAAAGGCCCTATTTTTGTATAAAAATTATATTTAATTTATAATGCTTCTGTAATGAAATATAAAACTTAGCGTATTAACATATGAATTTGCTTAGCTAAGTGAAATCCGGTTCAAGGAAGGAGGGATTATAAGAACATGCAACAGCATGTGTTGAGTAATCCTTTATTGGGAAAGGAAATTGGGCAGAAAGTAAATGCAGAAGAGCAGTTTGCCTGCATTTTTGAAGCCTCCTACAAGAGGGTCTACAACTACATATATTACCGTGTCTATTGCCAATATACGGCAGAAGACCTTACAAGCCAGGTCTTTGAAAAAGCCATGCTTAAAATAGCAACCTATAAACAAAGTAAATCGCCCTTTGAGGTATGGTTATTTGCAATAGCCAGGAATGTGGTCAACGATTATTTCAGGGGACAAAAAAAGCACAGATTTTTTTCTCTTGAGTCTATCAGGGAATTGGTTTCAAGTAAGAAGGACCCTGAGGGTATAGTGATTGAAGGAGAAACCAATGACATGCTTTCAAAGGCGTTAAATACCCTCAGCGCAAGGGAAAGGAATATCGTAGCTCTTAGATTCGGAGGAAATCTTAAGAACAGGGAAATAGCAGAAATTCTGGATCTGACCGAAAGCAATGTAGGAGTGACTCTCTATAGAACTATGAGGAAGCTGAAGAATGAAATGAAAGGTGAGGTATAGCCATGAGAAAACCCGGCACTGAAGACAGGGCTTTATCGGAATATGAAGGAGATAGAAAGCTTTTAGAGCTGAGCGGCATTTTAGCCGGCAAAGATTTCAGCAAGGACAGCAATAAGGAGAGGATATACAGAAAGGTTCAGAAAAATATAAATGAAAGCAAAGGAGACCGTGTTATGAAAAATTCAAATAGAATCAAACGTATTACCACTGTGGCAGTATCATTTACGTTAGTATTTTCCATTAGTATTTCTTTAATGCAAACCACATTTGCACAAAATGTGCTGGAAGGAATAAAAAAATCTATTTCACTTGGACATATAACCGTTATACAGTTTGATGCTGATAAAACAGATCCTGCCGCTATTCCGGATGAGCTTAAGGATGACGACGGAAAGCCACTGGAGGAATATGAGGATTCAATGTATAAGATAGTTAGTGAAGATGGGGCTGATGTTTCAGCCGGCCAGACGGAAAAAATGCGGAAAGAATCTATTCTGGAAGTAAAAAATCCTGATGAACTAAATAAATATACATGTTTTACGGTGATTCTCCCCGGTTATTTGCCAGAGGGCTATGAGTTTGACAGGGCAGAGCTTTATAAAGATGAGAATGGTACTGTGAGCAGCAAATATATTAGTTTGTATTTTACAAATGAGACAACGGGAAATAGGATTTTTATGCAGCAGCGCTTCGCTGATGAAGAAACTGCATATGAAACTGGCACGGATGGAAAAATTGAGCAGGTGGAAATTAACGGTGCGGCTGCTGTAATATCCAATGACAGGACTATTGAATGGGAGACCGGAGATGTGCTTTATATGATGACCTGGGGAGAAAATGACAAAGACGAGCTGCTGAAAGTGGCGGGATCAATTAAGTAAAGGCGGGAAATAACTGGACTTTAGGAATAACATATACTAAAATATGGAATAATGATTGATAATGGCATACTGATTCAAATATTTAAGTCCCTTTAGAGGGACTATTTTTTTTGGTATAATAAGAATGCTTGAATGGATTTTATATTGTTGTATAATACCGGGAAAGGGCGGTTTTGAACAGGTGTCACATATCAGAAAGAATGAAAACCATACTATGGAAATAACGGGAATGTCCCATGAGGGGCAGGGAGTAGGCAGGATAGACAATTTTACTGTATTTGTGGACAGGGCCCTGCCGGGAGAAGTTGTAGAGGTAAAAATAGTTAAGGTTAATAAAAGCTATGGGATAGGCAAACTAATTAATATACAGAGGGCATCACCGGAACGCATAGAGCCGTTTTGCGCCTACTCCTTAAGATGCGGCGGCTGCAGCCTGCAGCATATGAGCTATGAAGCCCAGCTTAAGTTTAAAACAAATGTTGTAAAAGATAGTCTTAAAAGGCTGGGTAAGCTTGAGGATATAATAGTACGTGATACAATAGGCATGCAGGATAATGGAAAAGAGTACAGGAATAAGGCCCAATACCCTGTGGGAATGGTAAGAGACAGCGTTGCCATGGGTTTTTATGCTTCCAGATCTCATGATATCATTGACGGTAATTTATGCGGTATTCAGCATCCATACAGTGACAGAGTAAGAGAGTGCGTAAGAAAATTTATCATTGACAGCGGTATCCGCGGATATGATGAGAGCACGGGGAATGGGCTGATAAGGCATATAGTAACTCGTGTGGGATACAGGACAGATGAGGTCATGGTGGTTATAGTTATTAACGGCGAGAGCCTGCCTGCCTGCGATAAACTGATACAGATGCTGAGCTCCGGCATACCACAGGTAAAGAGCATATATTTAAATATAAACACTGCGGATACAAATATCATCTTTGGAAACAGGAGTATGAAGATTTATGGCAAGGATACCATAACAGATTATATAGGCAAGCTCAGGTTTGAGATATCCCCATTATCCTTTTTTCAGGTGAATCCTGTGCAGACAGAGGTGTTATACCGTAAGGCATTGGAATATTCAAGGCTTACGGGAAATGAGACGGTCTTCGACCTGTACTGTGGGATAGGAACAATATCCCTGTTCCTGTCACAGAAGGCCAAAAGAGTCTATGGAGTAGAAGTGGTGGAAGCGGCCATAGCGGATGCCAGGTTAAATGCCAAAATCAATGGTGCGGATAATGTGGAGTTTATAGCGGGAGAGGCCGAAAAAGTGATTCCTCATATGTACAGTGAGGGAATTAGAGCTGATGTGGTTGTGGTAGATCCGCCCAGGAAGGGCTGTGACGAGGTGCTGCTGAAGATATTGGTGGATATGGAGCCAAAAAGGATTGTGTACGTGTCCTGTAATCCGGCTACGTTGGCAAGAGACTTAAGGTATTTGGCTGATAACGGGTACAGGGCGGAAGAGGTGCAGCCGGTGGATATGTTCCCGTGGACGGGGCACGTTGAGACGGTTGTTTGTTTGTCCAGAAAAAATCCGGATGACAGAATAGAAATCGACTTAAACCTTGACGAGCTTGATATTACCGCTTCTGAGTGTAAAGCTACCTATGAGGAAATCAAAGACCATGTTCAGAATAATCACGGGTTGAAGGTATCAAGCCTATATATTTCGCAGGTTAAAAGAAAACTGGGATTAGAGGTTGGCGCAAGCTACAACCTGCCAAAATCAGAAGACCCAAAAGTGCCTAATTGTCCATTTGAAAAGGAACTGGCTATAACAGACGCACTAAAGCATTTTATGATGGTCTAAAGCCTTTGAACAGCATTTTACAGCAGGACGTATAAAACCGCATAACATCATCAAAAAACAACCGTAATCGTGGTCAATTAGAACACGAATTGCGGTTGTTTTATCATTTAGACGTTAAATTGAACGTGTTTATATTCTCTATTAGAACGTTGAATAGGGGGTATAGACATGGTTAATCAAAAATTGGTAATTAATCCAAATTATACTACTTTGGTAATTTATCAGAATGGAAATGTGCAGGCAAAAGGAGGATACAAAAAAAGAATAACCAAAGCCCATTATGGGGCGAATGGACATCCGTTTAAGTACACGCCTCCATGGGAAGAAAAAGAGCCTGATTATAAGGGAAAGTATCACACAAAGAATTATAAACAGCGCAAGAAAAGTAGGCGAGATACCTTGAAGGAGCTGGTGGAGAACAATTTCAAGCCTAAGAAATGCCTGTTTATAACTTTGACGTTTGACCCGTCTACAGGGACTGAAGTTGAGCCTGTATTACTTCCGCCGGAGCTGGCTCAATATGACCTTGAAACTAGCCTTATGGTAGCAACAGAGGATTTATTTTCAGGGGGCAAGGCAAAGAAAAAGGAGATAATACCAAAATTTCAAGACCTACCTGCTTGTCATGCAGAGTTCAAGAAGTTTATACAGCGGATGAATTACAGATACGACAATTTTAAGTATGTGGCGGTTTATAGCAGGCAAGGAACGACTGGGGTATGGCATTATCACATGATTTGCAATTTGAGATACATACCAATTGGCGAGTTGAATGACCTCTGGAGATTGGGCGGCAGCTATATAAGAAGCATGAGAAGCACAGGCATTATATACAAGACAATAAATTACTGCATAAGAAACATGCTTGCATATGCAGACGAGCTTAAGGGAGAAAAGGGGTATCTCAATTCGAGAGGGCTAAACAGGAATATTGTACTTCGTTCATGGGTTGGAGCAGAGCAAAATGATTTTCAAGCCTGCAAAGACAGCTTAGACAAACAAAGAAAAAATGGCTTAGAGTGTAGTTATAGGCGAGTCACAGAGCATAGATACATCGGCAAGCGAGTATCGGAAGATGGCATCTTCGTTGAGGAAGAAGAAAGGCTGTGCAAGTGCAAGTATTACACATATCCTGTAAATTCAGCAGCCCGATTTGATTTTGTGGTTGCTACCCGAAAGGAGAAGAAGACATAGTTTATTTATCATTAAGATGTGAATAAGACGGAAAATTCTTTTCGTAATCTCTTTTAAAATAATAAAAGAGATATGAATAAGAAAATAACCTTTTCTGCTTTGGGCAGAAGGATGTAATTGAGCAGAAGAAATTCAACAAAAATGAAAGGGTGAAAATCAATGAAAATGGACGTTGATACTGTACTAAAAGCATTTGGAGCTATTGGATTCAAGGGATACGCATTGACGGAAGGTAAGGAAACAAGATTCATTGGGACTTTCTGTGGTCAGAGAAAAGAAGACGAGGAAGAATATGAAGAACTGTTCATTATCAAAAATAATCAAATCTATGATTTAGGAAGTGCTGAAGGAGATGCGTATAAAGTGTGTGAAACAAACCTTATAGATTTATTATTTAACGAACATGCCATTTCATTTTTAAAAATACTTGAAGTGAAAAATGTTTTGGTAATGAGGAAAAACGGTGGTGAGATGGCTTTATCATTTCCACGCAAAAGAAGATTCATGGAAATGGTAGGATTTAATTGTATGGTATGCAGACTGGGCGATGCAATTAAAAATTACGAAACATTAGAATTGTGTCTATAAAAAATTAGTGTCGTGCCTACTTTACAGGCACAGAAAGGTGGTAATAACTATGATGGTGTTCTGCGACAAATGTTTCAGCAACTTTGATGTTCGTGAGGCGGTTTATAGTCCATTATATCGTAGGTATCGTTGCATTAATCCTGATTGTTATGGTGAACTTCTTGAATATGAAGATTCAATGCCAGTAAAAACACTGGAAGGTTTTCAAAGATACAAAAAAATGCTTGGCGAACTGTTAGATAGCTTTGTATATAGAAAGGCGGATGATGACCTAAGACATTTATTAATATTTGCGAACAACGGTAACATTTTAAGGATACGGTTTGGAATACGAAGATTTGTTGAAGAAAAAGCAATGAAGTTTGCTGATGTAATTATGAAAGAGAATGGGTACCGATATAAGATAATTGTTGACTACTCTGGAACCATAAGATTTCGCACATATAATTTTTGCATTGACTTATTTAAAAATGATAGCGAATTAGACGATTACATTATTCATTGCAAAGATTGTGAACCAGAGGAATATAGCAGTATAGTCAAAGTATATAGACTTAATGAAGACATAACAGACATGATTCATATGATTTACGGTTAAATTGAAAAAGCCAATTATTTGTTGATTTCTTTATTTGGGGTATAGTTTTCTACACTGACCCGGCTTGTTAATAAATTGGTTCGTTTGAGGTTGATTATTGAATTTTCGTAGAAGTATTTACGAAAGTCCTTGACTTAAACGGAGACCAGCGGTATTCTCAGAGCCAATTTATAAGGAGGTGGCTGGTTGTGCAGATAGGATATGTTCGAGTTTCGAGTCTTGACCAAAATGAAGCAAGGCAGGTCGTGGCGCTCAAAGAGCGAGGTGTTGAAAAGTTATTTATTGAAAAAGTTTCAGGTAAGGATATGGTAAACAGACCCAAAATACAAGAGTTACTGGACTATGCCCGTGATGGTGACTGTGTCTTGGTTCTCGATTTATCAAGGCTTGCGAGAAATCTCAAAGACCTCTTGAATATCATAGAAATACTTGAAAATAAGGGCGTGACCTTTGTTTCATGCAAAGAGGCATTGGATACAGCAACACCGAGCGGGAAATTAATGTTGTCCATGTTGGGAGCACTGTATGAATTCGAGCGTTCCATCATCCGCGAGAGGCAGGCTGAGGGCATAAAAATTGCGAAACAGCAGGGAAAGTATCTTGGGAGACGTAAAGTGCCTAAACCTGAAAACTGGGACGAGGTAATTGGACAGTACTTAAATCGAAAGATAACGGCAAAGGCGGCGATGGAGCAGTTGAAGTTGAAACAAAACAAATTCTATCAGTTTTTGAAGGTAGAATCATCGTCTGGATCGAAACAGAACATTGGTGAAGGGGTGTGATTGCAGTGGAGTTTATATGGGGTTTCATAGCTGGGATACTTCTGATGCTCATGATTTTATCTGTAATCTTTCTTTACAAGTTTTATGTTTTGATAGAACCGTTGGTAAAGCTGATGATTCAGGATTTGAAAGAAGATAATACCCAGCAATAATCTGATTTTTCATTTGTAAAAGAAAAAAGTTGTTCAGAGTTAGATAATTCAATACTTTAGAGGGTCGGAGGTGATTTCATTGAGTTCAATAGAAATGGTATTAAGAGAGGATAATTCAAAGTTAAGGGACGAGAACAAGCGGCTTCGTGAGGAAAACAAGCACTTGAAAGAAATAAACGAGGTTATGAAAAAAGAAATTCAGGGAATAAATGAGGCTTTCAAGTATCTACAAGAAAAATACCCTGATAAAAATCCAATGGACGAATATGTAAAGAGAATCCAGCACGGCTCTTTCAAACCGAGGCTGAATAAAGCCGTGGATAGAAGTGCGGTAGTGCGGAAAATTCTTGAGTTGCAGACTACGGATATAAATATGGTCGCTAAAAAATTGGGAGTTTCACATTCCACAATCAGGAGAAGGTTGCATAAGCATAATTTATATCCTATCAATTTGCAGAACATTCGGCTTGAATATGAGATATTTGGCATGATGTAAATAAAAAGTCACAAGGGGTTAGCCTTTGTGGCTTTTGCTTTTTCAGGAAAGAACATTGGTTTTGCGTTCCCATATCCTACATATTAGCCAGATTGATAATTATGTACAGACCGTCAGAATAAAAGGGAGCAAAAATTACTTGACAATATATTTTTACATAGAAAAAGCAAGGTCAGTGGTTATACTGCCTTGCTTTAATTATTTTCCGATACGTTCTTTTGTAATCAACACTTCAAGCAGAGATAGGAGAACTTTATTTATCTTTGGACGGAGTTCAGGTCTGACATGCTTCAAGCGTTCGGTAAGCTCGTCAGTTGAGGGGTCAGGGAGCTTGCCAAATAGCAAAACATCAGCGGATATGGCGTAAAGAGTGCATATCTTTTTTATAATAGCGGTAGTTGCACCAGAAATACCTCTTTCCAATGCACTTAAGTGATTGGGCGAAATCTCCAGTATTTCAGCTAACTGCTCTTGCGTGTGACGTGCATTAATGCGGACGGCACGAATGTTTGCACCAATTTCTTTATTAGAGTCTTTTATCTCTCGCATGGTATCACCTCATTCCAATACATTTATTCTAACTACTGACAATGCTTAAGAACACGAAGCAAAGTAGCGGATTGAATTAATGAGAATGTCTTGAGTTATGAGGTAATAATTAGTATAATAGTCGTGAAAACTGTAAAATCTTGTAGGGTTTTGGGGAGTGAGGACGGGTAATGGAATTTGAAAACAAAGGATGTATAAAACGGAGGAAGTTTAAAATGGGACACATGAAAAAAGCAGTATCAATCTTTTTAGTCATGGCGTTGGCTCTTTCAATGTCGGCAACTGCATTTGCAGCAAGTCTACCTATGGCAACGCCAAATGACACTATAGCTACAAGCGCTATAGGTGCATCAGCTAATTATGCCTTGATAATCAAGGAAGATGGGAGTTTATGGGGTCGCGGATATAACAATAATGGCAACCTTGGCTTTTTTGATGACCCTGATTTTAGAGCAAGATACTGCATAAATGAATGGGTAAAAGTAATGGATAATGTGGTTTCCGTCAGTACAAACAATGGATTAACATTAATAGTAAAAAGAGATGGTAGCCTCTGGGCTTGTGGTAGAAATGGTACTGGCGAGGTTGGTAATGGTGGCAAATGCAATATTCAATCTAACTGGGTAGGTGAATCAATACAAACAGTACCTGTGAAGATATTGGACAGCGTTGCTTCTGCATATGCAGGAATGGAAGCTTCATATGCTGTCAAAAAAGACGGTAGCCTATGGGCTTGGGGCAATAATGTTCAAGGTTTAATCGGTGACGGTACAACAAAAAATTCAAACTTGCCTAAAAAAATTATGGATGGCGTTGTCATGGTCAGTCCTGGGCAGGCACATACTCTGGTTCTTAAAACCGATGGCAGCGTTTGGGCTTGGGGCAGTAACTTTTATGGACAAATCGGTAATGGCGGCAAAACTGACTTTGAGATTTCAACAGTAATGAATGGAGCAGGAAAAACAATAACTCTTTATTATCAAATCACACCAGTCAAGGTATTAGACGGAGCAGTAAAAATCAGTGCAGGAAACTTCCATTCTTTTGCACTTAAAAGTGATGGCAGCGTCTGGGGCTGGGGATATAATCTGTCTAGTGAACTGGGCAACGGAGGTACATCTAATAATAGCTACTATGAGTCAGAAGCAGGAAAAGTATATGCTGTTCAGGATGTTCCAATTAATCTTATGGATAACGTAAAATCAATTCATTCATCCACTTCTGATGGTTCATATGTAATAAAAAGTGATAACAGTTTATGGGGTTGGGGAGCTTCTGAACATGCACTAGGTATTGGTTCAAGCACACAATATCAAAAATACCCTGTAAAGATAACGGATGATGTTGTATATGTTAATAACTGCTCTGCAATAAAAAGTGATAACAGTCTTTGGGTTTGGGGCGAGGACTACGGACGCTGGCAGTCAATAGGCGGTATAGGAAACTATGTAGAGCCATCAGAGATAGGTAATTTTACATCACCAACCAAACTTTTTGAAGGTATGCTCATTCCATCAAAGGCGGCTTTAATGGCAGATGTTACAGCTAATCCGACTTCTTCAAAAATAATTGTCAACGGTAAAGAGGTATCATTTGAAGCCTATTCAATAAATGGAAACAATTATTTCAAATTGCGTGACGTTGCCAAGGTGTTAAGCGGCACAGGCAAGCAGTTTGAGGTTAAATGGGACGGAACGAAGAATGTCATTAATCTGGTGTCTGGTTCTCCCTATACAGTTGTAGACGGTGAACTGGCAGTTGGTGACGGCAAGGCAAAAACAGCGGTGTTTAATTCGTCGCCTATTTACAAGGATGGTGTTCAGGTCAGTTTAACGGCTTACACTATTAATGGGAATAACTACTTTAAATTAAGAGATATAGGACAGGCTTTTGACTTTGGTGTGACATGGGACGGTGCAGCCAATACAATTCGGATTGATACCTCAACAGGCTATCAGTCTGAAGGCAACTGAAATTAAGACAAGGCAGCACTTTGAATTTTGATGATAGGTGTTGCCTTTTCTTTTAGGAAAGGCAGGCATAGAAAGTATGGAAAGTAAGAAAAACAATCATAAGAAAATTATAATTATATCTGTTTGTGCTTTATTGATATGCGGTATTGGGTTAGCAATTGGTCTTCTACACAGAGCAGAGTCAGTTGGGGATAGTTTAGCGGATGCTCAAAATAAGGTTATGACCTCTCAGGAGGAAAGTGTGGCAAGCGCTCAATTACCAGAGCCTACGCCCGAAACGGCTCTTGACACTGTTGAACCTGAAATAGACCCAACCTTAACAGGGGATTCAATTCTTAAATCGGGTTTATCACTAAGAGAAGCATGGGCTTTCTATAATGAAGCCAAGAAGAACAATGAGGAAATGAGTATATCGGCAGAGGAAAACAATGAATTCCTTAATAATCTGATATTTGACCTCGGTACAACTTTGGCTCAACTGGAATATAGCGAAAAGGCAGGAATGTTTAACGAGCAACAGCAAGCAACACAGATTTCTGCTCCTGCATCAAAACCGACACAGCAGCAGCCAACCAAAGTGGTAACGACAAATAAGCCGGTAATGCCAAAGTCTAAAGAGTACATAGTGCAAGATAATCCTTGGCTTGGCACGCAACATTTTTATCCTAATGAAGGCCATGATTACAATAAAGATGGTCTAATAGATGAAAGTTGGTTAGGCGTGAATTTAGCAAGCTCTTTCACTGATAAATATGGTATTGTTGTCACCCGTGATGGCAGCACATATCACTTATATCCCGATGGCAGTTATGATACAGATAAAGACGGTAAAATTGACGTGGACGCTGATGGTAAGCTTGTTGAAGGCGGTGCTTATGACCTTGATTCAGATGGAATAGATGATAGATGGTTTGACCCATATAAACATGGCTATAAAACATTCGCAGCCATACCTGATGACGTGCATAAAGAGCAAGGTTGTTACATTCAAAAATCGTATAATGGGGTTATGAGATGGTTTCATGAGGATATATCACCTATGTACGCTGAAAGGAAGCCCATTCATCAGGTGGGGTTAAAAGCATTTTCAAATGGTAAGGCATATCCAGAAACGGCTTATGAATTCTATGAGCAGATTCCAAACGATAAAGTCGCTAAGTATGAGCAAGAGAGCAATGGTTATTGGTATTTGAATGCAGACCTGTACGCTACCTATGAGGATATACCTAATAATGAAAAGGTATCTGCATATCCAAGGAAGGATGGTAAATGGGAAGTCGTAGGTATGTACTCTCTTCCAAGCAAATCTTCGTTTAGTAAGTCGGCAGAGTCTATATATAGCACTTATGATGACATTCCAAGTTTCCTAAGACATGCCTATGACCAGCATGAGGACGGTAAATGGTACAAGAACAGTTATTGGCAAGGACATTAAAATTGAGGAGGATTCAGTTAATGAAAAGGATTTTAGCAACAATCACAATGGCAATTCTATTGGTAGGTTTATTCAGTACGGCAGCTATGGCAGCACCATTGACTAGAGGGAATCTAACCGTAATTGACAAGGACAACTTTGAAGCGCAGACTATTAAATATTTTGAAGATATTGGTGATGGAGTTATTTTTACAGACTGCCCTGAAATTGTTATCAACAGAACGCTTCAATCAGATGGTACTATGCATTATAAATTTGATTGGAACATAGTTAATAATCCTGATTATGGAGATGAAGTAATACATGAAACAATTGGCAGAGGTGCATATATAACTGTTGACAACATTATCAAAGAAACATTACAGAAAACATCAGAAACATACCTTGTCAAGGAACTATCACAGAAAACAGGAGAGACAAAAGAATATATAAAGACAGCCAATGCAAAGGTATTGTTTTCAAAGGGGCCAGTTACGATTACATTCCATGGCGGAGAAACAAATTTTATTGAACCTCAAGTAAGGAACTATGCTAATTTTCGTGAAATCTGCAAGTATACAGACTACATGATTACAAGAGGGAACTTTTTATATATGGGTGGTACAATCGAGACAGGAGCAAGCAAGGAAGACCTTTTTAAAGATTGGACTGACTTGGAAGAAGCTCCTGTTACCACAACTAAAGTACTGACAGAACCGGGGTTCTACAGCATACATTCTGCATATAGGAAGGGTTTAACTGGAAATGAAGGGCCATATATGCTTTTGTATATAATTGATGATACAGAGGATATGACCGATAACATTCAAGAGACAGCAACAGCCATTCCTACAAATGCAAAAATTAGTGTTGATGGAAAGGCGTTCAATGTACCTGCTTACAATATAGCAGGTAATAATTACCTTAAAATAAGGGATGCAGCATACATTTTAAATGGTACTTCCAAGCAATTTGATGTTATTTACAGTGAAAGAAAGAATGAAAACAAGGTAATATCAACGCATGTCGTGTTAAAAGAACTGACTCCATACACAAGTGCAGGTGGTGAAATGACTGCTCTTAAGAGCGGTAATAAGACAGCAAGTTTAACAGCACAAACATTTAGCTCGGCACGTAGGAGAGAAGAAGTTTATCCACTTGCCTATTCAATAGCTGGCTCGAATTATTTAATGCTCAGAGACATTGGGAAAATAGTTGATTTCAGTGTTATTTATGATAATGATACAGGAACTATATTGATTGACACCAGCAAAGGATATGACGGCACAGAAAAGGTAATACCTCAAAATGCTGTACAGGCTGATTACAAAACATATTTTATAAACAGCAGAGACTATGAAACCTATACTGTCAATGGTGAAAGGTACTGGAGGCTCAGAGATTTTGCAGGATTTAATGGGTTCCCATACTTTGGTTATGTGCATGATGCTGTTAAAAATACTTTGACAATAGATAATAAATACAGGGTCTTAGACCCCCCATTGGGGCCAAAAATCATAAACAATTCAGAGTGGGCAACGCCTATTTCTCCATTAGTCATTAAAGGTGATTCACAATTTACCTTGTCAGGCTATGAAATCAGGAAAGAGTTGTACTTTACAATTCCTGATATACAGAAAATATATAACTTCTACATTGAGTGGATTGCGGATGACAGGTATCAGGACGGCGGTTTCTATTTCATAGACTACACTCCTGAAAATGGTATAGACAGACCTTTGAACTGGGGTACGATTCCTGGGGCGCAATAATCAGAACAATTCAATAGTTAAAAGGCTTGGGCGTTTTGCTCAAGCCTTTTTTCATGCTCAAAAGCAGGTCGGATTTATTGGCTTCTCAATAATAAATGGAAATTGGGTGTTGCAATCCTTACTTTTCTCTGGTATCCTTCCAGACCAATAAATATAGGGATTTGGAGGTGATGGACATGCAAAGCATTTATTACAACATTTGTGACGAGGTTTTCATATCAAGAAACGGATTAATTGAGATACTTCGGAAGGCTCTCATACGTGGAGACTGTCTATTCTGGGTATCTGACTTCAAGGTGCAAGGCGGCAGTATCATATTAAGAACCGTTGATAATCTGATGGGGCGGTTGACCATAGAAGATTTGCTTTTGAGTTTAAGGGAATTGACGGTTGATATATTAGCAAAAGCAGTCACTAATGGAGAGTTTGACATATCTATTTTGGATGGAGATTCAATTGATTTAGTGATTCAGGTCGGGGTTTTCGGAACACTGGTTTATGATTAGGGGTACTGATCTCCTACCGGCGTTTTTCAATACTATTATTTCTGGTGTGAGTAAGTGGTAAAGAAGTGGTTTTGGAGTTTCAACAGTTGCAAAAATCAAGGTCAGCACCTAAAGAAATTTTTATAAGCAGTTGACATGTGGAGAATGGTGATTTTGAGGATGTGAAAAATTTAAGGATATGGAGGCATGGAGATATGAAGAAACGTGATAAAAAAAAGAAGGATAACATGCAGGGCGAGCCTGTACATTTGTTTACTGTGAATTTTATCAAAGGCATAAAGGTCAAAAGTATATATAAAAATAGAAAGGATGCTTTTGAAGGTTCAATGAGGTCATATATTCAGTATCTGAAATCTTTTAACACTGAAGATTTGGGCTTAGATTGTGGAGAGATAGATGTTTACGATTGGATTAACAGCGTTCTATCCGGCAGTTATGACGCTGTTGCTCATATGATTGCATTGTCACCAATGGAATTACTTTATAGGATTAGCACTAAACCAGCGGTGAAGTTTGATATTTCAATAGCTGATGCCTTATTCTACATATTAGAGTCGGTGGAACGCATTGAAGACGAGGGGTTTTACTTCAAGTCTTTTGATAGGGGCAGTTCTTTTGAAATGCTCTTTGGGTGGGGTGCGGTCAGAATGAGGTTGACATGTGTTGATGTCCCTAAACTGTTTCAGGTGTTGGAAATCAATCATAATCCGTCAGAATACGTTGAGAAGGCTATATGTCAAGCACTTAATATGGCTGGTTTAACTGATAAGTTTGGTCATTTCGTGGATGTGATGAATCACATGGCTAACCCTTATTCTATTGACAAGTTTATAGAGGAAGAATACGGCTGTATTTACAAAGAAGATACATTTACACCCTTTGGGGCTGGTCTTCGTGAGATTGCTTTCCTACGATATTTGTACGAGCAGAAGAATTCATATAACAGAGATTTGCAGATTGAGGTCTATGGAGGAAATATCTTGATTGCAGAGTTTAACTATGGGGAGCATGGAATATTGAAGTTATTAATTTCATTATATGCGGATGATGCACATGGGCGGCTATTTAGGGCCTATAAATTACATCATTAAGCACTCTCCTATCCTGCCAGCAATTCTTGAAAAATTTTTAGAAAAGTTGATGAAACATGAAGTTGACAAAACAATTTTTCTGCTGTAGAATCCCTCCCCACACGTAAAGTAGTGTGGGGATTTTGGTAAGGTATGGGAAATTTTATTATGAAGAAGGGAGATTTTCAATTCATGGAAAAAGTTAATGACAAAGATTTTTTAGTCACAAAAAAATTGCGAGATGACGTACCTGACCTGTTGCTACTGCGTTTATGGGAATTGTACGGGGAACAGTCTGATGTAGAAAAGGACAATCCACAAGTGTTCCATCTGGTTAGAGTCCTCGGGCAAACCTCAACACAGGTTATTATGCATCAGGTCAATGAGAAGAAAGTTGTTAAACACATCTTTCAGACTGTTGCTCCTGCATCAGCAAAAATCGTTATATACGACATTGACGGTGCAGTAATCATGTTGAGTGAGGAACAAGCGGAAGAAGTTTTAAAACAATACTGTAAAGAAAGGGATTTTGAATATGAAGAAGACGGTTGTATGCAGGATTGACTTAGGCATGACTAGGATTGCTGGCTATGTCCTGTTTAATCCGACAGGTGAACACTACGATTTTGACGAAGTGACACCAAAGGAAACATTGAGAATGGTGCAAGCTGGCACGGTGAATGGGCTGAAAATCGTTGAAGGTCAACTCGTGCCTGATGTTGAGGGATTTCAACAGCAAAATATCAAGATTAAGTCAGGGGTAGGTAACTACCGTAACATGGTTGAAACCGGCAAACAAGGTGATAAAACCTTTTCAGTTATCAGAAAGGTTTATCATGATGACGAGGATGAATATCACCTCATTACAAGTAAATGCGGCAGGTTCACCATTGACACGGAAGGTTTGAAAATGCTCATGCGGTTCTCGGATGTGGCTGGTGTTAGACTTTCAGAGACTGGTGAAATTCTGACCTGTCAGGGCGTTGAGGTTTCAGACATGAGAACCTTTGCAGACCCTAAAAATTATGACCCTAAAGAGGTTCTGGATGTCGGCGGCGTGTTAATGCCAGCTTCTGATTTGACAATGGCG
Organism: Bacillota bacterium; assembly: GCA_023390115.1. Taxonomy (GTDB): domain Bacteria; phylum Bacillota; class Clostridia; order Acetivibrionales; family DSM-27016; genus Anaerobacterium. The sequence goes on from JAEWDM010000021.1 coordinate 152,002, forward strand.
GAACTCTTTGGAACTGGCGGCATTGGGGAAAAGGCTGAAGGTTTACAGGCTGATACCGATTCAACCGAACCTGAAAATGCAGAGATAGTCGGTACTGAAGGTGTTGAGCCTGAAAAAACAGAGCCGATTAATGCTGAAGGTGTTGAAGAACCTGCCAAGGAAAATGAAAATTCAGAGCCGGTTAAGGTGGATGAACCCAAGCAGACACCTAAAAAGCCTGCAAGTAAAAGCGCAACAGCCAAAAAGAAACGCTAAACAGTTTCAAATAATAAGTGTCAGGTATCGTGCTTCTTGTACATATCTGGCACTTTTTTATTATCTGGGGAAAAAACAATCAACACAATAAAAATAAAAACCTGAAAGGCTGTGATTGAATGTGAAAACAAAGGAATTGTTGAGAATGGCGCTTTCGCAGATGTACGAGGCATTTTCAGATGAGGATAAGGCTCTCTGTAAGTTCGATTGGTATTTTAATACCTTTATCCGTTCATTTACTGACTTGAGAGTATCCCCCAAGCACGTTGCAGGAAGGCAGGACATGGAGATAAACGACCAGCAGCGCATAGAGGAAGATATGTGTCGGTTAGAGTTTGACGTTGTAGATTATGGGTGCTGGATGTGGTTTTATCAGACAGCAACGGGCGAATTCGATATCGTCAATTTTGATGATGAAATCCCTGTAATTAAGCTACTTAAAGACTTTGAACATGAAAAAGGCACGAAAACATTTTTGGTGAGGAGGCAAATGTAATGGAAATCAATTATAAGGTCGAAACGATTATATCGAAAAACGGCAGACCTTACGCTTATAAGGTTTATGCAGGGGTCTACATTTTTTATCTGTCGCAGAAGGTATTTTCTGATGCTGTGAATAGCGGTTTGATAGAGTTTGACGGTACTGCTAAATCAGAAAAGTTTAATGACATTATCAGGCTTAAGGGTGAAAAAGCAGCAGAAAGGCTTAGGTATGCCGTTGCCAACACAACGCTTGATTACTTAGTAGAAGAACTGGAGGTCGTAAACGAGATGCCGCCAATCCTATATCTCCATTACAGCTTCGGCACATTCAGGCTTGCAGCAATATCGCTAATGGTAAAGAGCGGTACGGTTGAGATGCAGATGGGTAGGATAAATGGAGATAGCGAAAATGTTAATAAACGGGTTGTAGAATTAAATGAAGTCGTCAAGGAGGGTTATGTGGGGGTCTTGAATTATATAGCCAATTACTGCGATAAGGAATACTGCAATTCTCATAATCTGCTTCGCATGGTGCGTGAGAGTAATAGGGAGACATTCAGGCTTGGGAATTACAATATAAAGCTGGGATATTGACGGATACTTACAACTTCATACCCAAAACATGAACCTGCTGGAGACGGCAGGTTTTTTGTTGTCTGTACAACCTTAAAAATTCATTACAATTCATGAAAAAATCAGCTTACAGTATTGACAATTGTTCGTTTGAACGATATATTATAATAGAGTAACTATATGATTGGAGTGTTTAAGATGGATAACTATCTTAAAGCACATGATTTTGCTGAGCGATGGGGCGTATCAGTTCGGCAAATACAATTACTATGCAAAAAAGGCAGAATTAGTGGTGCTGTCAAATTTGGGAATACATGGGCAATACCTAAGGGTACAAAGAAACCGCCGGATTTAAGGAAATTGTCTATGTGAATCCGAATTGGGAACAAGTAGTTATTCATTTTTTGAAAGGGGTAATCACTATGAATACTATGCCACTTGAAGCTGATACAAGGGTATTAATTGATAAAAGCCTTGAAAATTTGGGCTGGGTATTTAATGGGAAACAGAAAAATGTCTTTTTTGAGCAACCCAAAACAGAAAGAGAACGCAAAAAATTAGGTGGCAAACGACCTGATTATGTTTTATATGCAAAAGATGAACATGGCGATGAACGTCCAATTATCGTTATAGAAGCAAAACGAAAAGGTGAGCGTGTAGATGCAGCCTTGGAGCAAGGTATTCATTATGCAAAACAGCTTGAAGCGCCTATCGTATTTGCAACGGATGGGCTTTTTTGCAAATCGTATCACACTAAATTTGATAGAACACCAATACTTAACGGTGAAGAGGTCGATGAGTTTTTAAGAGAAACTTTAGCTATAAAATATTTGGCTTCTTGGGAAGTCAATACTGTTTCGCCAAAGGTACAGTATGACCGAAAAGAACTTATCAAAATATTTGACGAAGCTAACAATATGCTTCGTGGGGACGGTCTTCGTGCTGGGATAGAGCGTTTCGGGGAGTTTGCAAACATTCTATTTCTAAAACTGATAAGTGAAAATGAGCAGATAAAAAGTGATTCAGGCATACAGTCAGCTTTTGATACAGCTTGCCATTGGGGTACAATCAAAAACATTCCTGCAAGTACTCGCATTGATTATATAAATAATGTTTATCAGCGTTTGAACAATTTGTATCAAACGGAGATTTTTACGCCTTTGACAATACGGAGTCAAGATATTATCAAGGAGATTATGGATAAACTAGACCCTTTAATGCTTACTGATGTTGATTCAGACGTTAAAGGTGATGCTTTTGAATATTTTTTGAAAGAGTCAACTGCATCAAAAAATGATTTAGGCGAATATTTCACACCAAGGCATATCGTAAAGACTATGGTGAAATTGGTTAACCCTCAAATAGGTGAAAAGGTTTATGACCCATTCTGCGGAACTGGTGGATTTCTTATTGAAAGCTTCAGGCATATTTGGAACACAATGCCTAGGAATGCTAATACAGAAAAAATGCTGCGTGAAGAAACCATATATGGCAATGAAATAACCAACACAGCAAGAATCACCAAGATGAATATGATACTTGCTGGAGATGGACATAGCAACATTCACATGCGTGACAGTTTAGCCAATCCTGTTGATGGTGCTATGGGCAAAGGGTATGATATTGTTATTACGAACATGCCTTATTCACAAAAATCAAAATACGGTACACTTTATGATTTGCCATCCAACAATGGAGATAGTATTTGCGTTCAGCATTGTATGAAAGCTATTAACGCAACATCTGAAAATGGGCGTATGGCTCTTGTTGTTCCTGAAGGCTTTTTGTTCCGTAAGGACTTATCAAAAACAAGGGAATTGCTTTTGAGAAATTGCAATTTACAAAGTATTATATCTCTTCCCCAAGGGGTCTTTTTGCCATACACAGGGGTTAAAACAAATATCATTTATGCAACAAAGGTTAATCAAAAACTGTCAGCTTCACAAAAACGCAAGGACTTTTGGTATTTTGACGTTAAAAGCGATGGATATACGCTTGACAACCATAGGCGTAAATTAGATAGCGGCAGCGACTTGGATAAGTATCAAGAATATCGCAAACTTGATGACGACCAACGTCAAGATATGCTTGATGTAGGTTTTGAAATCGTGCCTTTAAGCAAAGTAAAAGAAAATTCCTATATTTTGGTGGGAAGCAGATATAGAGAGCAAACTATACGTAGCAATTATGAAGTTAAAACCTTTGAACAAATTGCAACACTGACAAGGGGGGTTACTTACCCCAAGACTGCCCAAGCAACAAATGTAACTGAAACAATTATATTACCTGCTGATAACATTGATTTATCAGGAAACTTGATTCTTAATAAGCTAATATACCTCCACGACAACAAATCTATTGCTGAAGAAAAACGGCTAAGAAAAGGCGATATATTTATTTGCATGTCCAGCGGAAGCAAAGAGCATATAGGAAAAGTAGCTTACATTTCAGACAAAACAAATTTCTATGCTGGTGGGTTTATGGGTATCATTCGTACAAATCCATCTATTTGCTTGTCAAAGTGGTTATTTTACTACTTGCGTTTTTCTCCTAAATATAGACAAGAAATTAAAACGCTGACACAGGGTGCTAATATCAATAATATCAGCGGAACTATAAATACACTTAAAATTCCTATTCCTCCTCTTGAAATTCAAGAGAAATTTGTTGATGAACTTGATAGTCATCAACGTATTATTGACGGAGCGAGAGCAGTCGTTGAAAACTATGCATCTACTATTTATGTTGATAGTCGTTGGGAAATAAAAAAGCTGAAAGACTTATGCTCTGTTAACGCTGAGACGGTTGAACCACAAAAGGTATATGGAGAATCCGAGTTTATTTATATTGATATCGCTTCTGTTGAGAATAATACAGGCATTATTGATAGAACACAGTATGTAAAAGGCATTGATGCTCCAAGTCGAGCAAGGCGTGTTTTCAAGCGAGGGGATATTCTCATGTCTACTGTTAGACCAAATCTTAAAGCTTTTGGATATGTTGATTTTGACGCTGATAATTATATCGCTTCAACAGGATTTGCTGTGTTGACTCCCAAAAATATTGAAAGCAAGTTTCTTTATTACATGCTATTTAATGATTACATTGGGAAGCAACTAATTGATTTAATGGGAAAAGGCATGTACCCCAGTATAAATAAAGATGACATAGAGGGCTTAAATATTCCTGTGCCTTCAATAGAAGAACAAAAGAGAATTGTTTCTGACATCGAAATGGAAAGAAGTCTTGTCGAGCCGTCAAAGAAGCTTATAGAAGTATTTTCGAAGAAAATGCAGGACAGGATTAAAGAAATTTGGGGGGAATAGTTTGCCTAAGATAATTGATTTTATTGAGGTTCCGCATCTCGAAGAAATAATGGGGTATCTGCCTATATCAGCCACAGACAAGGAAGATGTATCTCTTTATTTACGAAATATTACTAACCTTGTGAATGTAAATTATAAATATGAGCAATATCAGTTTGCTTATTTCGGTTTACATCTGCTGTATATGACATATATCTATTTTACTGTTTGGAAAATTAGCAAAATATACCCTGAAAGATATTGTGATGCTGTCGTTTTTGCAAAAGCTTATACTGGGCGGAATCTTGACTTTATTAACATAGAGTCAATCTTTGAATATAGCTTAGTGCCTGAAAAGGAACTGCCCAAAATATTTAAAATTATTGGTTTGGACAATGGGCAGATTGGCATTATTAAGGGCTTGGTAGATAATCGTAACGATTTAGCACATGCATCCGGTAAGTTTGAAATATTAAATGATTTAGGTTTTGAAGTTAATGCAAACAGCATTTGTGCGTCAATGAGAAACATACATGGCTGTATGGAAATGTTAATAAGAAGCTGGTTTGAGAAGCTCTTACTGGATTATGGAAATGGCGACTTTGATGAATACGAAGAAATAGATGATTTTATAAATGAGCAGATGATACAAGGGTTTAATCTTTCGGCAAACGAACTTTTAATATGCAACGAAATGAGCATTAAGGATGTTCTTAAAGCAAATCCATCAATACGTGCTAAACTGAAATCTTTTAAGCAAGCACTAAATACATATTGTGAAAATCAGGGTTACATATAACCACATTATGAATATCGAGAATATAATGTAAAGCACCGCCTGAAAATGGGTGGTGCTTTTTTTGTGGGGGATTTTGATGTGTGGGTCAAAATTGAGCCCAAAAGGCTAAAAAGCTATTTCAGGTACTCGGATAAGGATAGTGGTAAAAAAACTGAACCAGCAAACCCCCAGCAAGCCACAGGATATAAGCCAGATAAAAGAATGTGAAATGTGTAAAGACGTGGCGGCGAGCCTAGGAAGTTCAAATTATAAGAGAAATATGGAGTATCAGAGAAAGTGAAATTGATATAGACCTGTCGGCAGGCTTTGGAAGTTGTGATTTGATGGGTGCTGGGGTACATACGGGAGTTTATGAGGTTATTAGGGGTTAGCAGAAAAGTTGAATATTTCAGAAGCAGCAAAGATACTGGTTGAAAAAGTGATACATAGGGCTTGCTGTATGGAGAATTAGGATGGGAACGCCAGATTTGCAGCATTTTCAAGGCAAGTTATGAAAACGGAAATGTAGAGCCAAGTTGAGGTAAGCTAACTATTTGCATACATCTGCAAGGCTGGTTGATGAAATGAAAATGCAGGGATCTAAAAATGCTGAGGCTTATGGTGATTTTATAAGCACAGCAAGATGAGCCGTTGGCGTTTAGGTGGGATAGATGTGTAATTTGTTTTGTCAGATAAGGGTTACAATTATTTTTTAGAAATTTGGATTTGGAGTTTCCATAAGGGATTATTTTTCTGAAACGATAGATTTTGAGCTAAAAAATGGTGTTTCCCAGAAAAATATGCGATGGGGTCAAGGTGGGGGGGTGGGATTTACTGCTTTTTGCAGACTTGTTGATGTTGAAGTCAAATTAGAAAATTACAATTATTAATACGCCGATGGGTAGCTTGAAAAAATTTTTTTCGAGCTACCCACCTTTTTTGATGGATTAATCGTGAGAACGTAGGAGTAAAAAATTACGACATGTTATGAGCGAGCTTGACTAGTTGAAAATGCCTGAAAACTGCGGGGGTTAGCCCCTTAGGCTTGCACTTTTTCAAGTAGGTATCGGTAGCAAATACACTAGAAAGCAGGTATTTGCTATGAAGGACGTAATTGGTAAAAATTTACAAAAATCTATTTTATCTGACATGCCCTCACCTACTACAAAGAAGAACAAGTCGAAATTAAATGATGACCTTAAGATTAAAGAAGGTGCAGGTTTTGTACGTTGTGTGGACTTTATGACAAGAATGATTGAGAAATATAGCCACGAACTTACATAAGAGAACTCTAAATGAGTTCTTTTATTTTTAAAATAATCTGATATAATAAGTTGGGACATAAAGTTACTGAGCGTATTCTTGAATAAAGGGAGCTGGTGCAGATGACAAAGAAATGTTACATATACACAAGGGTTTCAACAGAAATGCAGGTTGATGGATACAGTTTAGATGCTCAAAAAGAAAAATTGAAAAAGTATGCAGAGTATCAGGACATGGTTATTATGGGTGAGTACTCTGACACTGGGTCGGGTAAAAATTTAGCAGGGCGACCCGATTTTCAGAAGATGCTTGCAAATATAGAACAACAGAAGGATAAAGTTGATTTTGTCTTGGTTTTCAAACTTTCGAGGTTTGGACGTAACGCCGCAGATGTTTTGACTTCTCTGCAACTCATGCAAGACTATGGAGTTAATCTGGTTTGTACAGAGGATGGTATTGATAGCAGCAAAGATAGTGGTAAACTTATGATATCCGTTTTATCTGCCGTCGCAGAAATAGAGCGTGAAAATATTTTAGTCCAGACAATGGCTGGTCGTAAAGAGAAAGCAAGGGGTGGAGAATGGAACGGTGGTTTTGCACCCTATGGCTATGATTTAAAAGACGGTAAACTAGTTATTGCAAAGGAAGAATCAAAAGTAATAAAGGCTATCTATAATCAATTTGCCACTACCAATAAGGGAATAAATGCAATAGCAGCATATCTAAATGATAGCAATGAATATCAGAAGAAAAAGAGACAAAATGGCACTTTAGACGCTTTTTCAGCATCATTTGTTAAGGGCGTTTTAGACAATCCTGTATACATGGGAAAAATTGCATTTGGCAGAAGAAAAACTGAAAAAATACAAGGAGAACGGAATCAATCTCATATTGTAAAACAGAAAGAGTTTCCTGTTTACAATGGAATCCATGAAGCAATCGTATCAGAGGAATTATGGCAGGCAGTACAAGAAAAGCGTAAGATTACTGGTTTCAAGTATGAGAAGAAGTATAGTTTAGACCATGCCAATATACTTTCGGGGATTTTACGTTGTCCTTTATGTGGTGCAGCAATGTATGGTAATGTAAACAGAAAGAAAAAATCTGATGGCACCTACTACAAAGATTACTATTACTATGCCTGTAAACATAGGATGAGGGTTAATGGTCATATCTGTGGTTATAAAAAACAGTGGGGTCAAGCCAAGATAGATGACGCTGTTGCAGAGGTTATTACCAAACTGGTACAGAATGAAAAATTTGAGAAAGCAATAAGAGATAAAATAAACTCCAAAATTGATACTGCTGAACTGGAAGTGGAATTAGAAAATCTTAAAAAATTGCATCGTCAAACAGAAGGAGCAAAAACAAAATTAGCACAGCAAATTGATTCCTTAAATATCATGGATTCTTTGTATGAGAGAAAATACGAAGACATGCAAGACCGTTTAGACCAACTATATGAAAAATTAGATTCAATTGAAATAGAGATGGATGAAGTTGTTGCAAGGATACAGAATATTAAGTTAGATAAACTTAATGCTGACAGTATTTATAACATTTTAAGAGCGTTCGACCGTTTGTATGATAAATTTACTGACATGGAAAAAAAGGAGTTTATAAATAGCTTCGTTGAAAAGGTTGAAATATACCCGGAAGAACAGGAAAATGGGCGTATATTAAAGAGCCTGAAGTTTAGATTTCCAGTCTTTTTTAATGGTGACGAAGTGAACGAAATTAGTTGGGACAATGAAAGTACAGTTGAAACGATAATAATGATGACGAAATGTGGTTCTGACACGAAAAAATAGGGTTTGACCACAACATATAGTGGTTTTAAGCCGATTTTGGGATTAAAAAACAACAGAAAAATGACGCTTTTTGCCCCCGGAAAAAGGGCAAAAATATAGATGACATAGGGTGAAATCTGAGAAATCGATGATTTTGAGTCAGTTTGGAAGGCACAATTGAATATTGAATAAATGAATAAATATGAGGCGGAGTTTTTAGGTCAACTTAAATGACCTACAGACTCCGCCTCTTTTTTTATACCTAAAATCAGAAAGAGAGGAAGACGAGAATGTCGAAATTTTTTATGTATGGCTCATAGCTTCAAGAACTTGAACAGCTAATGATGCTTGTTCCGAATTTTTTACCAAGAAGAAGTGGGGTGATTGTTGTGCAGAGAATTAGAAATGAAGAAGGGTCAAGAGGATTTGAAAGAGACTATGAACGCATCACGGAGTATTGTAAATCAAATGTATCTAGCAGAGCCATAAATCAAATTGCTGGCGGCGACATTAATTATGAAGAGATTGGTCTGTAGCTGCTTTGAGAAATGTGAATCTCATCATCTGAATGTACAACTTGGGGACTTAATCAGGAACCACGATGGAGAACTTTTCATAAGTAGTTATATTATAAATTAGTTGTGGTGAATGGAATAACGACAAATAGGAATGTAAGGAAAGTTATATTGTTGCATTGTATCGATTGTATCCCTTAACCACCTACAGTTAATTGGGTTTGGAAATATACCAAGGTAGTTTTAATTTTTGCTTTTTAATTTCTCATATGCTTCAAACATTGCATTGAGTTCTTCAGGAGTTTCGGTAAAATCATTGTCAATCATTGCCCGAATAAAGCTGTAAACGGAATATGCTACAACATAGGAAAAGTATTTTTCGGCACCAGAAACATCTTTTGGAATAAGAACTTTTCTAAACAACTCTTCAACTAAGTATATCTGTCCTTGTTGTTTTATAGCTCGAACAAACTCACGTTCAGAATAAAAGTATTTAATAAGGTGACTACCAACATCATTAGAAATCTCAGATTCGGTACCAGCATTTTCACAATAATTTGCCCATTTCAGAATAAGATAATAAATAATTATTTCATCGACTGACTCAAAATTCCTGTAATAGGCATTCCTTGATACACCTGCTTTTTCACAAATCTCTTTGATAGAAACATCTTCTTTTTGCATTAATAATTCATAATATGCCAATGAGATGCTTTCTTTAGTTAAATTATTAAGCTCTTCATTTCGCTTGTTTTTCATTTTATAGCTCCTATGGTGTCACAAATTCATACCATTTGTGACTTTATTTATGTTTAATTATGCTATATATTATATGGTGTAACATATGTTACGTCAAGGAGGCTGCAATGAAAAAAGTGTTAAAGATTATGGGTATCATTATTTTAGTACCGATTGTACTGAGTATTATATTGTTGATTTGTTTATCATTAAAAAAATCAGTTCCAAGTAAATACTGGGAAAAGGTTGAAGCAGATGGTGCAATAGAAGAAAAGTATTCAAAGTTTGGTGAGTATGAAGTTGATTCAAAAAGATACGATGCTCCAGAAGCAGCAGAGGAACCAGGCAAGAAAAAGTTTTTTGAAGTGTGGTATCCAAAAGAAAAAGGTGCATATCCTTTGATAGTTATGATTAACGGAACAGGTGTACCATGTGATAAATATGATGATGTATTCAAGCATTTTGCAAGTTTTGGATATGTTGTTATTGGAAATAACTATGGAACAAACTGGGACGGAAAACACCCTTCAGAAACATTGGATTTCGCATTAAATACTGAAGAAATAGCCAACATGATTGATAGAGAAAAAATAGCTGTGGGAGGTCATTCTCAAGGCGGCATGGGAACATTTAATGCAATTACTCAATATGAAAATGGAGCTATGTATGATGTGGCATTCTCAATCAGTCCTACAAATAAGGAACTGGGGATTGCATTGAATTGGGGATTTGAATTAAATACAGAAAACGTCTATGCATATCACCTGGATGAAATAAACATACCTATGATGATTATGTCAGGAACTGGCCAATTTGATTCCGATACTGTAATACCTTTTGATAAAATGCAAGAATATTACCGTGAATTACATGCTGATAAGGTAATGTTTAGAAAAAGCAATGTTGACCATGCTGATATGTTATATCATGCAAATGCATATGTTATTGCTTGGCTGGATTATTATTTGAAGGATATTTCTGAAAACAGAAAGGCTTTCTTTGGAGATAGTCCCGAAATTAAAACCAATTCACATTATCAAGACTTTTGTAGCGAGGAAGAATGACATATACAAAAATTCCAATTTGTAGAGATGGAAAGTGGTAATAGAATAAGATTTCTGTATCGGGAAAAGGCTGACAGAGGACAAGATAGTGGATGGAGAATGTTCATAGGACTTGAAAGTGATGAATATAACAATGATTTGAGTAATATCGAATTGTTAAAGTAGGCTACTTATTAGACAAAGACCATGCTTTACTTGAGCCACTTCATGGTGGTTTAGGTTCAGTATATGAAAGAGACTAAAAGAATAAACAACAAAAAACACAAAATATGAGACACTCCCAGGCTTTGGGCAACTTGCTCCTTTTTTTGTGTGCTTATGTTCTCTCACCAAATTGACTTCGGATGGTACATTTGTACTATCACATGAGACAAATGTTACACTATATGATAATAAAAATCAAGGAGGAAATGCAATGTTTACGAAACAACGGGTAGTGATACTTATGATTGTCATAGTTGCAGCGATTATTCTTGGACGGCTTGCTGTTCGATTTGCTTTGAACATGATGGTTGGAGGAACCATGTTTGGAGGGAATATCTTATGAGAAAAAAAGAGTGTATGACTTCCGAAAAAAAGAAGAAAGGCAGGAAAACAGGGATGTTTATTTTTATCTGCATCTTGGCATTTCTCGTAAGCTTTACTGGCTCTGTCATTTTTAAGATGACGTTCAAATCACCAGCATTGCAAAAATATTCGGTTGATTGGAATGACAAAGTTGGAACGAAATATACCAATCTTTCATATGGGACAGGAAATTCTAATAAGTTTGACCTTTATGTGCCTGCAGATCAGTCAAAGAAAACATATGGACTGATTGTTTATCTCCATGCGGGAGGTTTTACAACTGGTGATAAGTCTGATGACGCATCTGTGCTGGAATGGCTGTGCTCGAAAGGCTATGTAACAGCAGGTATTAACTACACGCTTTTTAGCAAGGAGCATCCTGATGCTAATGTTTATTCGCAGTCGCTGGAAATCAAGGAAGCGATGCCTAAGGTTGTGGAAGAAGCGAAAAAACTTGGATACAATGTTACAGAGATGGCAGTCTCAGGTGGATCAGCAGGCGGAACCTTAGCGATGCTATATGCATATCGTGATGCAGATACATCGCCGGTTCCTGTTAAGATGATGTTTGAGGCTGTTGGACCATCCAGCTTTTATCCGGAAGACTGGGGTGTATATGGATTAGATAAGAGCCCTGCAGCAGCAGTTAACCTTTTCGGAACCATGCTGGGTTCAGAAATCAATCCAGATGTATTCGGAACGGATGAGTATGATAAGTTAATCAAACCGATTTCCGGATATATGTGGGTGAATGAGAATAGTGTTCCATCCGTAATCGCCTATGGTACACATGATAAGGTTTGTCCGTTCCTTTCCGCACAGCACTTAGTCAAGGCACTGGAAGACAGTCATGTAACACATACTTATATTGAATGCCCACATTCCGGGCATGCATTACAGAATGATAATAAGCTCTATATGCAATTTCTGGATACGGCTTTGGAATATCTGAACACCTATATGCCAGTAAAGTGAGGTAATTATGAAACAGAAAGAAAACAGAAAGAAGAAAAAAGGGTGGATAAAGGTGCTGATCATTCTAGCGATTCCGGTGTTGCTAATTGGTGGATTACGAATCAAGAATACAATTTGGCCACCTGAATCGGAAGGAATTGATTATGCCAAGGCACTTTCTTTGCAGAGTCAGGCAAGTGAATCTTCTGAATTGGCAGATGTGGAAAAACGTACTCTTGAGGTGAAATATATCAATAAGGAAGAAAAAGTTGAAACGAGACCACTCATTTTGTACGTTCCCAAAAATGTGGAAGGGAAGATTCCACTCATCTATATCCCTCATTATGAAATTGAGAAGGATTCCGCGGAACTCAGACAGTATCTAGCGGAGGGATGGATGGTTGCTTCACCAACAGCATTTGATAATGCATATAACGGGAAACTTACGGATGATGATCTGGTCTTTAATAATGCTGCATTGTATACGCTTCGAAATATGCCAGAAGTTGATACAGAGAGAATAGCAATAGTAGGTGGAAGCGCAGGAGGGTATATGACACTGATGCTGGATATACAACAGATGGGCATCTGTGCATCCATTGCAAACTCTCCTATATCAAACGTTTATTTCAATCTCTATCAGTATTTTCAAGAAGGAAAGAAAATCAACAGTGGAAAGATGGGAACAGCAATGTTAAAAGGAATCTGGAGAGCATTAACTGTGCCGGGCTCTCCAGCGGGACAGTTTCTGAATGGAATGACAGAAGGGTTGCCGGTTCCAATACTTGGGATGGTAACAGATATGTTCCTACCGAATCTGAATAACTTCCCAAATCCGGAAGATACAGCACGGTGGGAGGCTTTTTCCCCGGTTGGATTAGCTGGATGCTTTAGTAGTCCAATGGTAATCAATCATTTCACATCCGATATTCTTGTTCCAGTAGATCAAATATCCAAAGAGTACACCTATGCGAAAAATGGCGAGTCAATGCCTGATGGTTTTAATACAAGACTAGATGAATCGAATCCAGGTGTGCTTGGGCACTCACTGCAGAAGGAGCTTGCATCGGAACAGACAACACTAAATCATATTATTGTGAATGATCCTGACGAAGATAGTACTATGCCATTTGATGCAAAAAAACTGTATACACTTAATATTTATGATGATGGTGCAACACAGGCTTATGGTAGTCATCGTGCAACAACAGGGACAGGAATAGTCGATCAGATGCCGTATCTTCGGGAAATGATGAATAGGACAAATGCGAAAACAGAAGTCCTTACAAACAAAAAGCTTTTATTACTCTTAGAACGCTATCAAGGAAAGAGTGTACAGTTACCTGCACATATAGATGTTGATGATAGTATCTATGGATCACTTGCAATATATCAGAAGGAAATTGTAGAAGAGTTTTCTCAATGGGCAGATAATCATTCGAAAGAAGAACTGAATAGCAGTGTCGAAACTGCAATTTCTACACTTGGTAAGGATGAACAGAGTGTGTATACAGAAGCTTGGAGTTCTATCCGGACACAGATACATTAATGCATAGAAGAATTGTAGAATGAGCATATATTGGGAGGAATGAAAGGATGAAAAAACTTTTGAAAATCGTTTTATCAATCATTGCAATTCTGATTGCTGTTGTAATTGTAATAGTGGTTTGTATTGGAATTAAATTGGAAAAAGTAACAACGAGACCTGAGATTAGGGAAAATCCAACTGTTGGTGGATGGTATCGAATTACGCCGGAACAGGCAGTAAACTCAGATGGTACACAGTGGCATGGACTATTCCGTAAAGGCAGTGAAAATAAGGTTGTTGTATATTTCTATGGCGGTGGAGTTAGTACAAATGAATATATGGCAGCCAGACCAGAGGGCAAATCTGATGAAGGGTTTTATAATCCAGCAGTTACAAATGATGGGCTAGAAATGATGGGGCTGGGAAGCACAGGTAAAAAGAATCCTTTTAGAAACTGGACGATGCTTGTAATACCATATTCTACAGCAGATTTTCATTGCGGCAGTGGAGAATTTGAATATACAGATTTAAATGGAAGCACAAAGACGTTATATCATCATGGGTATACGAATTTCAATTTGTATATGCAGGAAGCAATGAAATATATTGATACACCGGACGAGGTACTAATCACAGGATTCTCTGGAGGAGGATTTGGAGTCGCACTTCTTGGAAATGATACAATTACAAACTATTTCCCAACAGTCAAAAATACGACCGTTTTTGCAGAGGCGTCATTCCTGCTTAATGATGACTGGAATAATATTGCAAAGAATGTATGGCATGCACCAGATCAAATTACAGACCGTCTTGTCAGCAATAATATTACATTGGATAGTTTAAAAGCGTTGGCGAAGGATCATCCGAATACAAAAATCTTATTCAGCAGTTCCGTGCGAGACAATGCTTTATCAAAATATCAGAATTATTATTCTAATGGTATTATGAAAGCGACAAATGAAGCAGGAGATGCTTATCAGAAAAATCTTAAAGAGATGGTTACACAGTTACAGAAGCTTCCGAACGCACATGTGTTGATTTGGGAAGGCTTCAATGATGTAAAAGGAACAAATCTGACTGGACATACATTAATGTTTCTACCAACTTTTTATGAGTCGGATTTGAATGGTACAACGATGGCAGATTGGGCGATTGACGTAATAGAAGGAAAAGGTGAAGATCACGGACTTGAACTGCTGGATAAAAAGTATTGATATTATTATGTGAAAATATGTGTTTGAAAAGCTATCAACGACCTCACCATGACTTAAAGAAAAGCTTATAATAGACACTTCAAAATGTTAGGATGCAGAAGCTGAAATCTATGAAGTAAATTATGAGTCAGAAGCAAATAGCTGGGAACCAGTTCCGCTAGTAATAGGGCGTGAGTTTTTTTACAGATTGTGCATTTGACACGACAGATACGAAGCGAAATAAATCCAGAAAAGGTTTTGATACGACGTAAATAATAGGAATGTTTTGTAAGACACCCAGAATGTCCAGACGGGCAAGTAAGTTTGTGGAAATCTAACTGATTTATGCTTGCATCATAATAAACCTGTGAAATGCTATTGAAAGAATGATTAAAAATAGTTATCACAATAAGTGTTTGGTGGGGATATAAGAGGCTCTATTTTTCTTTTTTTGAGAAACATAGCCTCTTTTTTATTGCCTGAAACGGCTAAAAGAAATGGAGGAAAGCACAATGGCAAATGAAACAATGCGTATCTTTTTCCCTCTGAAGATTGTCACCTATCCGCAAGGGGAGTCTAGAATGGAGGATAACCCTGTTCAAATGACCTCCTCGGAGGCCGCGGCATATGAGGAGGTTATCCTGGCTGCCATCGCAAAAGAGAACCGCCAGTTTGAAAATGACAGAGGGCTTGCTGAATACATTCATGATGAAGCCCTCAGCCAAAAGGTGCACAGCCTGTACCCGTCGGTTGAAATTGTCGACGGCGAGCTGTGGGGAGTGATGACCGCGGGGCTGAAGGAATCATTATCAAGTAAAGAAACAACCGGGCTATTGGATTTTATTTGCGGGCAAAACGCTGATGGTTATGTACCGAAAAATCATATGCGACGAAGTAGACCTAAAAGTAAGCTAATACCTGCATTAATGATATTGCTATCGTCGCATATGAT
>JAEWDM010000014.1 GCA_023390115.1 Bacillota bacterium
GAAAAGCTCTACTTCGCTTATGCTTCTGGACATAATGTGGTACATGGACCCTTCCGACTTTTTTCTGGCTGCTCTCGGCATAATCATCACCTCAGAATATATTGCTTTATAAGATATATTATACCTCATTTGTATGATAATTGTCAAGAACAAATGTTCTAAAAACAGGAGCGTCCCCTAATCATTGTGGCACACCATGTCGATAACTATTGCGAGTGCGAGCGTTCCCACCTGATCATATCTGTCATCTATATCCACTCCATAGGTATCGGAAAATGACAGGTATTCCTTTGATATCCGCGCTATCTCCTGTCCGTTTCCATACAGCCTGAATTCGTGGGCCCAGAAGTTGCCCTCCACACTATAGGCCGCAACACCGCTGTCGATTTCAAAATCGTTCCTGAACAGCGCGAATTTTTTTCTTACATTTGCGGTATGCTGTCCTCCGATATATATGTCATATTCAGGCATAAGCCTGAATACCTTTTGCTCAATATAGCACAGCTCATTGTCCATGAGGTCAAAGATTCTCAGTTTTTTCCCAAAGGACAGGATCTGACTTCTTACAATAAATATATCATTCCCTGCTTCATTTTTTATAGTAAAGCTGTCGCCCAGTGAAAATATCCTTTGCCTCACTAAATATCTCATAAAATCACTCCTCCGCTAATACTTGCCACTGCTTCCTCCGCCCCCGAAGCTTCCTCCGCCTCCTGACGATCTGCCTCCTCCAAACCCGCCGGAGCCGCCGCCCCATGAGCCCCCTGAACCGCCTCCGCGCCCTCCTCCGCGAAATATGCTGCTCCAAAAGATTAATTTTATCAATGCCGATGTAATTCTAAACCTGAAAAAGATCCCATCAAGTATAATAAGTCCGATAATAAAAAATGGTGCAAACCTTTTCGCAGCAGAATCAACCGGAAAGCTCTCTCCTGAACTACGCCTTGTCTGAGGAACGGAATAGCTGGAATCCAATTCAATATTATACTCCGCAGCAATGTCACCTGTCAGGGCCATAAACCCGTTGATAATTCCACTGTCGTAATCTCCCTGCTTTAAATAGGGTATTATAATCCTGTCTATTATTTCCTTTGCCCTTATGTCAGGGATAGCCCCTTCAAGCCCATAGCCTACCTCAATATCCACCTCTCTTTCATTTACAGCATTTAGGAGCAGCACTCCATTGTCCTCACCTTTTTGTCCTATACCCCACTTTCTGCCTAATTCCAATGCATAGCCCTCTATGTCCTTGCCTTCAAGTGAGTGTATTGTTACAACCACCACCTGGGCCCCTGTTTCATTTTCCAACTGCTTTCCCACGCTTGCAATTCTGTCCTCGGTGGATTTTTGCAGCACGCCTGCATAATCATTCACAAAAAACTCAGCCGTGGGGGCTGGGTAGCTATCCTCGGCATGAGCAGTCAAGGAAAAGGTAAGCACCGCTGTAATCACTAAAAATATCTTTTGACACTTGCCCATTTCTTTAACCCCCTGTTTTAAAATTTGACCTCGGGTGCCTTCTGAGCATCAGGGGAAGCTTGAAAGTATTCCTTTTCCGAAAAACCCATCATTCTTGAGAAAATATTTCCCGGAAACCTTGTAATTTTAAGGTTATAAGCCTCTACCGATTCAATGAAATCCTTTCTTGCAATGCTTACCCTGTTTTCGCTCCTTTCAATTTCCATCTGAAGGTTGGCAAACTGGTCACTTGCCTTCAAATCAGGGTAATTTTCAACCAGCAGCAGCACGCTCCGGGCTGCCTCCGATATGGCTCTGTCTGCCTCCAGCTTGCTTTCCACATCCGCGGACCCATTCATAAGCACCGATCTGGCGCTTGCTATATCCCCAAACACCTTTTCCTCATGCTTGGCATATCCCTTTACAGTTTCCACAAGATTATTTATTACATCCGCCCTTCTTTGCATGACATTTTCTACCTGACTCCAGTTGCTTTTAACCTTTTGATCTGAAGAAGCCAGGCCATTATAAGCAGCAACAGCATTTCCCGCTATAATTACAATAATAAGCAAAAGAACTCCCCACTTTATCCACCTTCCCCATGGATATGCATCATACCTGTAGCCCATAATAAAATTCTCCTCCCATAAAATAAATACACATATACGTCAGTTCAATAAAACTGAGCTTACTATATAAATCTATTTACGTTGTCACTTATAAATTATACCTCCTTTTTTGCCGCAGCAGCTAAAATTTCTAATAGGCATATGCAACAACGTCACAGCTTAAGTTTATCCAATATATATATATTAGATTATCACTCTATACTATAGATTACATTTATCTACACTATTATGCAAATATAAAAAAAGCGGGGGTTTTTTGATAACCCCCTGCTCCTTATATATTTATATTAATTTCTGCCGTTCTCTCAATCTCTCTTGAATTATCTTTTATTCTCTTAAGCACAATCACTTCTTCATTTGTATTGACTGCTTTGCTTTTTCAGCTATGTTTGCAGCAGTCAAGCCATACATTTCCATCAATCTATCAGGCTTTCCCGACTTGCCGAACTTATCCTCTATTCCAACCATTTTTAAAGGAGCCGGATAATTCTGAACCAGAACCTCTGCTACAGCACTCCCAAGCCCACCAACTATATTGTGTTCCTCTGCCGTAACTATAGCACCCGTCTCTTTTGCAGCCTTTATAATAATATCCTTATCTATAGGCTTTATAGTGTGAATGTCAACTATTCTGGCCTTAATGCCCTCCTGCTCAAGTAATTTCCCCGCTTCAACAGCAGTGTGTACCATTAAGCCCGTCGCTATTATTGTAACATCCGATCCGTCGGATATCATATTCCCCTTACCCAGCTCAAACCTGTAGCTTTCCTCATTATAAAGCACAGGCACAGACAAACGCCCCAGCCTTAAGTACACAGGCCCCTCATGCTTTATAGCCGCTTTTACGGCATGTCTTGTTTCCACTGCGTCGGCAGGACTGAGTACAACCATATTGGGAAGAGCCCTCATTATTGCTATGTCTTCAATACACTGATGCGAAGCCCCATCCTCACCTACGGATATTCCCGCATGCGTGGCGCCTATTTTAACATTCAGCTTTGGGTAACACGCAGAATTTCTGATCTGCTCACAGCCCCTCTCAGATGCAAATATGGCAAAGGTGCTTGCAAAAACTACCTTTCCGCAGGTAGCTATTCCCGCTGCCGTAGACATCATATTGCCTTCGGCTATTCCCATATTTATAAACCTCTCGGGATATTTCTTCTTAAAGGTGTCTGTTTTTGTTGATTTTGACAGGTCGGCATCCAGCACCACTATCCTGCTGTCGCTTCCAAACTCCGCCAATGCGTTTCCATATGCTTCTCTGGTAGCAATTTTCTGTGTCATATTATTCTACCTCCAATGCTGACAAAATATCATCCAACTCTGCTATGGCCTGATCTCTTTGTTCCTTATTCGGGGCTGTCCCATGCCAGCCCGCATTATTCTCCATAAACGAAACGCCTTTGCCTTTAACAGTAGCACAAACAATCATTGTCGGTTTGCCTTTAGTATTTTTAGCTTTATCAATTGCTCCTGTTATCTGTGTGAAATCGTGCCCGTCTATATTTATAACATTCCAGCCAAAGGCCTCAAATTTGTTGGCAACAGGCTCAGGCGACATAACATCCGTAATATTTCCGTCTATCTGCAGCCCATTATGGTCAAGGAATGCAGTAAGGTTATCAAGCTTATAATGCGCTGCTGCCATGCTGGCCTCCCATACCTGGCCCTCCTGAAGCTCCCCGTCACCCAGTATTGTATATACCCTGTAATCCTTGTTATCAAGCTTTCCTGCGATGCCCATTCCTACAGCCGCTGAAATTCCCTGGCCCAGTGATCCTGTAGACATGTCCACTCCAGTCACATACCTCATGCTCGGATGCCCTTCAAGATAGCTGTCTGCACTTCTGAATTTTACAAGATCCTCTTTCGGGAAAAAACCCTTTTCAGCCAGAGCTGCATAAAGAGCCGGAGCACAGTGACCCTTGGAAAGCACAAACCTGTCACGATCCTCCCACTGGGGTTTTTTTACATCCACCCGCATTTCATTAAAATATAAAGCAGTTAAAATATCGGTACACGAAAGCGAGCCTCCCGGATGCCCGGACGCAGCACTGTATACCTCATCAATAATATGCTTTCTAATCAAAACAGCCTGCTTCTTCAATTCCTTCAACTTATGCTTTTCCATCTGTTACATCTCCTTTAGCCTGAATTTCTTAATTCATAGTATACTATACCATATATGATAAGTCCATATAATGTTATTTGTTTACTATTATGATGTTATATTTTTTCATGTAAATCGTAGAATACCGTCTGACAAAGGAGAACGTGAACAGCCGCAACATAAGGCATAATACAATCGTGACAGGGGGAACCACCCCATGCGGTGTTCCGTATCGTGCCTCCTGTAGCGTTTTTTAACAATAATGCATATATCCCTCTACATTGTATAAGTTTTAAATCCCTCTCCCAATACCTCTCTTATATCCGCCAGAATAATAAAGGCTTTTTCATCCTCCATTGCCGCAATTTCCTTAAGCTGGGCAAGCTGTCCCCTGTGGAGCACACACAGCAGCACTTTTTTATGTGCTCCGGTATACATACCCGCTCCATTAAGTGCTGTTACCCCTCTGTCCAGCTCGTCAAGAATTCTTTGTGCTATTCTGTCCGACTTGTCCGAAATTATAAAAACCGCCTTTGCAAAATTTATCCCCTCTAAAATAGCGTCTATAACCTTTGAAGAAACATACAGCGCAACTATTGCATACAGCGCAAGAATAAAGCTTTTAAATGCTACTGCTGCAAATATAATAACACTTGTGTCCACCACAAGCAATATTTGTCCCATAGTTAAATTAGGCCTGAAATGGTTTACTATTCTTGCAGCCAGATCGCTGCCTCCTGTGGTAGCGCCGTATTTAAACACCAGTCCCAGCCCAATTCCCATCATTCCTCCTCCGAATATGGCATAAAGCAGCAGGTCCGGAGTCGAATACACCTGCTCAGGGCTTGCTAAATATTTATCTACAAAGATTTGTGTAAAGGGCTCGGTAAAATCCACTATTACAGAAAGCAACACCGTACTGAGCAGTGTCCGAACTATAAACTTTCTTCCTATAAGCCTTATTCCTGCAATAAACAGCGGCAAATTGAGGGCCAGCATAGTTACTCCCACAGGCAGTCTGTTTTGGGTCAGGTAATATACCACGGTAGCCAGTCCGCTCACTCCTCCGGGAGCAATTTTATAGGGTACAAGAAAAATGTTTATGGATGCAGCGGTAATAATTGACCCTGTTATTATCCATATATAATCCTTCCATGCCTTATTTATGCTCTTTGCAATGCTCATAATATACCTCAAGAACAGCCTTTGGATTATTTTTATAAATTTTATATTTCCCATATAGTATAAAAAAAATCCTCGTGCCAAGGGGACGGTT
>JAEWDM010000034.1 GCA_023390115.1 Bacillota bacterium
GGACAAAATTCAGCAGGGACACGGTAGAGGTAAGAGCCTTTATAACATACATAATGCGCGCGCTATGTGGATACACATATGGAAGGATATGTGAATATGTAGGAAATATGTCGGTGTCGGGGATATCGCGGCTGTCGAACGAGGGATTTAGGCTGCTGGGAAGGAATATAAGGTATTGTGAGGCTTTTAGTTCATTAATTGATATAAATTAAAGGGAAATGAAGGGGTAAAAAAAATAACGGCTTAAATGAATTTGTGCTCATGTTTATAAGCTTCAAAAGTCATATAAGCTTTTTGATGGATCTTGCTTGTTTTAAGAGCGAAGGTCTTTTTTGCTATCCCTATATGCCATGTCTGGAATCAGGTATATACAAACCTGAGAGGATGGCTGGTATATACATATAAGTATATTATTCTTAAAAAAACAGGAGCGTCCCCCGCCAAGGGGGACAAGGTCTAGAAATCAGCTTTCCAAAGTCCATGGAGATTGCAGTATTCATAAACTGCGCCTGAGCTTGCACCCTCAAATTCTGCTTTTGGCTCCATACCCGGCTTTAAGTAAACAATTTCAGCTTTTTCACCTGTAATTAGAGCAATCCATTCAATATAATGCTCGGGAAGTGAGGGATGCAGGGTTGAACCGACGGCAACATGTATTTTGCCATTCTCTTCTATTATAAATGGGACATGCTTTTCTTTTGCTCCGTCTGTGGTATTAGGCTTGAGCTCTGTCATTGTGCTGCCGCAACATGATGGTGTTCCGCCCCCGTTTTTAAGCATAAGCATAGTGTTGGAACATTTTTCACAACGATAAAATAATGTATTTGCCATTTTCACAACTCCTTTAAATTTTTATTTGTTTAAAAGTATTAATGTACTGTTTTCCAAAATCAGACTTTTTAAGACAACAAATCCTAGCCTGAATTGAATATATTCAATAAGCAAAGCCTTGTTGTTATAATTTATATACCCTTATTACGAATGATAAAACAGTATTTTTACAGTGTGTTATTTAAGGAGCATCCCGGCCTCTATTTAAAGCTGACTGTTTTCAGTATGCTGTCTACTTCTGCCTTGCTGGCATCATCAAAATATGTGACAATAAAATTAAGGGCATAATCCTTGATGATTGCCGAATAATATCTCTGAGTGACCTTAGTGCTGCCTGACTGTATGAACGCTTCCATAACATTAAAATCCTTTTCCCCCAACTTTTCAGTATAGATATCCTTTTCAAAGATATATGGAAGCTGGCTGTCAATAAGCAGGTTTTTTGCCGATTCGAGATAATCCTTGCCTGTTTTTACATTCTGTAAAAAGCTTAAATTTTCAGAATTACAGATAAAGCTGGGATTAACGGCCTCCTGCTGGTTTTGGGGATATTTTGAGGCCATTATGAAATTGAGAGTTTCTGCCTGTGACAGATCAGGCTTTTTTGTCTCTCCTTCTCCTCCGGCCGATGTGTTTTCAGTCTCCGCAAGCTGGTTCATAGATTCTATATCCTGTATGGACCATTCTTTTGGAAGCTGCACACTGAGCCCAAAATAATTGTTTTTATAAACACCATTCTCCATTACTCCCAAAGTAATTCTGGAAGAGAACCCGCAAGCTGTTAAAAGAAGTGAAACAGCTACTATTACAGAGAATATTAAACTTAATTTTTTCTTCATCGATAGATTACCTCACTTTTTAGTTTAAGAATAGCTACAAATAAATCTTACTTTATCATAATACAAACATTATTTCTACTTTCAATTTGGTTACAGGAGAAAATGATGCTGTATGTTATTGTTATACTAGAGTGCTTTATCTCTGTAATTTAGACTCAGGATTGCTATGGCTTTCACGCCTTTTTAATTACTCCTAAGGCATATTATAGCTGCGGCGGGAATAACCTTTATTACCAGTAGGCTATTAGGCGGTGGGGCGGAAAACTGATGCATCTGGATAAGTTTTACAAGAATTCCTTTATTTTATCTGCATCAAATATGATCACGGGAATAATAGGCTTCATTTTCTCGGTAATTCTCTCAAGAGAGCTTGGAGCGGAGGGACTTGGCCTGTACAGCCTTGTTATGCCTTTATATATACTTTTTCTGTGCCTTGCCAGTGACGGGCTTATTACTGCACTATCAAAAATATCTGCGATATATTACAATAAAAAAGATGTTAAGAGCCTTAACAGGACTATGTCTGCAACATTTATGCTTATATTTGTGTGGAGCGTTTCAATAGCAGTGCTGGCATTTGTTTTTTCACCGGCAATATCTTCGATACTGATAGGGGACACAAGGAGTGCAGGGGCTGTCAGGATAATTTGCCCTGCAATAGTTCTGGTTTCCATGTCCGCTGTATTAAAGGGGTACTATTACGGGATGAACTGGTTTAAGCCGGCGGCATTTATAGATATGGGAGAGAAGCTTTTAAGAGTGGGTGTACTGCTGGCGATAATATCTGTTCTGCCGGTACGCAATGTAGAAAATACCGTAACGGCGGCATATACGTCCCTTGCTGTAGGGGAACTTATAAGCTTTGGACTTTTATACGCATATTATAAAAGAAACAGAAGCATGAGCATGCCCTTTGCACCAAAACAAAAACACAGGCGCCTGCAGCTTTTGTTCAATGTTCTGGCTATCTCATTCCCTTTATGCATTAATGGTTTTATATCCACGCTTTTATCCGCGGCGGAGTCTCTGGTGCTCCCAAGGAGGCTGGTCTCGGCGGGTATTCCCTATGACGCCGCTCTTGAGCTTATGGGCAAATTTATTGGAATGGCGTTTAATATAACCTGTCTTCCCATGATAATAGTAAATTCTATGTCAACCGTACTGGTTCCCGATCTGTCGCTCAGTATCAGCAGAAACAATTACTGGGCTGCGGAGGACAGAATGCTGCAGGTTTTCAGGGTATCCTGCATTATTGGAACCTCAAGCCTGATAATAGGAATTTGTATACCGGATCTGCTGGGAAGCCTGCTTTATAACAGATCGGACCTGGGGAAAATGATAGTTTTTGCTTCGATTTCTTCATTCATAAGCTTTATTGCACTGCCCACCTTTGGAATGCTTAACGGCCTCGGCAGGCAGAAGGTTTTGCTGAAAAATTCATTAATTGTGTCTGTGCAGGGGCTGGTGCTTATATATATATTGGCGGGAATCCCTTCTGTCAACATATACGGCTACGGAATAACAAATATGATAGTCTCTGCTTCAGCATTGATTATGAACTTCCGCGAGATCAAAAAGGAATTAGACTTTAAATTCCCTTTTTCTGAAATAATCAAAATTTTAATAATAGGGCTGTTTTCATTTTTAATAATCAGCCTGGTAAATCAGTTTGTTCCCGATACATTGGCTGTAATAAAGACAGTCTTTACGGCGCTATTAGCCTTTGGACTTGTTTATGGGTTCTATAGACTCATTGAGGATTAAGAAAGTGCTCTGCAATACTTTTTCCAAGTATATAACTTCTTTAATAAGTGAAAAATACTTCTTGAAGTTTTCTAATTGGTTTAAATGGAGGAGATGGCTTTTATGGCAAATAAAGAGAATAAAAATAATATAAAGGATGAAAGAATAGAGGACATTACTATGTACGGAGAATTTATATCTTCCTTTCATCAATGGATTACTCCGGACAAGCAGAGACAGATGGCAAGCCATATGGAGAAGGTGACTGAAGCGGGAGAAGAGACCTCGGGAGAAATATCACCGGATAAAAGAAGTAAAAATGATAATAAGAAAAGAAATAATAAGAAATGATTAGCAAAATATATTTAATATTGCATATCGTGCTTAAAAAAGCCAAAATCCGTATTTCTGCATAAAAATTGAGCTTGAATGTGCAAGGTGCGTTCTTTATAATGTAATTAAAGGTCAAAGAAAGTCAAAATCAATTACTGTTTAATATTAAAGAATGCTCTGATACTAAAGCATTCTTTAACGCTAAAGTACATGCTTTGAACATGGGAGGCTGATAATGTGGCTAGATTAAGTGATTTGATAGAAGCTTTTATAAAGCAGCTCATTAATGATACCGACGGGTCGATAGAAATACAGAGAAATGAGCTTGCAAGCCAGTTTAAATGTGTTCCTTCCCAGATAAATTATGTAATAGATACCAGATTTACTACTGAAAAGGGCTATTACGTGGAAAGCAGGAGAGGCGGCGGCGGACACATAAAAATAAAAAGGGTTAGCATAAATCATGCCGGAGAATACCTTATGCATATTATTATGGCTATGGGAAGCAGCATATCCCAGCAGTCTGCGGACATATTTATAAACAACTTTATCGACTACGAGGTGATATCACAAAGGGAGGGCGTGATGCTCAGGGCTGCCGCAAGCGATAAAGTTCTTGGAGAGGTGCCGCTTCCTCACCGTGATATTTTAAGAGCCTCAATACTTAAGAATATGCTGATGAGTCTGCTGGTGTAGATTTGTCCGGCAAAATAATTTTTTAGAATTCTGCATGCTGAATGCATACTATATATGGAGCTTTAAATATGGATAATGGGTTGACCCATAATGAATGTATGTATTATATTTTAATTCTTTTTGGAAGGTGAATACATATGGTGTGTCAGAGGTGTCAAAAAAGGAATGCCAGTGTGCATTTCACACAAATAATAAACAATAAAAAAACGGAGATGTACCTGTGTGAGCAGTGTGCAAGAGAGAATGAAAAGGCAGGCATAAATATGGGAGCACCTCTGGGGCTTAATGATTTATTAACGGGCCTTTTGGGAATTAATTCCGACGCTCATATCGGCGGAGCAGTGCCCGAGCAAATTTTTTGTGAAAAATGCGGTATGACATATGAGGAATTTCAAAGGACAGGTAAGTTCGGGTGCAGCGGCTGCTACGAGGTTTTTGAGCAAAAGCTGGGGCCTTTATTTAAAAGGCTTCATGGCAGCACAGGACATATTGGAAAAATACCAGGCAATGCTTCTTCTGAGATAAAATCTACCAGAGAAATAGAAAAGCTAAAGGAGCTTTTGAATAAGTCAATACAAAATGAGGATTATGAAAAGGCGGCCGAGATAAGGGATAAAATAAAAAGGCTTTCGGCACAAAAACAGAAATGATAGAAATACAACAGGGATTTATCGGAGGTGAAGCATTGTGAGCAGATGGTATATAGACAAGGGGCCTGAATCGGATGTTGTAATAAGCAGCAGAGTCAGGCTCGCAAGAAATTTCAGGAATTATCCCTTTCCGTTTAAGCTGAATAAGGAGCAAGGCGGGAAGGTGCTGGAGGAAGTAAAGGATGCTGTTTTTAACAGCAACAGTACTCTGGCCAGGGATATGACCTTTATTGATATAAAAGCTTTGAATTCCATAGAAAAGCAGTCTCTTGTGGAGAAGCACCTTATCAGTCCCGAGCTGGCAGAGAACAGCAGAGAGAGTGGACTGCTTATAAGCAGGGATGAAAAAATAAGCATAATGATTAATGAGGAGGATCACTTAAGAATACAGTGCATGTTTTCAGGCATGCTAATCGGTGACGCATGGAAGCTTTGCAACAATATAGACCTGCTGCTGGAAAACAAAATTGATTTCGCATTCAGCAGGCAATACGGATATCTTACATGCTGTCCTACAAATATAGGAACAGGCATAAGAGCGTCTGTAATGCTTCATTTACCGGGGCTGGTTATGACCGGCTATATAAAAGGCATACTTGAGGCCTGTGGTAAGCTCGGAGTAGCTGTAAGAGGAATTTACGGGGAAAACAGCTATGCCTCGGGAAACATGTTTCAAATTTCAAATCAGGTTACTCTGGGACAGAAGGAGGACGAAATTGTAACAGGAGTTACAAACATAGCCTTTCAGATTATAGAACAGGAAAGAATGCTGAGAGCCGAGCTGCACAGGCAAAACCCATACAGGTTTGAAGACAAGATTTTTAGGTCTTTTGCGGTTTTCTCAGGCGCACGCATTATTTCTTATGAAGAGAGCCTGAAGCTGATTTCTGATGTTAGACTGGGGGTAGATATGGGAATAATAAAGGATATAAATATCGAAACCTTAAACGAGATAATGCTCCTTATACAGCCGGCCAGCCTTCAGAAAACAGCCGGATCCGTTTTGGGGCCCGATGAGAGGGATATTAAAAGAGCTGAGATAATAAGAAATAAGCTTAAGGAAGGCTGACATTTTATTAATAAAAGGAGGTATTGGTATGTACGGACGTTTTACTGAGAAGGCCGAAAAAGCAATAACATTTTCACAGGAAAGTGCTATGGCACTTGGACATAATTATGTAGGTACAGAACACCTTCTTCTTGGACTGGTGAAGGAAGGAAGCGGAATTGCCGCACGTGTACTGCAGAGCCAGGGTGTAACGGAAGAGAAGGTAATGAGAGAAATAGATGAGCTGATAGGGCGCGGGGAAAAGACGGAGGAGCAGCCTCTGGGCTTTACTCCAAGGACAAAAAGGGTGCTTGAATTGTCCTTCAGGGAGGCAAGGAGGCTGGGACATAACTATATAGGCACGGAGCATTTGATTATAGGTATAATGAAAGAGGGGGAAAGTGTTGCGGTAAGAATACTTATCGACTTGGGAGTGGACCCGCAAAAGCTCATGGGGGAAATTTCAAAGCTTCTTGGCAGTGAATCTCCGGGAGCGACCGGGCAGCCTAAAAATCATGCGGGAAATTCCAACACACCGACCCTTAACCAGTTTGGAAGAGATTTGACGGATATGGCAAGGGAAGGCAAATTTGATCCTGTAATAGGACGCGACAGGGAAATAGAAAGAGTTATACAAATACTCAGCAGGCGCACAAAGAATAATCCATGCCTGATAGGAGAGCCGGGAGTGGGTAAAACCGCGATAGCGGAGGGGCTTGCACAAAAGATAATTGAGGGGAACATACCCGAAATGCTTAAAGACAAGCGAGTGGTTACTCTTGATTTATCCTCTATGGTTGCCGGGGCCAAATACAGGGGTGAGTTTGAGGAAAGGCTGAAAAAGGCCATGGATGAGATAAGGAAGGCTGGAAATGTAATACTGTTTATTGATGAAATGCATACAATAATAGGCGCGGGAGCCGCGGAGGGAGCAATAGACGCTTCCAATATATTAAAGCCTTCCCTTGCAAGAGGGGAGCTTCAGGTTATAGGTGCAACGACACTGGACGAATACAGAAAGCATGTTGAAAAGGATGCCGCCTTAGAAAGAAGGTTCCAGCCCATTACGGTAGGGGAGCCGACAACAGAGGAGGCCGTGGAAATATTAAAGGGGGTAAGGGACAAGTATGAAGCGCATCACAGGGTTAAAATAACGGATGCCGCGCTGGAAGCGGCCGTTAAAATGTCAGACAGGTATATAGGAGACAGGTTTTTACCTGACAAGGCCATTGACTTAATTGACGAGGCAGCATCAAGAGTACGCCTTAAAGCCTTTACGGCGCCTCCCGATTTGAAGAAGCTGGAGGAGCAGGTTGAAAATCTTATAAAGGAGAAGGAAGAGGCTATAAGATGCCAGGAATATGAAAAGGCTGCTAGGATAAGAGATGAGGAGCAGAGAATAAAAAGTGATCTGGACAAGGTTAAGGGGAGCTGGCAGCAAAAGAACCAGACTAAAACGGATACTGTAACGGAGGATGAAATAGCCGAAATAGTTTCAAGCTGGACCGGTATTCCGGTGAAGCGTCTGGCGGAGGAGGAATCCGAAAGGCTTATGAAGATGGAGGAGATTCTCCACCAGAGGGTGATAGGACAGGATGAGGCTGTCAAATCCGTTTCCCGGGCGATAAGAAGGGGAAGAGTGGGGCTTAAGGACCCCAAGCGTCCGGTAGGCTCATTTATATTCTTAGGACCCACGGGAGTTGGCAAGACGGAGCTGAGCAAAGCATTGGCAGAGGCCATATTCGGTGATGAAAATGCCATTATAAGGATTGACATGTCGGAATATATGGAAAAGCACAGTGTATCGCGCCTTGTGGGATCACCTCCCGGTTATGTGGGATATGAAGAGGGAGGCCAGCTTACCGAAAAGGTAAGGAGAAAGCCATATTCGGTAATTTTATTTGATGAAATTGAAAAAGCGCATCCCGATGTATTCAATATTTTGCTTCAGATACTGGACGACGGAAGGCTGACGGACTCTCAGGGAAGGAAAGTCGATTTCAGGAACACAGTCATCATTATGACTTCAAATGTAGGTGCAAGGCTGATTACCGAGCCCAAAAGGATGGGATTTTCTCCTGCCGGCGATGAAAAGGCAAGGAATTACGAGCACATGAAGGGCGATGTAATGGGTGAGCTTAAAAGAACCTTCAGGCCTGAGTTCTTAAACAGGATTGACGACACTATAGTATTCCATCCTCTTGATGAAGAGCATATCAAGAAAATAGTAGGGCTTATGCTGGAGACTCTGGCACACAGGCTTAATCAGAATGCCATTACTATAGAGGTCACCGACAGTGCAAAGACCTTCCTTGCAAAGAAGGGCTTCGACCCTGTATTCGGTGCAAGGCCTCTTAAACGGTCGATCCAGAGCATGGTAGAGGATAAGCTGGCTGAAGAGATGCTGGAGGGCAAAGTGAAGACGGGCGATAAGGTATTTGTTGATTTAAAAGAGGATAACCTTGTAGTGGAAAAGAAGCAGGAGAATCTGTCGCTTGAAAAGAAGTGAACTAAAATAAAAGGTGCGTTATCTTAAAAGGTGGCGCACCTTTTTATCTTACTCCGCAGTGAAAGCCTTTAGGAGATTGTTTTCAATAATCTTATCGGAGATTTCAAGCTGCTTTCCGGCCTCTTCAATATACTGCGTAAAGCTGTCTGTCCCGGTGAGTTCACCTGAGGCTATGTCAAAGCATTGTTCCGTGCCTGAAAAATATACTGTACTCCCGTCGGTTACACTGCCGTCTCTGAAGATTGCAAGGCTCCTTTCGGTGTTCAGAAGATCCCTCCCGAGATAATATTCCGGCTGAGCTCCCAGAAGGTTTGCAAGTGTCGGATACAGATCCACCTGCCCTCCCGCCTGGGTCCTTACGCCCTTTTCCTTTCCTCCGGGTATATGTATAATGAGAGGAACCTTTTTCATTTCCAGATAGGCAAGCTCATCATTGGAGCTTAGTCCCAGCACTTCCTTAATGCCCTCCATGTCGCCCTTTTTTATTCCCTCGTGATCCCCGTATATTGCTATAACGCTTGAGTCCATCAGTCCATTGTCCTTAAGGCCGTCTAAAAACTGACCCAATGCCTGATCGGCATAATGCATGGCTTTTAGATACCTTCCAAAGAAGGTCCCGTTGTAGCTGCCGGCATTAAATTCATTACTGTATTCATTTTTACCGAAGGAGTCATAGGGATAGTGCGAGGATAGGGTAACCAAAAATGAATAAAAGGGCTTAGGCAGACTTGTTATTTTATCCAGTGATTGTCTTAGAAAGGACTCATCCGTCAAGCCCCAGCCGCCTATGCATTCATCCAGTATATAATCCTTCTGGCTCATAAAGGAGTCAAAGCCCATGAAGGGATAAACAGTTGCCCTGTTCCAGTAGCTTGCCTTGTATGCATGCATTGCCGCAGTGCTGTAGCCCTTTCCTTTGAGGAGCGCGGGAAGGGAGGTAAAGGTGTTGCCGGGATAGCGGAAATATACAGCACCCTGCTTTGCGGCATAAAAGGAATTGTTTGTAACAAATTCCGCATCGGCAGTATTGCCTTGGCCTGTCTGGGTGTAATAACGGGGGAAATATAAGCTGTCCTTTATAAACCTGTTTAAATTGGGAGTTACCTCTTTGCCGTCTATTTCAAGATTTATTACAATATTCTGCATTGCCTCAACCTGAATTACTATAAGGTTTTTTCCCTCTGCTATGCCATGAAGATTTCTGCTCTCTGTGCCTCTTTCATTCTCCATAAAAACAGATTTTATACTTTCGGCCTCATCAGGGGCGACATTCGTGCCGTTGCTTGCGAGCTTGTTTGAAGCAAAATACCATATGTCAAAGCAGTGATAATTCAGCACTCCTATATTGTTTACAAAAAAGCTGTGGTCAAAAACCGTGGACAGTGATTTGAAGCCCATTAGCTTATCGATATTGTACATGCCTGAGAGGGTGAAGAAGCATCCTAATACAAGCACTGCGGCGGAGGTAAGCATTCTGTGCCTTACCGCATGCAGCCTGTTTATCCTTTTAAGTCTTAAAAGCAGCAGTAAAACAGGAACTGCTATTATAACATCTGCCGCAAGCAAAAGATCCTTGGGGGTGAAAAGCTTGAATATGCTGCTTTTTAAGGCGGGGTCTACCACTCCGAGCTGCATCAATACGGGTACTGAAAGCACATTGTTATAATACCGGTAATATATTGCGTCCGAAAGCATAATTACCGATACGAGCGCATCCGCTGCCAGAAGGCATATAAGGCGCGGCTTTCTTTTCATGGAAATAAAAGGCCCGAGCAAAATCAGGGCAGGCCCCAGAGCGGCGGTTATAAGAATATTTCCCCAATGCATGCCTATAGTTTGGTTGAATAGAAAGCTCTTGCCGTATATGGTTAAAACAAATAAAAATACTTCCAGATTTCCTGTCAAAAACTGATATACAGGCTTTAACGTATTTCTGCTTATATTTATGTTCATATGTAATTTATATTTAACGGATTATTTTATATACCGTATATCCTTTCGCTGGAATTATGGTGAAGCAACACTGCAAAAGGGCTTTAACTGACCCTTTCAAGAGATTTCACATCAGTAATGTCAAGTGCCCTTGTGTGTACGGTATGTACCCACTCGTTTTTATTCCTGTCTATAAAGCCGTGTATAATAATAGGAACCCACGTAAGACTGTATATGGGGAAGGTAATAAAGTACCTTAAAATTCTTCTTGTAAGCTTTCCCTCGGCAAAGACGAAAATTATGCTGTAGTATGTTATTATAAGTATAAGCAGTGTGAGAAAAACGGTCCGGGCGTTAAACACAATGCTTTTTTCGCCTGTAAGAAACGATATTCCGCTTATTATCATATTTACAGCATTTGCAACTATAATAAAGGGCTGAAGCAAATACATTCCTGCGTCAAAGGCCACCTTGTCCCTATCCTTAAAGGCCTTTAGCACCAACTTTTTAAGGAATCTTTGCGCACAATTGCAGTGTCCCTGCATCCAACGCCTTCTCTGCCTCCATGACTGGGGGAGGTGCAGAGGCTTTTCGTCATATACAACGGCCTCATGGGACCATGAAACTCTCATGTTCTTAAGTACCAGCTTCATTGAAAACTCAAGGTCTTCCGTAAGACAGGTGGCCCCCCAGCCTATTTCCTTGAGCACATCCGCAGACATTACAAAGCCTGTGCCGCCCAAAGCGCAGCTTAAGCCCAGATAATGCCTGGGAAGCTGAAACAGTCTGTTGCTGGTCCAGTAGGATATTGAATAATTTCCCGATATCCATGAATCGGAAGGGTTTTTGCTGTCCAAGTATCCCTGTATAACCTTATGCCCCATGCAAAGCTGCTTGTTCATCTCCAAAAGAAAGTTGGGCGAGGCAAGGTTATCAGCGTCAAATATGCATATGGCGTCATAATTTTTATCGGAGGCAAAAAGCTTTTTAAACATCCATTCAAGAGAATAGCCCTTTCCCTTTCTTACAGAATCGAACCTCTCATATACCGACGCTCCGTTCTGACGGGCCACCTTTGCGGTATTGTCATTGCAATTGTCTGCTATAACCAGTATGTCATACATGTCTTTGGGATAATTCAACTGCTTTAAGTTTCTCACTATGCTTCCTATTACTACCTCCTCATTATGAGCGGCAACAATAACGGCAAATTTATTCTTTGGGGGAAACATGTCCGCGCCTGCTTCCTTCCTTCTGAACCATCCGAAAACAGATATTATAAAGTAATACAAAAAAATAGACAACAAGGTGTATTGAAATACCAGACTAACTATGTTCAGCATAATTCACAATTCCTCCAGAACTCTTTTGTTTAATCATTTTCTTTTATCTTTTGATTTTTGCAAAAAATTTTATAATATCAAAAATACATCATTTCGCAAATTTTAGCAAGCACAGTTTAGCTTTAAATAAATCCATATTATGCCTAATAAAGCATACTACACGATGTTTTGCGCTTAATATTACAGCTTTTAAGAAACACACGTTCAATAGCACGTTATTTCTGAAAAAATAATATTATTATTTTGTACTTTATATATGAAAAATATTATAATATAAAATTTGGGTGAATGTGCTATAATTATATGGAATAAAATGCTTACTTGAGTATTGGGGAGAGATTAATTAATGACAAAACCGTATATAAATAATGCCGTTATAGGAAATTCAAGAATGCTGGGGTGCATAACCGGCAGGGGAGAGCTGATAAGGCTGTTCTGGCCGAATATAGACTACTCTCAGCATATAGACAGGATGGATGCGGGGGTTTTTCGCAGCGGGCATAATAATACCCTGTGGCTCAGCCAGGATAATTTTCATCACAGCCAGCATTATATTAAGGATACTAATATATTAAGGACAGTATGTGTTGACAATCAGGCAGGCATAAGAGTGTGCCATACCGATTTTATGCTTCCTTATGCCGATGTTGTGGTGAGGGAATATGAAATTGAAAACCTGGGCAGGGAGGAGAGCGAAATAGGCTTCGTTTTATACTCATCGTTTATTTCCTGCGATTCGGAATTAAGAAGCAGTCTGTTTGACTTTGAAAATGACGCGCTCATTCATTACAAGCCGGGAAGCTACTCCGGCATATGCTCCGACAGGGAGGTCTGGCAGTTTCAGCTCGGAAACAACGCATATGAAGGCGCGGGAAGTCCGGGAGGGCTGGGAGGCTATGACAGCATAGCAATGACGGGAGAGGGAGCTGTGTCATGGAGGCTCGGAGCGTTTCGGGAGGGAGAAAGGAAAAGCATCAGGATATTTATATGTGCCTCGGACACAATAAAGGGATTAAAAAAGCTTATGCGGGATATGAGTAAGATAGATATTGCCTGTGAATATAAAAACACAGAAAGATACTGGCTGGATTTTGTGGCGGGCTCAAGACAGATAAAAACCGGAACGCCTGAAATAGATGCGGTATACAGGCGCTCTGTCTTGGTCTTCAAGCTGATGTCCGATGAAAAAAGCGGAGGTCTGCTGGCTGCGCCTGAAATTGATGAGCAATTTACAAGGTGCGGAAGGTATGCCTATTGCTGGGGGAGGGATGCGGCGTTTATAACGGGTGCGCTTGACAAATGCGGAATGACTGACGCTGTGGACAGATTTTACAAATGGGCGGTAGATGTTCAGGATGAGGATGGATCGTGGCAACAGAGGTATCATATGGATGGAAATCTTGCCCCTTCGTGGGGTCTTCAGATAGATGAAACGGGCACATTGATATGGGGTATGCTAAAGCACTATGAAGCTACGGGAAATAAGCAGTTTCTTAAAGAGGTGTGGGAAAGTGTCCAAAAAGCCGCCGGGTTTTTGCTGGGGTTTATTGATAAGGAATCAGGCTTGCCGCGGCCAAGCTATGATTTATGGGAGGAAAGGTTCGGAGAGCACACCTATTCCTCGGCAGCAGTGTGTGCAGGCATAAAGGCAGCGGCAGAAATAGCCCGGATATTAGGGCTTGACGGTAAGCAGGCCGAGCTGTGGGAAAATGCATACATCAGCATGAAGGGAGCGATGGAAAGGGCTTTATGGAAGGAGGATATGGGCAGGTTTTTAAGAAGCATAAGGATAAAGCTCAATCCGTGGGGCTGGGAGCATTCGCCCAATACCGTGTCGATGAGGGTTAATGCCAAGGAATATTACAGAGACTTAACACTTGAGGATTCTGTTGTGGATGTAAGCCTGCTTGGAGTGGCTGTGCCGTTTGAGATCTTTGATGCGCTGGATCCTAAGGTGGCAAGCACCGTAAGAGCCATAGAGGAGGTGCTTACATCGCCGGGAGCTGGGGGAATAAGGAGATATGAAGGCGATAATTATATCGGAGGAAATCCGTGGATACTCACAACCCTGTGGGTTGCCCTGTACTATTGCCGCATAAAGGACTTCAGCAAGGCAAAAAGCTATCTCAATTGGGCTGTCAGAGGACGCACGGAGCTGGATATGCTGCCTGAGCAGGTGAACAAGGACAGCGGAAAGCCTGAATGGGTAATTCCTCTTACATGGTCCCATGCCATGTTCGTGCTTGTACTTATTGAGCTTGCCGGTGCGGAAGCCCTATAGCCCTTAAGGCTGAGGGGTAAGAAAGGAGGGTATTACTGCTGCCGCCTGTCTTTGGGGGAGCTGTAATTCTCAAAGGGCTTTCTGTTATTTAGCACTGTAAAAGGGTTAATGCCGTAGTTTATTATAAGGTTTAGAAATAACACTAATTTTTTTATGTAGCCCAATATATCACACCCCTTACGAAAAGGATCAGCCATAGTACAGATTATGCTGAATTTATGTAATGTGTGAATTGGAGGTAAAATACCGTTAGGAGAGAATTAATGGCAAAAAATAAAAGCATATTCATATGTCAGGAATGTGGCTATGAAAGCACCGGATGGCTTGGGAAATGTCCTGCGTGCAGCCAGTGGAGCACCTTTGTGGAGCAGGTGCAGCAAGGCAGGCACTCACCCTCAGGTGCTCCTTCCGGAAGCACTAAGCCGGTAAGCATAAATGATATTACGCTGGATAATGAAGAGAGATATTCGACAGGAATAAATGAAATGGACAGGGTGCTTGGGGGAGGCATAATAAAGGGTTCTCTTATACTGGTGGGAGGAGATCCCGGAATAGGGAAATCCACTCTTATACTGCAGATCTGCGACAGTATAAGGATGAGCTTTAAGATACTTTATGTTTCGGGAGAAGAATCTATAAAGCAAATAAAGCTTAGAGCCGATAGACTAGGTGTAAGAAATTCCAATCTTTTAATGGTTTCGGAAACCAATTTTAGGGCAATAGAAAGAATAATAGATGAGGAAAGACCCGGGGTTGTAATTATTGACTCCATACAGACGATTTTTAATGATGAGCTTACATCGGCGCCGGGAAGCGTAAGCCAGGTGAGAGAGGTAACGGGGGCTCTTGTCAGGATAGGAAAAAGCTGCGGCATATCCATAATAATTGTGGGGCATGTCACTAAGGAGGGCGCCATAGCAGGGCCGAGGGTGCTTGAGCATATGGTGGATACGGTGCTGTATTTTGAGGGAGAACGGCACTTGAGCTATAGAGTTTTAAGAGCAGTAAAGAACAGGTTCGGCTCTACAAATGAAATTGGAATTTTTGAAATGCATGATACAGGACTTATGGAGGTGGAAAACCCATCCAGAGTAATGCTTACGGGCAGGACTGAAAATGTGCCCGGTTCGGTAGTGGTTTCCAGTGTCGAGGGTACGAGACCGATGCTTATAGAGATACAGGCCCTTGTTTGTGCCACAGGCTTCGGAATGCCAAGGAGAATGGCTACGGGAGTTGATTATAACAGAATTACTCTTCTTATGGCAGTGCTTGAAAAAAGGGTTGGAATGCAGCTTAGCAATTGCGATGCATATGTCAATGTAGTCGGAGGGCTTAAGCTGGATGAGCCGGCCTGTGATCTGGGTATAATAACAGCGATTGCTTCAAGCTTTAAAAATCTTCCCGTGGTTAATGGGACAGTGCTTATAGGAGAGGTTGGACTGACGGGAGAGGTAAGGCCTGTGGGACAGATAGACAAGCGCATAATGGAGGCCGCACGAATCGGATTTCAAAATTGTATAATACCTGAAGGCAATTTAAAGATGGTCAGGCAAATGAAGGGGCTCGACAGCATAAATATAAAAGCGGTGGAAAATGTACAGCAGGCACTTGACATTTTACTGTAAATACTAACCTAAGTCACTCGGAGGTCAGAAAATGAGGGAAGAAAGATTTAAAGACAGCGATATTATAGATGTTCTTAAGATGATGGCCCCAGGCACCCCTTTAAGAGAGGGCCTGGAAAACATTCTGAGAGCCAGAACGGGCGCTCTTGTAGTTATAGGTGATTCAAAGGAAATAATGGACGTAGTAGACGGGGGCTTCTTCATAAACAAGGAGTATACCCCTGCGCACCTGTATGAATTGGCTAAAATGGACGGGGCCATAATACTTAGCAAGGATCTTAAAAAAATATTGTATGCCAATGCCCTTCTGATACCTGATCCTTCAATACCCACCGATGAAACAGGCACAAGGCATAAGAGCGCAGAGAGGGTATCCAAGCAGACGGGAGAGGTTGTTATTTCAATTTCTCAGAGGAGAAATATCATAACGCTGTACATGGATTCCAGCAAGTATATATTAAAGGATACGGCCAGTATACTGGCAAGAGCCAATCAGGCTATTCAGACGCTGGAAAAGTATAAGTCTGTGCTGGATGACGCAATGACCAATTTAAGCGTTCTGGAATTTGAAGACATAGTGACTCTGGACGACGTGTCTTTAGTTATTCAAAGGACAGAAATGGTAATGAGGATAGGTGCGGAGATTGACCGGTATATATGTGAGCTGGGAAATGAGGGCAGGCTTGTGAGCATGCAGCTTGAGGAACTGCTTTTAAATATTGAAAAGGATGGGCTTCTGGTTATAGAGGACTACATGATTCCCGTCGATAACAAAACGCGGGAGGATGTAATGAAGCAGATCCAGTCATTAAAATATGACGACCTCATGGATTTGAGCTTTATATGCCGCGCAATGGGATATTACGGAGGAAATAACTCCTTTGATATAAACGTATCGCCCAGAGGCTACAGAATTATGAACAACATTCCCAGAGTGCCTTCGGGTGTCGTAAGAAAGCTGGTGGATGCCTTTTTAAACCTGCAGGGAATACTTAAGGCCACAATAGAGGAACTTGATGAAGTAGAGGGAATAGGTGAGGTAAGGGCAAGGATGATTAAGGAGGGCTTAAGGCGGGTACAGGATCAACTGCTTATCGACAGGAGACATTTTTAGCCGCCCGAGTGTAGGAAAAACGCTGAAGGCGGCTTTTTACTGCTGCTGTCTTTTGGAAAATCCCAACTTAAGATATATAATTCCATAGAATTTATTTTAATCAGATAGAAGTTTTATGTCAATATAATATAGGCAAGATATTATATTGACATAAAATATACTTTTAAATTGATGTTTTAAAACATACGTGGTATTATAATGAAGTGTCTGCCGTTTGTAAACATAGAGTGGAAACTGATTATGGAAATGAAAAGCCGGGACTGCGGATTAAGTTAAAGAACGATAAGTTGACGGTTGTTAATTGCGGAGGCTATAAAATTTATTGGTTTAAGACAAAATTTAAGCACAGCGGGGCTGAAGAAATCTTTTCTTACAAAATATAAAAGTTTAATGTCAGTAATAATATGGCAGAAAATTCAAAAACAGCCTTAGGATATACTTCTGAGGCTGTTTTTAGTTTTGACTTATTTTTCGGGTTGACATAAAGGAGGAAGAATATGCAGGAAGCGTTATTGGTCGGAAGGCAGGTTCTATTAATTTTTATATTTATTTTTATAGGTATAGCTTGTATTAAAAAGAAGATTGTTTCTGAAGAAGCGGGGAAAAGCTTTTCAAGCTTCGTGCTGGCTGTAGTAATGCCGTGTTTGATGGTGAACTCATATTTGCGTCCGTTAGAAAAGGAGCATTTAAAAGGGCTTGCACTGGCATTTTTGCTTGCTGTTGTATTCCATGTCATGGCTATAGCCTTTTCCTGTATTGTCATAAAAAGGCGTGAGGATACGAGGTACAGAATTGAACGGCTTGCTGCAATCTACTCTAATTGCGGGTTTATGGCTTTTCCGCTAATATCCGTTACGGTAGGGGATATAGGGCTGTTCTATGCAGTTGCCTTTATAAGTGTATTTAACATTCTGATGTGGTCAAACGGAATTATGATTATTACCGGCCAAAAAAAATTCAGCTTAAAGGCATGTCTGCTGAATCCGGGATTTATAGGCTTTATAACGGGCATAGTACTCTATTTGACATCATTTCCCGTACCGGGTGTAATAAAAGATGCTATTTCGGGAATATCGTCGGCCAATACGCCTCTTGCCATGATTACTACGGGCATGTACCTGGCAGGAATTAATTTTAAGTCTGCCTTCAGAAACGTTAATATTTATTCCACTGCTGCAATAAGGCTGATTGCGCTGCCTCTTATAATGCTGCTGCTTATTAAGCTGTTTGGTGTGGCCGGATGGATGCAGGGAGCGAATGCGGTTATTATGTCAAGCATTCTGGCCTGTGCATGTCCCGTAGCGGCGTCCGTAGCACTGTTTCCTGCAAAATTCGGCATGGATGGGGAATATGGTGCAATGATTATTGCTGTTTCAACGCTTTTTTCAATTATAACGCTTCCGCTCTTTAATCTGCTTACCCATATACTTATATAGCTGCCCGGATTTTCTTTACAATATGTTCACATAAAATCAAAATTATATTAATAATTATGTTATATACTAATAATTGTACAAAAGCTTTTCATAGTGTTCCTCTTTTTAATATACTTCCTTTTTCCAGCCCCGGTTCATAAAGCCGGGGCTTTAATAGTAAGCAAATAATGCTTTAGCAGGTGCGGCTTTAGAATGATTGACAAGGCTAAAATATATGTTAAAAGCGTTTTTAGCGCTGAATAAAAAAATTTTGATAAAAGGTATTGACATATGCAATAATTATAATTATAATAAGTTTGTAATAATTACAATTTTGTTATTATAACATGAACTAATTTTTAAAGGAAGGAGGGTGGCCATAATGGAAATGCCTATTGACAATTTAGCGGGGTATTTGCTGAAACACAAGGTAAAGCCTTCCTATGCCAGAATTAAGGTTATGGAATATCTTACAGAGAAAAAGAGTCATCCTACTGTTGATGAGATATACCATGAGCTTATAAAGGAAATTCCCACGCTTTCAAAGACTACGGTATACAACACACTGAATACTTTTATAGAGTCAGGGCTGGTAAGGCTTGTAACTATTGAGGACAATGAGGCAAGGTACGATATGGACGTATCGGATCACGGACACTTTAAATGTGAAAGCTGCGGAAGGATATTTGACTTCAAGGTTGACATGGAGAGCTTTGATGTAAAGGGACTGGAGCTTTTTAGTGTAGATGAAAAAAACGTTTATTACAAGGGCACATGTTCAAAATGCCTTAATAATAATAAAAAAATTAAAAAACAGGAGGTTATTTATGAATAGCTTAAAAGGAACCAAAACTGCTGAAAATCTTTTAAAGGCGTTTGCAGGAGAATCTCAGGCGCGCAACCGTTACACCTACTATGCTTCAGTAGCTGATAAGGAGGGTTACAAGCAGATAAAGAATATCTTTATTGAAACTGCCGACAATGAAAAAGAGCACGCAAAAAGGTTTTACAAATTTTTGCTTGAAGGTCTGGCGGGCGAGCTACCGGCTGTTATCGAAATCAATGCGGGATAC
Organism: Bacillota bacterium; assembly: GCA_023390115.1. Lineage (GTDB taxonomy): Bacteria > Bacillota > Clostridia > Acetivibrionales > DSM-27016 > Anaerobacterium. The sequence continues at coordinate 19,433 of JAEWDM010000034.1, forward strand.
CCTGTTGCCCAGGGAACTACTCTGGATAACCTGAAGGCGGCTGCCGACGGTGAGAATGAAGAGTGGACGGATCTCTACCCTGCCTTTGCAGAGGTGGCATCACAGGAAGGCTTTCCTGAGATTGCGGCTGCATTTAAAATGATAGCGTCTGCTGAAAAGAGGCATGAGACCAGGTACAATAAACTTGCTCAAAATATAGAGAGTAATACTGTTTTCAAAAAAGATGAAAAGATTTTATGGAAGTGCGGAAACTGCGGGTATATTCACGAGGGCAGCAGCGCTCCCGACAAATGTCCCGCCTGCGTGCATCCCCAGTCCTATTTTGAGGTGTTTGCCGAGACTTACTAATTTCTCCGCATAATTGAAGCTAAAAGTGAGGGTATAAGGGATATGTTCTCTTTGCGGCAGAAGGCTTAAAAGCAAGAAGGCCGCTGCTGTAAGGGGGGCATATTTTTTTATGATTGAAACGTGCGATTAACAAACAGTACAAGGAGCCTAAGCAGGAGTTTAAATGCAAGTCCCATTAAAACAAGCTCAAAAAGCAGGGAGGAAGCCTGGGGACGGATTAATGGACGTTCCCAGGCTTTCTTAGCGGCATAAACCCGCAAATTCCTGTGGTGCCTTTGCCGCTTTCGGGTGCTCTGCAGCAAAGAGCTGCTGCATTTCTTATGGGTTGATACAGTAAAAACATGCGGAGTCAGAGGAGTAAAGGATGGTGATATAGCTAAGCTTACAGAACTGACAGTATAGGAGATAAGGGGCATATGACAGTACAGTACGTTGCAGCTCATCTATGGATTTCATGTTGTGAGCTATAAATTTCATACTTTCCTTGTGGAAACGAAGCAAAACATATGTTGATAAAAAAGAGTGGATATGGTAAAATCAGCTTGATAGCGAGAAGATAGTCCCTGCTGAAAAAAGGAGTACTCTGTATTTAAAAGCAGTGTGTTCCGGGAGATTTGCACTTTTAAAATTTGCTGTTTTTAGAAAAATTATCGGCATTTTATATCTGTAGTCCCGCAAAGGTGCATAGCTAAAGGTTTGGAGTACCCTGTTGCTGATTAAAAAATGGGCAAAAAACGGGGTGAAAGAGTCTGGTGTACGGGAAAAGGTACAATATTTAAGGGGTCAAGAAAACACTGTAATAGTTGATATATAAGGATTTTGGCCGAAAGGTCTGTTTAAATGCAAGTTCCATTAAAACAAGGATTGAAACACATACTCTGTTCAATGTTTCGGCAGCTCCACTCCGGGTTTAAATGCAAGTTCCATTAAAACAAGCTCAAAAAGCAGCGGAGGAAGCCTGGGGACGGATTCCTATGCTTCCGTAGCGTAGCGGAGGACCGAAGGGAAAGCAGAGGAACCGTACCCCATGCTTTCGTAGCGGCATGAACCCGCAATTTCCATTAAAACAAGGAATAAAAGCAGAAAAATTAATAATAAATTTTCCTGTAAATGGAGGAAAATGAGAAATAATGTAGAATAAATCTATTATAAGCCTTAAACACTGGAGGTAACACTTTTGAAGCTGATTCTTAATACTCCGGGGTTGTATCTGTGCAAAAGGGGAGAGTGCTTTCAGATACAAACGGACGGGGAGAAACAGGATATTTCTGCAAGGAAGGTAGATCAGATACTTATAACGACCAGGGCTGCTCTTTCTACTGATGCCATAGAGCTGGCTCTGGAAAACAACATAGACATTGTCTTTCTTAAAAGCACGGGCAAGCCTCTGGGCCGAATCTGGCACTCCAAGCTGGGAAGTATAACGACAATAAGAAGAAAGCAGCTTTTTTTACAGGATGAGCCTCTTGGCCTTTGTCTGATTAAGGAGTGGATCGGAGAAAAGCTGGATAATCAGATACTTTCTCAAAGGCACATGCTATAAAGCAAGATATACGGACTGCTGCTATAAAAACATTTTCATTGGGTAAGTTTAGTGCTGACAAATGCTATTCTAAAATTAAAAGAGTACACACAAACAGCCTTATCTAGTCACAATTCTCAAGTATAAGTTTTGTGGTAAGATAAGGCTGTTCGCAAATCAACGTTATACCTAGGAAATAACAAAATTCAACCCTTGTTTTAATGGAGTATATAGCTTTAAAGCTATACAGCAAAAAATAATCATATTTCAAAACTTATTTTAAGTGTATATAAAGATTATATCATAAAATATTAAAAAATACCATAAAAAATATTGACAAAAATATCCGTAAAATATATACTTTAATCAAGTAAAATTTAGCAAAAAATAATCATTAAAAATAAAGCAAATGTAAGTTATTATCATACTTTTTGCTAGGAGAAAGGAGTATAAATATGAGTGTATATCAGGCCCTAACGTTAATGATAGCATTTTCTATGCTTATAGTATCTTTATTATCTGCCATAAAAAAGTAAATATAAAAATCTTTCAAAACATGTATGGAAAGTGAGCGACGATATAGGATGATATAATAAATCTAAAAAGTATAGTAATAAACATTTGCATTGAATAAATCGAACGGAGTATATGTATGGAGGTGAAAAATGCTTACAGGGGTATATCAGCTCGGAGAATATCTGGGAGAGAGTACGGGAATACAGGGCGGGGAACTGGAGGGCGTGGTTGAAAACCCAAATGAGAAGGGAAGCTTAAAGCACGTAATTAAAATAATATTTGACGAGGACGGAAGGTTTCTTGAGGAAATAGCCTATGAGGAGTTTTCCGAAAGGCGCATAGAGAGATATGCGTATAAAAAGGGGGTCGGTGCAAGAGGAGGAGACGTGACACCTGTCTCAAAGCTTACTGAGCCGTCGAAAACAGTGGCAAAAATAAAGGCGGCTTTAAAGGATTTGGTTGCCGGGGCTTCTAAGGGGAAGGAACGGGAAATGTTTGCGGCAATATTAAGCTGCTTTGATGAAAATGCGTCACAGCTTGTAAAGCATGTTGAGAAGAAGCTGGCAAGCATGGCCTTCGGGAAAAGGGATTCCGCGCTGCTGACAGTTGCTGTAAGGCACGGGGACAGTGAAAAATACATGGGGGACTATGCGGTTGTGAAAGAGCGTCTGCTTAAGATGTACGACGAGCAGTATTTTGACAGGTACGGCAAGGTATCCAGAGGACAGGGCATATGCTATTATTGCGGGCGGCGCACGGAGGTTTACGGGTTTGTAAATACCTACAATTCATATACTGTAGATAAAATAGGCTTTGTAAGCGGAGGCTTCAGACAGGAGCTGGCATGGAAGAATTATCCCGTTTGCTCGAGATGCTCACATACTCTTGAGCGGGGCAAAAGATATATTACAGCAAATCTCACATCAAGATTTTCAGGCTTCAATTATTCCGTCATACCCAAAATAACCTTTAAGGATAATGAGCAGCAGAATATTATAAGTGAAATAATTGAGGACTTTGAAAGGCATAAATTCTCTCTCTCCCAGAAGGAAAACCTTCTGGCCAGCGAGGATGAGTTTATTGAGGTCATGGCAAACAGCGGAAACAGCATGAATTATAACCTCTTAATCTTTAAGGAGGAACAGTCGGGAAAGGTTTTCAGGATATTGCTTTACATAGAGGATATAGTTCCAAGCAGGCTGAAAAGGATATTAAGGGTAAAGGACAGGGTAGAGGAAATAGAGCTGTTTAAAAATCTTCCGGGAAAGGATAAGACCACCTATAGCATGCCCTTCAGCTTTGAGAGAATACGTCGGTTCCTGCCCAACACAAGGATTGAGGGCAGCTTTGACAAGAGCTTTCTGGAGGTGCTGGACAACATCTTCAGCCATAAAAAAATAAGCTATAAATTCCTTTTGGGAAGAATGACGGAGAAAATACGGTCTGCATTTTCAAGCGGGCAGTATATTGATGTGCTGGTGCTTGAAGCACTTATAAGCATAATGTTTATACAAATGCTGGGGCTTTTCAGCGACAGGGAGGATGGGAGGAGTTGTGCAATGGCAGAGAAAAATGAAAAAAACGCGGAATATCTGGTTTTTTTTGAAACACATTCCGGGGTTTTCGACTCAGACTACAGGAAGGCGGTTTTCCTTACGGGGGTGCTGGCTGATAAGCTTATGTCAATTCAATATAAGGAAAGAAGCAGCAAGCCCTTTTACAGCAGGTTGAACGGCTTAAAGCTTAACGACGGGCTTATAAAAAGAATTTACAGGGAGGCGGTAAATAAGCTGGAAGAGTATAAAAAGAACTATTACAGGGAGCTTGAGTTGCTTATATGCGAATTTATGCTGGAGCCTCAGTCAATATCTGATGACGACATAAGCTTTTACTTTACGATGGGAATGACAATGTCGAAAAAATTCCAAAAGGAAAAGAAGGAGGAAGGTAAGGATGATTAACAGCAGGCAGGAGATTCTCTTTATATATGATGTGACAGACGCAAATCCTAACGGTGATCCCCTGGATGAAAACAAGCCAAGGATAGACGAGGAGACTGGCATTAATATTGTTACCGATGTAAGGCTGAAAAGGACGATAAGGGATTACCTTTATTCATACAAGGGCTTTGATGTAAAGGGAGGAAAGGATATTTTTGTAAGAGAAATACCTGACGAGGAATCGGGAATTCAAGATGCTAAAAAACGGGCCCTTGATTTTTTAAATAGTGAGATTGAGGAAGAGATAGATAGAAAAGAGCTTGTATCAGGCTTTGTTAGTGGAAAAGTAAAGATTGACACAAAGGAGCTTTTTATTTTAAAAGAAAATATTTCTAAGAATTTAATATGCTTGAGCATTGATGTCAGATTGTTTGGTGCGACAGTACCAATGGAGGTAACAAAGGATAAAACAAAAAAAGGAGATAAGGATATAAAAAGCTCTATAACCTTTACAGGTCCGGTGCAGTTTAACATGGGAAGGTCGCTGAATAAGGTTGTTCTTACACACATAAAAGGTACAGGAGCTTTTGCATCAAAATTGGGAAGAGAAGCAAAAACCTTTAGGGATGAATACATTCTGCCTTATTCGTTAATAGCCTTCCACGGCATTGTAAACGAAAATGCCGCCAGAGAAACCCAACTGCAGGAGTCGGATGTGGAGCTTATGCAGGAGGCCCTGTGGATGGGGACTAAGAATCTCATAACGCGGTCTAAGATGGGACATATGCCCAGGCTGATGATAAGAGTTGTGTATAAGCAGGATAACTTTTTTATAGGAGAGCTGCAGAAAAGGATAAAAATAAACTCGTCAATAGAGGATGAGAAGATAAGAGGGCCTGAGGATTTTGTGCTGGATATTGGTAAGCTTTTAGAGGAGCTGTCACGACATTCCGAAAAGATAGAGAAGGTAATTTTTGCTGCGGATAAAGCACTTAAGCTTGTGAGCAAAGGGAAAGAGGTGGATTTGAATAAAATAGAGGGCATCAGGTTTGAGGAGGCTGTCTATTAAATTAGGAGATGTTGAAATTGAAAAATAACATTCTGGTATTTGATATATGGGCAGACTACGGACATTTTAAAAAGCCTTATACCACAACCTCTCCCCTTACATACTCCATGCCTTCATGTACGGCACTGGCCGGTATGGTATCTGCGATAATCGGTCTGGACAAAAGGGAGTATAGCAGTTTCTTCGGGAACGGGATGGCGGGCTTTGGAATTTCTCTGCTCAGGCCTGTAAAGAAGGTAAGAATAAGTGAAAATCTGATAAATACCAAAAAGTCTATGAACAGGATTTATGAGAGAACGCAGATAAAATTTGAGTTTTTGAAGGATCCATCCTACAGGATTTATTTCCGCCACTCGGATGAAGATATATATTCTGCCCTAAAGGCAATGCTCGAAAAGCATAAATCCGTGTATACGCTCAGCATGGGCCTTAGCCAGCTTCTTGCGAACTATGGCTTCGTGGGAGAATACGAGTCTGTGGATATAGAAGGAAGCCGTGAGTTCAAGGAGTTTGCATGTGCTCTGCCTGCAGGGCTTTTAGGCAGGGGTGATGTGAATTTTAGAAATGATGGGGAGTATTTTACCGAAAGACTTCCTTTGGAAATGAACAATGACAGGCTGGTAAAAAGTTATGGCGATGTGCTGTTTGAGAGGTGCTGCGGGAGAATTGCGGCAAGGCTTGGAAAATACATAGACATAAAAGGGCTTGAAGAAAGTATAAGCCTTATTCTGGACGGAGGGAAATGACTTTGATTTCACACCCTAAAAAGAGGCTATGCAGCCATCTTAAAGACTCCATGCTTATAGGAATTAATGTTTTAAAGCAAATGAAGCTTGACTTTGAATGCTGCTCAAAAGCCGAAATTGAGCGGATTTGCGGCTTAAGCCTGCTTACACATGACATCGGTAAGGGTACACTGTTTTTTCAGGAGTATATGCAAGATATTGAGGCAGGGATAGAGCCGCCCCGGCATAAAGAAAAGAAAGAAAAGGAGCACGGGCTTTTATCGGGAGTTCTGTCCTTTGCAATATGCAGAAGGATTACAGGCAGTGATACAATGGCTTTTTTTGCTTATATGACTGTATCAAGACATCACGGGGCCTTAATAAATTACGCGGATTATTTTAAAAAGCTTAAGAATACAGAAAGAAGAGAACTTCTTTTAAAGCAATTTGAAAGCATTGACAGGGTGGGCCTGCAGCAGGAGCTTGATATGGCGGGTATAGAATTTGACATAAATGGCTATGATGCCTATGCTTTCCGGCAGGAGCTGGATTTTATGTCCTCACGTCCTTTTAATTCAAAGGTAAGAGGGGTAATAAGAAATAAGGAAATCTTTATCTTGATAAATCTGATGTTTTCAATATTGATTTTTTCAGATAAAATAGAGGCAATTTCACAGAATGTAAAAGAAGCTTCAAATTCTGTGGAAGAAAGCTCACACAGCGCGCATTATGATTTGAAAGAACATATTGAAGAAATTGCTCAATGGAGAGAGCTGCCGGTTTCGCTGGTAGATGAGTATAAAAGGGGCCTGGATATAAAAAATGCGGATATGGCGGGGTGGAGAGAGCGGATTTGCGAGGATGCGACAGAAAGCGTGTCGGCTATTGATCTTAAAAAGCATAAGATATTGTCGCTGAATGTTCCCACAGGAGCGGGGAAAACACTAACCGCACTCAAGGCTGCATTGAAAATAAGGGAAAGGCTGAATAATGAGGAAGCTATAAAGGCGAGAATAATATACATACTCCCGTATACCTCTATTATAGAGCAGAATTATGAAGTGTTTGAAAAGGTGCTGGGAGCGCATGACAGCAGGGTACTGCTGAAGCACCACCACCTGGCGGAAAAATGCTACAGTTTGGGAAACACTGAGAGCTATGAAGGAGAACTGGGCGAACATCTGGTTGAGGCATGGGATTCACAGGTTGTTGTCAGCACCTTTGTACAGCTTCTCCATTCCATATTTACCAATAGAAACAGGCAGCTTATAAAATTTCACAGCCTTTCAAATTCCATAATCATACTTGACGAGGTTCAGAGCATTCCATTCAGGTATTGGAGGCTTATTAAGGAGATATTTTCGGATATGGCCAAAACCCTGAATTGCTTTTTTCTGCTTATGACGGCAACAATGCCTCTTATATTTTCCGGGGAAAACGGGGAAATATACGAGCTGGCATCAGAGAGGGAGCTCTACTTTAATGCATTTAACAGGATAGACATTGATGTCAGGCTTTTGGACAGGGCCATGCCTTTGTCGGAGTTCAAATGCAGACTGTGCATGGATATAAATAAGTATACTAAAGACAGCTTTCTCATAGTGATGAATACAATAAAAAGCTCAATACAGGTGTTCCGGTTTCTTAAGGAGAAATTCGGACAGGAGGCTGAGGTTTGCTATCTCTCTACCAATATAATCCCTAAGCACAGAACAGCAAGGATTAACGAGATAAAAAGCAGCAGCGGGAGGAAGATAATTGTTTCGACTCAACTTATAGAGGCGGGAGTGGACATTGATGTTGAGAGAGTGTACAGGGATTTTGCTCCTATGGATTGCATAACGCAGACGGCGGGAAGGTGCAATCGTGAGTGGGGGGGCAGCAGGGGAATTGTCACTGTGGTAAAGCTTGCCGACGAGGATACCGCCTGCTCAAAGGAGTATTCTGCATATGTATACGATGAAGTTTTACGGGAAGCCACACGCAAGGTTCTGGGGGGTAAAGAGATTATAGAGGAAAGGGACATTTCCCGGCTTTCCGAACTCTACTTCCGGCAGCTTAAGCATACCGGGAGTGATGATGCAAGCACCTTTTTGATAGAAAAGATTTCGGGGCTTGATTATGATGAGGCTTTTGAGCTTAAGGGGAGAAAGGAAAACGGTTATAAGAAAGATGCTTTTCAGCTTATTGATAATGAGTTTAAAACTATTGACATGTTTATAGAGACAGACCAAGAGGCAAAGGAATTGTGGAGAGAATATGAAAAGATAAGGTACAGCAGTTGTGACGGCCTGCAAAGGAAAAGAGATTTCAATAAAATAAAAAAGGACTTCTATTCTTATGTTGTAAGCATACCCGAAAAGGTGGTAAAGCTGCATTACAGAAGCGTAACAGAAATGGATATGCTTTTAAGGGTTTCCTTTGAGGAGTTGAGGAATGTGTATGATATGGATACGGGATTTTTAAGAGACGGCATTACGGACTATTTTATGTGAAACGGGTGGGGAAATGAAAATAAGGATGCTTTTGATAGAGCTTGGTGAGGACAGGATAAGCCCGAGGGATGTGCCAAAATTGAGGGGGTATATTGCGGGTAAATTTCCGGAATTTACCGAGCTTCATAACCATACTGAGAGCAATGGCTTCAAATACGGCTATCCCATGATTCAGTACAAGACGGTGCAGGGCGTGCCTGCAGTTATAGGCATAAATGAATATGCGGAAAGGCTTGTAGAGGCGCTTTACGATATAGACGAGGTTGACGTGGGCGGGAGGCTTATAAAGGTTTTTGAAAAGGCCTACAAAATTAAAAGCTATGACTTAGGAAGCAGAGAGGGCTTAGGGCTGTACCGATTTATATCCCCGTGGATGGCGCTGAATCAGGAAAACCACCGCAGATATGCCGGAATGAGTGAGCAGGACAGGCAGGAGCTTCTTAAAAGGATTTTGACGGGCAATATTCTTTCTATGTCAAAATCATTTTCTTATAGGGTAGACAGACCCATAAATGTACTAGTTAAGCTTGAGCCTGTGCATGTAAATTTCAAAAGCAGGCAGATGCTGGCCTTCAAGGGAGAGTTCATGACTAATTTTCTGATACCCGACTATCTGGGCATAGGCAAATTGGTATCGAGAGGCTTTGGTACAGTAACCAGAGCAGGAGAGCAGGAGTTTAAATGAAAAGGAAGCGGCAGCTCATCTGCTGCAATTCAGGGAACTGTAAATTTCATGCATTTCTTGTGGAAACAAAGCAAAACATACATTGATAAAAAAGAGCGGATATGATAAAATCAGCTTGATGGCAAGAAGATAATCCTTGCTGTAAAAGGAATGGTCTCTGTGTTTAAAAGCGGTGTGTTCGGGTACATTTGCACCTTGAAAATTTCTGTTCTTGGAAAAATTATTGGTATTTTGCGGCTTTAGCCCCATAAAGGCGCATAGCTAAAGGCCTAGAGTACCCTGTTGCTGATTTAAAATGGGCAAAAAACGGGGTAAAAGAGCCTGGTGTACGGGAAAAAGTACAATATTTAAGGGGGCAGGAAAACACTGTAATAGTTGATATATTAGGATTTTGGTCGAAAGGTCTGTTTAAATGCAAGTTCCATTAAAACAAGGATTGAAACAAAAATTTGTAGAAATAATCGTGCTATTTTAGGTGTGTTTAAATGCAAGTTCCATTAAAACAAGGATTGAAACCTCTGTCCGGCTTTGCCCACCGTCTGCCATAGCAATAGGTTTAAATGCAAGTTCCATTAAAACAAGGATTGAAACCTGCCGCAACAATTTCTTTTTTTATCGCGCCTATATGTTTAAATGCAAGTTCCATTAAAACAAGGATTGAAACATGTACACATTAATCTTATCAACGTCCATTCCCTTAGTTTAAATGCAAGTTCCATTAAAACAAGGATTGAAACTGTATTTTTGCGTATCATTTGGTATAACGCCAGCCTGTTTAAATGCAAGTTCCATTAAAACAAGGATTGAAACGGGCTTATGAAAGGGCTACGTTGGGCGGGGGAGCTGGTTTAAATGCAAGTTCCATTAAAACAAGGATTGAAACCTGGTGTCTGTGGGCAGCTTGCGGAATAACAAGATAGTTTAAATGCAAGTTCCATTAAAACAAGGATTGAAACCAGAGCGACACAAAACCATTGCTGCGAAGTGGGCGAGGTTTAAATGCAAGTTCCATTAAAACAAGGATTGAAACGCTAAAGATATACACCAAAATGCCATAGACCACGGGTTTAAATGCAAGTTCCATTAAAACAAGGATTGAAACAAAGTGTCATGTATCATGAATGAACCGATACACAAAGTGTTTAAATGCAAGTTCCATTAAAACAAGGATTGAAACTAATAGGCTTTATCTTCAAAAGGATATGATTCATTTGTTTAAATGCAAGTTCCATTAAAACAAGGATTGAAACAAATCTACCACATAAACATAACTATTAAGATTAACAGTTTAAATGCAAGTTCCATTAAAACAAGGATTGAAACATACCTCCTATGCTGCTTTTTTAGGCAACCAGACACGGTTTAAATGCAAGTTCCATTAAAACAAGGATTGAAACTAATATCCTTAAAGGATATTCATATCAAATCCAAAAAGTTTAAATGCAAGTTCCATTAAAACAAGGATTGAAACCAGAGCAGGGACACAGCCAGATAACACGATCTATTTTGTTTAAATGCAAGTTCCATTAAAACAAGGATTGAAACCAGACGAGCGCAAAAAAATAGACAAGGAAATAACGGGTTTAAATGCAAGTTCCATTAAAACAAGGATTGAAACGCTCCTCACACAGCCAATTAGCAGCAGTGAGCGGGATGTTTAAATGCAAGTTCCATTAGGACAGTGTCCTAACACCTAAAGGAAGCATAAACTCATGGCTGGCGGCGGCGTTAAAAGTAACGGCACAATGTCCAATATTCAGTTGCTTCAAGCTCCCAAGCCCTTTAATGCAAGACGGTCAACCGCGCCGATGTTGTTGTAGATAATCTCAACTTTTTGGCGGCGGTCACCTCTGGCCTGTTCCGGCTCATGGACGATAATGCGGTCAATAAATTCATGGACGATTGCCGGGGTCAATTCCTCAATCTCGGTATAGCGGCGAACCACGGAAAGGAACCTGTCCACATTTACGGCTTGGCTTTCCTCGGCGGTTCGTTTCTTTGCCGTTGTTTCCCGCTTGTATTCCTGTGCGCTCCTGTCCATGACTACCCTTGCAAACTGCTTTTCATGCTTTGGAATGTAGCGGAGCAAATCCCGCAATTCCTCAAGCACAAGCTGGGTAAGCTGGCTCTCCCGGATAAAGTGGCAGGTGCATTTCCGCTTACCCTGATACTGGATGTCCCTGCGGTATTCCGAACAGCTATACGAACCCTCGTAGCGTGTTCCCCACTTGTTCTTGATTGACCGGGTATGAAAATACAGCTTTGCGCCGCAATCGGCACAGTAGGCCACGCCGGAGAACAAACCAGACTTTCCATAGCGCGGGGCGCGGCGTTTGTGCTGGCGCATACTGCGGACAATATCCCATGTTTCCGGGTCTATAATCGCCGGGTGAGTATCTTCAAACACAAGCTGTTTTTCGGGAGGGTTCAGCCGGGGGCGATTGTCCTTGTAGGATTTCGACCATGTTTTGAAATTGATGGTCAGCCCCAAATATTCCGGCGCGTCCAAAATCTTATGTACCGTTGTGGTATTCCAGAAATACGGGTCTTTGCAAGGCCGGGCTTTTTTCACAATGCCGTGTTCGTACTTGTAGCCGCTAGGGTTCAAGATATGTTCATCATTCAGCAACCGGGCAATCTGGGCGGGGCCATAGCCCTCCACGGAAAGCCGGAATATCCGGCGCACAGTAGCCGCGCTTTCCTCGTCAATAACAAGCTGTTTTGGATTGTCCGGGTCTTTGCGGTAGCCATAGGGCGGGATAACCGCAAGGCGTTCGCCGCTTTTGCCTTTGGCCTGCCACACGGCGCGGATTTTCTTACTGGTATTTTTGACGAACCACTCGTTAAACAGATTCATCATAGGGGTAAAATCGTTTTCCCCGCGCCCGGTGTCTACATTGTCATTGACCGCAATCAGCCGAACGTCCTTTTCTGAAAAGAGAATTTCCGTATAAAAACCGACTTTCAGATAATCGCGCCCGAAGCGGCTCATATCCTTCACAATGACCGTTGCCACGTTCCCGTCTTCCACTTCCTCAATCATTTGAGAAAAGGCGGGGCGGTCAAAATCGGCTCCTGAAAAACCATCATCATAAATGAACTCATAAGGCGTAAAGCCGTTGTCCTCCGCGTACTTAGTGAGTATTTTCCGCTGATTGATAATGCTGTTGGAATCGCCCTGTAATTCGTCCTCATGGCTTAATCTGCCATATAAATAAATTTTCTTGTCAGGCTGTCTTTTCATTGTAACCTCTCTTTCCGACAGCCAACAGACGGTAATGTATACTCTTATTATACCGCCTTTGCCGCCTGTTGTTAAGTTTGTCGCGGGGACAAATTGCTTGTTTCAAACCCTGTCGGGCCTGTCAGTGTCATATTGAACCAGACGGGCAAAGGTGGAAACAACATCACCCTCCTTACCCTCTTTGAAGCGGGAGGAAACGAGGAAAGTCGTATTGCCGATTTTTCGGGTAGTAGTATGTTCTTGCGGCTCGATAACGTCGTGAGTAGAGATATTTTCATTTTTATTGATTTCCTGCATAGTAAACTCCTTTCCGGGACTTCGGGCTAAGTTGGCCCGAAGTGCGAATCATCCTTTTTCCGTTACAAAACACTCATTGCTGTTTGGAAAGAATCTTATGTAATTGCTTTAATGCCAGTTTGAGAGAGTGGCCTATTGAAGATTTATTTACGCCCTCCATTTCGGCAATCTCACGGTGATTAAGTCCGCGAAAATAATACAAATATACTCTGCTCCGCTGTATCTCGGTTAGTTGTTCCATTGCCTCATATAATTGCTGATTCTGCTCTATCTGTTCATAGAGAACAGCGGTATCTTCACTTGCGGCCTTCACAGAGATTTCTAAAAACTCGTCTGTAAGGGGTGTAAAGTCAATTCGCCGTCTGTCCTGCCGCCTTTGGGATTGAATTTGCCGGGTGGTCTGATCCAACACTTCTTTGACCGAAGCGGAAACTGCAACGCTGATTTGTTTTGTGCTATTGATTTTATATTCTATTATCACAAATGACTTGTCCATTCTGTTCCCTCCATTAAGAAAATTTTCCTTCTAATAGCCATGTGATTTAGAAGTCTGGTTCGGAACAGAGAATCAATCCTTTTTCAAAAATTTCTCCATGTTTTTCAGTCCTCTGGAAATAGCGTCTCTGACAGCACTTTCGTCTACGCCCTCTGTCCGTGCAATGTCAGATTTACTCATGCCGAGTATGTAATGGGCATAAATCCGTTTTCTCTGTTTTGGTGGTAAAGAAGCGATAGCGGCTTGTAATTGTTCGGCGGTCACTTTTTGCTCATAAATTTCATAGAGCGTAAGAGGCACGAACAGAATATCCTTTTCAATTCCGTCATTTGCGTCCAGTGAATAGTGGGCTTTGTTATAAAAGCGGCGGCGAATATAATTCTTTTCTAAGCGTTCAGCTTCCAAAAGGGCCATTTCCACTTCATCGGGTATTTCAACAAAAATGTCTGAATTATAAAACGGGTAGAAATCCCGCAAATTGATTTTAGCCATAGGGCATTCCTCCATTTCGATTTTTTAGGGGTTAGCAAATCGAAATGGAGTAGGAGGGGAACGACAGCGGGGCTGAACTTCGGGCCAAGTTGGCCCGAAGTGATGGGGCTTGTCCCATGAATTGTCAGTGAAAAAAGTGTACAAAAAAACACCTTTGCGCAGATTTGCACGAAAGGTGTCGAATAAAAAATGACCGCACTGATAGGTCATTTTTTTAATGATTATTTTGAATTTATAGTGTATTGGAGCGTCAGCTAGGCTAAACCGTTACAGCAAGATAACGGTTCCTCCCTTAATTGATAGAAACAACGTCTATGCACGAAAAAGCCCTCCAAACTTGAAAGCTCGGAGAGCGAATTGTATTTGCGCATGAAAAATCCCCCGCCAAACTTTTGTTTTTTTATTTGGCGGACAATCCTATCTTTCTACCAATTTATCAATAATGACAACTATAATTCGCTACCTAGAGCAGATAAAACTTGTGAACCTCACTAGATTGTCATCATGCGCTTACATCCTAGTGCCTTATTTAAAGAACCTATTTTCAATATGTTGTCATACTTTGTTCAACTTTGCTTTTTACAGCTCAAATAAACACCACCCCACATAACGATGCAAATAATAAATAATACAGCCTTATTGGTCAGCCATATGCCGTTCTGATCTCCTGCATATCGTATAAACAGATATACATATTCTACGCCGGGGAAGCGCAATAGGCTTTTTATAAGCATTGTAATCAGCCAGATGATACCGCATGTTAAAGTTGAAATATGCTCCTGTGTATAGTGGAGATTAAAGAACACAGTTAGCGTGGATAGAAATAATGCAGGAGGAATGTAAATCAAAACCATTTCCCACAGCGGTATTTCGTTTCGCCCATATGATACGATTGCCATACTTAATAGCGCAAACAGGCTAACAGTGACAAATACAGCCATAAATCTGTAACACACCCATGAAAACAACGACCTTCCCTGTGCCGCTATCACATCATAGTTGTCATCAGCCCTTAATTTCCCCCATTCTCCTACTGACATAGCTGCAAAGAACGGAAATATTACTTCAAATCCAATATAGCTTAAAGTAAGCAACTCTCCAGCAAAAATTGAAAGTGTAGCAAAAACTGCAACAAGCGCAGACAAAATAAGTATTGGATTGACCCCCATGATTTTTAATTCACTTTTTATTTGGCTCATGATTCAGTCCTCCAAAACTTGCGTTTTAGAAACAATGAAACGAACGCTGTTATTCCACATCCTATTAGAAATATCGCATTTGCTTGAATGCTTCCAATATTGGTAAACGGATATTTCGGATGCTGCCATATAAGCTTCATTAAATCACCAGAAGTAATCAGGTAGAATGGCATTTGCTCCGCAGAGCCAACAGATGCGGCATTGACAATAAACAAAACCGAAGCCAGTAGATAAAAAAGCCGTATATCCATCACTGCCGGAAGTGCTATTGAAACAAAGCTGACAAAAACGCTGACGGGCAGAGCACTCATGACAAGTGTTTTAACAAGAGGAATGGCACAATCTGTTATCGAAGTTTCAAAAGGCACTGCAATGAAGTAAATTAGTGTATTCAATGTCAAAAATATTGCCAGTATAGTATAGGTATATAGAAATCCGCCGACCAATTTACCCAATACATATTGTCCTTTTGTAATTGGGCTTGCCATCATCAAAGATTTTACACTTGTTTTTTTGTCAAGCGGCATACGGCTGGACAGTAAAAACATGAGGCCGAAAATCATTATTAAGCCATCAAGACTCATGGTACGGTAAACAAAGTAGGAAGGCTGGGTAAGAAATTCTAACCGAGCAAGGTTTCCAGACGACGGGTAATTGTCTAGTAAGGCAACTATTACAGCCACAATAAGAACACCCCAAGTGGCAATTCGTTTCATCTGCATTTTATATTCATAATGTATAATTGAAAGACACTTACGCATGGGCTTTCCCTCCCATACAATACACATAGGCATCCTCTAGTGTTGCCGGGACAGTCTTGGCATCAGGAAAAACCGTACTTTCATCCATAATACGAACAACCATACTACTGTTCTCGTAGGTCGTAGAAATAACAACCGCTTGTTTCTGCAAATCAATTAGCTGTTTTTCCTGTTCCAGTTTTAGAATTTTAATTTTCCCCTCTACTTGATTCATCAATCCGGCAGAAGTTCCGGTATAGAACAAACGGCCTTTTCGTAGTACAGCCAGTTCTTCACAGACTTGATGAACATCTTCAATAATGTGTGTAGAGAGCAACACAGTCTTACCATCTTTTGCAAAACGGGAGAGTACACCACGAAATCTTACTCGTTCTTCGGGGTCAAGTCCGGCAGTGGGTTCATCTACGACAAGAACCTGTGGTTTTCCTACAAGTGCTTGTGCAATTCCCACACGCCTTTTCATACCACCGGATAATTGTGCTATTTTTCTGTTTGAAAACTCAAGCATTTCAACCTGTTCAAGTACATTGCTTATCTCGTTTTTGTCATAAATGCCTTTTAATTCAGCCATATACTTTACAAAGTCAAGAACAGAGAGGGTCGGATACATTGCCAATTCCTGCGGCAAATAGCCAATTCGTTTGCGAACTTCGCCACCTTGTTTTTTCGTATCAAATCCGCAAACCTTAATTATTCCATTATCAGGTTGGAGTACAGTAACCAGGGCTTTCATTAATGTGGATTTTCCAGCTCCGTTATGCCCCAATAAACCAAACACACCGCTTTTTACAGAAAAGCTTATGCCATCCAGTGCGACAACTCCGTTTTGATAGCGTTTTGACAAATGGTTAATCTCAATATTATTCATAAATGCCTCCTTTTAACTACTTGTGTAGTTCTATTGAATAAAAATATTTACACCTAAAAAGTATCAATATGTGTCGGGTATTCTGGCCCTGTGTCGAAAGCCGGGAAAGGATAAAAATAGGAACGGCTCATATAGAAGGAAAGAAATATAGTCAATGCGATAGAAAGGACTAATATCACAATTCCTATTCTTAGTCTAACTGCTGTTGGCTCATTTAAGATAAAATTCATACGTTGCTTTGCAAGCAGATAGCCAAGAGCATTTATTCCGTTCGTTTTATTTCCTCGGCGATGTGAAGATATCTCCATTAAGTGTAGCATAGTTGTTGCGTATTCTATTTCTGTTATTTTACCACTCATAACAGACAACACTTTTTGATCGCAATCCATCTCACAATGTGCGGCAAAATCATTTTTAGAAATCCATACAAAAGGGTTAAACCAATGAATTGTGCTTGCAAAATCAAAAATCCTCTGGTAGACATGATGCTTCCGCTGAATATGTGTTAACTCATGGCATAGCACAATGGCAAGCTCTTTGTCGGAAAGTTGCTTTATAACAGTTTCATTCAAAATAATAGCGGGACGAAAAATTGTAACCACGCAAGCAGGCTCATTCAACGTTCCGAAATATAGTATGGGTAGTTTTTTTAATCCAATGCTTAACTGACAGTGAATATAAACCTGATTAATATGCTCTTCGCAACAAACCTTATACTTTTTGAGTGCATGCAAAGCCAATATACTTCTTATGATATAGTAGAATGCGAAAGTGATAAATCCAACTAACCATACAGTACAAGCTACTTTATAACCATTAATCCACAACGTTTCTTCTGGAGAAACAAGCCATAAAGTGGGAACAACAAATGGAAAAAGAAATAGTGCGATTCCGCACACGCCAAACCAAAGAGGCAAAGCAATATGCAATACTTTTCTGACCAAAAGTGCCAACACAGAAAATATGCTTCCTACAAAAGAAACAAAAACTATAATATTGAAAGTATCTCCGAGGATTGTCATCTTTTTTTCTCCTGCTGCTCAATGAGCATTTTCAGTGCCGCCAATTCATTTTCTGATAGATTGCCGCTTTTTACAAAGCCAGATACCATACTTGCAAGTGAACCATCATACACTCGACTTAAAAAAGTTTTACTTTCTGCTATTTGACACTCACTTTCTGAAATAGATGGATAATATAAATAACCTTTACCCTGTCGCGCTGTAAAAAGCGCGCCCTTCTTTACCAACCTTGCAAGATATGTTTGTATCGTAGTAGTGCTCCATCCTGTATGATTTAACCTAGATAATATGTCTTGTAAGGTTTGGGGCGATTCATCCCAGATAACTTTCATTACTTGCCATTCCGATTCTGAGATAGAAATATTTTGTTCCATAGCTCCTCCATTGATTGATATTTTGTAGTTTAATTATATCGGATAAACTACAAACTGTCAATCCATGTTAGCGACATACATTAAGCGGCAATAAACTGCAAGGAATATCCACTTATTTCCTGTTGATTTTGGGATTCCGCTAACCGGCAAGCAGGGCAAGTGTGCACACACTTGCACATTTTGAGGATTTTCCCTTGCGGTCAAATCTCAAAATTGCTTGTTGGGGAGCCTCCCCAAACCCGGCAAATGTTGCGTCATTTCGCTGTCGCTCATTCCTTATTTGACTTCGGGCCAACTTGGCCCGAAGTCCTAAAGCACAACCAACTTTGCAAGGTGCTTCAAGAGCCTTGAATACTGTTTCCATAGTTCTTCATAGCCTTTTTGCAGCTCTGCAATTTCAAATTGATAGGCATTATGAACCTTTGCATATTTAGCAATTTGGGAAAGATTATTCACACTTCGGCGTTGCAAGGATAGAAGTTCATTTACGGGTGCAAGGTCAACATTTACAGCATATCCGTCAATCATCATCTTTCGAATAAAAGCACTCTGATTTTGGCTGTTCACTTCTGCCATGCGCTCTCGTATGGTGGCTAATTCGTCATGGCTTACCATGATATGAAGCCGCAAATCACGTTCTCTTTTCGGCATAATATTTGTCCTCCGATTCAATCATTCTGGTGTTCTCTTTTCCTTTATTTCTTAGGACTATACATTGTCTGTTGACTGTCTATCACGTTATTTTGGTGTTCGGTAATTGCTTCCTTATGGACACTGCCCATTAAAACAAGGATTGAAACTTGAACCTCCTATACTATCTGAAATTAACGGGCATTGTTTAAATGCAAGTTCCATTAAAACAAGGATTGAAACGTTGTTAGTTGCCTGTTGTCGTATATGGTAATGCAGGATGTGAATTATGAGCTGTTTGCGGATAGTGTGGAGGCGGAATGTGCGTTTGGAATCCGGCGACCGGATAAAATGCTTGTGGAGCATACAATGCACAAGCTGGGTTTGACGCCATACAGGGAGCGTCATCCCAACACACTTTCAGGAGGACAAAAGCAAAGGGTGGCAGTGGCTGTCAGCATGATTTGCCAAAAAGAGCTGCTGGTGTTCGATGAGCCTACAAGCGGTCTCGACTTTGACAGTATGGAGCAGGTGGCCGGACTGATTAAGAAGCTGGCTGCGGCAGGTAAGGTCATTTTCGTTGTGACGCATGATTATGAGTTTATTTGCCGGACCTGTTCCCGCCTTCTGCATTTCGATGAGGGTAAGATGCCGGACGATATCGCTGTATGCGGGGAGCAGGAAGAAATATTAAGGGAGCTTTTTTACATTAAATAAAAAAGCAAAATACCGCTGCAATTGCCTTGCGGCGGCATTTTCAGAAGCTTAAGCCATGTTTTGCTCAGAGAATTTGCTTTGCGGCAAGGCCTGGGCAGCTTAGTGTATAAAGTTAGTGCGTACCCGTTTTTCGGGCTTGGGAAGCTCAACGCTCTTTTTACCCGCATCCACTATTTTTAAAAGCCATGCCATATTGCGTCCCAGGTTCTGCATAATCTGCACGCCCTCCAAGTCCTGCATAACCTCCCCGGCATTCATGCCATGTATGACATTCCAATAGTATGACGGTACTATAACGGTATTTGCCAGGTTAAGATAGTTGTTAAGCTGGTGAAAGGTATCCACTCCCCCCGAGCGCCTTAAAGCAGCTACCGCCGCTCCCGGCTTGTAGTGCAGGTATTGGCTGCCTGCATAGAAAAGCCTGTCAAGAAAGGCTTTCATAGAGCCGGCTATGCCGGAATAATATACCGGGGCGCCTATAATAATACCGTCGGCGGCTTTAGCCTTATTAATACATTCATTAACCGCATCATCGCCAAAGACACATTTTTTATCCTCCAATTTTTTGCATGCCTCACATGCCGTGCAGCCATGAATAGCGTTTTTTCCTATATGGACAATTTCCGGCTCTATTCCCTCGCTTTCAAGCTCTGCCGTTACAAGCCTTATGGCAGTATAGGTGCTGCCGTTTTTATTAGGGCTCCCGTTTATGGCAAGTACCTTCATTATTAAACACTCCCTCCAAAATAAATTTGTATTTGCTAAAAAATTACATCCTTTATAAACCGGTACTATGGTTACGAATACGAATAAATATATTATACACCATATATATTCAATGTTTAAGGCGTGACGGTTTATTTAAAGGGAATACCCCGTCCTTTGCCGTTCTGGCATCCTCAATTGAGTAGAAGGCCTTTGAATTGCATTGTCTGATAATGGAGACGACATTGCCGATGTCCTTTCTGCGCACAATTGTATATATAAGCTTAACCTCACCGTTTATTCCCTTTGCGTCTACTACCGTGACGCCATAGCCTGAAGCGGCAAGCCTTTCCTTTAAATGGCATTCGTCCTTTACAAGAATGATTCTTACAACGAGAATGCCTATAGCAAGCTTTTCTTCTATAAGAATTCCCACAAAGGTGCCCGCTGCAAAGCCTCCGGCATATGCTATATAGCAGAATACATTGCTTAGGTTTTGCATGGCCTGGCCTATTGCAATTAACCATATGAGTACCTCAAAAAAACCCAGAACAGGTGCAATGAGCTTTTTGCCTCTGGATACGAAAATAATACGCATTGTTCCCAGGGAAACATCAAAAATTCTTGAAATAAATATAAGTAAAGGGAGAATAACCCATGAAAATAAGTTTGAATCGAGAGAAGAAAAAATGTTCATAAAACCCTCCATTTGAATTTTGTTGTCTCAGCAGAAATCAAATATTGGCGTATATTATATTGACATATATTATATGTTAATTCTTTTTTTATATGAGAGTAATCATGCTCTTATTACAGTATTCTGAGAATAATAGAATATAATGGAGTATATGCACGGAGCTTTTAAATACCCGAGAGCAGAAAAATTTCTGAATATTTTATACTATAATTAAAAGGATATTTCTAAAAATAACTAATATCTGATATAATATACCTGAATTAAGTTTATATTTTGGATGAGGGTGGTAAAACCTGCTTGAAGATTATAGAGACATAAAATAAAGGGAGATGTGAAAATGTTCATGAAGAGTCTCAAAACTAAAATTATAATGCTCATGAGCGGTATATTAATTATAGTGTGTGCAGGGCTGGGCTCCATATCATATTATAATGCGTCTGCCGTAGTGAAGAAAAACACTCAGGACATGCTTCAAAGGCTGGCTGTAGAAGCGTCAAGGACTGTAGAAGCAAGGATATCAAGCCAGTTTAACTCGCTTGAAATTCTTGCAGAATCCGGTATGATGGATTCTCTTATAAAACACGGTGCCGATACCATACAAGCAAATTCAGTTCTGGCAGAGGAAGTAAAGAGGATGGGGCATATAAAAATAGGAGTCGCCGACACAGCAGGGAATACAGTGTACAGTGACGGAAGCAGGGCGGATATCGGAGAGCAGGATTATTTCAAAAAGGCTGCCGGAGGGGATCGTGCCATGTCAAGCCCTTTTATAGATGAGCAAAGCAATGCTATTGTCATGCTATATGCCGTTCCAATCAAGACAAACGGTGAGACTGTCGGAGTACTTGCGGCAGTAAGAGACGGGTATGAGCTCAGCAATTTTGCCAAGGAAATAGTTATCGGGAAAACGGGAAAAACCTTTATAGTGGATAGCTCGGCCCGTACCATAGGCCATGCCGACACAGAGCTTCTCGACCAGCTCATACAGTCCGACAGCCAAGAGGTGGATGCCGTGTCCTCAGCATCGGTGGAAGCGGGAGAGGCACAGAGTAACGCGGGCTTTAAAAATTATGATGTGCTTCAAAAGCGTATGACAAGCGGCGAAACCGGCTTTGGAGAATATGAATACAGGGGCGAAGAGATGTATCTGGGCTTTGCGCCGGTGAAGGAGCTGGATTGGTCTGTAGCCGTTCAGGCAAATAAGGAAGAAATGCTTTCAAGCCTTTCGGGGCTCAGGATAACATATCTATGGGTATCGCTTATTTTCCTTATTGCAGGCATAGTGATTGTATACCTGTTTTCAATACGCCTTACAAGGCATCTTTCAAGCTTGAAGAAATATGCCGCATTGCTTCAGGGCTTTGATCTCAGCCAGGATGTCGCCGACGGCCTGATAAGGCAAAGGGATGAGGTGGGACAGCTTGCGGGGGCTTTTTCAACCTTTGTTATTAAAATCCGTGCGCTTGTTCATGGCATAAAGGCAAACGCGGTAAAGACAGCCGAGAGCGCAGGGCAGATATCTGCGGCTGCGAAAGCAACGGGAAAGTCAGCCGAGCAAATAGCTGCTTCCAGCGGGGAGGTTGCAAAGGGCACATCAAAGCAGAGTGAGTTTGTAGACACCGTTATGGAGCTTATAAATAAAAACAAGGATGAGGTAGGCAAGGGCTTTGAGATGGTGGGCCAGGCCTTGGACAATGCCAAAATATCCACAAAAATAGCCGGAGAGGGAAGAGACTCCATCTTTGCTTCCATGGAGCAGCTTTCCGATATCAGCAAAACGGTTGAGCTTGCCACCGGCTCCATGCAAAACCTGGGTGTCCGCTCAAAGGAGATAGGAAAGATTGTTGGGGTTATTACCGGAATTGCTTCACAGACCGATTTGCTGGCATTAAATGCTTCTATTGAGGCGGCGCGTGCGGGTGAGGCAGGAAGAGGTTTTTCTGTTGTAGCCGATGAAATCCGCAATCTTGCGGAGGAATCCGGGGAAGCGGCCAGGAGCATTAAGCAGCTAATCAAGGATATCCAGCGGGAAACCGAGCTTACTGTTAAAACAATGGAAGGCAGTATGGATAAGGTAAATATTCAGGTGGATCAAATCAAGCTTGGAGGAGAAGCGCTTGAGAAAATTGTTGACATGGTTGTCCGGACGGAAAATGGAGTAACGCAAATCCATGCCTCCTTTAAAACTATCCAGACCTTGTCCGATGATATAGTAAATGCGGTTTTTGAAATATCTGCAATTATACAGGAGGCATCGGCTCATTCCCAGCAGGTAGCGGCAGCGACGCAGGAGCAGACAGCAGCTTCGGAGGAGATGTCGGCAAGGGCTGAGGAGCTTTTGCTTATGGCTACGCGTTTAAAAGAGGAGCTTTATGTGTTTAAAACGGAGTAATAGGGCTTCTTTAAAAGAGACGGCATTTTAAAGCCATGTAAACGGGTTTTATTTTTAGCGCCTGAGCCTTTATTAAAACAGGCATGGCGCAACTACTATATATTATAACAGGGGGATTCTTATGAAAAAGATTGTAAGCCTGGCAATAGCCGGATTTCTTGCATTGGGCCTTGGAGCCTGCGGCACGGGAGGCAATGACGGACAACAGGACGGAGACTCACAGCAAGTGTACAAGGACGGTATATATGAAGGTGCAGCCGAGCCATGGGATCATGGCGCTGAGAGTGCTACCGTAGAAATTGCAGACGGTAAAATTAAAAGCATTGTTTTAAAAAGACTTGACACTGATGGCGTTGAGGTGGATTATGAAGACTGGAAGGGACAGGAGATAGACGGAAGGCTGTATCCCGATTTGAACAAGTACAGGACGGACATGGCAAATGACATAATCAAAAAACAGAGCTATGATGTGGATACGATTTCAGGGGCGACGACAACAACTAAAAATTGGAAAGTATCGGTGCAGAAGGCCTTGGAAAAGGCCAGATAGTTTGGAAAGCTGTTATTCTTTACAAGAGTCCTGATTTAACGTATAATAAGACACGGTGCGGTGTTTTGAAGGCTCTGCGCAATGTGATTAACAGGTTCGTTATGATGTAATTTGAGCCACGAAGGTCGGTATGACGGCAGAAGCTGTTACCGCTTCGTGGCTTTAGTCTTATGTCAATTATTTAACAAAGCATGCGGGACGGCACATGAAATGAAAAAGCACCTGCTTGCGGCGGGTTGCCTGTAAAAGATTCTTTTAAGCTTCCACTGGGGTTTTATGCAACGCAGAGAAATACAAAAGAAGTGAGGTGTTTTTAAATGATTAACACGCTAAAAAGGTTCAAGGGTGGTATAAAAGCTTCACACCACAAGAAAACATCGGAATTTGAAACGGTGAGGATGCCCCTGCCGTCCAGAGTTGTTATTCCCATGCTTCAGCACATAGGAGCTCCATGTACGCCATTGGTTAAAAAAGGTGATAGCGTTCTGGTGGGACAGAAAATAGGAGATTCCGATTCTATAGTTTCGGCACCTGTTCACTCAAGTGTTTCAGGTGTTGTAACGGATGTAAGGCCCATACTGTATCCCGGAGGATTTGAAGTGGTTTCGGCGGAAATTGAACCGGACGGGCAGCAGAAGCCTGATGACAGCGTAGTACCTGTAAACGATACCGGCAGGGAAAGTGTAATAAAGAAGATAAGAGAGTCGGGAATTGTAGGGCTTGGCGGCGCAGGCTTTCCTACGTCTGTAAAGCTGTCTCCCCCGCCTGGCCAAAAGCTGGACACGCTTATAATAAACGGCGCTGAATGTGAGCCGTATATTACCTCCGATTACAGGGAAATGATGGAGAATTCCCGAAGGGTGCTTGAGGGAGCGCGGATATTGATGGAGCTGACTCAAATACCTGAGGCATATATAGGCATAGAAGCAAACAAGCCGAAGGCAATACAAAGGCTATCAGAGTTTGCAGCGGAGTTTGAAGGAATAAAGGTGGTGTCTCTGCCCGCGAGGTATCCGCAAGGGGGAGAAAAGCAGCTCATTTATGCCGTTACAGGAAGAAAGGTTCCCGCAGGGGGGCTGCCCTCGTACATAGGAGTGCTTGTGCACAACGTTAATACAGTGTCAAATATCGCTGCATATATAAGCACAGGCATGCCTCTTATAAAGAAAAGGGTTACGGTGGAGGGCTCTGCGGTTGCAAAGCCGATGAATTTAGAGGTGCTTATAGGTACCAGTCTTAAGGATGTGTTTGAGTTTTGCGGAGGCTTTAAGGAAAAGCCCGCAAAAATAATAATGGGAGGGCCTATGATGGGGGTCGCCCAGTTTTCACTGGATAATTCCGTGGTTAAGCATACCAACGCCCTTCTGGCGTTTACAGAAAAAGAGGCGCATACCGCCCCGGAGGGTGTGTGCATACGCTGCGGGAAATGTGTATCTGCCTGCCCGATGGGGCTGCTGCCCCTTTATATAAGTGCAAATGTGGAGCTTGGAAGGGTAGAGGAGACGGTAAAATACCATTTGAACAACTGTATGGAATGCGGGTGCTGCTCATATGTATGTCCGGCCTCAAGATATCTTGTGCAGTCTATAAGGTATGCAAAGGCCGAGCTTAAGAGAAGGCAGACTTTAAAGCGGGAAGGGGCAATTAAAAATGGAGTATAATCTTTTGGCGGGCTCTTCACCTCATATACGGAGCGGTGAAAGCACAAGAAAACTGATGCTGGATGTTATCATAGCACTAATGCCCGCGGCAGTGGCGGCTGTGTTCTTTTTCGGACTTAAGGCACTGCTTCTTATAATTGTTACCGTTGCTTCCTGCATGGTATCGGAATATATATCAGCACGGCTGATGAAAAAGCCCTGCACAATAAGTGATTTAAGTGCGGCGGTTACGGGAATGCTTCTGGCATTTAACCTTTCTCCGTCAGTTCCTCTGTGGGTAGCGGCTATCGGGGGCGCCTTTGCCGTTGTCATAGTTAAACAGCTTTTCGGAGGGCTGGGGCACAACTTTGTTAACCCCGCACTTGCTGCCAGAGCCTTCCTCATGGCGTCATGGCCTGTGTATATGACAACATGGGAAACCCCGGCGGCGGATTCTGTAAGCTCTGCGACATATGCCGATGCCGTAAGCTCGGCTACTCCTTTGGCGCTGCTTAAAATGGGACCTGTGACGGCGGATGCGCTTCCTTCCCTTACGGAGCTTTTTACCGGAAATGTGGGGGGATGCATAGGAGAGACCTCTGCGCTTGCCCTGCTTATAGGGGCTGCATATTTACTTATAAAAAGAGTTATTTCAATAGAGATACCTGCGGCGTTTATAGGCACTGTGGGTATTATGACATGGATATTCGGGGGAGAGAGGCTTTTTACGGGCAACTTTCTGTATCACATTATGGCAGGAGGGCTTATAATCGGAGCGTTTTTCATGGCGACCGACTATACTACTTCTCCTGTAACTGCAAGGGGAAGAATTATTATGGGTGTGGGCTGCGGACTGCTTACCTCTGTAATACGCCTGTACGGAGGGTACCCCGAGGGTGTGTCCTACTCCATTTTGCTGATGAATCTGGCGGTACCGCTTATAGACAGGTATATGGTGCCTAAGAGTTTTGGGGGTGTGAAGGTCAATGCGTGATATGGTAAAGCCAGCGGTAAAATTGTTTGTCATATGCTTTGTTGTGGCTCTGTGTCTTGCCCTTGTAAACAGCGCCACAAAGGAGGTTATTGCCGAAAGGACAAAAGCTGCCGGTGAAGAGCAAAGACGGCAGGTTATAAAGGAGGCCGAAAGCTTTGAAGAGCTGGAGGGATGGAAGGAAAACGGATATGAGGATATGATCGGGGATGTGTATGCCGCGTATAAGGGAGATGAACTGCTGGGATATGTTTTTACTGCCGCGCCGAAAGGCTACGGCGGGGAAATGAAGGTTATTGTCGGAATTTCAAAGCATAAAGAGGTATTGGGAGTGGCTATAGGAGATAACAGCGAGACTCCGGGGCTGGGCTCAAAGGTGGCTGAGGACAAGTTTAAGGGGCAGTATGAGGGTAAAAGCATTGAAAAGCCCTTTGAGGTAGTTAAAGGTAAGGCTTCGGGAGAAAATGAAATTGAAGCGGTAAGCGGAGCGACTATTACATCGAAGGCTGTTACAGATGCAGTCCGGTCATCGGCAGAATTGGCTGAAGGGCTTTTAAAGGATGGAGGGGAGTAAAATGAGTCTTTTTAAAATATTAAAAAACGGAATAATTGACGAGAATCCCAGCCTACGGCTGGTACTGGGAACATGCCCCACTCTGGCCGTGACGACCTCTGCGGTGAACGGGCTTGGCATGGGAGCGTCTACCGCGGTTGTGCTTATAGGCTCCAATCTTGCGGTTTCACTGCTCAGGAAATTCATACCGCCAAAAGTAAGAATTCCTGCATACGTAACTATTATTGCAGGCTTTGTTACTGTTGTGCAGATGCTCTTAAAGGCTTATCTGCCTGCCATAGACAAGGCTCTGGGGATATTTATTCCTCTTATTGTAGTTAACTGCATAATACTTGCCAGGGCAGAAGCCTTTGCTGCCAAAAACAAGCCTGCTGCCGCAATTGTTGACGGTATAGGTATGGGAATAGGTTTTACCGCTGCTCTTGTAGTTATGGGAGGCGTCAGGGAAATATTGGGGAACGGAAGCTTCTTCGGAATACAGGTGTTTGGAGCTGAAGCAAGCCCTGCCCTTGCAATGATTCTTCCGCCGGGAGGATTTCTGACCTTTGGAATAATAATAGGCCTGGTAAACAGGTTTACCTCGGTTAAAATAAAGGCTTCGGGCTGCATTGGATGCGGGGGGCGCTGCAAAAAGCTTGAGTCCGGGCAGAGAGGAGAAATGGCATGATACAGAGCATTATAACGGCATTTTTATCGGCTGTGCTTATTGAAAATTTCGTGCTGGTGAGATTTCTTGGCATATGTCCCTTTCTGGGAGTGTCCAAGAAAATAAACACAGCTCTTGGAATGGGTGCCGCAGTAATTTTTGTAATGGGTGTTTCCTCGGCGGCTACATGGCTTTTGCAGGAATATGTATTAAAAACATTTAAAATAGAGTATCTCCAGACAATAGGCTTTATACTGGTTATTGCCGCGCTGGTTCAGTTCGTGGAAATGGTAATACAAAAGACCAGCAGGCAGCTCTATCAGGCACTGGGAGTATATCTTCCCCTGATTACTACTAATTGTGCTGTTTTGGGGGTATGCCTGATAAATATACAGAATGGTCTTGACCTGCTGAATTCCTCTCTTTACGGTATTTTTGCGGGAATGGGCTTTACACTGGCAATAGTACTGTTCGCCGGTATCAGGGAGCGTCTTGAGTATGCCGATATACCCGAAGCCTTAAAAGGCTTTCCTATTTCCCTTATATCGGCATCTCTGGTTTCGCTTGCATTTTTTGGATTTCAGGGCTTAATTAAGTAACGACGGGGGGACTTATTATGTATGAGGTTGTAGTTGCGGCTTCAGTGCTGGGCGGTATGGGAGCATTGTTTGGAATAGGGCTTTCGTATGCCTCAAGGGTTTTTGAGGTAAAGGCGGATGAAAGAGCCGTACAGATTAGAGATATTCTGCCTGGGGCCAACTGCGGAGCTTGTGGCTTCGCAGGCTGTGATGCCTTTGCAGATGCCGTTGCAGGAGACAGGGCACAGGTAAACGGATGTCCCGTTGGAGGAGACGCGGTGGCTGAAAAGATTGCGGCTGTAATGGGTGTTGAAGCCGCCGGAGTAAAGAGAGTGGCCGCAAGGATATTATGCAACGGGCGCTGCAGTGTCAGCACGGAAAAATATATCTATCACGGCCTGAATGACTGCTTCGCTGCGGCTCAGCTCTTTGGAGGGCACAAATCCTGCGCCTATGGGTGCCTCGGGCATGGAAGCTGCATGGCCGCATGCCCCTTTAATGCCATAGCAATAGCGGGAGGAGTTGCAAGGGTTATAGAGGACAGGTGCCGCGCCTGCGGCAAATGTGTTGCTGCATGTCCCAAAAAGCTTATTGAAATCGTACCCAAAGAGAAAAAATATTCTGTCATGTGTAAATCACGGGATAAGGGAGCTGTCACAAAAAAGAACTGCCAGGTCGGATGCATAGGCTGCACACGCTGTGTCAAGGCTTGCAGCTACGGGGCCATAAGCATGGAAGGCTCTCTGGCGAGAATAGACACTGAAAAATGCACCGGGTGCGGAGAGTGTACCTCTGTCTGTCCCACAATGGCGATAAGAAAAATGGATTATGATGACTGAAGCTATGAAGGCATGTAAAAAAAGGGGGAAAGCGCATCCCCTCTTTTACAGCTTCACCTTGAGTCCTCTAAACCGGTTTACAGCGGAGCACAGCTCATGCTTTCTGGGCATTGCCAGATTTCCGGGATAGCTGTTATGTGCCGATATTGAATCCAGCCCCGACCTTTCTACCAGCTCAAACAGCTTGTCTGCCGCAGCCGAAAGGGTCAGGCTGTCATCTAATATGTGTGCCGCCATAAATTCCAGCATAAGTGCTATGCAGTTGGTCTGGCTGCTGCCGGTAAGCTGCTCGACATATGACAGATCAATTTGGGAATCCCCGTATAAGAGGGTGTGAAGTCCTTTAGGCTTTATTCTTGAATCTCTGGAGCCTGTACGGAATCCCGACTTAAGAGGTATTCTGGGAGTTATGTCTCCGAAACGGGCTTCCCCAACAGGGCTTCTCCTGTCCGGGTCGTCCGCAGCAATACTCCGGGCAGCCTCTGTAACATCCTTTGGTATGTATTCATCCATCATAATAACAACATGGGATATGTCGAAGTAGTCCCCCGAGCCTCCTACCACAAGGATAGATGAAACATTATACTGCTTATACAGCTCCCGGGCCTTGTCAATGAAGGGAGTGATGGGCTCCTTGTCTGCTGAAACCAGCCTTTGCATACGCCTGTCCCTGATCATAAAATTTGTGGCGGAGGTGTCCTCATCTATAAGCAGAAGCTTTGACCCGGCTTCCAAAGCCTCCATAATATTTGCCGCCTGAGAGGTGCTTCCGCTGGCATTGTCGGTTGAGAAGCGGACGGTGTCCTTTTTATTCGGAAGATTGTTAATAAAAGGGCTTATATTAACGCTTTCAACGCTTCGCCTGTCCTCGGCACGGATTTTTACAGCATCATCTCTTGTAATAACAAGCTCTCTTCCGTCACCGGGGATATGGTCGTACACCCCCAGCTCCAGAGCTTTAAGAAGGGTTGACTTCCCGTGATATCCTCCTCCTACAATAAGGCTTATGCCCTCGGGAATTCCCATTCCCTTTACGCTTCCCATATTTGGAAGGACAAACTCCACCTCAAGGCCGGGGGGACTTTTAAAGGGAACGGCGCATTCCGGCATCGGCCTGTCCGATATTCCATTTTCCCTTGGAAGTATTGAGCCGTTGGCTATAAATGCCGACAGACCTCTTTTTGACAGCTCGCTTCTTAGATGCTGCTGATCAATAAAGAGATCAATGTGCCTTTTAAGCCTTTCCCCGTCAATGCTTTTATAGAAAAGGGAATTCTCTGTAATTTTAGGCAGGGCGGACGAGAAAATGTAGTCTGCGGCTTTGCCGAGCACTCTTCTTCCCGCTGCGGGAAGCCCTACCTCAAACCTTGCTTCAATTATATCGTCCTTTATAACCACCGAGGTCCTCTCAAGTATTTCCTGCCCGCAGAAGTCAATATTCAAAACGCCGCTTTTGCCCGAACCATCCACACCGTTATAAAAGCGTCTTATATTGCTCCGGAATGCTCTGGTTAAAAAATCCGCGGCGGCAATAAGCTTATGCTTTGAATTCAAAAGCTCCCGGGGAAAGCCCGCCTCCCTCCTCGACACCGCTACATGGGCTCTGGTGGGAGAAGCAAAGGGGTCGCCCTGCACGTGATCTATAAAAAGAACGTGCTTTTCAAAGCGGTACTGGCCTCTTATATCCTTATATGACGGGTACCCTCTTCCATCTATCGCGTACAGCAATTGCTGCAAATCTCTGGAATTTTTCAAATAATAATACCTCCTTGAAAATGCATATATCCTATTATATCACTTATTCTATAACATTCTTCACCTAAATTACATGCGTCCCTTTAATTGCCGCGATTCAGCGCAAAAAAAGGCATGGGGCCAAGTAATAAGCCTCCATGCCCTTTGTCTGCTTAACAAGCAGTTATTTTGACATTGCTTCCTCTACCGCTACTGCAACAGCAACCGTTGCTCCGACCATAGGATTGTTTCCAATGCCTAAGAAGCCCATCATTTCAACATGCGCGGGAACTGAGGAGGAGCCCGCGAACTGTGCGTCCGAGTGCATTCTTCCCATGGTATCCGTCATACCGTATGAAGCGGGACCGGCAGCCATGTTGTCGGGATGCAGGGTTCTTCCCGTTCCTCCGCCTGAAGCAACGGAGAAGTATTTTTTACCCAGCTCATAGCATTCCTTCTTGTATGTGCCTGCCACAGGGTGCTGGAATCTGGTGGGATTTGTAGAATTACCTGTTATGGAAACATCTACTCCCTCATGGTGCATTATTGCAACGCCCTCTCTTACATCATCGGCGCCATAGCAATTTACCTTTGCCCTTTCGCCCTTTGAATAAGGTATCTGGCGGACTATTTCCAGCTTGCCGGTGTAGTAGTCGAACTTTGTCTGAACATATGTAAATCCGTTAATTCTGGAAATTATCTGAGCTGCGTCCTTCCCAAGGCCATTTAAAATAACCCTCAGGGCTTCCTTCCTGACCTTGTTTGCCGATCTTGCGATTCCTATTGCGCCCTCGGCGGCTGCAAAGGACTCATGTCCCGCAAGGAAGGCAAAGCACTTTGTTTCCTCTTTCAAAAGCATGGCTCCAAGATTTCCGTGCCCTATTCCGACCCTTCTGTCCTCTGCAACGGATCCGGGTATGCAAAAGGCCTGAAGGCCCTCACCTATAACCTCGGCAGCTTCATACGCCTTTTTGCAGCCTTTTTTTACGGCTATTGCCGCACCTACAACATATGCCCAGCATGCATTTTCAAAGCAAATGGGCTGTATGGCTTTTGTAATATTATAGGGATCGATGCCCGCGTCCTGACAGACTTTGCCGGCCTCCTCCAGGGAAGCTATACCGTTTTCATTCAACACGGCTGTAATTTTGCCGATTCTTCTCTCATAACTTTCAAATAATGCCATTTTGAACTAACCCTCCTTTTAATTATTCATGTCTGGGATCTATTATTTTTGCAGCCTCTGCAAATCTTCCGTAGGTTGAGGTTGCTTTTTTCAACGCCTCATTTGCGTCTGTGCCCTTTTTGATCATGTCCATCATTTTGCCGAGGTGGACAAATTCATAGCCTATTATTTCACCGCTTTCATCCACCGCGATATGTGTTACATAGCCCTCTGCCATTTCAAGGTATCTCGGGCCCTTGTCAAGAGTTCCGTACATTGTTCCCACCTGGCTTCTAAGGCCCTTTCCAAGATCCTCTAAGCCCGCTCCGATTGGCAGTCCGCCCTCAGAGAATGCAGTTTGGGTTCTGCCGTAAGCTATCTGAAGGAAAAGCTCCCTCATGGCAGTGTTTATTGCATCGCATACAAGGTCTGTGTTCAGTGCCTCCAAAATAGTTTTACCGGGAAGTATTTCAGCAGCCATAGCCGCTGAATGAGTCATGCCCGAGCATCCTACCGTCTCTACCAGGGCCTCCTGTATTATACCGTCCTTGACATTCAGGGTTAATTTGCAGGTGCCCTGCTGGGGAGCGCACCAGCCTATTCCGTGAGTTAACCCCGATATATCTTTAATTTCCTTAGCCTGTGTCCACCTGCCTTCCTGTGGGATGGGTGCAGGCCCATGATTGGCACCTTTGGCAATGCAGCACATCTTCTCAACTTCTGAAGTGTAAATCATTTTTTATGACCCCTTTCGTAATAATTTTGATCCTTTTTTTGTATTTATAAAATATATTTAAATTTTATAAAAACCATATTTGTGGCAAAAAAGTATAAATTACGCACAGCTTTATGCAAACAAAAAGACACCTACCTTGAATGAACATCCATAGTTCAAAGCAGGAGCCTTCAACATGCCGTGGTCAATGTGAGCCCCATTGCCACAGAATATTCTACCATAAAGCTTATAAAAAGTATATCACAATTGCATAAATTAAAGCTGTCTACGCTGCCATAAATTACAAGAAAACAAATTTAAGGCATTTGTATTGTTGTTTGCGATAAGCTGTATTATTATAGTAATAGTGATAATATAAATATATATAAAAATATAAATTCTGGAGGCGGCTTCATCATGATAAACCAGACAAACTTCATTATAAGGACATCCGGCAAGAGGGAGGGCAGCTTCTATATAGACTACACAGGAATGTACAGGGTAGATGACATATCGAAGCAGACAGGCATAAAGCCTTCCGGTATAAAGGAAATATACATAAAAAACGGTGCCGTGTATGACGATGCTCTGAGTGTTTACTATTTTCCCAGTATACAGGATGCAAAGAATACAATTTCGGAAATACTGGGAGGAATGAAGCCGGATAAAAAGGGCAGGGTGCTTGTGCTTACCGAGGCCGAGGTGGAGTACATACGTCAGGCTTTGATTAATGAGGGCTCAAATACTATTCATGTAAGCAATAAAATTAAGGATGCAATATTTAAAAAGCTTAATGGCTGATGAAAAATTCAGGCCTATGCCTTCAGGATAATAAACAAACAGTTATATGCTTTATGTTAACTAATTTATATTTGCGGCTGTGCCCTCCGGCCGGTGAAATAGTGGCAGCAGATGGCATAAGCAGAAGTATCAGGGCCTTTGCCTGTATATTTATAAATTTTCATGTATAATATTAAATGTTGTAAAATACGGGCTTTTGATATAATATATTTATATTATTTTAATATTCTCCATATGCCGAAGGCTTTTGGGGAGATTGTGCTATAAGCTTGCTATAGATTGTTTACAAGGATGTAAAGATGTTTTTATCATGTAAACGATCTATATTGCTTTAATAGGGTAAAGTCATAAACTGTTCATGGCTTAAGCCCATAAATAAAAAGTTCAAAAACAGGAGGAATTAATATGATGAGGTCAAGGAAGAAAATTTTTGCCGCTGTAATGGCGCTTGTACTGGCTATGGTATTTGCTGTAAGCGGCTGCGGCACTGCAGGCGGCGAAAGCGATGTTTTGCGCGTAGGGGTTGACGACAGCTACCCTCCTATGGAGTATAAGGATGCCGACGGCAAAACCACGATAGGCTTCGATGTTGATGTTGCGAAGGAATTGGCAAAAAGGCTGGGCAAAAAGGATGTGGAGTTTGTTTCAAACGACTGGACGGGGATATTTCAGGCTCTTGAGGCGGACAAGTTCGATGTTATTGTTTCTTCCGTAAGCATAAACGAGGACAGGCTGAAGGAGCACTCTCTTACAAAGGCTTATGTAGCAAACAAGCAGGTTATAGTTACCTTAAAGGACAACACCTCTATAAAGTCCCCCGACGACTTAAAGGGCAAGAAGGTAGGGTTTCAGGCAGGCACCACCTCCGAGGAATTCTGCAAGGACACACTCAAGCTTGATGAGGCAAATCTCAGCGCCTATCCTCTGGTGACACAGCCCTTTATGGATCTGGACGCGGGAAGAATTGAAGCGATTATGGTTGACGTGGTTGTGGCAAAATACTACCTTTCAAACAACGAGGGCAAGTATTTGCTCGCATGGGAGAGCCCCGAGGCCGAGCCGATAGCTATGTGCTTTGCCAAAAAGGACACCGAGCTCAGGGACAAGGCCAATAAGATAATTGATGAAATGCAGGCCGACGGAACAATGAAGACTATTTCCGAAAAGTGGTTCGGCGAGGATGTTACAAAGAATCTGGAATAAAGCTGTTTAAAGTATGGTGCCGTACTGCCGAAGCTTATAGAGCACAGCGCGGCACCTTGTCATGTAAAAGCATAAATATGGGGAGTGTTAAATTTGGAGTTGCTTACTAAAATAATGGGGTATATGCCTGCTCTTCTTGAGGGAGCCTTAAACACTGTTTTATTGACGATAATCTCGGTTTGCTTCGGTGCGGTACTGGGGCTTTTCCTGGCGCTTGGGAGGCTGTCTAAAAATAAAATGGTGGACAAGGTCTGCTGGACTTATATATGGCTGTTCAGAGGGACGCCCCTTTTGATGCAGTTGTTTTTTATTTACTACGCATTGCCTCTTATTCATAAGAGTTTAACGCTTCCCGGGCAGTGGATGCCTGCTCTCCTGGCGTTAAGCCTTAATTCTGCGGCTTACCTTGCAGAGATCATCAGGGCGGCAATACAGTCCAT
The DNA here is from genome assembly GCA_023390115.1 of Bacillota bacterium. Lineage (GTDB taxonomy): Bacteria > Bacillota > Clostridia > Acetivibrionales > DSM-27016 > Anaerobacterium. Next base: position 54,503 of record JAEWDM010000034.1, read on the forward strand.
AGACAAGGGGCAGATGGAGGCGGCCAAGGCGCTCGGAATGAGCTATGGACAGGCAATGAGAAGGATAATTGTGCCTCAGTCGTACAGAAGGCTGATACCTCCCGTAGGAAATGAGCTGATCGCTCTTTTGAAGGACTCGTCACTGGTGTCCATCATAGGTATGACGGAGCTCATGAAGGTTACTACACAGGTTTCCGCTAGGGAGTCCAATGCTGTAATATATATTCCTGCAATGGTATTATATTTAATAATGACAACGGTTTTTACCTATATATTTGAGAAGCTTGAGAAAAAATATTCTGTGTATGAATAGGAGGGACGTAAGGATGATGGTAAAAATGGAGAATGTGGCAAAATCCTTCGGAGCTCTGGAGGTACTTAAGAATATAAACTTTCAGGTGTCCAGGGGCGAGGTGGTTTGCATAATCGGGCCGAGCGGTTCGGGCAAAAGCACTATTTTAAGGTGCTTAAACCACCTTGAAAGGATAACCTCGGGAAGGGTATACATTGAAGAGGAGCTGGTAGACGAGAGAACCGGAGGCAGGGATCAGCTTAAAGTATCTCACAAGAGGATTTCGGAGATATGTACAGAGCTTGGGATGGTATTCCAAAGGTTTAATCTTTTTCCGCATATGACTGTGCTTGAAAATATTATAGAGGCGCCTGTCACCGTAAAGAAGCTTGCTAAGGAAGAGGCGGTAAAATACGCTTTAGAGCTTTTAAAGAAAGTGGGCCTTGAGGATAAGCGTGACGAATATCCCTCCAGATTGTCGGGTGGACAGCAGCAAAGAGTGGCTATAGCCAGGGCTCTTGCCATGAAGCCTAAAATAATGCTGTTTGACGAGCCCACCTCGGCTCTTGATCCCGAGCTGGTGGGAGAGGTGCTTGAGGTTATGAAGGGCCTTGCAAGGGAAGGAATGACAATGATTGTTGTCACTCATGAAATGGGCTTTGCAAAAGAGGTTGCAAACAGGGTATTGTTTATGGATAAAGGAGAAATACTGGAGGAGGATACCCCTCAGAACATATTCTCAAATCCCAGGAATGAAAGAACCAAATCATTTTTGCAGAAGGTGCTCTAAGAGTAATGCAAAGGGCCGGTTCTGCTGCCTCACCGGAGTGAGGCAGCAGAACCGGCCCTTTGCATTACTTTTCTAAATTGCCAGATCTATGTGCTGGATTGTTCCTACCGACCCGCTTTCATTAACGTAAATTCCCGTTTTTCTTATTTGCCCCTGCAGCTCGTTGCTTGCGGCGCTTTTTATACTGAAATCGGTATCGATATTTCCAAGGTATATGGCTCCTATACCCTTTTCGCCCAGAGCAAAAAGAACGTCATTCCCATTGTCATCCTTTGTCCATATACGCAGCCTGTCATAAATATCATCGTTTTCGTCGATCCAGTTGTTATTGTCGCTGTCATATTGGGATAGCTCGGAGAAGCCGTTTCCTGAGCCGGGTCCAAAAAGCTCACTGCCATCATTTATAATGCCGTCATTGTTTATATCCAATGCAAGAAACCCGCTGCCGGGAGACAAAAAGGAAATTTGATCCGGCTTGCCGTCACAGTCCAGATCGAAGCTGAATTTTGTATCGGTCAGGGAAGGGGCATTGCTGTTTAAGTTAATTACAAGAGGATCAACTCGTGCCGCATCTCCTGCCCTTATGCTTATACTTTTCTGTGACATAAATTCTCTGCTCATACTTAGCTGGACTGAGAAATTTATTTCCCTTCCGTCGGCAGTTTTTATAACTCCCTGAGCAGAGAAATCCATTTTCTCCTTTTCATAGTTAAATTCATTATAGCTGTACTCAAGCCCCCACCCCTGTAGTGGAGACAGCCGGATACCCCCGCCCCTCAAATCCTCCAGCACCGAATTGGAAAGCTTTCCGTTTGAACCGGTCAGGTTACCCTCCGGAGCCTTGATTTCCGCGGGCAGGTAAAATTTTAGCCTTTTTCCGGTAAGGAGCCTGATCATATCGTGAATTAACCGGAGCTTTTGCATATCCTTATCCGAAATTTTAAATAGTATGTCTTTGCCGGTCTCAGCCTCAATGATTGAAGCCTTATGCTCCTCCAGGAAAGCTTTGCCGGTCTGTGACAGCTCTAAAGTGTCTGCTTGGGGCTGTGCCGGCGGTCCGGCCGGTTTTTGGCCTTCAAAATCAGGCCTTTCATTTCCTATCCAGGCTCTTAGAGCTTCTTCCCTCGAGCTTACTTCGGCCAAAGCCGACTGTCCTGTCATGGAAATTCCCGAGCTTGCAATTTTCATAAAAATGCCTCCTTGCTTATATTACTGTTCATCCTTGTAAAACACTGCCGCTTATGTTTATATCGGAAAAATTTACAAAATTGTTTATTTTAAATTCATTGAAGTAGTAATGTGGCTTTATTGATCAATGCATATAAACGACTATCGTAGAGCTTTATTTTGCAAACCTGGAATTATAGTCTGAACAAAGCCATAAATTGCATTTGAACCTTTGCGGATATATGTAGTATAATGTAGAAAAAGGGACAGCTATAGAAGAAAGGCCTTACGGATTGAGACGGGTTGCAGGCTGTAATGTATATCCGCCCGGAGTGAAATAAAGGACTTTTTATTATTTAACGTAATGAGGCTTGAATAATATATTTTCAAAAGCTGAGGCTATCAGCTATTTGAGCTTGTAAAGAGAGGTATAGGCAGACCTTTTCGGATACAGGCTTGTCCTGATTTAACTGTCACGAAAGCGGTTTTTAAAGTGATCCCTTCTAAAAATAGTGTACAGGGCATTAAATATTGTACCCTGTGCATCAAATAATAAAATTAGAGGTTTTTTCTTCTTAAGCTGTCCCCTACATAAAGCTATGTAGGTTTTTTATTTTACTTTTTTTTAATATGTAATAATGTAGAATTTTGTTATAATTAAAATATGCCTTAGGGGGAAGAATATATTTCTGCCAAAAGACTTACTGATTGCTTACATAAAAACGGAAGGCCTTGGCAATAGGCGAATCAATAATATTCAAGACGGGGTGTTTAAATGAAAAAGGCGGCAGCGGGGGTTCTCTTAGCTTTTTCTATGGCTTTTTTGCTTTCGGGATGCGCAGGGAGTACTAAATTTCAGGACAACAGCACTAAAATGGAGGGGAAAAATCAGACGTCTATTCCTCCCTTGGAAGCTCAGAATACTCAGCAGGGAAGCGGCGGCGCTCAAGATTCCGCAGATGATGGCACTAAGGGAGAAGGCGGGCAAATTGACCTTTCCAGGGTAAAGCCCAATGAATCGGGGAAGATTATGGTTGTTATGTTTCATAACTTTGTGGAGGAATATAAATCAGGAGATAAGGAATACACGACCACCTTTGCATTGTTTGAAAAGCTTTTAGAGGATCTGTACGGCAGGGGCTACCGTCTGATAAGCATGAAGGACTATATTGAAAATAACATTGATGTTCCCGCAGGCTTTATTCCCATGGTATTTACCTTTGATGACGGCAGTGCGGGGCAGTTTAATCTGATTGAGGAGAATGGAAGGCTTGTGGCAAACAGAAAATCTGCGGTAGGAGTAATGGAGGAGTTTAATAAAAAGTATCCTGATTTTGGACTTAAGGCTTCCTTTTATGTCAATCTGGGCGGAGGCACCTTTTCAGGGAAGGGGACAATTTCTGAAAGACTGGGCTATCTCATTGACAAGGGCTTTGAAATAGGAAATCATACATTAAACCACAGTGATTTGAGAGCCATAAACAGCGCGGGAGGCATAATGGAAGAGGTAGGAGGAAACCAGAAGGCTTTGCTTGAGGCTGTTCCGGGCTACATAATGGAAAGCCTTGCATTGCCTTTAGGGCGCAATGCAAAGCAGGACCTTAAGCAATACGTTATAAAGGGAGAGTATGAGGGAGTGACCTATGAAAATAAGTGTATATTGCTGGTCGGTGCAAACCCCGCACCGTCTCCTATAAGCACAAAGCTTGATTTAATGAGCCTGCCAAGGGTAAGAGCGGCAGGAATTGAAACTGTAGAGGCGGATCTGGCATGGTGGCTGGAAAATATTTCGGAGGGCGAGCAGTATATAAGTGATGGAAATCCTGACACGGTAACGCTTCCAAGAGGTAAGGAGGACAATATAGACAAGGAGAAGCTCAAAGGCAAGCAGCTTGTTGTTTATTGAAGCTTATTCCAATGCTATTATGAATTTAAGCCTCTTCCGACGAAGCCGGGAGAGGTTTTTTAATGCTTGTGCCTTATAGATATTTCATTAATACTATGCTATAATATGTTGTAATTAGAAAATATTATAGATTGTATCTATATATTTCATAACAAAGCAGAGTTTTTCAAATTCTGGAGTATTTTATAATTTGTTATATTTATATTCTTCGGTATGTTTAAATATTTTGCTGTAAGGAGTGATTAGGATGCCAAAGGGAACTGTGAAGAGAATGCAAACAGATGTAGACGTAAAAAAGAAAGCTGTAAAACTTGTTATTTCACATTTAAAGAAGAAAGTGCCGGAAGAATTTATAGGGTCTGATCATTTAAAGGAATGGGTTGCTCAGATGGAAAAGATGCTTGAAAGCTCAGAGTTCAATATTAAAGAGCTTCATGAAATGCGTAAGAATTTTAATGATATAATAGAAAGAACTGTGGACGAGGACATACGCTTTAAGCTTAGAGATTCGTGGTACAGTCTTGGTAAGGCTCTTGATAAAAAAGTAAAAATAGGTTGATGCTTTTGTATAATAAAAAGACTCCTGAAAATGGAGCCTTTTTATTATACAAAAATATTATGCACTCTCAGGGAAATAATGTAAAATAATTAATATGATGGAATATTTTTATTGGAATCCATCCGGAGGGGTTTTACTGCCAATAATTTCAGACAGGGGGAAGTAGCATGTTTTTTAGACAAAAGCCGAAAATACGAAGCAGTTCATATTATGTGCCTGCTGATAGAATAAAAGAAGACCTTGCCGCAGCATTTATGAAAAAGGGAGTAGATATAGGAAGCATCCATATTAAAACTACGGAAACAGTCCTTGTAGTTTACTTTAAAGGCATAATGGAAGGCAGGGGCAGCCATACCTGCTCTATAATTTCCAAAGCTCATTAGAATTCATGCTCCTCTTCTTAAGAAGAGCTCTCAGCCTAAGCCGAGAGCTCTTCCTTTGAATTTTTATGCAGAAGGGGAGAAAGCTTTTTGTATACTAAAGCAACGATTACTGAAACCATAATGCCTTTTATAAGATTAAACGGCACTATTCCGAAGGCGATAAAGGTTTTTACATCCACGATATAGCCGTTTACGCTGCTGCCTAAGCCTACGACGGCGTCGATAGGAAAATTGAGGACTGCGGCGTATAGGGGAAGCAGGACAAAATAGTTAAAAGCAGATGCAAATAGCACCATGGACAGGCTTCCTGCCGAAAGGGCAATACCCGCACCCTTCTTGCTCATGAAACGCTTGTAAATGATGCCGGCGGGCACTGCAAAGGCAATGCCTACCAGAAAATTTGCCAGCTCGCCTATGCCTGCTGTCTGAGTTGTAAGTACATGTATAAGATTTTTTATCAGTTCAATTATAACAGCACTTGCGGGACCCAATGAAAAAGCTGCCAGGAGGATAGGTATTTCACTTAAATCCATTTTTAAAAACGGCGGCATAAATGGAATGGGAAACTCCAAAAACATAAGCACGGAAGCCATTGCGGACAATATAGCAATTTTGGTTATATATGCTGTTGCATACCTTTTTTTATACATCACGACTCTCCTTTACAAAATAAAAATGCCTTGAAATATTACTTCAGGGCATCTAAAAGACACAAGTCGTCACCATCTTCTTTCATCCAGACTGATTAAATGCATATAAACAATTTTAAGAGGTTCTTAAATTTAAGAGCACCTTAAAAATTATGCATAAATTACTGTCGGCTTCGGAAATTCACCGAATCTGCTTAAAGAAGCCTAAAATGGCATTCTTTAAGCTCGCGGGCTTTACCGCCGGTTGGGAATTGCACCCTACCCTGAAGATTGTATTCAGTTTTATTAGCACTGCATTAATGCGGCCTAAATATATAATGGCACAAACCGGGCAATGTGTCAATACAATTAAGTTAACGTACTCTAGAGAGTGAGCACTCCGGCACAAGCTTTTTAATGAATTTTATGGTATAATCTAGTATCAGGGATATCATTTTTTATAAAAAGAAATGTTTAGCTTTGGCGTTTATTATCTGTAATTGTGGTATATTATTATAAAATATTTTAAGAAGGTGTAAGTGATGAATTCAATAGCTACCAGATATGGAGTGTTAAATGGCATAACATATTTAAAGGAATATGCTCACGGCGGTGTCCGGGAGTGCATGGTTAACAGGGAAAACAGGCTGAGTACAAAGTATGGGATGCTTATACCCTACTATAAGGATGACGAGCATAGAAGAAAACCTATTACTCCCATAGCTTTTTATGATAATGGCATTATAAAAAGTATTTCGCTTCAGGATCAAACCGTTGTGACAACTCCGATAGGAGATTTTCCCGTTGAGTTTGTCAGCTTTTACGAGGACGGGAGCATAAAGAGAATACTCCACTTGAATGGACGTATAACAGGATACTGGTCTGAAGAAAATGAGTACGACATAGCGCAGGAGTTTGATTTCAGCTTTGAGTTTGGTAAATTCAGAAAAAAGATAATAGGGATTTATTTTTACAAAGGCGGCACGGTAAAGAGCATTACCCTCTGGCCCCAGGATTCGGTTGAGGTACGGCTGCCCTTTGGAAGTATAGGAGTACGTACCGGAATAGCCCTTTATCCGGAGGGAGGCATTAAGTCGGTAGAGCCGTGTAAGTCCGTACCCGTGCCCACACCCATAGGGAGCATAACGGCATTTGATATAAATTCCGTTGGAGTGCACGGTGATACAAATTCCCTCGGCTTTTATGAGGATGGACGAATTAAGAATTTGGTAACATCGTTTGATGAGATAACAGTGGAGGGTGAGAATGGATATTCTGCTGTTTACAGGCCGGCATCAAGAGATGATGAGGGAAAAACCATCAGAAGGCCCTTGGATATACAGTTTTTTGACGGAAAAATAATGATTGATAATACAGGCTCCGGGGTATATGAAATAGATAAATATACTTTTAAAATAAGCAAGTTTAAGGGGTGGGCCTCGGGCGGATGACATTTACTCAGAGGTCACGGTTCCTTGCAGACTAACTGTGCATACTTCTTAGGAAAGGCAAAAAATATTTAAGGCTTGAATTAAAAAGAGCAGCAAGCTGTTTCTTGCTCTTTCCTATGTGCTTTCTATCCTGCCGGTACGGTATAAAGCATTCTTTGCATATACGTTTTCAAGATAAGAGTTGTTGCTTTTTGCGTAAAAATTATCATATAATTATTTTTATAGGAGGACGAATATGTCAGTTTTCGCAGAGAGGTTAAGAAACTTAAGAGAGAAGCAGGGGCAAACTCAGGTTCAGGTAGGCAAGGCTGTCGGAAAAAGCAGAGAAGCGGTAACCAAGTATGAAATGGGTCAGAGAGAGCCGGATTTACATGCAATTACATCAATAGCAAAGTATTTTAATGTTTCAGCAGACTACATATTGGGTATAACCGATCAGTTGGAGAGCATTCATAAGCAGGATGCTTCAGATGATGTTTCTCTTATAGGCGAGGAATATCAGGATAATGAGGAATTTATACCATACTTTAAGCTTGCATTAAAAATAAAAAATAGCGGCGTGAGGCTCAAGGAAGTGGAGGAGTTTGTTGACAAGCTCATAAAACAAAAGCAATAGGCGCGGTTCACCAAAATGCTTTGCCAATATTTTCAATTCTGCGGGCAGATACGTCTGCAGGTACCTTTCTATCAGTGATCTATAAATTAACGTCGGCTGATTGATAATATTTATGTAAAATTATAACATATAAGGGATTTATAGCTTGACGGCAGTATGTTTTGTTCAGTATATATCAAATCAAATTTTGTCAATGTGGTTTTTAAAATTCTCCGCAATCATAATAAATTTGAGACAAAATGATTTATAAGGGTAAATCCATATGCTCAGCATACTCTCCCGCTCTTAAAGCCTCCACTGCCGGCTTCAATAGCATAGAGGCTTTTGATTATGACAAAATAATTATTAAAACAGCAGTGTCAATGCTTATGTAAAGAAATAGGCGGGGCCTTTACAGGAGCCCGCTTTTAAGTATATGCTTTAAAGCGGCAGAGTAAAGAAGGAGATGTTTTATGCTGGATGTTTGTTTGTTGGGGACAGGAGGGATGATGCCACTTCCGGACAGGTGGCTCACATCCCTTTTAATAAGATATAATGGAAGAATGATTCTGATAGATTGCGGTGAAGGGACTCAAATCCCGCTTAAAATGGCTGAATGGGGGTTAAAGTCAATTGATGCTGTCCTGCTTACCCATTATCATGCGGATCATGTAGCCGGCTTGCCCGGATTCCTTCTTACATTGGGCAATTCGGGAAGGCAGGAGCCATTAACAATGATCGGCCCGCCTGGTATACAAAAGGTGGTTGAAGGCTTAACTGTCATATCGCCTGAATTGCCTTATGCACTGAAATTAATTGAGCTGCCTGATACCGGAAGCGCCAAAGTGTGTATTAGCGGTCTTTTTATTAAGAGTATACCGGTGGACCATACCCTTCCCTGCCTGGCATATTGTGTTGAGCTTAAAAGACAGGGCAGATTTGATGCTGAACGTGCTAAGGAACTGATGATTCCTGTAAGCTGCTGGAATAATCTGCAGAAGGGTGAGACGATTACGCTGGAGAACAGGGTTATTACTCCCCAAATGGTTTTAGGTAAGCCCAGAAAAGGGATTAAGGTCTGTTATTGCACTGACACAAGGCCAACGCAGGAACTGGCACAGCTTATTAAAGGCTCGGACCTCTTTATTTGTGAAGGTATGTATGGTGATGAGAATTACGCTGCCAAAGCTGAGGAGAAAAAGCATATGATGTTTTCAGAAGCGGGTCTGCTTGCCAAGCAGGGAAAGGTAGGGGAGCTGTGGCTTACTCATTATAGCCCGTCGTTTACAGAGCCCGGGAAATATATCGAAGCTGTGAGGACAATTTTTGCAAATACAGTTGCAGGGAGAGATTTGCTCAAAAAAACAATTTCATTTACTAATTGAGAGAAGAATAATTTGTGAAATAATATATTGACAAATGTAATAGAAAATTATATAATAAAATTCAATATCAAAAAAGTGATGATTGGAAATATTAGAAATCCATAATCTTTCAGAGAGCCGGTGGATGGTGCGAATCGGCAGTATTAGGGTTTTGAACTGATCCATAAACTGCAGCCTGACTTTTCATAGTAGGGTGAGCCGGATTTCCACCGTTAAAGGGATAGATGGTGTTAGCCGTTGAAGGAGTGGATTCATTTTGGATCAATTTGAGTGGTACCGCGAGTAAGCCTCGTCTCTAATTTATAGAGATGAGGCTTTTTTGATGGCCGGATTCCGGGTTCGGCCATTGGTGTTAATTATATATTTTATACTGAGTGCACTGTAATGGCATTCATTTGCAGCATGCAGTACATTTGTTAAAAGATTAATGAGGAGGTTGGATTTATGAGCAGAAGAATACTGGTGCTTGATACCACATTAAGGGATGGGGAGCAGGTCCCCGGGGCAAAGCTGAATTTGTATGAGAAGCTGGAGATTGCACAGCAGCTTAAGGCTCTTAACGTAGATATTATAGAAGCGGGTTTTCCTTCTTCTTCAGCCGGAGATTTCAACGCGGTAAGCGAAATAGCCAAGGCTGCCGGTGACGGTCCGATGATAACAGCTCTGTGCAGAGCTGCCAGGGGAGATATAGATTCTGTATACCAAAGTGTAAGATGGGCCGAAAGACCGTTAATTCATATTGTCCTTGGCGCGTCGGATGTTCATGTTGAAAAGAAATTCGGCAAGTCAAAGGACGATATTCTGAATATGGGCGTTGAAGCTGTAAAGTATGCCAAATCATTGCTTCCTGACGTGCAATATTCAACTGAGGATGCGTCAAGGGCGGATTTCGAATACCTGTGGAGGACCATTGAGGCGGTAGTGAAGGCAGGGGCTACAATGATTAATATCCCCGACACTGTAGGCTATGCGGTGCCGGAGGAATTTGGCGAGCTGGTTAAAAAGATAAACTACCGGTTGAAGAATTTGAATGACAGGGTGATACTCAGTGTGCACTGCCATAACGATACCGGACTTGCAACGGCAAACACTCTGGCTGCCGTAAAAAACGGAGCCGACAAAATAGAGTGTACAATAAACGGGCTGGGGGAAAGAGCCGGAAATTGTGCTCTTGAAGAGGCTGTCATGGGAATAAGGCTGCGCCCTGATTACTATGGAGCACATACAGGCATAATTACAAAGGAAATTTATAAAACCTCCAGAATGGTGAGTAATATTACCGGACTGGATGTGCAGGTTAATAAAGCCCTCACAGGGGATAACGCCTTTGCGCATTCCTCCGGAATACATCAGGACGGGCTTCTTAAGTCCAAGGATGTTTACGAAATAATTAACCCTGAGGATGTAGGAGTGGAGGGAATGGAGCTTGTGCTTACGGCGCGCTCGGGCAGGCATGCATTTAAGGATACAATAAGCAGGATGGGATATGTCGCCCAAAATGAGAAGGATTTTGAAGAGCTCTTTTCAAAATTTCTGCAGTTGGCTGATACTAAAAAGGAGGTTTACAATCACGATGTCTATTATTTAATAGATAAGCATAACAGGGATAAGTCGAAGGGAGATATAAAAGCAAGCTGCCTTGAGGAGCTAGGCTTGTGTGAGCTGCTTTCCTTCCAGGTGATAAGCAATGACATTTTCCCTACCGCTACAGTGAAAATGAAAAGAGGAGGAAAAATATTTAAGCAGAGTGCTGTCGGAGATGGGCCTATTGATGCGCTTTATACGGCTATAAAGGATGTTGCGGGAATGGATATTTCATTAAAGGAGTATAAGATAAGCAGCATGTCCAGAGGCAAGGAGGCCCTCGGGAGAGTTAATATAAAAATATGCTGTGACGGAAAGGCATATACTGCACGGGCCATAGATACCGATATTATTAAGGCAAGCGCACTTGCGCTTATAAATGGTATAAACACATTTATACTGGATAGGGCGGGAACGGAAAAAAGCAAAAGCAGCAAATAAATGTACTGATTATTTATTTTTGTATCTCCATAAATGTAATTTTATGTTATAATTAAGTTAATATATGCTATAAAATTAAGGAGATGAAAAATAAATATGCAAAATGATCCTCGTTTTAAAGCCTTCCATGTGATGTGCAAGGGGGAGCAGACCTTTAAGGCTGCTTATGGAAGCATTTATGGATCTGCTCCTGAAAGAATTTGCACGAGATATGATGAAAACGGAGAGATTATAGAGCTTTCCTTCAGACAATATGATGAGGTGGCAAGAAGGACGGCGATACATCTTAAAGCGTTGCTTGAGGATGTCCCGACCGGGTCATGGATAGCCTTCAAGCATGATACAACGCCTTATTGGCTCAGTGTATTCTGGGGATTGCTGATGGCAGGGTATAATGTCCTTCTGGTCGATTTCAAGCATAACGATGACTTGATTGGTCACTTTATGAAGGAGGCAGGTGCGGTTGCTATTGTATGCTCACGGAAGGATAAGGCTATGCCGCCTTTTAAAATGATAGCTTATGAGGATGCAATAAAGGCGGAAGAGAATTATTATGAAAATACGGAGTTTAATTGGGCCGACAGAATTGCGTTATGTACATCAGGCACCACCTCCACGTCAAAAATTTTTGTATATGACGGCAGGGCCTTTATAAAGCAGCTTCAGTCCTCCAAGCTTTTGTGCCTGAAATTTGACCCGTTTGTTGCAAGAAAAGGGGACAGGGTTTTGGCTATGCTGCCTGCACATCACATTTTTGGCCTTATTGTAACGCTGTTTGCGCTTACATGGGGGGATACTGTTGTATACCTTAGAGACAGGGCGCCCAGCACCATTTTAGAAACCTGCAGGAGGCATGAAATAACCTGGCTGCCGTCAGTGCCCTTGTTCTGGAATAACGTAGCGAAAAAGATAATGAACAGGGCAAGGCAATCGGGGAGGCTGTCTAAGCTGGAATCGGCACTAAAAGCCAGCCTCCTTATACAAAAGGTCTTTGGCATGGCAGGAGCCCGCTTTGTGAAAAAATTTTTATTCAAAAAACAGCTTGACAGCTTATTCGGGACAAGCCTCAGAATAGGGATAAGCGGCGGAGGACATGTTTCGTCTGAAACCATAAGGCTTTTGAACGGCTTGGGCTATTGCTTTATGAATGGCTATGGCTCTACTGAGGTGGGGCTTACATCCACGTGCAATGAATATGATATAGGAAAAAGGCTTTCAGGGAGCATAGGCAGTGCTATAGCCAATCTGGAATATGCAGTGCTTGGCCTTGATAGTGAGAACGGTGCAGAGAAAATAAATAGATATGGCACTGGCGAGCTTGTTATAAAGGGAGGCATGCTGCATATAGGGAAGCTTAAGGAAGGAAAGTTTGTACAACCGGAAAGGTATATGGGGGTATGGTATAAAAGCGGAGATATAGCATATATGGACAAGAACGGCCTTGCATGGATAAGGAGCCGCATAAAGGATGTTATTATAACTGAGTCGGGTGAGAACATTTATCCTGATGAGATAGAGGAGTATTTCCAGGCCCTTCCGCACTGTGAGGGTGTCTATGCGGTAGGACTTAAAGGAAAGGAAGGGAACGATATTACCACTCTGGTGCTTAAGCCTTCAGTGGACTTGAGCGATAAGCAGGCAATGCAAAAAATAGCTTTGGAATTCAGTGTAATTAATAAGCGGCTTGCTGTATTTAAAAGGGTGGGCAGAGTAGTGGTGTCAAATCAGGAAATTCCCATGGCCAATGGAATAAAGATAAAAAGGCTTAACTTGAGAGAAATGATAGAAAATGGTTCGTTCAAGTGCTTTGAGCTCAATTTAAAAACAGGAGAGCTTGAGCCTGTCTATGCAAAAGAAAGAACAAGTGAGGCTGTTTTCTGAGCTGTACATTTAGTAAATAAAGGGGATATACCGTTTGGTTCTTTTTTTGTATTCATCATACTCATCGCCGTGTACCGAATGTAGATAATCCTCTTCGCAGCGTACCTGTATATCGAGAAACAGAATGAAAATGATGTTAAAAAGAAAAATGGTCCACGTCGGCCAGATCAGCCAGACACCGATATTTAGCATAAATAATCCTAAATAAGTCGGATTTCTTATATATTTATATAAACCGGTTGTAATTAAATCGGTTTTTATTTTTTCGTCAATTCCTACTCTCCATGAGCTGCCCATCTTTACTTGGGCATACAAGCAAATGGATAGTCCTGCTAATCCCGTTAAATAGCCGACTATATCAAAAAGCACGGAACTCATGGCTTCAACTCTACTGAATAAGGAGCCAAATTGAATTGGGAGGGAATGTAAAACCACAATGATTAACGTGTATGCCATCAAAGTTTTCGTTAACTGATTCATATATTTTTGAACATTTGAGGTTGATGCTGCTATTACTTTCGGATCTATACCGCTGTGCTTTATTTGATTAATTTGCTTTACTTTCCATAATATCAGATAAAGCATAAATAAAGTGACTACAAAAATTATTTCCATAACCTTCATAAAATATAATCCCCTTCGCTGGTTTAAATATATGAATATATGTTCAAATATATTATGTCTTGTTGAATCCGTTTTGTCAATACATATTATGAAAGAATATTCAAAGAAATACTTGATAACAATATTGATAGTTGGATACATGTCCAAATTTTTTCTCTGTGTTCATAAAATGTTCACAGTTTGTTAAAAACTATTTGATAAAAATATTTGTAGTACTTAAAGCCGGAGGTGAGTGTGATATAGCTAAACAGTGGCGGTAAATAAGTGTAAATATGCTTGCGTTGACTGAGGCGCAAGGGAGGCTAACGAAATAAAATAAGAAAAATTTTAAATGGAGCACTATAATGAAGCTATTATATAAAATGCTTGACCGGAAAAAATCAATACTGCTTTCAGCCATATTCTTCGCTTTATTAGTGGTGGCAGTTATTATATCTTCAACGGGGGGCTATGCAGTTAACATAGATAATAAATATTTAGGAGAGGTTAAATCCAAGAAAGTTGTGCAGGATATATTGGAGGATATTGTAAAGAAGGCAGAGGCACGGTATGGCACTGAAATTTCTGTTTCCAGCGAGATAAGCTATAAAAATGTTTTCTTAACAAGCCAAAATAAAATTAAGGAGGATGATCTGCGGAGCCTGGTTGAGAATAGCGTTGTATTAACCTCAAAGGCTTTTGCAATCACCGTAGACGGTAAGGATATTGAATATCTGAAAGATCAATCTTCCGCAGAGCAAGTGCTGAATAAAATAAAAGGCCCTTACATACAAAGCGAAGAGGACAGCCCAAACGTTGGATTTCTTGAAAATGTCGGCATAGCGGAACGAGAGGTTTCCGTGGATAAGCTGAAAGATGGGGAAGAGGCCTTTAATGACTTGACTCTACAGAGCAATGACAAGAAGGAATATACTGTGGAAAAAGGGGACATAGTAGGCAGGATCGCTGAAAAGTTCGGTCTCACGGAACAAGAGATACAAAAGGTAAATCCCGGTATTGACATTGACAATATCTCCATTGGGCAGAAGCTGATAATAGTGGCGCCAAGGTATGCTATAAATATTAAAAAAAGCTCGTATGAAGCTGTGGAGGAGAAAATATCCTATGGGGTTGAATATGAGAATTCCCAGGAATTATATAGGGGCGAAAGCAGGGTAAAGGTTAAGGGGGTAGAGGGAAAGAAGCTGGTAAAAACCGAGCTTGTCAGCATCAACGGTATATTGGAGAAAACCAATATTATTAGCGAGGATGTTTTGGAGGAGCCGAAAACAGAAATTGTGCTCAGAGGGACAAAGGAACGGCCCCGGACGGCTGCGACGGGTGTTTTTGAGAAGCCGAACCGTGGAAGTGTTTCTTCCCGCTTCGGGCAAAGATGGAGCGGGAAGCATACCGGCATGGATATTGCGGCGCCCAGGGGCACACCCAACAAGGCAGCGGATGGAGGTGTCGTGACGTTTGCAGGCTGGGATGGCAATTATGGCAAGCTTATAATTATTGACCATGGGAATGGCCTTACTACTTATTACGCGCATAATGATACGATAAAAGTAAAGAAGAGCCAGAGAGTGGCCAAAGGAGACGTAATCGGAACAGTTGGAAGCACCGGGAATGCTACCGGTCCGCATCTTCATTTTGAAGTGCGCAAAAACGGTACCCCTGTTGATCCTTCTAAGTACATATCATATTAAGTCCGCCATTTCAGCAGCAGCGAGGAATTGATGATTACCGCCACTGAGCCCACGTTGTGTACCAAAGCACCGACGACCGGATTCAAGATTCCGGTTATAGCCAGAGCAATAGCAATAAAATTCAGCAGCATGGAGGCGGTGAGGTTTACTTTAATTGTCCGCATAGTCTTTTTTGCAAGCCCCAGGAGATGCGGTATTTGCTTGATATCGTCTCCCACCAGAACAATATCTGCCGCGTCAATGGCAATATCGCTGCCAATTCCGCCCATGGCAATGCCTACAAGAGCTGCTTTTAATGCAGGCGCGTCATTAATGCCGTCCCCTACCATGCAGACAGCATCTCCCTTATTGTGATATACCCGGATTTTATCCAGCTTATTCTCAGGCAAACAGTCTGAATGCACTTCACCGATGCCTGCAATTTCTGCAATATGAGAAGCGGCTGCTGCCGCATCCCCGGTAAGTAAAACGGTTTGGACTCCGGTTTTATGAATTGCCTTGATTGTCTTATTGGCATCGGGGCGTATAGTGTCTGACAAAGCGATCATGCCGGAGGCAATTCCGTCTCTTGCAATATAAATGATGGTACAGCCGCTGGACTTTGCCTTTGCCGCCTTTTGGAGGAGCTCGGATGGAAGAGCAATGCCATGCTCTTCCATAAGTGCCTCGTTTCCAACAAAAATCTCTTGCCCGTAAACCTTGGCGGAAACACCCCGGCCGGCCAACAGGTTGAATTGCTCCGGCTGCTCCAGAGCCCCGTGCTTCTGCCGGCAGCCGGAAACAATTGCTTTTCCGAGAGGGTGCTCTGAGCGCAGTTCTGCAGATGCCGCCAGAGTGAGAAGCGATGAGTTGTCCAGTGTGGGGTCAATACTATGTATTTGTGCCACCGTGAGTCTTCCGTAAGTGAGCGTGCCGGTTTTATCAAAGGCTATGCGCTTCACCTGTGAAAGCCGCTCTAATGCATCGCCCTCCCGGACCAGAATACCAAATTTTGTAGCGTTTCCGATACCGGCCATGATGGCGGTCGGAGTGGCAAGCACCAGCGCGCAGGGGCAGAAAACTACCAGAATGGTTACGGAACGGATGATCTCACCGGTGATGAACCAGGTTATGATGGCAGCCAACAGTGCAATCACAACGATCCACGTGGCCCAACGGTCTGTAATTTTAACTATTCTGGCTTTTCCCGCATCGGCAGACTCTACAAGGCGAATCATGCGTTGCAGAGAGCTGTCTTCTCCGACCTTCTGCGCGATCATATCAAAAGTGCCGAATTGATTTACAGTTCCGCTGAATACTTCATCACCCTCGCTCTTATCCATTGGGAGCGATTCTCCCGTCATAACGGACTGGTCTATAGAGGTCTGCCCCTTAAGAATTATTCCGTCCACGGCAACGGTCTCTCCCGCAAGCACGCGCAAAACATCTCCGATTTTTACCTGCCCGGCGGGAAGGATCGCTTCCTTTCCATCCTGTATGACACGGGCGGTAGTGGGTGTCAGATGAACCAGCTTTTCAATTCCCGCGCGGGCCTTCGCGACGGTGCGTTCCTCCAAATAAGCTCCGAGGGCCATGATGAATGCCACCTCGCCTGCGGCAAACGTTTCTCCGATAAAAATAGCTGCAATTAGTGCGATAGATACCAGAACATCTGCCTTGATATCAAACTCTGTAACTATTCCTACAACGGCTCCTTTCACTATCGGGATGCCGCACAGCAAAATTGCTATCCATGCCGCGTCGATGGGAAGATTACCAATATTAAAAAAGCTGATAATGAGCGCGGGGATGGAGAGTGTTAGGAAAAGTATTGTCCGTTTTCCTTCATTTTTCAGAAATATAATCAAGCAGTGCAACTCCTTTCTATACCCATGGGGGTATGGGTATATTATACCCCCATGGGTATCCCGTGTCAATAATAAAAAGGCAGCCGCTTCGTAAAGCGGCTGCCTTAATTCGTAACACTTTAAATTTTCTATGACATCCTTGAAAAATGCTCTACTGCCTTGGCAAAATCCTCAATGGTTTTGTCTGCATCGCCATGCTCAATTCCTTCACGGACACAGTGGTTTAGGTGACCCTCTAAAACAACCTGCCCGACCTTGTGCAGGGCACTTTTAGCAGCGTTTATCTGAATGAGGACATCTTCACAGGGAACGTCTTCGTCCACCATCTTGTCTATGGCCTTAATTTGTCCCATGATTTTATTGAGCCGCCTGTGCAGGTTATCGCAATCCATACATTTGCGCGTAATCCCACCTCCTTTATACCCATAGGGGTATAAAAACACTATACCATTTTTAAACTATACCGTCAAATTAAAATTGCTGCACACTTATATTACTCACGCCTTGTCCTCTGGAGATATATGGCGGATATGAATTTATGCTATCCGCTGAAGCTTTTCTATCATCGAATAATTCATAGTTTTCTGTTGAATTTACCGTCAGTCCGTTAAATTCAATAGGAAGCCCGGGTGATGAATAAAAGCTTAATCCTGCTTGTATGTGAAAATGAAGATGAGGTTCGGAGCTGTTTCCGGAATTTCCGCACTGTGCTATCTTCTCTCCTCTGGATACATGCTGGCTGACGGAAACTTTAATGCTGTCCGGCTTCAAATGCGCCAAAAGGGAGTACTCACCTTTGCCATGCTGAGTAAGCACATAGTTCCCTCGAATGTCGGAGGAAGCACAAGTAGCTTTTCTATCAACGGTAATCTTGCTGTCGGGGTTCCCATCACCAACTTCAACAACTATTCCATCGGCTGGTGCCAATATATCCTTGCCATAGCAGTAAAAGGACCCGGGGCTTGTTTCTTCGCCGTTAAAACTTTTTCCGGATTTATCTAAGATGATAAAGTCATAAGCATATCTCTGCGTTGGAATTTCCCACGAATGAGAATCATTTTGAGTTACTCCTCCATTAACAACTGTCCATTCTCCATTAAACGGCAAGGAGTAATTAACGGCGCATGAATAATTATCCTTATTGGGCAGCTCTCCTTGACGCTTATATTCCAGCTTAATAATTCCGCATATCTGTTTAATAGATTGTATCAGCACAGAAGGGTTCATTCAAATCACCTCTTTTTTCATAATATAACGCGCTATAAAATTAAATATTTTCTTTTTCTTTAGAAGGGAAGTCACACGGCCAATATATTTAATTGAGTTATCGGGATGACGGGAGCAGGAGTGTCCGGATGATCTCTGAGCATCTTTTCCATCCATATCATATCATACCACATGCCGAATTTATAGCCGCATTTTGTGAAATGAGCAGCCTTTATATACCCTAAACGTTCATGAAAAGCCATGCTTGTATTGTCAAGATGTGCGTCCTTATACTGTGTGTATGCAATACAGGCGTTCAAGTTGATAATATTCTGGCGCTTAAGGATATCCTCCAAAGCCAGATACAGCTTTTTGCCCAAGCCCTTGCCTCTGCAATCCTGGCTTATATACACAGTGGTTTCAACTGCCCAATTGTATGCCGCCCGCCGCTTAAATGCCGATGCATAAGCATAACCGGCAATGCGGCTCTTTTCCAGCGCAACGATGTACGGGTACATTTGCAGGGTGTCGCTGATTCGCTGTGAAAACTCTGTAATAGAAGGTATGTTATATTCAAAAGTTATGGCAGTATCCGTAACATAGGGGGCATAAATCCTCAGAATTTCTTCTGCATCCGCTTCTTCTGCCATCCTGAGCAAGATATTTGTATTCATTTTTAAGGCCTTCCTTCACGTGAGCTTTATAACTGTATTATATGAATAATGGGAATATAGCTATGAGATCAAGAACACACTGTTAATAAGTCCCAAT
Source organism: Bacillota bacterium (assembly GCA_023390115.1). Taxonomy (GTDB): domain Bacteria; phylum Bacillota; class Clostridia; order Acetivibrionales; family DSM-27016; genus Anaerobacterium. The sequence goes on from JAEWDM010000034.1 coordinate 73,702, forward strand.
ATATTATACCCTATTATATCCTATAGATAACGAACTGTAAAACTAAATATTTTCTTTTCCTAAAGGTTCGTTATCTCATATACTTTCTTAACGAAATTTTATATTGAGTTTTAGAGTGATCACTCTAAAGAGTGCGTTGACTATAATTTTCTTTGAAAATAAACTGATATTCCCTATGCTGTTGCCGAAGTGTACTAAATTTCCCTGGATTTATTGACAAGCTGCTTCTTCTTATAGTGGTATTACTGTAACTTTTTTATGATATGGTCATAAAATAATAGCATAGTATAAGAATTTTTAAGGAGATAAGCTATGCTTCTAAATATGGATTTTGTTCGCCAATCACTGGATATACATTTGTTTTTTGTAAGGATCATGAAGGAACACTCATTTTTTCTTGAAGCGGGATTTACGCCTAGAGACGGGAGCTTTATTCAACAGGCGGATACTTTCAGGAAGGCTTTTGATAGTATTCTAGAAGAAGTAATATTGCTCTCTAACGGTGTTGCCAGCCCCGGGGTGCTTCAATCAGGAGAAGTAATAACGCCGTATACGCTGAAAGTGGAAATAGCCTCTTCCTACTTTACAGGAGTGCAAATACCGATTGGATTAACACAAGCCGAGGCTGGATTGGCAGGTGGAGGCTTGACAACCGTGTCTCCCTTGCTTGAACAGAGAGTCTTTATGCTTAACCAAAGGGTGATAGGTCTAATCATTTCATTAATACAATTTAAAACTACGATTTTAGCAAATGTTTTGTCATGTAAAATGTTTACCGTTAATTATCCGTTACTGATTGACCACATTTTACGAGAAGCAAAATTTTACTTGCAAACGCTTCAAAGAATTCAAAACAGAGAAAATATTAATATTGAGAGAGAAGCCTTTGAACAGGAGCTGTTTTGGAATACGATTATGGCTGAGCATGCAAAATTCATCAGAGGACTGCTTGACCCAACGGAAAACGAATTAATCAATAAAGCTAATAACTTTGGAAAAGAATTTGACCAACTGACAAATGAAGCAAAGGCTGCAATGGATATGACAGTACCGCTGGAAAAGGTTACGGATAAAAGCCTTAAAGCAACACGGGAAATTCGGGATTTTAAGGCGCAGGGAACGCAGGGATTGCTTGAATGCAAGGTTAAATCTATAATAATACCATTGTTGGCTGACCATACATTACGTGAGGCGAATCACTATTTGAGGCTTTTAAAAATATTTAAAAAATAAATGTGAATATGGCGTAATTATTAAAGCCGATTTTTATTTAGAATTGGCACCTGGAGGGAAAGATATAATTATATCAAGAAGGGAAATTATTGGAGACTAACATTTATATTCGAAGAAGGGTGATTGCGGTGAAAAAAGAAATATATTTGGCAGGCGGGTGCTTTTGGGGGATGGAAAAGTACCTGCAAAACATTCCCGGTGTTATTTCTACAGAGGTTGGATATGCCAATGGCAATACGAAAAATCCGACTTACAGAGAGGTGTGCTGCAATAATACCGGGCATGCGGAGACTGTAAAGTTGGAATATGATGATACAATAACAGCATTACCATAAAGCTCCATCACACTCAGGCAGAGCTGCTGTTATCTCCTTGAGATGTGTGGGGCGGCCTGCAGGAATACATCCGGCAGGAGGCTATTTTGGATGTACCCTTATTTGAACCAGACTGATTACATCATTCAGAATTTCCCTCTCTGTGACATTTATCATCAGCCAGCGGCCTCCGGCAGAAAAGGGGGTTTTTTGATACAGGTCTTGTGTGTACTTGCTAAAGGAAGGAAGCAGCAGCTCGACTTCAGAGCTTTCCTTACTCCCTGCCACTATGAGAGCAATAAAAAAGCCTTCCATTGGGTAAAGCGTACATAAGGATTTCCCGCTTTTTTGATATTTTACATTCCAACCGGGCTGCATTGAGCACCGGCTATAAGATAATTTGGGCTGAATGTTATAAGTGTCTTTCAAAAAGGCATTCAGACTTTCCCATAATCCGCTGCCTATATATTTATCGATATCATTTAAATTCGGGGGATTGTTTTGGTCGTAAAGTATATTCCATTCCATATAAAAACTTCACCTCAGTAAAAAAGATTTTATTACCTGTTAATTTGCTTTAAGCTGGCTGCTTTCCCGGTCCATTTGGAGACATTCTTAAAACAACATATCCCATTTTGCCGAAGCGGTGAAACAGCTTTAAGGAGCCTTGACAGTTATTTTTCTGAAATATGAAGAAGTCCCTGGTCGAATATGCGCTTGACATGCTCGTCATCAAGAGAGTAATAGACAACCTTGCCGTCCTTCCTGAATTTAACGAGCCTTGACTGCTTTAAAACCCTGAGCTGGTGAGAGATGGCAGACTGCGTCATGTTAAGAAGAACTGCTATGTCGCATACGCACATTTCTGAAGCAAATAATGCATAAAGAATTTTTATTCTGGTGGTATCACCGAATGCTTTAAAAAGCTCCGCCAAATCATAAAGCGTCTCTTCAGGAGGAATATTTTCTCTAACCTTGTCCACTATATCATTGTGGATTGAAAGGCATTCACATTTTATGGCTTCTTGAGTATCATCCATTCAATTATCCTCCATAACACATTGATATATTTAAAGAAATATTATATTATTCAGTTGTATAAATGTCAATACACATATGAAGGAATGTTCAATTTTATAAATTGTCTCTGCGCTGGAAATATACTCCGGATAATCTCTTGTCCGGCAAAATTATGAATTGCAGTTTTTTTATATACTTCTTGACAAAAGAAAACAGAAGAGTTAATATAACATTGTTATATAACAATGTTATATTTTAAGGAGGAGGGAATAAAATCGCTGAGGATACCCTACAGAACATAATGAACTGCGGCCGGGATGAATTTTTGCAAAAAGGCTTTGAAGGCGCATCGCTGCGGGCCATAGCAAAGGCGGCAGGCGTGACAACCGGAGCTATCTACGGTTACTTCTCTGACAAAAAGGCCTTGTTTGATGCTCTGGTATCCCCGCCGGCAAAGGAATTTCTTGACAAATATATAGCAACTCACCGGGAGTTTTCCATGCGTCCGGCGGAAAGACAGGCGGATGAGCTGGCTCAGGCTTCCGATGAGAGTATGGTGTGGATGGTGGAATATATCTACAGCAATTATGATACGTTTAAGCTTTTGATTTGCTGCTCCGCCGGTACGGAGTATGCTGCTTATGTAAATGAAATGGTGGAGGTGGAAGCTCAGTCAGCTTTCAGCTTTATCGCTGATATGCGCCGGGCCGGGCATCAGGTGCAAGAAGTGGATGAGCAGTTGGTTCATATTCTGTCAAATGTGCTTTTTTCCGGGATGTTTGAAATTGTAGCTCACGATATGCCAAGGGAGAAAGCAAAACGCTATATTGACAGCCTGAAGAAGTTTTATAGGGCTGGTTGGTTCCAAATTTTGGGGCTTTGATAAGCTTCAAAAAATTTTACCATGAAAGTTAGAGTTGTTTAACTTAGCTTGTTATCTTAAATAATTAAAATGAAAGGGGTGTTTCGATGAATAAATCCCAAAAGAAAAGCGGCTTTGCACGCTTGGCAGAATTTGCCCGTCCCCGCAGGGGTAATTATATCGCGGCGGTGGTTCTTGCCGTGCTGGGAGTTGCCTGCAGCATGATTCCCTATTTTGCGGTATCCCGGATAGTTATCCGCCTCATAGAAGGAGAGAGGGGATTTTCATACTTTTTTCTGTGGTGCGGCGTGGCGGCGCTGGGATTTCTGGGCAGGGCCCTGCTGCATAACATATCTACCACACTTTCCCATAAGGCCACATTTGCCGTTATTTCTGAGATAAGGCGGCGTATTGCCGCAAAGCTCACGCGGGTGCCTATGGGATATGTACTGGATACACCGTCGGGTAAAATCAAGAACACTATGGTAGAAAAGGCAGACAGCATTGAGCCCACTCTGGCACATGTGCTTCCTGAAATGACATCAAACCTGCTGATTCCTCTTGCCATTATTATTTATCTGTTTGTGCTGGATTGGCGCATGGCACTGGCCTCTTTAATCACCCTCCCTGTCGGCGCCGTATGCTACATGGGTATGATGAAGGATTACGAAGCGAGATTCGGAGAATATATGGCGGTGGGCAAGCACATGAATGCCACCGCGGTTGAATATGTAGGTGGAATAGAAGTCATAAAGGCCTTTGGCCAATCGGCCACCTCCTATAAAAAATTTGCCGATGCGGTGAAGGCCAATGCCAATTATGGGCTGGACTGGATGCGCAAGTGCCAGGTGTATTTTGCCATGGGAATCGGTATCTGGCCCGCCGTTCTCATAGGCGTGCTTCCAATAGGCTGTATTTTATATATGAACGGCAGCCTGTCCGCCTCTGACTTTATCACTGTCATGATACTGGCACTGGGTATTATGGCGCCTCTTCTCTCCGCCATGTATTACACCGATGACATTGCTAAAATCGGTACCATTATGGGCGATATCGGAGTAGTTCTGGATGAACCGGAGCAAATCCGTCCAGCCTCCGTGGCTTCACTTAAAGGCACGGATATTGACCTTAAGGATGTCTCCTTTGGATATGGAGACACTGAGATACTCCATAAAGTTAACCTTAGCATTCCTGCAGGCTCGGTAACTGCTCTTGTCGGTCCCTCCGGAGGTGGGAAAAGCACTATCGCCAAGCTGATTGCCTCCTTCTGGGATGTAAGCGGCGGTTCCGTTTCCATAGGAGGAGTGGATATAAAAAATATCCCATCCGCCCAGTTGACGGATATGATTGCTTATGTGGCTCAGGATAACTATCTCTTTGACATGTCCATACTGGAAAATTTGCGAATGGGATGCCCCTCGGCAACGGATGACGAGGTAAAGGCAGCAGCGGCAGCGGCGGGCTGCCATGACTTTATCATGGGCTTGGAGCATGGTTACGGTACCATGACGGGCGGTGCGGGAGGACATCTTTCAGGCGGAGAGCGGCAGCGAATTTCAATTGCCCGGGCCATGTTAAAGAATGCCCCCATTATTATTCTGGATGAAGCCACTGCCTATACCGATCCCGAGAATGAGGCAGTTATTCAGGAAGCAGTGGCAAAGCTGGTGGAAGGAAAGACACTTATCGTCATAGCTCACCGGCTGTCTACCATTACCAACTCCGACCGGATCGTAGTCATTGAGAGGGGAAGGGTGGCTGCCTGCGGGAAGCATGAAGAGCTTGTGGATTCCTGCCGGCTTTACCGGGATATGTGGCAGGCTCATATCAGCGCCAGAGATGTGGCGTAAGGAGGAGATATTATGTTAGGTATTATTCGCAAGTTTTTTAGGTTTGCAGGTAACCATAAAGGCAAGCTTTATCGGGGCATAGTATTTGCCCTGATAAATTCTGTTTTTCATGCTTTGCAAATCCTGGCGATTTTTATTGTGCTTAAAGCTATTGTAGAGGGACAGGTAAGCGGAGCAACTGCATGGAGTTCCTTTGGCGTCATGCTGGTGAGTATGATTGGATGCATTTTAACCAAGCACAGAGCCACCATGGCAGAGGCGAAAGGCAGCTTTTACATGTGCGCCGATAAGCGGACGGACATAGGCGACCGTATGAAGTATATGCCAATGGGGTATTTCAATGATAACAGCTTGGGAGCTATCACGGCAACCGTCACCTCCACGATGGAGGATATACAGGATGTGGGGCCCCGGGTCATGGATAAAACCATTCACGGGTATATTCACGCCTCGGTAGTAACCCTGATGCTGGTTATGTTTGACTGGAGAGCCGGGCTCATAATTGTAGCGGGCATCCTCCTCTTTATAGGCGTAAATGCCATGATGCAGAAAAAATCCCGTAAAATATCACCTGCAAGAGTAGCAGCCCAGACGGGGCTTGTGGGGGCTGTGCTGGAATACGTGCAGGGTATGAGCGTTGTGAGGTCCTTTAATCTTGCAGTCAATGCAAACAAGACTATGGACCGGGCTATAGACGAATGTGAGAGACAAAATGTGGGACTGGAGATGGCATTTATTCCTTTTATGTTTTTACAGGGCCTTATTCTCAAATGGGTGAGCGTTGTGCTGGCTGTTGCTTCCATTGGAATGTATATTGCAGGAACCATGGAGCTTTCAGTTTGCCTGATGCTTGTGATAGCTTCATTTATTATTTACAGCCAGTTGGAGACGGCGGGAAGCATGTCTGCCCTGCTTCGCATAATCGACCTGTCCATTGACAGAGTAGAGGCGATTTATGGTACTCCGGTTATGGATGAGAAGGGCAGGGAAGTTTCGCCGGACGACTTCAGCATTGTGGGCAGCCATGTAAGCTTCTCATATGGAGACAGGAGGATTATTGACGATGTTAGCTTTTCAATACCGTCAGGGACTACCACAGCCATTATAGGCCCATCCGGAGGAGGCAAAACCACTCTTTGCAATCTGATTGCCCGCTTCTGGGATGTCGGCGCGGGAAGCATCACATTGGGAGGAAAGGATGTTAGAGACTACTCCCTTGACAGCCTGCTGGCAAACTTCAGTATGGTATTTCAGGATGTCTACCTGTTTAATGATACGATTGCAAACAACATCAGGTTCGGAAAGCCTGATGCCACCCTGCAGGAGATACGCGCTGCGGCAAGGAAAGCCTGCTGCGACGACTTTATAATGGCATTGCCAAAGGGCTATAACACTGTGGTGGGGGAAAGCGGTGCCACCATATCGGGTGGCGAAAAACAGCGTATTTCCATAGCCCGGGCAATTCTAAAGGACGCACCGGTTATTATTCTTGATGAAGCGACTGCCAATGTGGACCCGGAAAACGAGAGCCGGTTGCAGGCAGCCATTGCCGAGCTTACTCACAGTAAAACCGTAATAATGATCGCGCACCGGCTTAAAACCGTACGGCATGCCGATCAGATTCTGGTTCTGGACGGAGGTAAAATTGCTCAGAGAGGGAAGCATGACCAGTTGATGGCTCAGGGGGGGGTGTATGCGGATTTCATCGGAATGCGCGAAAAATCTATCGGCTGGAAGCTTGATGGAGCCGCGCGGGCTGCGGGATAACAGGATAGTGTAAACTAAGCTGTGAAAAAACGTAATTGGTAATGATTGGGGAGGAGGAATAAAATGATTTCACTGAACGGGGTGCAGGAAACGCTGCTGATACCACTTGCCATTAAGGCCAGCGAAACCAAACGTCTTAATGCAAGAATCCATGATTTTAAGGCTGTGGAGATTATAGAAGCGTTGAAGCTGGATACTTCCAAATATGATAAATTTATGAGCCACGAGGGAGTTGTGGCCAGAACCATTCTTTTTGACGAGGCAATGAAGAACTATTTAAAAAAATATCCCCAGGCAGTTTGTATTTCTATTGGCTGCGGCTTTGATGCAAGATTTTCAAGAGTCGATAACGGGACACTGGTATGGTATGATCTGGATTTTCCAGAAGTGATACACGCTCGAGAACAATTTTTCCCGCAGCATGAAAGAGTGCATTTCATTGCAAAATCCGCACTGGACCCTTCATGGCCCCTGGAAATAAAAAAGGACAGGAAAACAATTATCCTGATAGAAGGAGTGCTTATGTACTTTACAGAGGAAACGGTCAGACAGCTTTTGCAAATCATCAGGGATAATTTCGAGGATGTCATATTACTGGCGGAGCTGATGCCTCCTATTGCGGCGAAAGGCAGCAAGATGCACGATACCGTCAAAAGCACGGGGGCAACCTTTAGATGGGGAGTAAAGTCGGGAAGGGAAGTTGAGAAGCTCTGTGCTGGTCTGAAGCTGGTTGAGGAAAAAAGCTTTAATTGTGAAATGAAAAAGCACTCTTTAAGAGGCAGGCTGTTTGCTTCAATTCCTGTTATCCGGGATTTAAATGACCGGCTCGCTGTTTTTACTTTGAAAGGCAATGAATTTTAATTTTGTGAAAGGAGGTATTTTTAAATGAGTGGCACATTAGTTGATGAAAAGGAAAAACAAAAGCATTTTATATTGAACGGAAATCTGTGGAAGGTTATGGCTGATTTATCCTGGCCCGCTATTGTCGCAATGGTTCTGTACGGAATGAATTCTGTGCTTGATGCGTTCTTCGTCGGCCGGTTCGTGGGCGAGGATGCGCTGGCGGGTGTTTCGGTGGCTTACCCGTTATCACAGATCAGCGTGGCCTTCGGATCATTGATCGGAGTAGGTGCAGGCTCTGTATTAAGTATTGCCATCGGAGCAAAGGACAAAAAAACTCAGGAGCGGTTGTTGGGTAATGTTAATTTGCTATCCTTCATAGTAGCCGTAATTTATATGATTTTGGGACTGTTATTTTCCACAGAGCTGATTGCCATGATGGGCGGAAAGGACGAGGCGCTGGTGCTGGGAGACCGGTATTTCCGCATTACCATTTATGGTGCGTTCTTCTGGGTTTACGGACTTGCAGGGAATATGATTATACGCGCCGAAGGCAAGATGAAAACGGCAGCCGTCATGATGGGTATTGGCCTGGCAGTTGATGCAGTATTTAAATACCTGTTTGTCGTGGTATTCCAGTGGGGCATTGAGGGTGCGGCATGGGCAACCAATATTGGTATGCTTGTCTATACACTTGTTAGCTGGATTTATTTTGGAAAGGGTTGGGCAACCTTTCATTCAAGGCTTGTCTCCATCAGATGGGATAAAGGAATCGGCACCTCGGTGCTGCGGCTGGGTATGTCGTCATTGATTATGAGTGTCATGAGTCTGGTACAGGCGGTATTTGTATTTAATGCACTGTCCAAATATGGTACGACAGCGGATGTAGCTTTTTACGGAGTGGTGTACCGGATATTCACTTTTCTGCTGACGCCTATTTTCGGCCTGATGCGTGCCTTGCAGCCGGTAATTGGAATCAACTACGGGGCACAGAGATACCAGCGTGTTATAAGCTCCTATAAGATATTTGCCGTGACTGCTATGGTGCTGACACTACCCTTCTGGATTTTATCAATAGCGGTACCCGGCCAGGTCCTGGGGCTGATAATGAAGGATGTGGCGTTTACCGGCGCAGAGCTTATGTATTTCAGAGTATACATGGCGATTTTGCCTGTGCTGTCCTTTATATTCATGGCTATGACGCTGTTCCCCTCTGTTGACAAGGGTAAACCGGCAGCCATGATTGGTATTGCCCGCCAGTTGGTTTTTTATGTCCCCGTTATGCTTTTTTTGCCGAAAGCAATTGGTGTTAAAGGGATTTATTATGGCTCATTTGCTATTGACGCTGTAATTATAATCTGGACGATGCTTATGGTGCGCAAGGAGTTTTCTCTGCTGCGGCAAAAAGCACAATCAGTGCCTTTAAGTGCGGGCATAAAGGTGCAGTCGTGATTCCATCAAAGCGGCCGGGCTGTAATAAATGACTGTATTACTGTGAATGTTGCATATATTTTAGCAAAGAGGTGAAGGGGGGAGGCAAATTAAATTATTGTCTCCCCTGTTATAGTTTAAACATAAATTAAAATATTATGGCTGGAGCCTCCTTAAATTTGTGGTATAATGCACCGCTGAATTTGAGCAAAAATTATCAAGAACTTGCTATAAATTAAGTATATAATATAAATAAACGTATTTCATTGAAAGGTGGATGTATATGGATTACAGCGGAAAGGTGTATGATTCACTTAAGTATATTGAAAAAAATCTGGATGACAGCATCAGCTTAGACGATCTGGCAAAAAAGGCTCATCTGTCAAAATATCATTATCACAGGCTTTTTCGTAAGGCAGTAGGCGAATCCGTCACAAAATATATAAGCAAGCGCCGGATGGAAAGGGCATCAGAGGAGCTTGTGCGGACGGAACAGCCAATAATTGATATCGCTCTGAAATATCAGTATGGCTCTCAGGAAGCATTTTTAAGAGCTTTCAGGAGGATTTACGGTCTGACGCCGGGGAAATACCGCAAGACATATGCGATAAGCAAGCTTAGCAAGGTTATCAATATCAATACTTATTTCAACAGAATCATGAATATTGCCGCATAAGCAGCACGTGGAGGATTAATATGAGTAATCTTATACCAATTGTAGTTGAGCAGACACTGCGGGGGGAGCGTTCCTATGATATTTTTTCGAGATTGCTGAATGACAGAATTATAATGCTTAATGGCGTGGTAAGCAATGAATCTGCAAGTACAATCATAGCACAAATGCTTTTCCTGGAATCTATCGACTGCGACAAGGACATTCATTTCTATATAAACAGCCCAGGCGGTTCCGTAACAGACGGCTTTGCTATTATGGACACAATGAATTATATCAAATGTAATGTTTCTACAATTAGTGTAGGCCAATCAGGAAGTGCCGCCTCATTGCTGCTGGCCTCAGGGGCCAGGGGCAAGCGCTTTGCTTTGAAAAACAGCGAAGTGCTGATTCATCAGCCGTCAATATCCGGAGGGCTTCAGGGGCAGGCTACAGACATCAAAATTCATAGTGCTTGGATGGAGAAAACAAAGGAAAAGCTGCATGAGATATATAGCCGGCTCACAGGCCAGCCGGTTAAAAAGATTAAAGAGGATATGGAAAGAGATTATTATATGACGGCTGAACAAGCGAAGAGCTATGGGCTGATTGATGAGATACTGTCATTTCGCAAGTGACGCTGCATCACTCCAGATCCTGAATATTCATTTTATCCAATTCTTTTCTCCTCTTCAATTTTTCACGGCAGGCAAAATAAATTACAATAAAAATTACCGTGGGGATATTGGATATAAACAATGTGGAGGCAATTAGCTGAAGAATCTCCCGGCCTGTCATCCCGTTGTAAGCTATAAAACCTAAAACCATAAGAAGGGAGAAGCAAAAGCTGATGAGCGGCAGCATAAGCCCCAGCCACTTATTACTTTTCCTTGAGAGAAAAACCTGAAGACAGATGCCTCCGCCAATGATAAACAGTAAAAAAATCAGTTGTTAGCCCTCCTTTTTGAGCTTTTTATACTCGGAAATCAATATCTTGGCAGTATCAAAATCAATCTTTTCATTTATTGCCATCCTCTTTATAAGGGCAATATAAGGCTCGTTGGCAGTATCCTGGCTGATTTGTATTTTTTGTATGAGCCTGTCAAGCTTAAGCCTTACTGTCGGATAGGTAACGCTGTATTGCCTGGCAATTTCTTTTAACGAGCCTGAGGCCATAATAAAATTCTTCATAAAGGAAACATCTTCATCATCAAGGCTTAGCATCCATTCAGGAACAACTTCTATCGACATAGCCAACCTTCCCTTTTTTAATATTATTTAGTATAAACTATAATAATGTTAAAGTCAATATAAAGCATTACGCTTATAAATGTTGAAAGGTCTCTGCCGTTATATAATTAACGCTATATTAAGACCGGTTAAATGTTGTAAAGGTACGCATAAAAATGTAGAATAATAATATTAATAAAATATGCTCGGGTGGTATGGAATGAACGATCTGAGGCTTTTTTAAAGAGAGTAAGCACTCTGGAGCTCAATATAAAATTTCATTAAGAGAGAGTATATGAGATAACGAACCTTTAGATAAAACAAAACGTTTAGTTTTGCAGTCCGTTATCTGTAATATTATAGCGATAGAATAAGCAGCATGCAGATACGAGGGATTTGAGACGGATTATGAAAAAATTAGTCATCGGAATATTGGCACATGTGGATGCGGGTAAGACTACACTGGCGGAGGGCATGCTTTATCTGAGCGGCAAAATCGGAAGGCTGGGAAGAGTGGATAATAAGGATGCTTACTTGGATACCTATGAGCTGGAGCGGGCAAGAGGAATCACCATTTTTTCCAAGCAAGCCACGCTTGAAATAGAAGGTACGGATATTATTTTACTGGATACCCCGGGACATGTGGACTTTTCGGCTGAAATGGAGAGGACTCTTCAGGTGCTGGATTATGCCATTTTGGTAATAAGCGGTGCGGATGGGGTGCAGGGGCATACCAAGACATTGTGGAGGCTCCTTCGGACGTACAGGATACCGGTTTTTTTATTTGTCAATAAGATGGATCAGTATCTGGCGGATAAGGACAGGCTTATGAAGGAGCTTAAAAAGCAACTGGATGACGGATGCGTCGAGTTCGGACCGGCTAAGCCGGATGACTTTTACGAGCAGCTTGCAATGTGTGAGGAAATAATGCTGGAGGCCTTTCTGAAAACGGGACATGTTGAAGAGCTGCATATTAAAAGGGCAGTAGCGGAGCGCAGGGTCTTTCCCTGCTTTTTTGGCTCCGCCTTAAAGCTGGATGGTGTTGAGAAATTTATGCAGGGTATTGTGAGGTATTCGGAAATACCCTCATACCCTGATGAATTCGGAGCTAAAGTATTTAAAATAGCAAGGGATGAGCAGGGTAACCGCCTTACCCATATGAAGATCACCGGCTCGAGGCTCAAGGTCAGGGATGTTTTGTCGGATGTCTTAATAAATGGCGCATGGGAGGAAAAGATTAATCAAATCCGCATATATTCAGGACAGAAATTCGAGGCGGTAAACGAGATAGAAGCAGGCTCTATATGTGCGGTAACAGGTCTTAGCCATACCAGGCCGGGAGAAGGCTTCGGGATAGAAAAGGCTTCGGAAGCACCTCTGCTGGAGCCGGTGCTGTCCTATAAAATTATTCTTCCGGAGGGCTGTGACCCAAGAGTAATGCTTCCTAAGCTGCGTCAGATTGAAGAGGAGGAGCCGGAGCTTCATATTGTTTGGGATGAACAGTTGCAGGAAATTCAGGTGCAAATCATGGGAGAGGTGCAGGTTGAAATTCTAAGGAGCATTATACAAAGTCGTTTTGGTACTCGGGTGGGCTTTGACGAGGGAAGGATTATGTATAAAGAGACAATTGCCGAAACGGTTGAAGGGGTGGGCCATTTTGAACCATTGCGACACTATGCCGAGGTCCACCTGCTGCTTGAGCCGGGTAATCCGGGAAGCGGCTTGCAGTTTGGTGCGGAATGCAGTGAGGATATGCTGGGCAAAAGCTGGCAGAGGCTTGTGTTAACCCATTTGGAGGAGAAAGCTCACAAGGGTGTGCTGACAGGCTCGGCCATTACCGATATGAAAATTACTTTGGTTTCGGGCAGAGCACATAATAAGCATACCGAAGGCGGAGATTTCAGGGAGGCAACCTACCGCGCGGTGCGTCAGGGATTAAAGGAGGCAAGGTCGGTATTGCTGGAGCCGTATTATGATTTTCAGCTTGAGCTGCCTGAAAAAATGGTGGGAAGGGCGATGTCCGACATTGACAAAATGCACGGCACATGCCGAATATCACAGACAGACGGAGAGACGGCAGTTCTTACGGGGAGTGCTCCCGTTGTTACAATGAAGAATTATCAGAAGGAGGTGGCTGCGTACACTAAAGGGTTTGGCAAGCTGTTCAGCAGCTTTAAAGGATATGAGCCATGCCATAATGCCGGAGAGGTTATAGAAAGCATAGGGTATGATTCGGAAAGAGATCCGGAGAATCCGGCAGGCTCTGTGTTCTGTGCGCATGGCGCGGGCTTTTTGGTGGCATGGGATGAAGTAAAGGGCTACATGCATGTTGAGAGCTACCTTCAGCAAAAACCCGGTATACAGGGAGAAGCAGCCGCAAGCTATGCCTCATATGCAGAGGAGAGGTGGATAAGCTTAGATGAGATAGACAAAATTATTAATAATACCTTCTATGCCAACCAGGGCAGGAAGTCTGCCTGGAAAAAACGCAAAACAGCATTGGACAGCTATTACGAACGCTCCAATTATATCGACAGGCAGAAGGAAATAAAGGAAGACGGCTTCCTTAAGGAAGAGTACCTCCTTGTTGACGGCTACAACATTATCTATGCATGGCCTGAGCTAAAAGAGCTTGTAGATGATAATATGGACGGTGCCAGGATGAAGCTGCTTGATTCTCTTTGCAATTATCAGGGAATCCGAAAATGCAGGATTATAGTTGTGTTTGATGCCTACCGTGTTGAGGGCCATTTGGAGGAAGCGGCAGACTACCAGAACGTTCATGTGGTATATACCAGGGAGGCACAGACGGCGGATCAATATATTGAAAAGTTTGCCCATGACAACCGGAAAAAATATAATATAGCTGTTGCAACATCGGACGGCCTGCAGCAGGTTATCATCCGCGGGGCGGGCTCATCCCTGCTATCCGCCAGAGATTTGAAGGCCGAGATGGAGGCGGCCAATGAAATAATAAAGAGGGAGTATGAGGAAAACAGAAGAATGGATCGCAATTATTTAGAGGATGCACTGTCCCCGGAAGCAAAGCGGCATATGAAAAAAATAACCAAAAAAGAAGATGACAAGTAGACAATTCATTGCGTACCTGCCGGTAACTCCTTAAAACGGTTTTATGTTTTTGTGTTCTGAAATTTATTTTTATTTATTTAATAATTCTCCTACCGCTCCTCCGGGATGAATAAGGGCGAATTGCTCGCTGCGGTAATTGGTTTCCTCCATTATTGATACCAGCATGGCGTCAAAAAGAGCAATTGTTGCAACAAAGCTTGCCGTAGCCATTACATTGTATTTATCGCTTTCCTTCTCAATCCTTAGAGGCAGTATTATATCTGCATTGTTAGCCAGAGGTGAATCAAGATTTTCAGTGACGGCAATTAATGTAGCCTTCTTTTTTTTGCATACGCTGATTATAGGCAACAGCTCTGCTGTTTTACCGCCTCTGGATACCATAACCATTACGTCCTTTTCCCCCAGGACACCTAATCCGCCATGTACTGCTTCGGCAGGAGAGAGAAAGCAGGCAGGGCGTTCTATGCAGCAGAGGGAATGCTGAAACTTTTTTGCTGCTATGCCTGATGAGCCGCTTGCACAGGTTATAATTTTTTCGCAGATGCTTAAAGCGTCTACAGCTTTCTTGAAAGCATCTATATCAAGATAGTTTCTGATGTCTGAAATGGCACTGCTCTCGATGGCAAGGGACTCCATTGCCAGTTCTAAGGCCTCGTTTTTCATGATATATTCTCCTTTTATTTATTTCAAATCTGCAATATTATACTTAGCTTTCATTTGTGTATATGCTGTAATATAATAATAAAGCTTAAAAAAACGAAAGTCAATAATAAATTATACTGTCAAATTGAATGTCAGAAAAAATAAATTATGAATTGATTTTGAAAGGATATGGGACGTACTGATTAAACTAAAACCTAAATGAAATATAAATGAAATAATATCAAAAAACAAATAATTGACAAAACAAAGCTAATATAATAATATAATGATATAAAAACAAATGAGAATTAAAGGAGGTATGAGGTTGTATGTATAAAGGCATAAATATTAAATTGCCTTTTTTCGAAATAGGGCCTAAAGCTTTGATTTATGGAGATACTGCGTTAAAGCTTGCAAAAGCTGCGGACAGCGTTGCTGCCAAGTATGACGTGCATATTATTTTTACACCGCAGTACACAGATATCCCGGCAATTGCAAGCCAGACTGAAAACCTTCTGGTGTTTGCCCAGCATATGGATTCTCTGCCTGTAGGAAAGGGACAGGGGTCTGTACTTCCTGAAGCTGTAAAAGCAGCAGGTGCGGCAGGTGTAATGCTGAACCACGCTGAGAAAAGGATAAGCCTTGCTGAGATAAATAAGACAATTAAAAGAGCTGACGAGGTGGGCCTTTTATCGATGGTATGCACCGATACAGTGGAGGAAGCGTCCGCGGTGGCACATTTGGCGCCGAACATTATTGTGGCTGAGCCCCCTGAGCTTATCGGGACAGGAAATACAAGTGATATGAACTATGTAAGGGAATCTATAAAGGTTGTCAAATCAATTAATCCGGATATACATGTGCTTCAGGGGGCGGGAATCAGCTCGGGAGAGGATGTATATAACGTTATTATGGCAGGAGCTGTTGCTACGGGCTCTACCAGCGGTATAATCAAGGCCGGGAATCCTGAAGCCATGGTTGAGGAAATGATTTATTCACTGCGAAAAGCGTGGAATAAAATAAACAAGGAGGATTGACATATGGAATTTAAAGTGTATCAAAAGGAGCTGGAATTGCAGTCAAGGGGATGGATTCCAACTTTTCATGATGTTTCAAAGGAAATAATAGAAATTGTCGAGGCGTCGGGAGTAAAAAATGGTACTGTTTGTATCTCATCCCATCATACAACCTGTTCTGTTATGATTCAGGAATGCTCACATGACATTGACAGCTTTGACATTGAATATCTGCAGCATGACCTGCTTGACATAATGCGTAAAATGATTCCCGATTTTGCGGAGGAGCACCAGTACCGCCATCCGGGGCCGGTACATACACAATTCGGACGTTATGTCAATGAGCCGGGAGACTTTACCAGCATGAATACCGACGGGCATTTGCGCTCTGTGTTTTTTGGACGCAGTGAGACAATGACTATTAAGGATGGAGTATTGGACGGCGGAGAATTTGCACATGTGTATTTTGTAGACTGGGATCACGTCCGTGCACGCCGCAGACAGTTAAACGTTACCGTTATGGGAACGTCGGATAATATGGAGAACCGCAAATGGAACAATGGTGAGGTGATTAATACCTTACGCAAATATACAGAGGAAGAAAAAGTATTTGACGTTCATTATACGTTACAGCAGCAAAGGTAAGCGGAGCATTCAGCTTAATCATATTATTATAATAAAAACAGGCCATGCCGGTTGTAAAGAGCTCATATCGGCATGGCCGCTATTTATTTTACCGGTTGGATTTCTTGCCCCCGCTCCAAAATGACAACAATTAAAATTGTAATATATTTTTTTATAGTTTTATTGTATGATTGCAGTAGAAGACAAAAAGGGGTATGGGTATGAAAATACTTGCGATAATCGGCAGCCCGAGAATAAACGGGAATACATATAAAGCGGTTCAGTACATAGAGAAAGAGCTGCGTTCCAAAAACAATGGAATTGAAGTCGAATACATTCAGTTAAGCAATATTAATCTTCAGCTCTGTAAGGGATGCTATGTGTGTATTGAAAAGGGTGAGGAGAGATGCCCGCTAAGGGACGATAGGGGAATGCTGGAAATAAAAATAAAGCAGGCCCGTGCAGTGATATTTGCATCGCCTGTGTATACGTACAATGTATCGTGGATTATGAAAAATTTTCTGGACCGCTTTGCTTACCGCTGTCACAGACCGGATTTTTACCAAAAGAAAGCGATGGTGGTCGTATCGACGGGAGCAGTAGGCCTTGGCTTTGTTTCCGGGCTTTTATCCTTTACATTGGGTACAATGGGCTTTATAACCTGCGCAAAGGCCGGTATAACCTTTGCGCCTCCTCATGAGAAGGATGAAGATAAGTTGGAAAAGGAAATGAATAAGCTCAAAAAAAAGACAGAGGTGTTTTATAAAAGGCTGATAGACGCAAGACCTGTAAAACCGTCCTTTATAAAGCTTCTGGCATTCAAAAAGCAGAGAGAGGGATTTTCAAAAGCACCGCAAAATCTGGCGGATTATAAATTCTGGAAAGAAAAGGGCTGGCTGGACAAGGCAGCAGATTATTATTATAAGGTACGTGTTGGAGCACCCTGCAAAATAGCGTTATCCATTATTTCTAAGCTGAAGGTTTAGAAGAATGAATTGAAGTAATTATGTTGACCTCTTGCAAAACGGTCCCAAAAAGGTTATGATAGTGCCACAATAGATTAAATTATAGCCGTGAGTAGCTTTATACAGATTATTTCGTTGAAAAGGGGAGTATTATGAAAATAGTATTTGCACCAGACTCCTTTAAAGGGAGCTTAAGCTCACTGGAGATTATTGATGTACTGGATGAATCTGCAAGGCGTATATTTGATGACGTGGCGACAGTGGCAGTTCCCATGGCTGATGGGGGAGAGGGCACTATAGATGCGCTGATAGTCCCGGCGGGCGGCACTAAAGAAACGGTTACCGTCACCGGGCCCATGGGAAACACGGTAGAGGCGGTTATCGGATACATTCATGAAGGAAAGACTGCTGTGCTGGAAATGGCGCAGGCATCGGGATTATTCCTTGTTCCGGGAGGAAATAAGGATCCCCTTGCCGCAACCTCCTATGGAACGGGGGAGCTGATACAGAGGGCCTTAGATAATGGAATCCGCAGCATTATCATAGGAATAGGAGGCAGTGCCACTAATGACGGCGGAATGGGTGCGATGAAGGCTCTGGGTGTGAGGTTTTTAGATGCCGCAGGAAAAGAGCTGGAAGGAAGAGGCTCAGATCTGGAGCTGGTCAGAAGCATTGATGTATCGGCCTTAAATCCGGCGGTTTCCGAGTGCGGTATAACGGTAATATGCGACGTTTCAAACCCTCTGCTGGGAAAGGATGGGGCTACATATATATATGGCCCTCAAAAGGGGGTAACACCTGATCTTCTGGACAGGCTGGATAAAGGAATGGCCAATTATATCAAGGTGGTGGAAGGCACACTTAACAAGGAGATTGCCAATGTTCCGGGAGCTGGCGCAGCAGGGGGAATGGGAGCGGCTCTCATGGCATTCCTTAGCGCGGAGCTTAAACCGGGAATAGATGTTGTTCTGGATGCAGTAAGCTTCGACAGCCTGGTTGATGACGCATCCTTTGTAGTAACGGGAGAGGGCAATATTGATGAGCAGTCCGTCAGGTTCGGGAAGGTGCCCACAGGAATTATGAAGCGCTGTACCCCTAAAAAAGTGCCTGTAGCGGTAATTTCAGGCGGAATGGGGAAGGGAGCGGAGCTGTTCTGGAGGGATAATCTGGGGAGCATTATGACAACGGTAAATGGAATTATGACACTGGATACTGCAATTGCCAACTCAAAAGAATTGCTAAGAAGCGGAGCGGACAGGATGTTTTTGCTTATCAAAATCGGCATGAGCATTAAATAAATAAAGAAACCACTATTGCCACTGCTTTGTGCCAATAGTGGTTTTTACAATATTTTAAAATTTACTTATACCTCACGCACCGGGCTATTTCGGTAAATATTATCCCGAGGGCGTAAGCCCCTGCGTCGGGATGGCCCAGGCTTCTTTCCCCTACATTGCCTGCCCGGCCCATTCTCGCCACAATATTTTCGGTTGCCTTTGCCCCGGCTGCCGCAGCCTCCGCGGCTTTTACAAATGCCGTCTTTGCGTCGTCGCCTTTATCAGCGCTTTCCGTCCAAGAATCGGCACAGGGAATTAAGGCGTCATTTAATGTCTTATCTCCCACTACGGCTATTCTGCCAAAGGAGCGTTTCTCTGTGCTGTGAATTCCGTTTACCGCCATATTCATCATTTCCGCAAATTCCTTTACCGAAAGCTCCTTTTTATCTCCCGCATACCTTCCGGCTGCTCTGAAGGCAGAACCCCAAATGGGGCCTGAAGCACCTCCGCAATATTGCATGATTACCAGGGAGCAAGCCTCCAAAAAGCTTCCTATGGACTGTGCGCTGCTTTCAACAATTGTCTTCCATTCTCTTTTTAGCTGCTTAAAGCCTTTAGCCACACTCATTCCAAAATCTCCGTCTCCTGCGTGTGAGTCCAATTCGCAGAACGGCACCTCATTTTTGATAATATATTCGCTCATTTTATCTACAATATAGATCATATTATTAATAGAAATTTTATTATCCTCAATAACCGCAAAGCCTTCACTTGTATCTGCCTTATAGGAAGCCTCCCTGGCTTCCTCGCTTATTGCCTCCAGGTTCAGGTATTGCACTCTTTCCACAGGCCCGTCCACTCTGAAGGCCGGGGCGTCGCTTCTGCAGGAAAGAAGCTCCTTTAGCTGGTCATCCAGCTTCATAATAGAAACAGACGCACCGATCATATCAATGCTTGTCATATAGTTTCCTACGAATGTCCGGTTGATTTTAATATTCTTTTGTGCCAGCTCTCTTGTTACGGCATTGTTCAGAAGATACAGCTCCTGTAAGGGGGTGCTGCCGAAGCCGTTAATCAGAAGCGCAATTTCTTCTTCGGCTGATTCGGACAGGCGCAGATCCTCAAGAAGAGATGATACCATTCTATGTGCCAGCTCATTTGCCGTGATGATGTTTTCTCTCTTCCTTCCCGGCTCTCCGTGAATACCAACGCCATACTCCATTTCATTTTCGCCGATATCAAAGGTTGGCGCGCCCTTTGCAGGCACGGTGCAGGAGCTGAAGGCAAAGCCTATGCTCCGCACATTCTGTGCGGCCTTTTGCGCAGCACTCTTAACCTCAGAAAGACTCTTTCCCTGCTCCGCAATTGCTCCGGCAATCTTGTGGACAAGCACGGTGCCCGCAACGCCCCGCCGTCCCACCGTGTACAGGCTGTCCTGAACTGCGATATCGTCCTCTACTTTTATATAATCCACTTGAAGTTCATCCTCGGATGCGAGATGTGCTGCGTTTTTGAAATTCATCACATCACCGCTGTAATTCTTAATGATAAGCAGGGTACCCTTGTCGCTTGCCGTTGCCTTAATTGCCTGGTATACCTGAACCTGCGACGGAGAGGCAAAAATGTCTCCGCAAACCGCCGCATCAAGCATGCCCTTTCCTACAAAGCCTGCATGAGCAGGCTCGTGCCCGCTGCCCCCGCCGCTTATTAAGCTGACCTTATTTTTGTTAATCTCTTTTTTCTTAATTACCTTGTACTTTTCAATAAATTCAAACTCGGGATGTGCCGATACAATACCGTTGCACATTTCGATTACCAGCGTTTCGGGCCTGTTTATGATCTTTTTCATTACGCACCTCTCTTCCGGGACTTATACGCTTTGCCCAAAGCATCGGCTGTAATAATTGCCGCCGCCACCGATTCGGGGGTGACAGGGAAGGGCATGGAGTAAACCGATTCCTCAGGAATACAGGACTTCTCCGCCACCTGTATTAATTCCTCTCCTGTGATCGAGTCCACACCTATGTCCTCAAGGCACACAGGCAGCCCTATTCTCGTACAGAAATCCAATACCTCATACAGCTCTTCCTCCGGTGCATTTTCCAGCACGAGCTGTACGATCGTGCCAAAAGCCACCTTTTCGCCATGGTAATACTTATGTGTTCCCTCTAAAATTGTTAATCCGTCATGAATGGCATGTGCTGCGGCGAGCCCACCGCTCTCGAAGCCCAAGCCCGACAAAAGAATGTTGGCCTCAATAATATTTTCCAGTGCAGGGGTGACCTGCTTGCAACCGCAGGAAATCTTTGCCTTTTCGCCGTCCTTCAGAAGTGTCTGGTAGCATAATTCAGCTAAAGCCAGTGCCGTATTTGTTCCCTTTGCTTCCCGGCATAAGCCTTCACGGAAGCCGCACGGCAGGCCGGCATTTACGTTGGAATAAGAGGCCCAAGCTGCTCTCGCTTCAAAATAGGTTGAAAGAGCATCCCCCATACCGGACACCAGAAAGCGTGAAGGCGCTTTTGCGATTACTGTTGTATCAATTAAAATTACGCTTGGACTCTGCTTAAAATACATATAATCGTCAAATGCACCGTCAGGAGTATACAACACTGCCGAATGGCTTGTAGGAGCATCTGTTGCTGCAATCGTGGGACATATAATAAGTGCGTCTCCCATGGCTACGCATTTTGCCGTGTCAATCGCTTTTCCTCCGCCCAGGCCAATGGTGCAGGAGCAGCCGTTTTTCTTTGCAATCTCCAATAATCTTGCAACCTCCTGGCGCGAGCATTCACCTTTAAACCCGCTTTCAACAAAATTAACCTGAAACTTTTTTTCTGTGGCATCCAGCTTTTCCTTTACCCGTGCCACATCATCAGGATGTGCAATTAAGAGTGCCGATGTTCCAAAGCTTTTTACAAAATAGCCCAAGTTCAATAATTCGTCTTCTCCCTGCACATACTTTGCCGGACAGATAAATGCTTTTCTCATATGAACCCTCCTTAAGATATTAGCTTTTGACCGCATTTTAAGTTCATTATAGGAAAATATCCGTGAAATAGCATTAGATAATGGCACACACTTATTAAAAAAGGAGGTGGAAAATTATAAGAAATAAATTAAGATATTTGTATGACAGTTGATTACAGCCAGGCATACAGGAGTTTTATTAAAGCTATACAGGCCGCGGGCTTGACTTCTTAATTTCTTTTAATATATAATCGAAATATGCAGCAGTAATATGATGATATTTTACCATTAAAGCTTTTGCCCTTGGTAAAAGCTTCTATATCTGTAAGGAGGGATACCGGCTTGCGGGGAACCTTAACCAACATGCGTCAAATTTTCAGTCCTGCCAAATTTCAGAAAATACAGGATGATATTTCACTGGCAACGGGGCTTGCAATAATAACTGTCGATTATACCGGCGCACCTCTCACTGCCCACAGTAATTGCAGTGAATTTTGCAAAAGGATCCGCTCGTCTGAGAAATATCATAATTATTGCGAGAAATGTGATTCTCATGGGGGCCTGGAGGCGGCAAGAATAGGCAGGCCGTTTATTTATTTCTGCCATGCCGGCCTTGTGGACTTTGCAATACCGGTTATCGCGGATAATTTATATTTGGGTGCTTTTATGGCAGGACAGGTGCTTCTGGACAAAAAGGATTCCCCAAATGAACTGGAGCATATTCTGCCAGGAGCAGGAAGCAGCATGGATTTAGACTGTGATAAGGAAATCCGGGATAGCTATGGGCTGCTTCCGGTAATGAGCCTGGAGAAAATTACCGCGCTTTCAAATATGCTGGCGCATATTGCGGATTATTGCGTAAGGGAAGCAATGCTTCGCACTGCTGTTGCCCAGTTCAGTTCCAGAAAAAGTACCGTTGGATTTTATGACAAAATAGAGCACGAGCCTGAAAATATACACCATAAACCCGGCTTAATTACAGAGTACCGCAGCAAGACCTCCAATAAGGTTTTGCAGCCTGCACTGGACTATATAAGACATCACTGCGAGGAGAAAATAACACTTTCAAAAATGTCGGCCTTGTGCAATGTTTCGGCAAGCTATTTCAGCAAGCTGTTTGCAAAGGAAAAGCTCGGCAGTCTGTCGGACTATGTAAACCGTGTGAAAATTGAAAGGGCAAAGGAGCTTTTGCGCTCGACGGGGCTGCCTATCCGGTGTATTGCTGAAAATCTGGGCTTTGAGGACTGCGGCTATTTTATTAAGGTTTTTAAGGGGAACGCCGGAAAAACTCCCGCGGAGTTCCGAAGGAATGCCCGGACACTGTAACACAGGAGTTGTTATGGTATGCAAATTTCTAAAAAAATTCTGCGAGCTTTCAGTACTGCCTGCTAAAATACCTTGAAGCAGGCAGTATTGGAAGCTCCATTTTATTAAACATACCTTTCTGCTTTGAAGAGAGCATTGTTATCAGTACTAAACCCTATAGTTTTTTCAGGTATATATTTTTTTAAATAAATATGTTTATTTTTATTGACGGGATATGACAAAAAAGTGTAATATATTAACAGCGAGTTTCTTAAATTTTAATAAAATGGGTATAAATTGGTATTAAAAATACTTATGTGGTATATATAATTGTTTTTACTCGGGGAATGGTCTTTCTTATATGAAGGCTTATATCTGTTTTATGCAAAAAGGAGGCCAAACGGTGAAGGGAATAAACTTAAAGGGCATGACATTAAAAATTTTGCTGCCTGTTATGATGCTTACGCTGGCAGGATTTATTGGAGTAATTGTAATCCAATATGTAAACGCAAAGCAAATTATTATCAGCGATATAGAAGATGTGTCGCAAAACAGAGTTGAAAAAATTACTGCCAGAATTGATGGACTGCTGCAGGGCTGGAAATCTGAAATTGAGGTGCTGTCTACAACTGAAGCTGTTGTAAAAATGGATTTTCAGGAATTTAAAAAATATCTTGAGCAAAGGGAAGAGGTTTTTGACGGCTATGAAATGTTTCTGCTTTCAGATAAGGATGGTAATTTCAGGGCTACGACGGGACTTGACGGAAGCATAGCCGAAAGGGAATATTTCCCCAAGGTTATGAAGGGGCAAACAGCAATATCGGACCCGGTAACATCCAAGGCCACGGGGAGGCCTATAATAGTAATTGCTGCTCCCGTAAAGGGCCCTGACGGAATTATCCAGGGTGTGGTGGCAGGAACAGTGGAGCTACATTATTTGTCCGATATTGTGAATAATGAAAGCTTTGGCGAATCAGGCCACGCATATATGATAAGCAAGCAGGGAATAGTCATAGCCCATGGACAGAAGGAAAAAATACTTAAAGAAAATATGCTTGAAAACAGCAGCAAATCATTTATAGATATAACTAAAAAAATGGTTGACGGCGAAGCAGGAGTGGGCTACTGCGACTATGAAGGAGACAGAAAGATAATAGCATACTCTCCGGCCGGAGCATCAGGATGGCCCGTAGCGGCGGTTGTTTCATATAAGGAGGCCAACAGCGATACAGAGCGTTTAAGGAACCTTGTTATTTTGATAAGTGCAATAATTATGGCAATAATGCTGATGGTTGTCTGCATTATTGTGGGAAGAGCGGTAATGCCATTGATAAAGCTTGCGGAAAGCACAAAACAGGTTGCTTCGGGAGATTTTACGGTAGAGATCCGGGATATGGGGAAGGATGAGGTAGGAAATCTGGCAAAAAGCTTTAAGGAGATGCTTGCGCAGATAAAGCGGCTGATTGGAGAGGTCGGACATATGAGCAGTGAGGTAGCTGCCTCAACAGGGCAGATGATGGTATCGACACAGGAGGTCAGCAATGCTTCGGAGCAGGTGGCGGATGCGGTTTCAGAGCTTGCCAAGGGAGCTACGGAGCAGGCTTTGTCTACTGAAAATGCCAATATGAAAATAGTGGAAATTATTGAAGGGCTTAAGGATATAAGCGGAGAAATGAATGTTTCCGATGAGATGTCTCAAAATGCAAGGCTCAAGGTGGAAGCGGGCGGAAGGTCCGTTGAAGATCAGAGGGCAAAAATGGATCAGACAAAGCAGGTATCGTTAAATGTGACGGAATCGGTAAATTCTCTTTCGGTAAAATCCGCTGAGATAGGCAAAATATTAGAGGTGATTAAAGGGATTGCAAACCAGACAAACCTGCTGTCTTTAAATGCCGCGATAGAGGCGGCACGCGCAGGAGAGCAGGGAAAGGGCTTTGCTGTGGTGGCCGAGGAGATCAGAAAGCTGGCAGAGCAGTCGGGGCACTCGGTAAATGAAATTGCCTCAATTATCAAGCAGGTACAGGCAGGGATACAGGAGACTGTGCATGAAATGGAAAGAGTACGGGAAACCTCGGATGATCAGGAAAAAGCCCTTTTAGAAACGGTAAAAGCATTCAGCGAAATTTCTGATTCGGTGAATATTATTGCGGAAAAGGTTAAGAAGGTATCGGAGGAGTCCAGAAATTTAAGCGAAAAGGCGAGCCAGACAGGCCAGTTGATGGTTGAGGTGGCAAGCATTGCCGAGCAAACCGCCGCAGGGACGGAGGAGGTATCTGCCTCAACAGAAGAGCAGTCCTCAGTTATACAGCAGATTGCACATTCGGCAGAGGCAATGGCGGGCATGGCGGATGTGCTTCAGACAAGTCTTAAGAGATTCAAGGTTTAAATTATACCCATAAGTGAAAGCATACCGTTTAGCAGGAATTTTATGGGCGGGGAGATTATATACTGCGACACGGGTGTTATCACTATCAATATGAGTATGATAGAGCCGTATTGCTCAAGAGTATATATTAATCTGTACCTCCCCGCGGAAATAACATTGGAAAGCACATGAAACCCGTCAAGAGGAGGAATGGGTATCAGGTTAAAAACAAAAAGCATAATGTTAATCTGTATGGCATAATACAGCATGTTGAGTATTATGCCATGCAGGCCGCCGGTGCCGGAAGCGGTATTAAAATCCAGGGCCGTCTTTAAAAATACTGTAAAAACAAATGCAAGGGCAAGGTTCATAAAAGGGCCTGCCAATGAGACAATTATATCATCTCTTTTAGGATTCTTATAGTAGCCGGTATTTACCTGCACCGGCTTTGCCCATCCAAAGCCCACAAGAGCTATTAAAATAAGCCCTATTATATCTATATGGGGAAGCGGGGACAGTGTAAGCCTTCCCTGGCTTCTGGGGGTAGGATCCCCCAAACGGTCCGATGCAAAGGCATGGGCAAATTCATGGAATGAAAGTCCTATAAGTACTGCGGGAAGCGTCATCAAAATTCTCACAGGATCGAGATTAAACATACGTCACTCCTAATACTTTATTTATAAATAACATGAAAATTATTTAACAAGAGTTTACCAGATGCCTGTCATGTTGTCCAGCTTTATTGCCCTCTCAATTACATTATTTCTTGTAAAATTGGAGACTTATGTGCTAATATAATTAAAGAGCAAATTTTAAGCCCATCATTATGTACAAAGTAAAATTTAACCGGGAGAGTGAAGCTTAATGAAAAAAGGAACTATTTTAAGTGGTATGAGGCCCACCGGGGCACTGCATCTGGGGAATTATTTCGGTGCGCTTGAAAACTGGGTTAAGCTGCAGGATGAATATGACTGCTATTTTTTTGTGGCTGACTGGCATGCTCTTACTACAGGCTATGAGGATACCTCTGAAATTAAAAATAATATAAATGAAGTTATAATTGACTGGCTCAGTGCAGGGCTGGACCCGGAAAAATGTGTTATGTTTCTGCAATCGAATGTAAAGGCGCATGCGGAGCTGCACCTTCTTTTCTCAATGGTTACCCCTCTGTCATGGCTTTTAAGGTGTCCCACATACAAGGATCAGATTGCGCAGATAAAGGACAGGGATATTACCACTTATGGATTTTTAGGATATCCATGCCTTCAGGCCGCGGATATTTTGATATATAAGGCGGACTTTGTGCCGGTCGGGGAGGATCAGATTCCGCATTTGGAGCTTACAAGGGAAATAGCAAGGAGGTTTAACTTCCTTTTTGGAGAGGTATTTCCTGAGCCTCAGGCAAAGCTCACCAAGGCAAAGGTTTTGCCGGGACTGGACGGGAGAAAAATGAGCAAGAGCTATGGGAATACCATAGCGTTATCCGACAGCCCTGAGGAAATCCGCAAAAAGGCTGGCACCATGATAACCGATCCCGCCAGGATAAGAAAGGATGATCCGGGACACCCCGAGGTCTGTTCGGTTTATGCATTTCATAAGGTGTTTAACGACAGTGAGGTGGATGAGATTGAGGAGCAGTGCAGGGGCGGCAAAATAGGCTGTGTGCAATGCAAGCGCAATCTTGCGGACAAAATGGTGGAGTATATGACTCCTATATATGAAAGGCGGCAGAGCATTTTGCAGAAGCCCCAAATGATAAGGGAAATTATACAAAATGGCAATGAAAATGCCTCAAAAATAGCCCAAAGAACCATAGAAGGTGTACGCAGGGCTATGAAAATAGACTGGTAGTTTTTTGAAGGGTAGGAACAAATGGAAAGCTCTCTTACTAAGGCCTGTCAAATAAAGATACAAAACTTTGAAGGTCCTCTGGACTTGCTGTTTCACCTTATTGAAAAGAATAGAGTAAACATATATGATATCCCTATAAATGATATAACGGATCAGTATATGGAGTACATGTTCGCAATGCGGGAGCTGGATCTCGAGATTGCCAGCGAGTTCCTTGTCATGGCGGCGTCTCTTCTTCATATAAAGTCAAAAATGCTTTTGCCCGACAGAAAGGTAAAGGATGAGGAGGAGGACCCGAGAGAAGAGCTTGTTTTAAAGCTTGTGCAGTATAAAAAGTACAAGGAATTTTCCAAGACCTTAAAGGAAAGGGAAGAGACTTACGCAAAAGTGTTTTATAAGCTGCCCGAGGTCATGGATTTTGAGCCTGAGAGGGAGCTTCTTTCCCTGTCGCCCTTTGAGCTTGTGAAGATTTATAAGGATATTTTGGAAAGAAACAGAAAAAAAATAAATGATACCTCGGGCAAAATGACACAAATAATGCAGCACGAGAAGGTTTCAATCAAGGGCAAAATAAGAGAGGTAATGAGAACCCTCATAAACAGGGCATTTTTTTCCTTTTCGGAGCTTTTTTCCATCAGGGTTAAATCCAGAACAGAGGTAGTCACGGGATTTCTGGCCATACTTGAATTAAGCAAGCTAAAGAAGGTTCAATTGGAGCAGAAAAAGCAATTTTCAGACATTATAGTCCGGCGAGGTCCGGAAAGCTTTTAAGGCTTTATTGCTAAATATATAGTAATCCTGTGAAGCGGTTAGAGGTGAGATAGCTTGGAGATTAAAGAAATTGAAGCTGTTATTGAAAGCCTGCTGTTTGCAGCGGGAGATTCCGTTCCATTAGAAAAGCTGTCGGAGATTACAGGACTTGATAAAAAAACCACAAAGCTTATTATAAGCAATATGATAAGCTGCCAGAGCTCAAGGCGCGGGATAATGGTAAGGGAGATTAACGGGAGCTATCAGCTTTGTACAAGGCCTGAGTACAGCGAATATGTTAAAAAACTTTTTCAGCCCAGGCAGAAGCAGGGACTGTCTCAGGCAGCGTTTGAAACACTGTCTATAATTGCGTACAACAGCCCCATAACAAAGGCTGCCATAGAGCAAATAAGAGGTGTTAACTCCGACAGCGCCATCGGCAGGCTTATAGACAGGAACCTTATAAGAGAGGCGGGGAAGCTTGATTCTCCCGGAAAGCCTATTTTATATGAAACAACCGATGAGTTTTACAGGAGCTTCGGCTTCAGCTCGTCTGCCGATCTTCCAAGGCTTGAAATGAATGAGCTGCGTGTTCAGCAGGAAAACGGTGAGTTTAAATAATTAAATTATGCATAAAATATGATTAAATTTACAGTCATAAGGACAAAATGGTTAAATGAGGTGTAATAATGCTTTATTTAGCCATGTTTTTTTTATTATTGGCCGCAGTGTTTGCATTTTTGCTTTCAATAAAGGTACGTGCCATTATTGAGCTTGTAATAGATAAGAATGACAGCAAGCTTAACGTTTCTTTTTTTGCGCTTGGAGGGATATTTAAATACAGGCATAGCGTACCACTTGGCAGTGACAGGGGCACCAGGGACAAATTCGGCATTGAGGAAGTGGAGTCCAGAATAGGGAAGTACAGGCAGTGGTATAGGGAAAATAAATGCCTGATATGCCGTGTGAAAAAGTATTTGAGCAAAAAAGTGTGTATAGAAGAGCTTTCAGTGGAGGCAGGACTTGGAGCCGGAGACGCATTTTATACCGGAATATTAAACGGGCTGCTGTGGAGCCTGGGGGGCGTTTTGATTGCATATATTTCAAACAGCTTTATTGTTTTAAAAAAGCGTTTCAACATACTGAGCTATTTTGACAGGAACGGATTTGATGTTGATTCACGCTGTATATTAACGGCCAGAATAGTACATATTATAGTAGTGATACTTATAACCTTAATTGACAAGCGTAAAGCGAAAAAGAAAATAAAGGACGGACGGTGATACAAATGGCTGATCAGCATCCTATTGAAGGGCTTATGGCAACTGCTATGGAAAGCATCAGGGATATGGTGGACGTCAACACTATAGTAGGCGATGCAGTGCAGGCACCCGACGGCACAGTTATAATTCCCATTTCAAAGGTGGCCTTCGGGTTTGCGGCAGGCGGAGGAGAGTTTAACTCATGCTGCGTTTCCGGAGAAGGCAGGGGAGAGGATGACGAGAGGAAAGGAAAGCTCCCGTTTGCGGGAGGAAGCGGAGGGGGAGTGAGCATAAACCCTGTTGCTTTTATGGTGGTGGGGCAGGAGCAGATAAAGCTGCTGCCTGTCAATATAAACTCTTCGTTGGACAGAATTCTTGACGTACTGCCGGAATTAATGCGGAAGGCAAGCGACGGTATAAAGAAGAGAGCCACTGTGAGGAAGGAAAGAAAGCAGGGCGATAAGGCGGACGCCTCTGAGCAGGAAACTGAAAGTGATTAAGTGGGATTTTATAACCCCACTTTTTTTAATATAAGCGGGCCTTTGTTATGCGCATCCCAGCTTGGATATAAACCCCTTTCCATACATTCCAATACAAGCTTTGCGCCGCACGCCAAAGCCGGACATACTATATACAGCCATATAAATCCTCCATTTTACAGCTTTGCTTTATTGTAGCGCGCAAAATATGACAACAGCATGGCATGCTGAAGTTTATCTGCTCTGTCTTTCAGTCCAGAACCCGTTAATAATGTATGCCAGCTTTTCTGGCGCATCCAAGTTTACTTCATGCCCTGCTCCCTTAACTGTACGAAATTCAGCTTCCGATATATGACGAGCTAATTCCCGTGCGGCCTTTTTGTTGGCTTTATCCTTTTCACCGCATAAAATTAAGGTACTGCATCGGATGCCTGCCAATTGCTTGCTGAAATCCAGTGTTATAAAGGATTTCGATAACTGGATAAAGCTGCTTTTGCTGAAGCCGAGATTTTGAAAAGAGGATTGGGGCATAAACCGAAAGACAGCATTTTGAATTCTTAGTAGACCTTTTGGTATTTTATATTGTGCTCCAATCAAAATCATGGATTGAACCTTTTCCGGATGATCAAGCGCAAAATTCAGCGCAAGAATGGCCCCTAAGGAAAGCCCGCACAGACCAATTGGTTCAACGGATTTTTGACAGTATTGGGAAAAAGCATTATATAAATTTTTGTAATTAGGCTCCTTACCACTCAAAAGCTGAGGTACGTCAGGACAATATGTGTTCAGTTTTTCTCCTAAATACGAAATGGTTTTTCCCCAACTGGAGGAGCTTTGTCCAAGTCCGTGTATTAAAATATATCTCATTGCTTTTCTCCATAATAGATTTTGTTCATCGTTTAATCAGCCTTATATAAATAATAGAAAAAATCCGTCATTATACTCATAAATTACTTATGCGCAATAACCCTGATTCTTCGGTAGTCGGCAGTCCATTTAGTTCCGTCAAAAATTTTCTTTTCCAGTATTTTTTCAACACTATTAAAAATCACCGATTGTTCGTTTTGATTGTACCTGGACAAATCACCGGCAAAAAACTGAATTATCCATTTTCTTAAACCGTCCTTACCGTCTGGCAGAGGAGTTGGCCTGTCATAGTCATATATGCTCTCGATTTCGAATCCCATTTGCCGCAACAAAGAGGAGTATTCTTCAACTGTTGGGAAATAAAAAAGGCTTTTATACTCTCTTTGGCAGGGCGCCACAACAGAAATATAGGCTGATTCAATCTGTGCAATATTACCATGTGCTCCAAACTCACACACAAGTTTGCCTCCATCCTGAAGAGCGGTGTGTATCCCGTTAAGCAATTGCTTCTGATTGGCAATCCAATGAAATACAGCGTTGGAAAAGACAACATCAAATTGATTTGTCCATTTGAGATGGCAGGCATCCATTACTTCAAAAGTCAGATGAGGATACTTCGCTTTTGCGGCTTCAATCATATCTTTCGAGCCATCGATACCTATGACACGACTGCTGATTTCACTTAGTTTTTGAGTTAAATCTCCGGTTCCGCATCCAAGATCCAATATGTGCTGTTTTGGATTCCGTGAAATAAATGACACTAAATCCTTCCCATATTCAGAAACAAACGATTGTGATTTGTCATATAGAGTACTGTTCCATTTCAAGCTCGAATTCCTCCAACAATATAAATGATAGCAGGCTTTTTCAATTCTACCATAAAAGACAGAAGAAGTCGAACCCTTTCGGAAACGACTTCTTTCAATAGAAATTTGATGTGGATGACAGGACTTAGGCCTGCATAGTATTGTAAACGCCACAGCTATACTGAAATACTCCAAACCCCTGCGCGGCTCTGCTCTTCCCAGAGGCGGGAGTAGAGGCCGCTCTGCCGCAAAAGCTCCTCATGAGTGCCGCTTTCCCTTACCGTTCCGCTTTCCAGCACGATAATCTGATCTGCGTTGCAGATGGATTGCAGCCTGTGCGCAATTACAATAACTGTCTTTTCGGCAACAAGTGCGCTGATGGCCTGCTGGATCAGTACCTCGTTTTCAGGATCAAGGGAAGCGGTCGCCTCATCCAGCAATACGACAGGCGCATTCTTCAGCAGCGCACGGGCAATAGATATACGCTGCTTTTCCCCGCCGGAAAGGGTAGAGCCGCCCTCTCCCACAACGGTCCGGTATCCATCGGGCAAGCCTGAAATAAATTCGTGGCAGGCTGCTGCCTTAGCCGCTTCTATAACTTCCTCAATTGCTGCGTCCGGTTTTCCCATACGGATGTTGGCTTCTATGGTATCGTGGAACAAATAGACATCCTGAAACACCATGCTGATATGGGACATAAGTTCGTCGGATTTCATGCGGTTAACGGGTACGCCACCCATGGTTATCTCTCCTTTGCTTGCATCCCAAAATCGTGCGACAAGCCTTGTGACAGTAGATTTCCCAGAGCCGGAGGGTCCCACCAGAGCCGTGACGCTTTTTTGGGGGAAACGAATCGAAAGGTTGTGCAGCACCTCCTGGCTTCCGTAGGAGAAGGATACATTTTTAAATACGATGTCCAAGCTTTTAGGTACACCGCTTTGTGCGGGCTCCGGCAGGGGCCTCTCGCCTTTAAGCTCGACTATGCGTGCTGCCGACCGGTTTGTGCGGGCGAAATCGGCTATGAAGCCAAACAGTATCATGACCGGCTCGTATATATTCAGCGACAAAAGCAGAAACGCAATGTAGTAAAACGGTGACAGCTCGCCTTTTGTAAGCAGCCATGCACCTGCCAGCATAACCGTGCCGATGCCGCAGTTAAGCACAAAGCGCCCCAGCATGCCGACGGGGGCCGCTGCCAGCTCCATTCCCACCGAATGCTTATGCTGCCTTGTAAAGGAGCTTTTCAGTGTCTTAAATTGCTGTCCCGCCATGTTGAATGCCTTAAGGGTCTGTATGCCACCCACATATTCGAGAATACCCGACGCTGCCGCCTGCTGAGCAGCCAGCAGATCGCGGCTGATCCGGCCCATTTTACTATAGCTGGCAAATGCGAAGGGCAGCGCCAGAGGGATCACTATAATAACTGCCAGCGTCATGCGCCAGTCAAATGCAGACAGGACTATGACGGCCAGAGAGAGACGCACGAGAATCACTGAAATCTGCGGGATGAGGGCCGAAGCGACATTTTCAACCTCGGTATAGTCGCGCAGCAGCACCGTAGAGAGATCTCCTGCATCCCTTCGCCCGAAGAAGCCCATTGACAGCCTCCTCAAATGCTCGCCCATGGAAAGGCGGACATTTCTTGTGGTGCCTGCAAAACCGACACAGATGTCGATATAGGTTTTGCGCCGGATAAAATAGTAGACAACGGTTTGCGCAAGCAGCACTCCGCAGAGTATCCAAAGGCGGTTGTACGGCAGAGGCGAGTCAGGCCCGGACAGAGGTATCAGCAGGGAATAAATGGCCAAAAGCATCACCGCGTACGGAATGGTGACTATAAAGCTGTCCAGAAAATTCCACAGGGTCAGCCCGATATATTTTTTTGTCTCTCCAAAGGTAATCGTTTTAAACCATGTTTTAAGCTTTTTCATACCAGTGCGGCTCCTTTCCGAATGGTCCAGCGATCCCGCCGCTCGTTTGCGGCAATCATGCTTCCGTACTGCGGGCAGTCCCGCAGCAGATCCGCATGTGTGCCAGTCCCAATCAGCTCCCCGTTTTCCAGCACCAAAATGCGGTGTGCATTCTCTACTGTCCTGAGCCTGTGTGCAATAATTAAAACCGTTTTATTCCGGGCAAGCCGTGCGAAGGCCTGCTGTATTTTTGCCTCGTTTTCCGCGTCGGCATAGGCTGTAGCTTCATCCAGAATAACAATGGGGGTATCCTTGAGAAAAACTCGTGCAATGGCAATCCTCTGCTTTTCGCCCCCCGAGAGATAGGCATCCTTTTCACCTATGATGGTATTATACCCCTTAGGGAGTGCTATGATAACGTCATGTATGCCGGCGTTTTTCGCGGCCTGCTGCACTGCTTCATGGGAAGCCTCCCGGTTTCCCATCCGAATGTTGTTTTCCACCGTGTCATGGAACAGGAACGAATCCTGGAATACATAGGACACCAGATTCATCAGGCGCTGAGGCGGTATGCCCCGGATGTCAACGCCGCCGATTTTTATACTGCCCTCCTGCGGTTCATAAAAGCGCAGGAGAAGCTGGGCCAGAGTGGATTTTCCTCCGCCGGACGGACCTACGATGCCGGTTATGGTTCCCTGAGGCAAATGGAAGGAAACATTTTTCACCGCCTGCGGTCCGTTTTCCTTATAGGAAAAGAGAACGCCGCTAAAGGTGATGTCATAGGATTGGGGATTCCCCATGCCTTCCTCCGAAAGCTCCTGTTGCCTTAAGATGCGGTCGACGCGGTTCACACCCTCGGTGATGCGCCTGCTGTGTACCACCATCTGCATCATGCTTTCCAGTGGCTCCTTCAGACCGCCGCCAACGAGAAAAAACAGCAGAATAAGCGGCAGAAAATCAAGATATGAAGATGCTGTGGGGATGAGCAGCAGGGTTGCCGGGAGAAGGAACAGCATCTGCGCGCCAAAAAAGGCGTAGTATGCACCCATACCCGGTGCAAAGTGATAGGCAGTGTGCTCGACTGTTCCAACATATTGGGAAACATCCTGTTCGTAACGCTTAAAGGCGCTGAGCGTACGGTTGAAGATTTTGATAACGGGCATCCCATGTATGTATTCTACGATGGTGCCCTCCATCTTTTCCTTAGCGTTGTGCATATCTACCTGTGTCTGAGCGCCTTTGGGGTTTTTCAGCCCGGCGGAAAGCAGGAATGTGGAAACGAATATGGGAACCAGTGTGACCAGTGCCAGCCGCCAGTCCATTACAAACAGGTATATCAGGGTGAAAACGGGAGTGGCCACCGCAGCAGCGATATCCGCGATGTGGTGGGCTATAAACACCTCAATTTGCTCGGCATCGTCCGAGATAACCTTTTTAATGGCTCCCTGCGTGGTGCCGGTAAAGTAACCGGAGGGAATGCGAGAGAGCTTCTCCATGAGCTTCAGGCGCAGCTCGTAGATTATGTCGTAAGCGGAGCCATGCGCCAGCGCCGAGGACGTAAAGGCGCAGACGCCGTAGACCAGCGCTGCTGCGAAGGTGCCGGCGGCAAGCAGGTATATTTTCTCCGTATCCATTGTCCCGGCAGACGTGTAATGTGCAACAAGCTCCCGTATCACACCATAAATGCTGAAGAAGGGGAAAAGGCGTGCAGCGGAGGATACTACCGACAGCAGGCAGGCTAAGATGAGCTTGTTTTTTTTCGGCCCGGCAAGCTCCAGCAGCCGGGAGATACCGGTTTTTTCCTTGGGCGTCTTAGTTTTTTTGTTCATGTGCGTACTCCCTTCAAAATTTTAATTGAGTTAGATATATCTAACTCAATAGTGCAAAAAAAGCGCATTTATGCGCCTTCTTCAAAAATGCATGAAAACAAAAGATCATAAATACGGTTGAGCGTTTGCTCCAGCGCATCGGTATGCAAGACATCCCGGTTGAACATGGCCAGTGCCATTATCTTAATAAGATTGGCTGCAAGATGAAAATCAATATCCCTGCGGATGCCTTCCATATGCGTAAACAGGCTATGCATAGTCACGGCTTCCGTGCCGGGGTCGATCCGGTATTCGGACGGCAGAGCAGCTTTAAGTCTGGCTTCATCCCCTGAGGACAGGTATTGATAAATACTGTCTTTGCTGAAAATAATTTTCTTTAGGAATTCCTTTGCTTCCGTTACCGGCATCTTTTCCCGCCCATCCAATTTATCCATGAAAAACTGTTTTGCTCTATCGCGCTGATATTTTATTATTTCGCAGACAAACATCTCCTTGGACGGAAAAAAGTTATAAAAGGTGCTTTTTCCAAGCCCTACGGCCTTTGTCACCTTTTCGACGGAGGCGTGTGTCATACCGTGCTCCTTTATGAGCTCAAACCCCGCGTCCAGCATTCTTATCCTGGCCTCTTCCCGTTCCTGCAGCGCAAAAATCCTGGGGGACATAAAAAACCTCCATTCCCGACTATTATTTAAAATTAAGCGACCATATTAAATATAATAGTCGCTTTTATTATACTTATCTAAATTTTGATTGTCAAGAAAAAATAAGGAGTATTGTCAATACTATTGTCAATACAAAGAGTGTAGGGTATGACGACGCATCATATTATTTTCGGGCGAAGGAAGCGATTACGACGACCAGAGAGCACGCAGCCATAACTGTATAAATCCATTTGCTCCAGCGATAGACCCGCCGTCCGCCGAAAGACTCAAAGGGATAGAATGGAATCATGCGGTAGATCAAGAAAAACGTACCGATTTGTCCTAACAGCCTCACAACCGCGTGCGAGGAGCTGCTGTAAAATGCAAGCACAGTTATGCCCAGCACAAAGACCCATTCTGAAAGGGCGGTAATACCCATATCGCGTTGGAATTTCTTTGTTTTTTCGTAGTGCCCCGGGTACCAGTTTCCCACCATGGGATAGATGCCGCCGCCAAGATAGATAAACGCAGAGGTGAGTGCTCCTGCGTTATTGTGCCGAAACTTCCAGCTTCGCCTTGAAAACCTTGTACCAACGAAACCGGCTGCAATTCCACCTGCCAGCAGAATAAGATATGCAGCGGAAAGGGAGGCCGGGTGCTGCGCTTTGCTGCCAAATACGACTAAGAACAAAAGAAAATTTGAAAGAAGAAAGGAAAGGATCTGCTTTGCGCTTCCGCCCTTACCGGAGGGACATGGCATTTCCCGCAGGGCCACATAATATTCCATGCCCGCGCCCAAGCAAAATGGCGTTGTAAAATACTGCTTAAGAGCACCAGCCAGCCCGAACTGCCGTGCAAGCTCCGGCAAGCTGATCCGTACAAATCCATTTCTTATAAAAAGACTCCATGAGCCCACGTTGTCATCCTTGACCAGGGCAGTTAACGCGTCACAGCCCTGCTCCCACAGAAAATCTATGGCCTTGCGGTAGAGTACCGACCCTATCCCCTGACCGTGATACTCCGGGGCTACAAAGGCATAATCGATATATCCTATTTTCCGTGTGCCAATCTTCATAAATTTGTACAGGACAGCTCCGGTAATTTTACCGTCCCGCTCGGCTACCAGTGCATTTTTCGGCTTTGGAATTATCAGGCTTTCCATACCTGCAAACGCTCTCCTGCCGATCCTTTGCACTAACGGGGCTTCTCCACTCTCCATAGGGCGTATTGTGATTGCCGCCATGCTATACCTCCTTACAAATTGATTACTTATTTATATAATTTTCCTGATTTTGCCGGATAAATTTTTGTTTATATACCGTAAAAGTCATTTACTGTATTATAGCCTATCGGAAAGCAAAAAGAAACAGGGCTAAAGAAAAGAGTCTATTTTCTTTTCATTCTTTTCATTGAAGATATGTTAATAAACTTAATTTAATTAGATTAAGATATAATAGTCTCACTAATTTCTAATTGACGTATATCAAAACCTATGTTACGATAGGATCAGCGAAAATTGATGGGGGTGTATTGATGTCGGCCGTTCTGTAAGGGTTTAGGTTAAGGGCATGAGATGGGCAGTTGTTCTGCTCCTGCTTGTGTTGTCAAAAACTGCCTTACAGATTGAACGAGCACCCATTATTTATAATGGTGTAATTTGTAGCGCAGTATCACACTGCGCTTTTTTGTTTTCTTTCTATAAGGCAAAAATTAGAAAGGAAGAATACTATGTATCAATTTACAGACCAGTTTATGTCCAATAATGAAAATGTTGAGTTCCTGAAAGCCACAATGATGGGGCCAAATGCCATGCGGTTATCAGAGGAATTGTCGTTCCACCTGAACATCAATGAGAATATGCGGATCCTTGACCTCGGCTGCGGGTGTGGTCTCTCTACGCTGTTGCTGGCGAAAAAATATGGCGCGTTCGTTTTTGCCGCCGACCTTTGGATTTCGCCAACTGAAAACTATGAGCGTTTTCAATCTATCGGGATTGATGATAAGGTCGTTCCGATTTCCGTAGACGCGACCAAGGGACTGCCTTTCGCAAACGGATATTTTGATTTGCTGTTCACAGTGGACGCTTACCATTATTTTGGCAATACGGAGGAAATGCTCCCGTCGCTCATTCCTTTTGTGAAAAAGGGCGGCTATATCGCCGTGGCCATCCCTGGCCTAAAATACGAATTTGGGGGAAATGTTCCCGATGAAATGCAGCCGTTTTGGAATGATGAAATAGCAAGGACGATACGCTCAATTGATTGGTGGAAGGAGCTGTGGCAGAAAACAGAGGGCATAGACATTGTGGACATTCGTGAAATGGCTTGCTGTAAGCAGGCGTGGAGCGAATGGCTGACCGCCTACCATCCCGTTGTCGCCGGGGACATCAAAATGATGAAGGCTGAGGGCGGCAAGTATTTTAATCTTATTCAGTTGATTGCTAAAGTAATCTAACCATAATCGCCAAGACTCAGAAAATAAGCAGCACACAAAGACAAGCGCTGCATTACCATTTTAACAAGGGCAACCCTGACATCAAGTGTTTTAACTGTTCCAATTACAAGGGCAATCGAGGCACATGCCCCTCGACACACTATGTCAGGGTGGATTTCCTGGAACAGGTTGTACTCGGTGAAATCCGCCGCTTGACACGCTTTGCCAGCCAGTTAAAGGATGATTTTGTAAAGGCTGTGATCAGATACTCTGAGCAAGCTGTGGTTGCCGAGAAGCAGCGTAAACAAAAGGGACTCATTTCACTGGTGGCCCGCGACCGGGAAATCGACAATAGAAGCATAAAAAAGCGAGTGGTGATACAGCTTTCAAATGCTATATCACCACTCGGTATGCGAGCCACGTTAAATCTGGATATCACACACTTTTAAAAAGAGGATTTGAACTATCGTTTATAAAGATTATGCTCTTACCGCGCAGAAATTAGTCATTCAAAAGCGTTTCTAAATCCGATAGCGACACATCCATACGTTTGGAGATTTCAGTCATTGATAACCCCGAATCAAGGAAGCGTTTTACAACCATCTTCATATTCTCTCCGACTTCAACAATGTGGCCATCTAAATCATAAAAACGGATGGAACGTTGTCCCCAGTCAGCTTCCTTAACGCCATCCGCTATATACCTAATATCATTGCGTTGCTGTAACTTTGCAATAAAATCATCAAAATTATCCTCCTCAAAGTACAACTCCATATTATGAGATTCTTTTAATATGTTATCCTTAGGGATGCTTAACAACCAGTCAAAGTCCTGCTGTAAGGACAATCCACCAAAGGAGACGTTTCTGCCATAGTCTTGAAATACTTCTAATTCAAATAAATCCTGATAAAACTTTTTGGAAAGATGTATATCTTTTACCGCAATACAAACGCCTTTATATTTCATTTGAATTTCCTCCGATAATATAAATGTTTATTGCTTTATTTTATTTATGACGAACAAAACGAAACGTCATGTATGGGTTCAAATCCTCATACATGACGTTAATTTGGTGCGAGAAACAGGACTTGAACCTGCACAGTCTTGCAACCACTAGAACCTGAATCTAGCGCGTCTGCCAATTCCGCCATTCTCGCAAAAATAACCGCTTGCGCTTTTTTAAAGCGCAATAAATATTGTACTAGATATCCTGAGGAATTTCAAGTGCTAATTTTATTTTTTTTCGGTTTTTATTCAGGAAATATTTATATATGCCTTTTATGGTGATAAAATTGTTTGTGCGCCATATTTTATGCAGTTAAAAAATATAGTATTATATCATAATAAAGGCATATTTTAATATGTGAGGCTCCATGAGCCGTTTATTATAAAATGGGAGGCATTTTTTTGTATAATAAAATAGAGGAGTTTAAAAAGCAGGTTAAAAATAAAAAGGTTGCCGTATTGGGAATAGGAGTGAGCAACAGGCCGCTTATAAAATTTTTGCATAAATCGGGGGCGGATATTACGGCGTTTGACAGAAGGGACAGGGCAAGCCTGGCAGACGGGCTTAAGGAGCTTGGCGGATGCGATATAGAATACAGCCTTGGGGAAGGATACCTTAAAGGCCTGAGTGGCTTTGATGTGATATTCAGGACTCCGGGAATGAGATTTGACATACCTGAGCTGGTTAATGCAAGAAATGAGGGCGCGAAGGTAACCTCTGAAATGGAGGTGTTTTTTGAGCTGTGCCCCGCTGAAATATTTGCTGTTACCGGGAGCGACGGCAAAACAACCACCACTACATTAATATATAACATGCTTAAGGAGGAGGGCCACAGGTGCTGGCTGGGAGGAAATATAGGCACTCCTTTGCTGGGAAGGGTCGAGGAAATAGAGAGGGATGACAAGGTCGTGCTGGAGCTCAGCAGCTTCCAGCTTCATACAATGGGCAGAAGCCCCCACATTGCAGTTATAACAAATCTTTCACCCAACCACCTTGACGTGCATAAATCCATGGAGGAGTACGTTGATGCAAAAAAGAATATTTTCAGGTTTCAGAACAAGACGGATGTGCTTGTGCTGAACTATGACAATGGAATAACAAAGTGCTTTAAAGAGGAGGCCAGGGGAGAGGTTAAATATTTCAGCAGGGTAAATGACGTTGAAGAGGGCTGCTTTGTAAAAGGCGGAAGCATCATTTATAAAAGCGGACAGGCTGAGGAAAAGATAGCCGGGGTCAGCGATATAGCAATACCAGGTGTACATAATATAGAAAACTATCTTGCCGCCATTTCCGCTGTTATAAGCTATGTGGGCCCTGAAACGGTAAGGAAGGTTGCGGTAAGCTTTAAGGGAGTAGAGCACAGGATTGAGCTTGTGAGGGAGGTTAGAGGAGTAAGGTTTTATAACGATTCCATAGCAAGCAGTCCGTCCAGAACCATAGCGGGACTTAATTCATTTAACAAAAAGGTTATACTTATCTGCGGAGGAAAGGATAAGGGAATTCCCTATGACGATATAGGCCAGCCTATTGCAGAAAGGGTAAAGGTGCTGGTACTGATAGGCGCTACCTCGGAAAAAATACAACAGGCGTTAAGGCATGCGGCTGAAAGGTCCGGAAAGGGAGCGGATATACCCGTATTTCTGTGCAGTACATATGAGGAGGCGGTAAAAACAGCATATGACAATGCCCAAGAGGGAGATATAGTTTTACTTTCTCCTGCCAGCACAAGCTTTGACATGTTTAAAAACTTTGAGGAGAGAGGGCATACCTTTAAAAAAATTGTCAACGGCCTTTGAAAAGGTGCGCTGAAAAAGCCTGCTGCCGTGAGGCAACAGGCTTTTTGGTGGGAGGAGATGGATTCGAACCATCGAAGTCAGAGACAACAGATTTACAGTCTGCCCCCTTTGGCCGCTCGGGAACCCTCCCATGATGTCACATTTTGATGGTGCCCAGAGCCGGAATCGAACCAGCGACACGAGGATTTTCAGTCCTCTGCTCTACCGACTGAGCTATCTGGGCATTTGGTGGGCCTTCAGGGACTCGAACCCCGGACCAACCGGTTATGAGCCGGTTGCTCTAACCAACTGAGCTAAAGGCCCGTCAAAAGTGACAATGATTAGTATAAATGAAAATTTTGTGTTCGTCAAGAGCAAATATCATAAAAATTTTATTTTACACAGGAAGGCTTGAGTTTATAAAGTTTATTATGTCCCAATTCACAAAATTATAGTATAATGGTGTCTAATAGCAAATTGTGAGGCGGCAAAAATCAAAGGTATGGATTTATTGCCTGTGGGTAAATTTTTAATTATAGGACACTGGTTTTTGGCATAACCTAATAGTGGTTGTATCATATATTAAGACGAGGTGCATTTATGAATTATGCGGACGCTTTAAAGGAGCTGAGTATGCAAGCGGCTGTAACCGGGAACGAGAAAAGGCTTGCAGATTATATAAAGGGCTTGTTCCAAAAACATTGCAGCCAGGTGTATATAGATAAGTTTTTTAATGTTATAGGCATCAGAAAGGGCAAGACGGGTAAAAGCAAAATAATGATCACCGCGCATATGGATGAAATAGGGCTTATGGTCAGAAGTATAGACGACGAAGGGTTTCTTAAGATAACCAATATCGGAGGGGTTGACGGCAAAATCCTGCTTGCACAGGAGGTGTTGGTGCATGGAAAACGGGAGCTGTGCGGAGTAATAGGTGCAAAGCCGCCCCACCTTATAAGCCTTGAGGACGGCAAAAAGGCGGCAATGCTTGAGGATTTGTATATAGATTTGGGAATGAAGGCTAATGACGTCAGGAAATATATATCCGTAGGAGATACAGTGACCTTTAAAACGAGACCCTTTGAGCTTAAGAGGAACAGGCTGAGCGCGAAATCAATAGACAACAGGGTGGGGGTGGCTGCCCTGGAGGGTATAATGGAAAGGCTGTGCAAGTATAACCATGATGCCGACGTATATTTTGTCGCCACTTCACAGGAGGAGACAGGGGCCGCCGGAGCTCTGTCAGCCGCTTATAATATTAATCCCGATGCGGCAGTGGTCATAGACGCGTGCCATGGAGATATGCCCGATGTGCCGAAGGATGACATTTACAGCCTGGGCAAGGGCCCAGCCATAGCAGTCGGTCCGAATTTACATAAGGGTCTTACGGATAGACTTGTAAAAATAAGCAAACAGGAAAATATCCCCTATCAGATTGATATAGAGGCAGGGGACAGCGGTACTGAGGCCTGGGTTATACAGGTAACGCGCTGTGGAATTCCCACAGTGCTGATATCGGTGCCGGTAAGATATATGCATACTCCCGTAGAAACTGTTCAGGTGGAGGATGTGGAATATTCCGCAAAGCTTGCGGCAGTGTTTATAAGGGAATTTACAGATAATCCGGGGGAAAGGATATGACTATGGAGCAGAAGTATTTGAAGGAATTAACTGAATTAAACGGTGTTTCAGGGGATGAGGATGAGGTAAGAGGCTTTATAAGCAGTAAGGCAGGTTATTTTGCCGACGAGTCCAGAGTCGATTCCATGGGCAATCTTATTCTTTATAAAAAGGGAAGGTCCGGGAAGCACAGGGTGATGCTTTCGGCGCATATGGACGAGGTGGGCTTTATAATAACGGGATATGGAGATTGCGGGACGCTCAGGTTTAAAACGGTAGGGGGAATTGATGAAAGAATACTCCCCGGAAAAAGGGTTTTTGTAGGAGATAAAAAAATCCCCGGCGTTATAGGCAGCAAGCCCATACATATGCAGGATAAGGAGGAGAGGAAGGCTAATCCCAGACTTAAAAGCATGTATATAGACATAGGGGCTGAGAACAGGGAGGAAGCTGAGAAATTTGTGTCTCGGGGGGAATATGCCGCCTTTTGCAGCGATTATGCCGAGCTTGGGGAGCACTGTGTGAAAGCAAAGGCACTGGATGACA
The DNA here is from genome assembly GCA_023390115.1 of Bacillota bacterium. Taxonomy (GTDB): domain Bacteria; phylum Bacillota; class Clostridia; order Acetivibrionales; family DSM-27016; genus Anaerobacterium. Next base: position 116,927 of record JAEWDM010000034.1, read on the forward strand.
GGGTAGGCTGCGCCATATTGATGGACGTACTAAAGGGGGACTATGATTTTGACCTCTATGCATGCTTTACCGTCCAGGAGGAGGTCGGCCTCAGGGGGTCGGAGATTGCGGCATACTCTGTAGAGCCCGATATTGCCCTGGTAATAGAGGGTACTACCTGCTCGGATGTGCCGGGAGTCGAAAAGTACGACTATTCTACCGTTATGGGCGGAGGCGCGGCACTTACGATTATGGACAGGACGTCTTATGCCGCTCCCAACCTTGTGGATTATATATATAAGCTTGCGGGAGCCTCGGGAATTGCCGTGCAGTACAAGCAGACAACCACCGGGGGGAATGATGCCGGCAAAATACAGAGAAGCCGCGGGGGAGTGAGCGTAGCGTCAATCTCTGTTCCTTGCAGGTATATTCACTCCCCTGTTTCGGTTATGAGCAAAAAGGATTTTCAAAGCTGTCTTAGCATCACAAGACTGGTTTTGCAGAGCTTGAGCAGGGATGTCAGGCTGATAGGAAAATTAAAGGACGGAGGATATATTGATGTTCAACCTGGTAAATAAGCTGACAAAGGCATTCGGTGTTTCCGGAAGCGAAGGTGAAATAAGGGATGCTATAAGGGAAGAGATTAAGGACAGTGTGGATGAAATAAAGACTGATGTACTTGGAAACCTTATTGCGGTAAAAAAGGGTAAGGGGAAGAAAATAATGCTTGCCGCTCATATGGATGAAATCGGAATAATGGCAACCTACATAGATGACAAGGGTTTTGTCAGGTTTTCCAATATAGGGGGAGTATCGCCGTTTTGTGCTCTTGGGCAGAGGGTCATTTTTCAAAACCGGGTAAGGGGAGCTGTGTTTTACGAAGAGAAGCTGCAGGACATGAGGGGCTTAAAGCTTTCCAGGATGTATATTGATATAGGAGCAGGCACAAGAGAGGACGCTCAAAAAATGATAGGGATAGGGAGTACGGCATGCTTTGAGGGGGCTGCGGTCATGCAGAACGGAATGATAACCTCAAAGGCTCTGGATGACAGGAGCGGATGCGCTGTTCTGGTAAGCACCATTCAGGCACTGCCTGAGACCGATAATGAGCTGTATTTTGTTTTTACCGTTCAGGAGGAGCTGGGGCTGAGAGGCGCAAGAACAGCGGCATATCAAATCCAGCCGGATATGGCTATTGCAGTTGATGTTACTTTGACAGGGGATACGCCCGAATGCAATCCAATGGAGGTGAAATGCGGCTCGGGGCCTGCCATTAAGATAAAGGACAGCTCAATAATATGCCACCCTCAGGTGCGCGGCCTGTTGGAGGACACGGCAAAGAAGCTCAATATCCCCTATCAGCTTGAAATTTTAGACAGGGGAGGAAATGACTCGGGAGCAATTCATATAACGGCGGGGGGAATACCCTCTGGAACGCTGTCGATTCCGTGCAGGTATGTGCACAGCCCTTGTGAAACAGTCAGCTTAAACGATATGGAGCAAGCCGCAAGGATTCTCACCTCTGCGGTCACATAAATTTTCAAATATCTAATCTATTATGACGCCCACTCCTGCTTCATGTACATGCATATGGCGGGCTATTTCCGCTTTAGCCTTAAATGACACGCAATGGCAAGGATATAGCTCCCTGATGCCGGTGTCTGTTAAGTATTGAATTGTACTGCTTAGCCTGTTGCTTACGTCAAATAAATGAAAACCGCCTAATATACTTAAAACCTTACGGTTTGGGTATATTTTTTTTGCATATTCTAAAAAAACAGAAGCGTCCCCCAACATATCCTGAATTCGACAATAATTGTAAACATGTTATGATATAATTCAATCTGGAAAGCATGTCCTTATGCTTTTTTATTTATATATTATATTATGGGGGGGATGGTATATGCTGCATTCAAACGTCAATTATACCAACTGCACGGCTGAGGATTTTATTTTAGGGCTTGACGCCAAAAATATAAAGCTTTGGCCTGAAGGAAATTTACTGCGCTATGAGGCACCGGCAGGGGCTATGGATGGAGAATTGCTTAAGACTCTTAAGGCCAGGAAGGATGAAATCATTAAATGCTTCAGGCTGGGACAGGAGCCGTTTTCAGAAAACAGCCTGCCGGCAGGTACCGTTTCTAAAAACCTGAGAGTTGTTATGCAGAGGGAGATTACCACATTCCTTCACAGAAGCCTGCCTATGTGCGCCTTTCTTGCATATCCCTGCCTGATTCCGTGGTATTACAGTAAGTTTATACAGATATATTCCCGTATAGGATGGAGCGGGGGGATAGAGCTTGACTACCTTGAGCCTTATGATTTCTATAATGAGGTGGCGGAAAATGTAAAGTTGGGCTACAATCTGCTGAATCATGCTCCCGATATAGTCCGATTCATAATTGAAAATATTAACATGGGGCATTATATCATCGCAAATGTTGACGAGTATTACCTGCCCTCTAAGGCATGCTATAATAAGGTCCATTTTGTTCACGCATCGTTTATATATGGATATGACAACGAGAAAGGTAAGCTGAAGGCTATAGGCTTTAATCATGATCATATGTTTGCAAAAATGGATTTTGAATATAATAAATTCAGACAGGCTTTCGAAAACGGCAAGCTTCACTATAAGGAATCTGCTTCCTGGTGCGCGTGGTCCTGCATACAGCTTATAAAGCCCAAGAATCTCCATATGGACTTTCCTTTCAGGCTTGACAAATTTGCCGCAGACCTTAAAGAATATATATTCTCCATTCCGGACAGCAACAAGTTCTATTTGTCGGGCCATTACGGGTATGAGACAGAGTGCGGAGCAAGGCTTCATGATGTCATTATTTCAGGTATCGAAAGACTTGCGGAAGGCATGGAGGGGATAGATTACAATGCGATACACCTGATTTCCGAGCATAAAAAATGCCTTTATGACAGGCTTGTTTATGTGATGTCGCGGTATAAGCTTTCTGACAGCTTTAAAAAGCTTCTTGATGAATATTTTGAGGTTATTGAAAGGATTAACAGGGTAAGGCTAAGCTTCCTGCTTGATTTATCCAAAAATTCCGGCGCCGGCCGGCCGCCGGATAAAGAAATGCTGAATAATGCGGCCGGGCAAATAAAATTTATAAAGGATTGGGAGCATGTTATTTTAAGTCAAATGTATGAAGAAATACACCGGGCAGCAGGGGAGGAAGCTCCTGCATTTACATATTCGCAATGCCTGAACTCTAGAAATACAGCTTGCTAAGGCAGACGGATCTGATTGTCCGTGCGCTTATAAAGGGTCCCTGCTTCCAAGCACTATCTCCTCGCTGCCGCCTGTTTTTGCTTCCAGACCCTGCAGCACAAACCGGGATGTTTGGCTTTTTTCCGGTGCTATAACGGAAAAGCAGGTATGCAGTGGCAGGCCGTGAGGGCCGAGCGGAGTCCGGCTCTTGCCTGCTACAAATATGGCGGTGGGCCCGTCGGCGCCCCCGATAATGCCTATGGAGGAACAAGCTGCGGGTGAAAAAGCGTCCGGCGGCTCAGGAGTATATGAAGTACTGCTGTCGAACTGCAGACAATCATTTTGCCGCAGGGGCGGCTGTATTTCATAGCTTGCCTCCATGCAGCGGAAGCTCTGCCTTATGTGCAAATCCTTTGGAAGCTCAAAGGCTTTGCCAGGCTGCAAATACAATATATGGGTTGTTCCGGTTACAGGATGGACGAACGAAATGCTTTTTTCGCCTTCCTCCTCCGACAGCGTAAAGTTAAGAACGATTGGATAAAACCGGTGCTGCTCGTGTGTAATGAGCTTTAGGGTGTGTACTCTGCCGAGACGCAAGGTGCGCAGAAGCTTGTGAAGCAGAGAGGAGGCTTTTGGATAGGGCACGCAGAAACGGCTGCAGCTAAAGCAGTCAGTGCCATTGAGCGCAGAGCGGTATGCCTCACGTATCTCCTCAAGCTCACGGCCCTCCCCTGCGAAGGGGACGCTTGCGGAAGAACTGGAGGAGTAGCCTTCTTCTACTCTATATCCGTCTATCCATATTTCCCTGATGCTTATATCCCGGAAGGGATGATCCTGCATTGCGCACCGCTTTTCGACAGGCGACAGCCTGTCCTCCATATTTGAATACTTTTCAAAATATGCCCTCAGACTGTTCTCATCTAAAAGGGTCAGTAAATCAAAAACTATGCCGTTTGTGAATTTATATATGCAGGGAATATGGCGCGTAAGCCCTAAGTGCTCAAACTGCCAGCCTGTCCTCTGAGCCATTCCGCCAATACCCTTTTTTTTACCCCATAAGGACGAGTCGTAATACACCCTCATTTTAGATACCCCCTGTTTTTCAAATGCGTTAAAGGTGAAATTATATAACAAGGGTTATTATACTGCAAAATACAAAAGAATAAAACCTTGCAGCGATAAAGAAAGCATTAATTTTCTAAAAGGTTATTGACATATGCCCATAATATATTATAATAATAATTGAAAATGACATATGTCAATAACCCTAAGTATGTGTTGGTATATTCTTAAGGCATTTGTAATTTGGAATGAGGTGTTTTTATTGCCGAGACCGAGAAAATGGAGAAGGGTTTGCTGCCTGCCTCAAAGCAGCCGGTTCGGGCCGGTTAATGCCAGGACCGAGACGGAGAAGCCGGTGGTTATGGCGGTGGATGAGTATGAGACCATACGGCTCATAGATTTGCAGGGCTTCACTCAGGAGGAATGCTCAGAGCAGATGAGCATTGCAAGAACAACGGTGCAGCGTATTTATAATGATGCGAGGAAAAAGCTTGCCGACTCACTTGTAAATGGAAGGGTCCTGCTCATTGAAGGAGGAGACTTCAAGCTGTGTGACGGGCTTGAGGCAAGCTGCGGCTGCGGAGGCTGCAGAAAGCACCGGTACGGCGGTTTTTCTGTGGACTTAGAAAGTGAGGAAGGAAAATGAATGGAGAAGAGGATAAGGCATAATAGTTTATATTAAAAATAGAATTGGAGGAAAAGAAAATGAAAATAGCAGTAGCAAGCGAGGGAGAGAATATAACCCGGCATTTCGGCCATTGCGGGAATTTCAACATATTTGAGGCTGAAGGAACCAGGATAATTAAAGAGGAATCCGTTTCCAATCCGGGGCACAGGCCGGGCTTTCTGCCGAATTTTCTTGGGGATTTGGGGGTAAATGTTATTATATCGGGCGGCATGGGAGGAGGCGCCGTTGAAATCTTCAATGAAAGAGGAATAGAGGTTGTAACGGGCGCCTCGGGCTCTGCCCTGAGTGCCGCGGAGAGCTATCTTAAGGGCGAGCTCAAATCTACAGGGACGGTCTGCCATGAGCACCAGCACCACGATGAATGCGGCGGGTAAAGTTATTGCATCTTGCCACTTGACAAATAAGTATGATTGGAATAAAATATAACAGTGTTATATAATGCTGTTATATTTTATTTTATTCTTATAAAAGAGGCTGGTGATGCGGTGGGTGGCAGTGATTTAAACACGTTGCAAAGAATTATGGAAGAGGGCAAAAGGGAGTTCCTGCAAAAAGGCTTTAACGATGCTTCGCTGCGCAATATTGTAAAGCGGGCGGGAGTGACTACGGGGGCGTTTTACGGTTATTACAGCGATAAGGAGGCACTTTTTGAGGCGCTGGTATCGCCTGCCGTAAACGGGTTAAAAGAGCTGTTTTTGTCCGCACACAGGAGCTTTGACGAGTTTCCTCAGGACGTGAAAAGGAGCTGTGTATACAGCCACTCTATAAGCTATCATAAAGAGCTTATTTCATATATATATGACCATTTTACTGAATTTAAGCTGCTTATTACCTGTTCAGGAGGTACGGCCTTTTCGGATTTTATTAACAGCCTTGTTGAGACGGAGGTGGAATCCACCCTGAAGTTTATAGAATCCACAGGCAATGACGCGCTGCGCTCAGGCCGGGCCACATCAGAGCTAATGCACATTATTTCAAGCGCATATTTTTCAGCGGTATTTGAGATAGTTATACATGATATGACGAGAGAAGCCGCAGACAGCTATGTAGAAAGTCTGAGACAATTTTTCACGGCGGGCTGGAAGACCATTTTAACCCCTGATACTTGAGGTTCTTTAGGGAACCTCAAAAAATTTCTCCTTAAGTTAGAATTGGCTAACTAAAAACAATAATACAAAGGCTATCTTAATTTTTAAACAATATTTTTATTAAAGAAAAGAGGAGTTAGTATGAAACAAGAGAACGTAAAAGCCGTTCGGCCCAAAACAGGTATAGCCAGGCTGCTGGAGCTTGCGGCATCAAAAAGGCCGTTGATAATTTCTTCGGCAATCATGTCTGCCCTGGCCTCTGTTGCCTCCTTTATCCCGCACATTGCCATATATTATGTTGTGCGGGAAATACTTGCGGCTTATCCCGATTTTTCGGGTATGGACGTACAGAAAATCATCCGCTTCGGATGGATTGCATTCGGAGGCATTTTGCTGAACATTTTGCTGTACTTCATAGCGCTGATGTTTTCACATCTGGCGGCATTCGGAACGCTGTACGATCTTAAGGTCAAATTTGCATCCCATATTGCAAAAGTACCGCTGGGATTTCATATCCTTATAGGCAGCGGCAAGCTGCGCAAGATTATGGATGAGAACATTGAGAAGATAGAGGGCTTCATTGCCCATCAGCTTCCCGATCTTGTGGCATCCCTTGTAGCGCCGGTTGTAATGTTTGTTATTCTTCTATCCGTGGACTGGCGCTTTGGCCTTTCGGCTGTAGCGGGAATTGTAATCGCCTTTGCCGTTCAGATCAGGGCCTACGGCAACGAAGGTGCAAAAACGATGATGAAGAAATACCAGGCCTCCATGGAGGACATGAACAACGCGGCGGTAGAGTATATCCGGGGTATTACTGTTGTCAAGGCCTTTAAGCAGACGGTATATTCCTTTACAAGGATGCATGACGCAATTAAGGATTATACCAAAATGGTGATTCCGTATACTCTGAGCTGGGAAAATTACATGTCGGCGTTTACAACCATTGTCAACAACATTTATCTGTTCCTTATTCCTGCCGGCATACTGATAGGAATCAATACAACTGATTATGTTTCCTTTGCGGGTAAGTTTATTTTCTATTTAATCTTCGTTCCGTCCATAGCATCCATTATGATGAAGATCATGTATGTCACAAGCAGCGGAATGCATATTATGGGCGGGGTCGAGCGCATGGACGAGATTTTGCATACTCCTCACCTGCCGCAGCCTAAAAACCCCAAAACGGCTGAGAGGCATGATATTGTATTTGATAATGTGTCCTTCTCATATGCCGGTCAGGAAAATGAGGCACTGTCCGGAGTTTCCTTTATAGCGGGAGAAAATGAAATCACTGCTATAGTAGGCCCGTCGGGAGGCGGAAAAAGCACCATAGCACATCTGATCCCGCGTTTTTTTGACGTGTCGGACGGTAGCATATGCATAGGAGGCACCGATATACGGGATATGAAATCCGAGCATCTTATGGAGAAGGTCAGCTTTGTTTTTCAGGATGTATTTCTTTTTAAGCAGAGCATTATGGAAAATATCCGTATAGGCAATCAAAATGCAACGGAGGAGGAAATTATTGCCGCGGCCAAGGCTGCCCAGTGCCATGAATTTATTCAAAGGCTTTCCAACAAATATAACACCGTCATCGGAACAAGGGGCGTCCATCTGTCGGGCGGCGAGAAGCAGCGTATTGCTATTGCGAGGGCCATCGTAAAAAATGCGCCTGTAATAGTTCTGGATGAAGCGACAGCCTTTTCAGATCCCGAGAATGAGTACCTCATCCAACGCGCCTTTGAAAAGCTTATGCACGGCAAGACAGTTATTATGATTGCGCACCGCCTGTCTACCATACGGAGCGCCAATAACATTATTGTAATGGATAAGGGGCGTGTGGCGGAGCAGGGAACCCATAATGAGCTGCTTGCGCTGAAAGGCAAGTATTTCGGGATGTGGGAAATGTATACAAAAACGCTTGACTGGAAGATGGAGAGGAAGGGGGCTTTGAGGTAAATGTTTAAATTAAAGGAAGCTCTTATGCTTACCGATAAGGGATATTCGGATTTAAAAAAGGCGATTGCCGCGTGTACGCTCACAAATCTTTCCATGATGCTGCCATTTGGAGTAACAATACAAATTTTTGCAGAGCTTTTAAGGCCCATTATGGGGCAGGAGATTTCATGGACGAGAATGTGGATATTTTTAGGCTGCGGCATTATAGCGGCAGCGGTAGTGTTTGCCGCAAGCAAAAATGATTATAAAAAGACCTATGTTACCTCATATATGGAGGCTGAGAGCTCGAGAATCAGCGTGGCCGAACGTATACGAAAGCTTCCCATGAGCTTTTTCAACTCAAAGGATTTATCGGAGCTGACCACAAATATAATGGCTGACTGCTCTACCACCGAGCATGTGCTGAGCCATATTATTCCCCAGTTGTTTGCAAACGGGATATCTGTTACGGTGATTTGCGCGATGCTTGCCATATTTGAGTGGAGGCTGGCGCTTGCCGTATTTTGCACCGTTCCCGTAGCTTTCTTTATAATACTGGGAAGTAAAAAAATTCAGAGGAAGTTAAGTGAAAGGCATGTGGAGGCCAAGCTTGAAGCGTCGGGCCAGGTGCAGGAGTACCTTGAGGGAATTAAGGTCATAAAGGCCTGCGGGCTTGACGGAAGCAAATTTTCAGCTCTGGATAATGCCTTTCGCATGATGAAGAAAATGGCTATTAAAATGGAATTCGGCACCGGAATTTTTGTAACGGGAGCGCAAATGTTTCTTCAGGCAGGCGTGGGACTGACTGTTTTTATAGGTGCATACCTGCTGACGGGAGGCAAAATTGAGCTTATTCCCCTGCTTATGTTTTTTGTCATTGTTGTAAGAATTTACGGCCCGATTTTAGTTGAGCTGACTCTGCTGCCTGAGCTGCTTTACCACCGTACCTCTACAGAGAGGATGCGTACGCTTATGAATGCTCCCATTATGGAGGGCAGCTCGGAAAAGCCTGTTACCCGCTGGAACATAGAGCTTGACAATGTATCCTTCAGCTATAATGCAAAGAATGCACCTTCGGATACTGTTATTAAAAACCTGTCGGTTTCCATTCCTTCCGATGCTATTACGGCGCTGGTGGGGCCTTCTGGCTGTGGAAAGAGTACTATTTCAAGGCTTATAGCGCGGTTCTGGGATGTAAGCGCGGGTGCCGTTAAAATCGGAGGCGTTGATGTAAAAACTCTGGAGCCGGAGCATCTTATGAGCTATATGTCGTTTGTATTTCAGGATGTAGTGCTTTTTAACGACACTATTTACAACAACATTCGCATAGGTAACATGGATGCAACAGAAGAGCAGGTAATGGAGGCCGCCAAAGCAGCCTGCTGTGATGAATTTGCAGGCGCTCTGCCGGACGGTTACCAGACAATGCTGGGGGAAAACGGAAGTACACTTTCGGGGGGAGAGCGGCAGAGGATTTCTATTGCCCGCGCGCTTTTGAAAAATGCGCCCATTGTTTTGCTGGATGAAGCCACCGCGTCGCTGGACCCTGAAAATGAAGTGCTGATCCAGCAGGCTATTTCCAAGCTGATAGCAGGAAAGACGGTTATTGTTATTGCACATAGGCTGAGAACCGTTGTTGGAGCGGACAAAATTATAGTTCTAAATGACGGGCAGCTTGTTGAGGAGGGAACTCATGATGAGCTGATTCAAAACAAGGGCCTTTATGAGAGGCTTTACAGCATCCAGCAGGAGAGCCTTGGATGGAGCGTATAAGCCATAAAACAGGCTGCATATCCCTGTTGTATTCCCAAAGGGTTATTAAAATTTAACTATTTGTTAAATTGTTGAAGCAAAAACACTTATATTATATAAATATATAAATTTGCTTTAATCCGACATGTTTTATTTTAAGGGAGCATTGACTATGGCAATTACCGGCAGGGACAGCTTTTTTATGGCTAAAAAAGGCAATATATCCGCTTTTGAAGAGCTCATTGGTGCATATGAAAGAAAAATCTTTAATATAGCCCTTGCAGTTGCAGGCAGCCGTGAAAGAGCAAGCGAATTGTCTCAGGAGGTTTTTGTAAGAGTTTATAAGTCTATGGCAGGGCTTGAATCAGAGGGGCAGCTTCCTGCGCTGGTCTATAGGACAGCTAAAAGAGTTTGTGTTGATGAATGCGGTATTACTGATGCATATAAAAAATAGCCATTTTCGTTTAATTATAGTACAATAGTCCTATAGGCGGAATGGCTATTTGTTATTTATAGACTTTATGTATCTGAATTTTATACACTGTAGCTGCATGGAGGGTAGTATGAATGAAATGGAAACAAAGGTTCTTGTGGTTGAGGATGAGGAATCGATAAGAAAGTTTATTACTATAAATCTTGAAAGATCGGGCTTTAAGGTTTTTCAAGCAGTATCCGGCGAGAAGGCCCTTGAAATGATAGATTGCTTTAAGCCTGACATAATGGTGCTTGACATAATGCTTCCGGGAATTGACGGCTTTGAGGTATGCAGGAGGGTTAGGGCGGAAATGGCCGGCATAGTAATTATAATGCTGACAGCCAGAGGTCTTGATATGGATAAAATATCGGGACTTGAGCTGGGGGCGGACGACTATATGGTAAAGCCGTTTAATCCTCTGGAGCTTGTTGCCAGGATAAAGACAATTATGAGGCGTATATCTGTAAATAAACAGCCTCAGGAAACGATTTGCTTTAAGAACCTGCTGCTTGATTTGAAATCCCAGAAATTCTTTAAAAATTCCCTGGAGGTTGAACTTACTCCGACCGAATTTTCCATACTGAAAATATTTATGAAAAATACAGGTAAGGCACTCAGCAGAAATGAATTGTTAAACTCGGTGTGGGGAAAAAATTACTTTGGAGACTTAAAAACAGTAGATGTTTACATAAGACGTATAAGGGAAAAAATTGAGGACAATCCGTCCGAGCCGTATTTTATTGAGACGGTGTGGGGATATGGATACAGATGGCAAGAGGGATAATATGGATAGTATTAAAAAGCGGTTGGTGTTGTATTTTATATTTATTGTAGTATTTACGGTAATTATTCTTGAGGTGCTGATTGCGAATATAGTAAGGCAAAATTATTACAAAAACCTCGAAGACAGCCTCTCCAACCAGATTAGGGTATCCTGCGACCTCTATTTGAGGTACTTTTCAGACTCAACTCTATATGACAACGTTATGAATAATGTGGATACCTTCTGGAGACAGGTGCCTGCCCAGGTACAGATAATTGATATGGAGGGCAAGGTAATTATGGACTCTATAGGCGTTATTCCGGCGGAGGGCACCGATATGCCCGATGTTGCGCAGGCCCTTAAGGGAGAAAAGGGCAAGTGGATGGGAGGCGTAAATTACGACAGCTCCCAGGTTATGGCGGTAGCATACCCTTTGAGATCTCAGGAGCGTATTGTAGGGGCATTAAGGTTTATAAGCTCTCTCAGCAAGGTTAATGAGGACATAAAAAAGGTAGAGAGGGTATTCCTTCTTATAGGAGGTATTGTAATAGTACTTTCCAGCCTCCTTAGCGTAATACTTTCAAACAGCATTGTAAATCCCCTTAAGGAGGTTACCGAGGCGGCGGAAAAAATGGCTTCGGGAAACTTTAAGGTACAGAGCCGAAAGAGATACGATGATGAGGTGGGAAAGCTGTCTGACACTCTTAATTATATGGCTGAGGAAATAATGAAAAAGGATCAGCTTAAAAATGATTTTATATCCTCCGTGTCTCATGAGCTGAGAACCCCCCTTACGTCTATAAAGGGATGGGCTGTTACGCTCAAGGAAGGGAATGCCTATGAGGAGGAAATGCTGCGGGATGGTCTGGAGATAATCGAAAAGGAGGCTGACAGGCTTACCTCTATGGTTGAGGAGCTGCTGGATTTCTCCAGATTTGTAAGCGGGAAGATTACTATAAAAAAGGAATATGTAGATGTAGGGCAGGTTATGGAGCATATAAGAAAACAGCTTAAGCCAAGATCGGAACGGGACAATATCAGCCTTCAGGTGGTATACCCGGATGACCTTCCATTTATGATGAGTGATGAAAACAGGCTTAAGCAGGTTTTTATAAACATACTTGACAATTCGTTTAAATTTACGCCCTCAGGCGGAAGCATATTGTTTAAAGCCGGTTGTACGGGTAAATACATTGAATTTTTTATAAAGGATTCGGGCTGCGGAATACCGAGCGAGGAGCTTCCTAAGGTGAAGGATAAGTTTTATAAGGGAAGGAACAGCAAGTCAAGAAACGGAATAGGGCTTTCGGTATGTGATGAGATAATAAAGCTTATGAACGGTACCTTTGAGATAAAAAGTGAAGTGGATAAGGGTACCGAAACGTTTATACAATTGCCTGTTTAGAAAAGGAGGATTGCAGATGGGTAAATATGCCGTTAAAACAGTTTGCTTGATATGCTGTGCCCTCTTTATGCTTATGAATATATCAGGGTGTGCCGAGACACCTATTGATGCGACGGGAAAGCTTGCCCCGCCTCAGAACAATCTTGTTCCTTTGGAGGGCAGATGGGTAATTATGAACCATATAACCGAAGGTTCCGCCGATATGCAGAAGCATTCAGAGGAGCAGTGGGAGGGGAGGATAATGGAATTTACAAAGGATACTCTTGCACTGGATGGCTTAAGGTGGGACAGCGTAAGCTATAAAATAAAGGTGGTAAACACAGAGGAATATTTCCTGTATAAATATAAGGGGCCCATTGAAAGCATGGGCATTACAGACAAGGATATTCATGTAATAACCGCTTCCTCTACAGACAAATTCCTGTATGAATTTATAAAAATCGACGATGATGAGTTTATTTTAAATATGGATAATGAATTTTTCCGTCTTGAGAAAATTATGGATAAGCTGGAAGAGCTGCCGCAGCAAAGGGCTCAGGACACGGATGAAAGGAATTCGTCTGTTTTAATTGAGCAAAGGCAGACATCTGCTTCCGGTCTGCTTTTAGGCATACGCGTTGCTGAGCCCGGCAGCAATTCAACAGATGCTGCGGTTCCGCCCAAATATAGCTACAGCACTCTGTGGATCTCTTCGGTTTATGAAAAGCCGGGCCCCATACTTAGGGCGGACGGAATTTTTCTTCCAAGGAAAAGCGGTTTTTGGAGAGTACAGGTAAAGGAAAATAAAAGTGATGACGGAAAGCAGGTTGAGGATTTCATCGAGGCCTACAGCATATCAAAAAAGGATGAGGAAGCCGCTTACGAAAGCTCTGAGGACTTTTCCTTCTGGAATTATAAGGAGGGAACTTTGAGAAAGTCTATATTATATGTCGGAAATGATTATATATCTATAAAAAAGATAGGGTCCGGAAAGTACAGGGAAGGTGAAAAAGGCTGGGAGCAGAATAAGCTTGTTGTACTGCCTGTCGACAATATATCAAACCGGGAGGGAATAAAAATATCGGATGTAATGGGGCCGGAGGGAAGCATGATTGTTGAACGTGCAATCGATACTCTGACTGAAGGCTATATTCCCGGCGGGCTGGATCGGTGGACACACGAGCAGAGCTTTGCTCTTTTCAGAAAAACGGGCCACTGGTTTGTCAAGGGAAGGATAGACATAGAGGAGGGGGACTCCAGCCGGTATTTTGACTACAACATAAACCTCATTCCTCCGCAGGAGCTTGTAGCGTATGACATATTGCACCTCTCATGGACAGAGATAAAGGATAAAATTCCCGAAGCTCTGGACGCGTTCACCTCTCCTAATAATGATATTGCCGTTATTGTAACAAAGAATTCGATAATGTTATATAAAATAGATTCGGGAAGCCTTTCCGAGGGTCCATTAAAGAAGGTAGGGCTGGAAACGGGAGCTTCTGTGGTTATGGCTGAATGGTCAACCGGAAGCTATGTGGCAAAGTGGGAGAAAATCTTTATAAGGGAAAATGATGTAAAGGAAATGAAGTGAAAATAGACCTTAAAAACCTGCCATGCTCTTAAGCTTTATTGATATCGCTTCAAGATGGCTTAAATCTATTCCTATTCCCCATGCGTATACTGAGGACACAATAATATTAAGTATCACGCATAAGGACAATATGGGGAGCATAAAGGATTTAAAGGATAAGGGGACGGATGAGACCACAAGTCTTATGAAGGGATGGATGAAATAGAGTGCAATTACCGACATAAGCCCCCATGTTATCGATGCGCGCAAGCAGATGAAGCCGTGAACGTTAAAAAGCTCATGGCTGTAATCCCACAGTACAATGTTAAAGAGCAGCCTCATCAGCATTCCTGCTATGTACTCAAGCAGTGTAGCTATAACGGATGCACCTGTAAATACTAAAAACATATTGTGCTTAAAGTGCTTTAAAAGCTTTATAAGAAATACCGCTCCAAAGCCGTAAATACAGCAGAAAGGCCCAATGAGGAAGCCTCTGCTTACAAAATGCCCTTTGCTCAGGGAAAGGTAGACAGTCTCAATACACCAGCCTATAAAAGAATATATGATAAAATAAAGCAGAAAATTTGTACGCCTTAGGTAAGATAGTGAATTATTGTTCACATATGCCTCCGCCGGTGCCGAACACACATTGCGTTCAACGGGATTCTCCTACCATTATGCTATGAATAATCCTGCGGCTCTGTTACTTTCCAGCAAGGGACAAATAGCGGGGATGCTCCCCGCTATTTACTGCAGCATTGTTTCCATAAGCTGTCCTGCGTCTGTAGTAGGTGTGCCGCATGAAAAGTTTTCGCATACATATGCCGTTGCCTTGCCGTCAACTGCTCTATAATTATCAATAAAGGGTATAACCGATTTCAGGCTCTCGCTGCCTCCCAGAGTGTGAAGCATTGAAACGGTAAACGGTCTGAACTGTCCCTGTATTACCTCAAGCATTTTACCTGCACCGAAGTCCTTCTCACCTGCGACAAGAATGACCTCCCTTGCCGCAGAGTTGGCAAAAAGAAAGGCGGACAGAAAGAAGGAATGGCCTGCGGGACTGCTTGAAATGCTTTGCCCGAAAGCCTTAAATTGCTGTAAGGCTCTGTCCTCCAGATCGTGCCTGCCTGAAAGCCTTGCGAGCCGCAGAAAGCTCAGTGCAGCCACCGAATTGCCGGAGGGTGCCGCTCCGTCATAGCTTTCCCTGGGTCTTGCAATAAGCTGTTCGCCGTCGCTTCCATACAGAAAGAGGCCGCCGTTTTCATTATCCCAGAACAGCCTGATAAGGTCATCACTTAAGCTTAGAGCCTTTTCAAGGTAATATGGCTCATAGGTTGTCTGGTAAAGCTCAATAAGGCCCCATATAAGGAAGGAATAGTCCTCTGCATAGCCGGGATAAGCCGACTCGCCGTCTCTGTATCTTGCAAGAAGCCGTCCGTCCGGTCTCACCAGCTTGTCAAAAATAAATCCGGCAGCCCTTTCCGCGGCGGCAGTATACCTCTGATTCTTCAGGATTCGTCCTCCCATTGACATGGCGGCTATCATAAGGCCATTCCATGAAGTGAGGATTTTATCGTCCTTGTGCGGGTGTATACGTGCTTCCCTGTGTTCAAACAGCTTTTGCCGGCATTCTTCCATAAGCTGCTTGTCATTTTCGGACACCGGGCCGTTTATAAGGTTCGGTATATTAAGACCCTCAAAATTGCCTTTCGGGGTAATGTCATAATAGCTGCAATATTTATGGCCGTTTTCTTTGCCAAGCACCTTTATTACTTCCTCCTGCGACCACACATAAAATTTGCCCTCCTGACCTTCCGAATCGGCATCCTCGGCCGAATAGAACCCTCCTTCGGGAGAAGTCATATCCCTCAGCACATAGGTAAATATCTGCCTTGCCGTAGCCGCATAATTTTCATTTTTTAACGCCTGGTAGGCCTCCATATAGGCTATTGATAAAAGGGCATTGTCATAGAGCATTTTCTCAAAATGAGGCACCAGCCATCTTCTGTCGGTGGAATACCTGCTGAAGCCGAAGCCTATGTGGTCGTATATGCCTCCGGCGCTCATTGAGTCCAGAGTTTTTGCAACCATTTCGGCAGCTTTCGGCTCTTTTGAAGCATACCAGAAGCGCAGCAAAAAATAGAGATTATGGGGTGAGGGGAATTTGGGTGCGGCTCCAAAGCCCCCGTAGGTACTGTCGAAGTGGGAGGTAAGTGCGGAGAATGCCTCGGAGGGGATTTCCTCTGGAACTTCATAGTGTGATAACGTAATATTCTCCTTAATTGCATTTACTATTTCACTTCCCGAATCAACAAGTGAGCTTCTTTGATTTTTCCATGCATTAGTTATTCTCTCCAATATGGACATGAGCCCGGGAATACCCATGCGGTCATTTTTAGGGAAATAGGTTCCGGCATAGAAGGGCTTTTTATCCGCGGTCATAAATATTGTCATAGGCCATCCGCCGCTTCCGGTCAGGGCCTGGCATACCGTCATATAAATGTGGTCTATATCGGGACGCTCCTCCCGGTCCACCTTTATTGCTATAAAATCCCTGTTAAGCATCCTTGCAACCTCCGGATCCTCAAAGGATTCTCTTTCCATTACATGGCACCAATGGCAGGTGGAATAGCCGATGCTTAAAAATACCGGCTTGTCCTCACCGGCGGCTCTCCCAAAGGCTTCCGGGCCCCAGGGATACCAGTCGACTGGGTTGTGTGCGTGCTGCAGCAGGTAGGGGGATTTTTCGTTAATCAATTTATTTGTATATTTATGCTCTGGCATGATTTTTCACTCCTTAAAAGTTATTCACTTTATTATTACCCCAATTTTGAATATTAAATTTATCAGAAAAAAACGCCCCTTAAATAATTTGCATTATTGGCAGGAGCGTCCTATTTTATATCTTTTAAAACAAATTTAATTGGTGACAATGACCACTTCAGTCTGTAATAATTATAGAGGTCTAAAATCTATGAAAGTTAGAATAATAAGGGCTGTCAAAAATTTGGTAGGAAAAGTTGATTACATGATAAATGATATTTTTTAACTGTGTTCTATTATCCAGCTTAACAGAGCTTTATCGCTTATTGTTCCATCGGCAAGATCAAGGCCCAGTGTAATGAGCTCTTCGTCAGTACAAAATATTTCGACCCCATTCATTTCAAGAAAGACCATCATTACTAAAATGCCAATCCTCTTGTTTCCGTCAATGAAAGGGTGGTTATTTACAAGTGAGAATCCCAGTCTTGCTGCTTTAGCTTGAACAGTCCTATAAATATCCTCCCCGTCAAAGCTTTGAAACGGTGCATTTAAAGCAGAGTCCAATAAGCCATCATCTCTCACTCCGTTAATACCGCCTGTCTGTTTAATAAGAAAACTATGCATTTGTAATACCTGTGTGTGAGTCAACCTTTTCATTTGGCCAATTCCTTGAAAGCTCTTATATGCTTGTATAGGATTCGGTTAGCAATAGTGTTTACCTCTTCGTCCCCGATGCCTTCTTCCTTTTCCAGTTGACTGAAATCTATGAGAACATAACGGGGTACATTATTTTTTAAAATTATTGCAGCGCCATTTTCATCTACTAATCTGGCAACCTTAGAGAAGTTCTGGTTAGCTTCAGAAATAGATACTAAATTTTTAGTATTTATTTGCATCAAAATCCCACCTTTCCTATATATTTATATTATACAAAGGATTTAGGATTAATTCAACCTAAACCAAATTATTTTTGCTTATTAGTGGCATGTTTGGCTGAAGTAGCATCAATGGCAGGTGAAACAAAAAAGGGGGACGCTCCTTAAATACCGGTTTTTATTTTTAAGATGACACTTTATCCAAGGAATGGTATTATAAATCAGAGAGATAAATTTTGCATTCACTGCATTTATATAAGAAGGAGTGTAAGCAATGCTAATTAATGACACAAAGTTTGATGCTATTAAAAACCTTGTTTATTCAGAAGGAAGACTTTTGGAAAGAAAATTATTCCAATACTTTTTTGAGGATGGTTCAAAGGAAGCTTGTATCAAAGCATTATTAGCATATCAAAATGATGATGGTGCTTTTGGAAATGGCATTGAACCTGATTTATTAACTCCAAGCAGTAATGGTATTGGTACAGAAACAGCCTTATACATAATGGATATCTTGGATTATCCTGACAAGGATATTTTGTCCAGAATATCTGATTGGTTAAGCAAAAACATAAATGACCAAGGCTATATCCATCATCCGCCTGCAAATTTAAAAGAATACCCACATCAGCCATGGTGGGGAAATCCAGATAATGAAAGAGTTTTATCCATTGCAGGGTTATTAGAGAAACTTGGTGTTAATAGTGGATATGCTGAGAATAAAATACTTGATTATGCTATGCAAATCAGCATGCCTTCAAAAATTGAGTTCTATAGTTACCCATTTTTTATTTATGCAGTATACAATAAAAATTTCCCAAAGAGACAAACTATTATTGAGCAATTTATGAAAGACTTTGAAGTGTTTTTAGAACAGAGTGCAAATCATTATCCACTTTTTGGTAGGTATTGGTATCATGCAATTCCTTTTATCTCAGATGCTATTGTTGATAAATGTGCAAAGGTATTTATTGATAGTATTAAGGAAAATGGAAGTGTTGTTAATCCCTACCCTCAACTACCAAAATGGGACTCACTTTTCACATTAGATGGATTAATGGTTTTAAAGAAGTATAAAAAAATATAATACCAGTATTAATGTTACCTATTCACCAATGAAATACCATTAAAAAGTTGGTAAACACCCCAGTATTACAGGTTTTTAATTAATTTTTCACTAGTACAATTGGTAGGGTATTCTTAATGTGAGGTAAAGCTTAGACCCATAATAATACGAGAACCATTACATAAGTAGAATAGGAGGATAGTTCGTGAAAAGAGTTTTAAGTTTTATATGTTCAATATAAAACTGTGTAACTCCCCGCATGGGGAGTGTGGATTGTAGTAGAAGGGGACGCTCCTGAATAACAGGAGTGTCCCCTTCTATATTAGTTTTTCAGCTCTTTTGTCCTGTCTGATTAAACGGGGATTTAAAATTTATAGCCTACAGTCCCCACCTTCACATTAAATGTGGCCGTTTTTAAGCCGGGAGCGCTTGCCTTTACCTGTAATGTCTGAGTGATGTAACTGTATTGTGAGTATACCTGGAAGCCTTCTCCCGGAAAGTCCTTGTGGGTATTTGCAGCTGAGGCGGCTCCGTTTGAGTCTGTAGTCACCGTTATGGTATTTTTGTTATATCCTCTCATAACAACTGTCATATAACCGTTGGCAGGGACTTCAAATGTAACGGGAACACCTGCGAGCGGGTTGCCGGCCGAATCTTTTGCGATTACAGTTTGAGGAGTCATATAGCCACGTCCGCCCGCTGCTGCGGCTGATGGGTTTGACAGGCTGAGCTGCTGTTCTATGGGAGAGACTGCAAATAATGTTCCGTTGGTTGGGGCATCGGCAGGCGGGGTTCCGGGAATTACTGTCGCTACTTTTACATTAAACGAAACTGTATTGGAACCGGGGGCGCTTGCCTTCACCTGTAATGTCTGAGTGATGGCACTGTATTGTGAGTATACCTGGAAACCTTCTCCCAGAAAATCCTTGTGAGTATTTGCAGCTGAGGCAACTCCGTTTGAGTCTGTAGTCACCGTTATGGTGTTTTTGTTGTAGCCTCTCATAACAACTGTCATATAGCCGTTGGCGGGAACTTCAAATGTAACGGGAACACCGGAGAGAGGGTTGCCGGCCGAGTCCTTTGCGATTACGGTTTGAGGAGTCATATAGCCACGTCCGCCAGGCGCGGCTGTTGAGGGGTTTGCAAGGGTTAGATTCTGGTCTATGGGTGAGAGTGCATATAGTGTGGTTCCGCTTGACCCTTCAGCATACACAGGTTCAAGATTTGTGGTTGCAACCAGCGTGCACAGAATTGACAGGAAGCATACCAGTAAGGATACTTTGGATTTCCACCCGGACAGGGCATTTGATCGTACTTTTGAAAATTTCATAGTTAATACCTCCATATTATTATTTTTTTGCCTTTAAAGGTCATGCCTTAAACATATGTTCTATAATTATTATACTTTAATTAGCTGTTTCTGTAAAACGCCGTATAAGTGTGAACCGGCTTCTTGGCATTGATTTTAAAGGGTTTGAGGGCATACATAATCAACGGAAAGGTGCGCAAAACGTATTATGAGGGAGCCGGATAGAAAAGGACAGTATTTTGGCAAAGGCCGAGAGGAGCAGTTTTTACAGTTTATCTCAGCCCCTTGCTTCTATACATGATTTTGAAGCAGGATAGTATTTTACTACGCACCTGCTATAGCTTTGGAGCTGTATCCATATATCCAGATCGGTATCTTCGACAAAGTCATTTACAATAATTTCACCTGACTTATCCTCCGCAAGCATAATAAGCTCCTCTTTAAACTGCTGAAGCCTCTGTTTGTCTCTAAACTCCATCATAATAGTCTCATCTGCATCATATCTTTTTTCAAGCTCCTTGTAGCATGTTGCTATGCTCCTGAAAAGCTGATATATCTGATCCTCCTTAAGGCCTAATGCGCCGGGATGCTTTTTCAAAAACACCTTAATATTCTCATCAAGACCGGAAATTTTATCTTCCGTCACAAAATCCCCCTGTTTTCCATGAAACTGGTGCAGAACTTCGTTCCTGTTGTTAAATATTATTCTTATTCCTTTCTTGAACAGCCTGTAAGCTAATTCTATATCTTCGATGCCCCATTTTTTCAGATCCTCATCAAACCCTCCCACTTTTTTAAGCCATGTTTTTGGTACTGACATATTGCAGGATAATGTATACAGAAATGGATTTTTCATAGCCGCGGCATTATATGACAGGTGGTCAAATATTTTATGCCTGAATTCCATAAGCTCATCATTTTCCTTACTAAACCGGTATTTTTCATATATGCTCCCATCCAAAAGCATTTCATAGTCAACCCTTTCAGGCAGAAGCAGCCGGGTCCCGGCTATAAGCAGGTTACTGTCCATTGAATAGCACCTTTCCAATTCCAGCAAAAAGTTATTTCTTACGATTATATCTGCATCTATGAAAACTATTATATCTCCGCATGCCTTCTTCAAGCCATGGTTTCTTGCCCTTGAACGGCTGGAAACAGCACATCTTTCAAGATAAATATATTTCAAGCTGTAGCTTCTGCCAATATTTTTTATGAAGTCATAGGTGCTGTCAGTGGAACCATCATCAACCACTATAACCTCATAGCTTTCACCGGTAAATCCCAGTTGATCGTTTAAAGCCTCCAAAGTATTTTTAAGCATTATTTTACTTTGGTAGGCTGGAATTATAAAACTATATTTTCTCATTTTATATCTCCTGTAAGAATGTATTTTAGAATAATTTGTCATCAGGGAATGATCTCAAGCTGTATTTTTTTAAGATGCTCATATATGTCTTTTAAAATAATATACTCCTGATTTTTAACAGCATTAATGCCATCAATTATGGTATTGAACACATTTTTATTCTCATCCGACAGTCCGCCGGCACCAGGCTGCTTTGAGGATTGAACAAGAAATCTGACTCTCAGTTTATTAAACTCCTCCACTATTTCGGAATATTGAGAATTCAAAGCTTTAAAGTCTTCAGATATATTATATCGGGAGGCTATATATTCCAGCCTGTCATAGAGGCATTTTTTATGCTCAGCCAGAAGATGGATAGCCCTATAATCTATAGTAAATGCACCCTTGATGAGATTTTTTATATTCTCCGTAAGCACGTTATGAACTTCAAACCCATACTTAACCTGATTCTCATGGTATCCGAAAGAATACATTTTTCCTCTGTCCTCTATTGAAAATATATAGCTTCCAAGCTCCTCAGTAAATTTATTTAAGCTAAAAGGGTATTCTGTATCGAATTCTTTGGCTCTTATTAATTGTATGCACGACCACTCACACCATGGAGCGGATTCCTTATAGTAAAGCTTTCCATTTTCAAAAGCCTGCCTGAATCTACTATAGCTAAAAGTCATTTCAGTAAACAGGTAATCCTGGTTAAAGCCTATTCCCTTTAAATTCCTTTCTTTGCTGTCATACCCGTATATAAGGGAGGAATGGACAAAATGGCTATTATTGTAGGCATTTTTATTACACAGGTAATACTCATCCACATTGACAATTAAATAATATCCCATGTTGATATTTTCAATAATAAAGTCAATTATATCGGGAGTGTACTTTAGCAGGTTATATCCCATGCATATAATATCCGCTACCTCATTGCAGCAGTCATAAGGCTCCAAATAGTTAAATTCCACATAACCGCTGCTGTCAGCATGGGAAAATATTTGAATAAACTTGCCGCGATACCATGGCAGAAGCTTCTCATGGGCAAGAATAATGCACAAAGGCAAGCTCCTATGAAGATATGTAGTGATTTCTCTCTGCATGGCCACCTTTAATTGTTTTTCTTGAGCATACACTGATAAATTATCAACTGCAGGTGAACCTTGTTCATGCTTAAAGTATTTAATAATTTCATTTTTTCTGTTTTTCAGTAATTTAATTACGTCTTCATCCATAGCACCTTTTGGTGCTTCATAATGAAGCAAGTCACCGTCGAGCCAAAGCTTTATATCGTTGCCTTCAAGCTCTGAAATAAAATCCTTCATCTGTTGCCTGTCATATTCCTCAAGTTCCTTGTATGCTTGTGGCATAAATTGAGCCCTCCCCAAATATACTACCATTATAGGTAAAATAATATATAATTATCTTTCTTTATAGGATTATATCATATGAATTTTATAATTATTGTCGAATGAGGTATATTATTACAAGTATTAGCGGTATAATTTTATGAAGGAGGACGTTGCTTAGCTTTTGATTTATTAGTATTATCTGTGATATCATATAACTAAATATAAAATTTATAAGAAAATTTACAGCAAAGAAAAATTATATTGGTTTTAGCCGGAAAAGGTTGGCGATAACAAGAAGGGGACGCTCCTGAATAATTTGCATTATTAACAGGGGCGTCCCCTTATAATAGCCTTGCCTACAACAAAATGCTGAGAATATGAGGGAGAAGGATGTTAAATAATATGCAAAAACAAGAGCCTGTTATAAGCAAAGACTCAGTTTCACTTAAATCTTATGAAGAAATGGCTGAATATTATTTTAAATATATTGATACAAAGCCATTTAATGCTTATTATGAGAGACCTGCGACAATATCACTAATCCCGGATGTCAAAGGTAAAAGCGTTTTAGATGCTGGGTGTGCAGCAGGTTGGTATACTAAAGTGCTTTTGGATAAAGGTGCAAGCGTAACAGCAGTAGATTTTAGCCCCCAAATGATAGAAATGACAAAAAAAAGGGTTGGAAACAGGGCTGAGGCTATAAGAGCTGATCTAAATGAGCCTCTAAGCTTTATTGAGGACAAATCATTGGATGTTGTTTTGTCATCGCTGACACTTCACTATTTAAAAAATTGGGACATTGTAACGAGTGAGTTTCACAGAATACTAAAGGATGAAGGAATCCTTGTGTTTTCTGTTCATCATCCCTTTATGGATTTTACAGTATTCAATAAGGAAAATTATTTTTTAACCGAGTTATTAGATGATGAATGGCAAACCCCTAATGGAAAGGTAAAGCTGCAATTTTATAGAAGACCTTTGTGCAACATAATATCACCTGTTATTAACGCGGGATTTATAATAGAGAAACTATTAGAACCTATGCCAACAGAACAATTTAGAATAGAACAACCCAGCACTTATGATAGGTTAACAAAAAAACCGCAGTTCCTATTTATAAGGGCGAAAAAGCAGAAGCAGTAGATCGGGGGACGCTCCTTTTCATAAATCTCTTCATAAGTACGGGGTGAACCTTCACTGCACACATATGCATATTCAATGAAGGTTTTATTCCAATATACATAAGTTAATTCAAATAGGCTTTTTTCTAACAAAGAAACAGAAGCGTCCCCCTTTTTGCTCTTTTTGTTGCTATAAGTTGACAACTATAAAACATTTTAGTAATATAATTGTTGGACTTGTGTAGCAAAATGTAAAATTTTATATTGCAATACCGATCTTGGGAAATATAGAATCAATGTCCATATTATTTTTTAGCACAGGCGAATACAAATTTAATAATGTTAACTAAGTATTGTTTGCGGAGATATCCTATAGTATCTCTAATTGTTTCGGCCCTGGTATTCATCCAAGTCCGGCCCAGCTTTGTGATATGGGCAGCTTACTTGAATGTCCGGCGCTTCAGGTAGTATTCAATGGTTGTGGAGGTGATAAGGTTTACATTAACACTTATTATAAATACTGGTCACTGTGCAAGCTGATGCTCCATGTATTATCAAAGGACTATTGAAAGACTATCATACGATTGAAAGAATTAAGTCCAATAGAGTAATATATCCGGTATGGAGATTATAAGGAGATAACATGATGAAAATTAGTTTCGTTATACCCGTTTATAACAGGAAAGATCATATCATAAATACACTGGAGGCTCTGGGACATCAAAAAAATTGTTATAAAGGTTCTTATGAAGTAATATTGGTTGACGATGGCTCTTGTGATGATTTATACAGCAGTATAAGGGAAATCGACACAAATTATGAGCTTAAGTACTTTTATTTAAGAAGATGTGATGAATCCTGCATATCAAGAGCCCGGAACCATGGCTGGAGAAATGCCGCAGGAGAATTGATAGTATTTATTGATTCGGATATTATTGTCAATGAAAATTATTTAGCGGAAATAAACAGATATTATAAGGAAGAGGGTAACCTTTTGTTAATAGGTACCAGACTAATGCTGGATGATGAGGTTACAAAGGAAAGTGTAAAAGACAGAAGTGTATTTAAGAAATATGTCTTTACAAGCAGCAATTCTAAAATTCTGGAAAACAGGTATTCTTTGTTTGATATATACTCGTATAATGCTTCGGCATTGAAATATCCATGGCTTAAGGCATACGGCTGCAATTTTATAATACCAAAGGTGTGGCTTGAAAAAGTAGGCGGCTTTGACGAAAACATGAAGGGGTGGGGCGCTGAAGATATTGAGCTTGCATATAGGTGCTATGAAGCCGGGATAAAAATTTTTGTTGACAGCAAGCTTGAGGTTCTTCATCAGTTTCATGGAGGCGGTGATATAATTGAGGAGGACAAGTTTGCGCCATATGATAAGAATATTCAATATTTTATTGACAGGCATCCTTACGCTATTGATAAGCCAAGGGAGTTGATTACCGAAATATTTAAGGGAAGAGTGGATATTGATTTCAATTTATACGATGAGAAACCTTCAACATCCGAATTAGTCGAATTTAGGAACAGAGAAAGGCTGCCGGAGCTGAAAGAGACGCTGCTCTGCCTTTCAAACGAAAGAAACAAAGAAATAATTGTAAACGATTATATAGAGGACACTGACCTGGATGTATGGATTCAGCTTTTAGGCCGTAGAAGCAGTACTCCGAAGTACTATCCGTTTTCCAAACGATTGAGATACTGTAATATTCAATAAATATTGTGGGGGAAAGAATATAATATGAAAACATTCGCCGGATTTTATAAAGGAATTAATCTGGGAGGCTGGTTATCCCAAGGCTGCCATAACAAACAGCATTATGACGCTTTTATAACTGAAGCCGATATTAAAAAAATAGCATCCTGGGGGCTTGACCACGTAAGGCTTCCGGTTGATTATGAAGTTATTGAAAATGAGTCGGGGCAATATAAAGAGGAAGGGTTTAAATACATTGACAATTGCTTTGCATGGTGTGAAAAATATGGGCTTAACATTATTATTGATTTACATAAGACAGCAGGATATGTGTTCTCAGATGCACTCGAAAATGGAAATACATCTGTTGAGGCATTTTTTAGCAATGAGCTGTTAAAAGAGAGATTTATTAATCTATGGATTGAAATTTCAAAAAGGTATGGAAAATATCCGGATATGATTGCATTTGAACTGTTAAATGAAATGGTAGAAAATAACGGCAGATCATGGAATATGCTTTCTGAAAAAGCAATCAGGGCTATTCGGAATCATGCACCTGATACAAAAATAATTTTGGGAGGGCCAAATTGGAATGATGTTCACTCCTTAAGGCTGCTTGACAGTCCTTGTGATGAAAATATAATTTATAATTTTCATTTTTATGAACCTAAGCTTTTTACGCATCAAAAAGCCCCTTGGATGAAGCAGATGCCTAAAGACATAATGACATATTACCCGGATACGGCAGAAGTATATAAAAAATATTCTGAGTGCATTGGTGACGATGGAGTAGAAGTGTTGAAAGAAACATTAGAAGAGATTGGACGGGAATTTATTGAAAAGCACATTAAGGAGGCTGTTTCCATAGCCGAGGAAAGAGATGCAGCACTCTACTGCGGCGAATATGGAGTTATAGACCAGGCATCGCTTGACAGTACTTTAAATTGGTATTGCGATATGCACGCCTCGTTTGAGAAATATCATATCGGCAGGGCCGTCTGGACATATAAAGAAAAAGATTTTGGTATAACCGATGAGCACTATGCGCCAATATTGGATAAGATAATAGGCCTTTTGTAAGAGATGGGACGCTCCTGTTTTTTCAAATGTACTTATGGAAGGCGAACGTTTACTATACACATATACGTGTGCAATGAAGGTTTTATTCCAAATATATAACAGCGTCCCCCTCTATATTAGCTGTAAAATAAATTTGCCCAATATTACGCCTCCGAGGCTTAAAAATAAGTTTAAGCAGACATTTAAAGTGCCCAGCAGATAATTTCCCTCAGTAAGAAGGTTAATCGTCTCGTAGCTGAAGGTGGAGAATGTCGTAAGACCGCCCAGTAGACCTGTTGTAAGAAACAATCTCAAATTTGGGGATACTGAGCCGGACTTTATGCTGAAATCCATTATCAGGCCAATAAAAATTCCGCCAATTACATTGACTATTAACGTCCCATATGGCAGTTGAGTGCCAAACAGCCTGGGGGAATATACCGATATAAGGTATCTTAAACAGCAGCCTATAAAACCTCCGATGCCGACACAAAATAATTTTTGCATTTGAATTACCTCCTTTACCTGAATTTTATTATACCTCGTATTCAATTCAAAATCCAGAGACAAGTAGGTGACAGCTCTTGCACTGTCTGCTGCTTGCAGAATGAAAAAAGCCTGATATCTCTAATTTGTCAGGCTTTTTTATTAAGTGAAACAGTAAGTTTAGAATTGTATATTTTAGGAAAGCGTCTGTCATACCACCCTTACAGTGCTTGGCCGGCAAGAAGACGCTATTTGTCAGCTCCATGTCCGGTCATTGGAATATTCATGGTTCCAATCATCCGTTGGTGCCCAAAGCGGAGGTGAGTGGGGAAGCCGGTGTTCTTCCAGAACCTCATCGTTTAAGCCGTCAAAGCCAAGGCCCGGTTTATTTTCAGGAATAATGAAGCCATTTTTGATTACGGGCTTTGGACCGCCAACTAGAATGTCATTCCACCATGGATCATCCGGTGCATTGAATTCCATTGCAATGAAGTTTTCTGTTGCGACGCCGACATGGGCGGTAGCCATGGCGGCAACCGGTGTTTCACACATGTGGCAGATCATCGATATATGATGCTCCTGCGCCATATTGCCAATACGGTGCATTTCAAAAATACCGCCGCAGGAGCAGATATCAGGATGAATAATGGGGACGGCGCGTTCCTTGCACAGAGGATAATAGCCCTCCTTCAGGTACAGGTCTTCTCCTGTGGCCATTGGTGTGGCTGTCATGCAGGACAGCTGCTTGTACTCCTTCACAAAGGTACAGGGTAGAGGGTCCTCCGCCCATGCCAGGTTATATTTCTCCAAACGGCGCAGTAAGCGTGCCATGTCCTCCAGGTTGATATGCCCCAAATGGTCAACGGCAAGCGGAACCTGATAACCGATGGCATCACGGATCTTGGAAAGCTCTTCTTCATACCGGTCGAGCCCATGCTCGGTAATCCGTGTAAAGGTATAGGGGTGCTGGTGTGAAAAGGTCTCATAAAGACGGTTTCGCTCAAAAATGCTGCCGTTGGGATCTGCGCTGTAATTGGCATCTACATACAGCATATGGCGCTGGCGGGCTTGTACAAGCTGCTCTGCAAATCCGGGAAAGCCGGAGAGGATTGGCTCATCGGGGTACATCATCTGGACGCTTTCTATGCAGAGGATGCACTTAACCATAGTGAAGCCGTCTTCCTCAATATGCCGTTTCAATTCCGCTCCCATACCTTCACCTGTCATTGGGTGGCGTGGATGGCGTCCTAAATCACAGTAAACCCGTGCGTCATCACGGAATTTTCCTCCCAGCATCTGATAAACCGGTACGCCATACGCTTTTCCCGCAAGATCGCACAGTGCAATTTCAATGCCGCTGACGCCGCCTCCCTGACGGCCGGGACCGCCAAACTGCTTGATACGGCTAAAAATACGATTGATGTTACAAGGATTTTCCCCCAGTATACGGCTCTTTAGCATGGCCGCATACGTGCGGCTGCCAAAATCTCTCAGTTCTCCGAAGCCGCTGATTCCCTGGTTGGTATCAATGCGCACCAGAGTGCAATGCATTGGCGCCTGATACAAATCAACAAACCGCATGTCCGTTATTTTCAGGTCCGACGGAGATGACTCCGTACGGACATTTTGAAGTAGATTCGTCATAGTTTTATAACTCCTTTAAAGCTTCTATTCTTTGACCGCCCCTGCAACGAGGCTTGCAATAAAGTACTTTTGCAGTATTATATATATAACCAGAATCGGCAGGCTCGCCACAAAGCAGGCCGCCATAAGGTCATTATACTGGATGCGGTAAAACCCGTTCAATTGCCCTATACCAACCGGAAGAGTTTTAAATCTTTCGGTATTTATCAAAACGGAAGCAAACATAAATTCATTCCATGTTTGTATGAAGGAATAAATTGCGGTTGCGGCAATTCCCGGCATAGCCAGCGGACACACGATATGCAGGAGAATTTTGGGACGGCTGTATCCATCGATCGTCGCAGATTCATCCAGGCTTATTGGAATACTTTCCATGTATCCTTTCATCATCCATGTACAAAATGGAATTGTATGAGAAACATATACTAAAATCATTCCAAGATAGCTGTCATTAATACCTGCCGTTTTTAAAAGCTTATAAAACGGGATCAGCAGCATGATGGACGGGAACATCTGGGTTACCAGAAGAAATGTCAGGTACGAGGATTTTCCGGGAAACTTAAAACGGGATATTCCATAGCCGGCCAGTACGGCAAACGAAATTCCAAATGCGACAGTAACAAAAGTAATTAATATCGTGCTTTTATAGTAATCCGCAAAGGGATAGTCGCTGAAAATACGAAGATAGGCATCAAACGTGAGCTTCTTCGGAATCCAGGAAATATTGCCTGACATGATTTCGGGAGTCTCCTTCAGGGAAGTTGACAGCATCCACAAGACAGGGAATAAAACCGAGATGCTTCCAAGTGTCAGAAAGCAGTATTTAACTAATAAGTTCCATTTAATGCGCTTTTTCATTGAGCACCTTCCTTTGAATCAAACTGATGATCATGCAGATTAAGAAGATTAAAACGCTGCGCGATGCAGCCTCGCCGTATTTGAAAAACTCAAAAGCAGTTTTGTATATATCTATGCTGACAAGATTGGTTGCATTTTCGGGCCCGCCCGCGGTAGTCATCCATACCAGCGTGAAATGCTTGAACCACCAGAGCGTATCAAGAATCAGTGCAGACAGCATTACCGGCTTAAGAGACGGCAGAATAATCAAACGAATGGACTGAAAATGATTGGCTCCGTCTATTCTGGCAGCCTCAAGAATATCATTGGAGATTGTCTGCAGCCCGGCGGTGATTAAAAGCATTATCAGAGGGAAGCCCTTCCAAATTGAAATGAACACTACAATAGGAAAGGCAGTTTTGGGATTGCTGAGCCAGGCAACCGGTTCGTTGATAAGTCCCAATTGCAGCAAATAGTTGTTGAACAGGCCGTAAACCGGGTTGAAGATCCATTTCCACACCAAGCCTATGCTTACTTCCGGAATAACCCAGGGAAGAACAAGGATTACGCGGAAAACTGTACGTCCAGGAAACGTTTTGTTAAGTAGCCCGGCAAAAAAACCGCCTACAAGGAAGTGACCCAAAACCACTAAAGCTGTAAACTTTAAGGACACCCATACCGTACTGTAGAAATCCGGCTGTGTGAGAAGCTCCTTGTAATACCGCAGGCCGACAAAGGTGTTGCGGCTTACCAGGTTTGTGTTAAAAAAGCTGACGTAAAATCCGTTCAGCAGAGGATAAATCACCAGCAGAAGCAGAGATAAAAATGACGGCAGTATAAATGCTATACCTGTGATTTTATTTTTTTGATCAATTGACAGGGGTTTAAAGCAATGTTGGTTATTCATGTTTCATACCCTTTCTTAAGACACAAGATAAAGGAAAAGCACCGGGAATGCCGTAATGGTATTCCCGGCAGCTCTTCTCACATACTTCTGGTTACTTGTAGGATCCTATTAGTTCTTCCATTTGCTTTCGAGCTTTTTCAGAAGCAGTGTCAATATCCGATGATCCGGTCAACAAAGCCTGATAAACGCTGCCGATGATTTCATAGCTCTTTGCGGTTCCGAGGAACTGCGGCCATGTATAGGATATTTCCAGAGCATCGGTAAAGCCCTTCATATCCTCTTGCTGGAGAAAAGTATTTGTGAGATACTCCGTACGGGTTGGAACACGGTAAGCATCTGTTGTCCACTTCATCATGTTCTCCTCCTCAAGGCAGAATTTAAGATAGTCTTCACAAATATCCTTATGCTTACTGCCATTGTAAAGGGAATAACCAAGGGAGCGGGGAGTGGTAGCGTGCTGTACATCGGCAGGAATAGCGCAGCTTGCCAGCTTGCCTTTTAAATCCGGGTTCTGTGTATAAATGGTGCCAAGGGCATTAGAGCCGGTGATCATCATGGCTGCCTTGCCGGAGACCAGGAGATTTGCCGCTTCGCTATAGCTGGTTTCAATAGCACCGGGCTGTACAATATTGTATTTTAAGTCAAAGTCGGCAAAAGTCTGGCACGCCTTTTTGAATGCGTCGTTGCCTACCTCAGTCTTCCACTCGCCGTTTTCATAATAAAGCTCGCGGCAACCGAAGCTGCGGAGAAGGGGCAAAAAGCGTGTGCCGGCAGAGGAATCTTTGGTAGCGATCATAGCAAAGCCGTAGCGATCGATCTTTCCGTCGCCGTCAGTATCGCCGGTCAGAGCCTGGCCGCACTTAATCAGGTCATCCCATGTTTTTGGAGGAGTAAGGCCCTTTTCTTTAAACCAATCCGAACGGTACAGCAGCGCCGCCGGCATGGACTGAGTCGGCATGAACAAAAGCTTTCCTTCATATGTAGCCTCTGCCAATATGTGAGGCTCTATACCGCTCAGATATTCCTTATCAAATATGGAATTCAAATCCTCGCACAGATTTAAATCTACCGTTGTGGGAAGGTTGTTGTAAGAATTCTGAAAAATGTCAACCATGTCACCGGCTGTACCCATAGCGGTAAGCTTTGTTAAATATTCATTTGACTTTACGCTTATATACTCAAAGGTAACATTGGGATGAAGCTTTGTATAAGCATCCGAAATGGATTTTTCGAGCGGACCTTCCGGGCTTTCCGATTGCAGAGAGGAAAGAATCCGGATGTTTACAGGCCCGCTGCTGGCCTCAGGGGTAGACGGCAGGGTGCTTGAGCTATCTGAGGATGGTGTATTGCCGGATGTTGAGCATGCGGATACCGAAATTAACATTGCAGCGGCTAGAATAAAAGAAAAAAATCTTTTTGTAAAACTCATAACAATCTTCCTCCTAATAATATGGTAGTATCGAAAGTTTAACAGCTTTTTAATCTCTAACCCTTAATTTAATTAATTCTTATATACTCTGATTGCTTAAAATTTCCACACACCCGCGGACAAAGCTTTCCATATCCTTAGGTGTCCTTGAGGTCACAATATTTCCGTCAACCACCAGGGGCCTGTTTACATATATTGCTCCGGCATTTTTTAAGTCAATAGAAATGGTAGATACGCATGTCATGTTTTTCCCGGAAACAATTTCCGCCGAAATAAGCAGCAAAGAGCCGTGGCATATAGCCATTAACGGTTTTCCGTCGCTATAGATATCTTTCACAAATGACACTGCCTCGGGAAAATTTCTCAGCTCTTCCGGAGAATATCCTCCCGGTACGAGCAGACCGTCAAAGTCCGAAGCCTTTACGTCTGTGACAAGCCTTTTGGCTTTGATTCTTTTTTCGGGAGGCAGCTTTTCAGGAGCTTTTAAAGTCATATGATCCAGAAGGCCTTCTGTAAGATGCTCCGCCTTAACTCCAAGCACGATAACATCTGCGCCCTGTTTTTGAAATTCATTCATTGGGTCTGTAAGCTCCGAATTGTGGTAGCCGTCTGTGACTATTGCTGCAATCTTTTTGCCTTTTAACATATTAAATGTCCTCCTAATGCTTAAATATTCTGGATTTCTTTTTAAAAGCCTCTTGGTAATTTATTGAAGACTTATCATGCTGAAAGTAGCTCAAAACAAATTGCAAATTATTTCCGGCCGGAAATATTTTAACTATAAAAAACCTGATTTTAATAAACAAAAACTTATCCCATAACTATATGATAATCCTGTTCTGTAAATCTGTCAATTACTATTAAAAAAAATCTTGTATCAGCGGTATACTTTGCATAAAAAGCATAAAGCATGATGTGAAATCAAGTAAAAATAAAAAGGATATAGATTTTAATTATTAAAATTATTTAATATAGAAAAGATGCATCCAATTAAAAATAAATAAGTTGGAAGCATCCTCTTTAAAAATTTATTTATTGCAGCTATTTAGAGGAGGGGGCCTGGTAGCCAAGAATATGGGAAATGTCTATAGCGGTTGCAATGACAAAATCCTTGATATGATTTATTTTCTGGTAATTCATGCGGCTTGTTGGTCCGGAGACGCTGATTGCAGCTATAATTTTTCCCTCATAGTCGTATACAGGCGCGGCAACACAGCGTACGCCAATTTCGTTTTCTTCATCGTCAATCGCAAACCCATCGGAGCGGACATGCTCCAATGTGGTTAGAAGCTCCCTGCTGTCGGTAATGGTATTCATAGTTAGCTTGGGAAGACTGCGGGAGTCTAAGAATTTTTGAAACAATTGGGGCGAATAGTTTAATAAAAGCACCTTCCCCGCCGCAGTTGAATGCATGGGCGCAATCCAGCCTACCTTGTGCAGAATGGCCAGTGTATTGGATGGTGCCTCAGCCGAATCCAGATACATGATTGCCATGTTTTCCTCCACTGACACATAAGCGGATTCACAGCATTTTTGCGACAGATCATATAAATACGGTTTACAGATATCCCTTATGCTGAACTGCGAATGTATGGCGTTGCCAATTTGACAAAATTTGAGAGTGAGCTGGTATTTCAGCGACTCTTCATTTTGTGTGGCATAGCCTGTGTTGACCAGGGTGGCCAAAAAACGCGAAGCGGTACTCTGGGGTATATCTGCAATATGGGCTATTTCCTGCAGGCGAAGAGGCTTTTTTTCAAAAGCCATAATTTCAACGATCTTCAAAAGCTTGGCGGCAGAAAAATTACTGCTGGTGGCACTTAAGGGTTTGGAAGTAGCGATAAAAAATTCCTCCTTTCATAACAATTAATATTTTCTAATATTATATTAATTAATAAAAAATAAAATTGCAATAATTATTTAATGTCTATTTTTAAAAAATGGAACCTTTGAAGATTTTTTTAAAGGTTTTTAAAGAATCCCACTTGCAAAATCTACAATTCTGAGAAAATATCATACTATATTGACATAATCCTGGAATGCGATATAATAGAATTAGATTTTAATAAATAAAATTTATTAACAAAAATGATCCCTAAATGAACTAAGAGGAAAGGCGGATTTGCAAATGCATTTTGACAACCGTGAAGATATTATGGCAATTACGCAGCTATGGAAGGGCGAGCGGTTTCCCGATGGCAGGCCGAAGGTTCCCGATGCACATTTGGAAGCTTTATACGGTATGACAATGGAAGAGGTATGGCGTTTTGTATTCCAAAATGGCTACCAGTTCCAGTTTGAGGGGGCCCTTCGGATAATGCACAGCGGAAAAAAGCTGATAGGTCGTGCAGTAACCTGCAATTTTTGCCCTGCCCGTCCGGATCTGAACGATGTTATGACAGAGACAGGCAGGAAGGAAGGCCGGATAGGTGTATATAACCAGTGGGTAGTAGATTCTTTGCAGGAGCATGATGTTATTGTTGCCGACATGTTTGACAAAATTTATAAAGGCACATTTTTAGGGGGAAATCTTACCACTGCTATTGCAAAGAAGACCAAGGACGGCGGTGCCGTTGTTTGGGGGGGGATACGCGATATAGAGCAAATGAAAAGGATAGATTCCGTACAGGTATATTACCGCGGTATCGATCCAACGCCTATTCGGGATTTCACCATGACAGGCTTCAACACCCCAACTACCATAGGGCAGGCTATCTGTTTGCCGGGAGATATAGTATTTGGAAACGATGCGGGAGTACTTTTTATTCCGAGCCATCTTGTGGCAGGTGCGGTAAATGGTGCGGCAAAAGCTCATGTAAAGGATATTTTCGGCTTTGAAATGCTGAGCAACAGCACTTTTACCACTGCACAGATCGATTTGGCTGTATGGCCCAAGGAGATGCTGGACCTTATGATGGAGTTCATAAGAACAGACGAGCGTTGTGCTAAATACCGTTCAATAGACTGGTCTGAGGAATATACCAGAGCCGAGCAGGAAGCCGGAAGCATGGAAAGTGCTCTGTGATCTGTAAAAATTGAAAGGGAATAAATGAGAGAAATAATTATATCGACTGCATTTTTATGAGACATCGTACTTTTTTACAGGAAGAGAGGAGACATACATATGAAAGCGGTTATAATTGGCGGATGCGGCCATATTGGTACATATCTGGTGCCACGCTTGCTGGAGAACGGTTTTGAGGTGGTTAATGTCACGCGTGGAAAAAGCAAGCCTTATAAGACGAGCGGTATATGGACATGGGTCGAAACCCTGGTGATGGACCGCATCCAGGAAGAACAGCAAAGCCGCTTCGGCGAAAAGATCACGGCATTAAACCCCGATGTTGTTATAGACCTGATAGCTTATAACGTAGAAAGCCTGGAACAAATAGTTAATGCTCTTGAAGGAAAAACAGGCCAGTACGTTTACTGCTCGTCAATATGGGCGCATGGGCCTGCAAGTACCGTTCCGGCCCCGGAAAGCCTGCCGAGGCACCCATTTGGAAAATACGGGATAGGAAAGGCGCAATGTGAGGAATACCTCCATATGGCATACCGCAAAAGGAGATTTCCGGAAACGGTTATCATGCCGGGACACATAACCGGGCCGGGATGGAATTTTATCAATCCCTGCGGCAATTTGGATCCCAAGGTTTTTGAAAGAATCGGCAGAGGAGAGGTAATTTATCTGCCTAATTTCGGAATGGAGACTCTGCATAATGTCCATGCCGATGATGTGGCGCAGGTGTTTATGAATGCCATTCTATATTCCAACCGTGCGCTGGGGGAAAGCTTTCATGCAGTGGCTCCGGCGGCTACCACCATGAGGGGCATTGCCGAAAAAATGTACCTGTGGTTCGGGTGTGAGGCCAAGATAGAATATCTGCCATGGAAGGAATGGTGTGAGGTAACAAAGGACAGCGGGTTCATTGCCAGTACGGAAAATCATGTGCTCCATAGCGATAATTACAGTATGGAGAAGGCTCATAGCCTTATAGGCTATAATCCCCGCTACACCATTTTTGAGGCTATGTGTGAAGGCGTTGAGTCTATGCTCGAACGCGGTGTAATCACAATCTAGCTGCTTTAAGGAGGAGTTCGGAATGGAAAAATGTATGAACAGTGCAGACTCGTTCGTTGACGAGAGCTTAAGCGGAATACTGGCAGCTTATCGCGGATATTATGAAGCGGGGTGCGGGGATACGCGTGCGGTTATCCATCCGTCTGCCGATGATAAAGTAATAATCGTTACCGGGGGCGGGTACGGACATTTACCTTTGTTTCTGGGCTATGTGGGTGATGGACTTTGCGATGGGGTGG
Source organism: Bacillota bacterium (assembly GCA_023390115.1). GTDB lineage: Bacteria > Bacillota > Clostridia > Acetivibrionales > DSM-27016 > Anaerobacterium. The sequence continues at coordinate 153,079 of JAEWDM010000034.1, forward strand.
CTGTGGGAAATGTGTTTACCTCTCCTGCATGTAAAACTATCCTGAATACTACCCATGCGCTTAGGCCCTCCAAGGGTGTTTTATACCTCTTCGGAAATTACTTCGGCGATACCATGAATTTTGAAATGGCTTGTGAGGCGCTGGAGGCAGAGGGAATCCCTTCACGGATTGTGAAAATGAGCGATGACATCGCGAGTGCTCCACGGGATGCATTTGAAGAACGCAGAGGAATTGCCGGCATTGTGTTTGCGTATAAGATTGCCGGGGCGTGCGCACAGCAGGGAATGGTTTTGGAGGAGGTTGTGCGTGTTGCTCTCAAAGCTGTAGCCAACACGGCAACATTTGGCGTAGCCTTTTCTTCCTGCACTATTCCGGGGCAGGAAAAGCCCATTTTTGATTTGAATGAAGGTGATCTGGAAATCGGCATGGGGATTCATGGCGAGCCGGGTGTCCGGCGCGGAAAAATGCAGAAAAGCACTGCGACTGCACAGGAACTGTGCTGTGCAGTACTTAAAGATCTTTCATTAAGGGAAGGGGACAGGGTGGCGGTTTTGGTCAATGGACTGGGTGCAACCAGCCGCGAGGAGCTATTCATTTTTTATAGCGACATAGAGCATATTCTTACAAAAGAAAAGCTGGAAATAGCCAAGGCCTTTGTGGGAGAGTATGCCACATCTATGGAGATGTCCGGTTTGTCCCTGTCTCTGCTGAGGCTGGACGCTGAGCTGGAGCGTTATTTGAAGGCTCCTGCCTGCACACCATTTATAAGCTTTTGATAATATGCTGGACAGAAAGGATTTTAATTATGGAGTATACAAAGCTCGGGAAAACTGAAATTACAATCTCTCGGATTACACACGGTTGTATGGAGTTGGGAGGCAGCGGCAATCCGGATGTCTATTGGGATGTAAGGGATGAGGAGTATAATTCCCAATTGCTGAGGACGGCACTGGAGCAAGGCATCACGACCTTTGATACGGCAGAGGGCTATGGAGGAGGCAGATCGGAAGCTATTGTGGGCCGCGCGCTTCATGATGTCCGAAGCTCCTGTGTCATTGCAACAAAGGTTGCCAAAACACACCTGTGCGCGGATGATATTGAGCGGGCGCTGGAAGGCAGCCTGAAACGGCTGCAGACCGACTACATTGATTTATACTATGTGCATTGGCCCAATCCGGAAATTCCGCTGGAAGAAACGATGACAAAATTAGAGAGGCTTCGTGAGCAAGGTGTGATTAAAAGCATAGGTGTGTCGAATTTTTCAATTGAGCAGCTTAAAGAGGCTGTCAGATATGCACAGGTGTCTGCTTACCAGCCGGAATACAATCTGCTTTCACGCGAAATAGAACAGGAGCTGATGCCCTTCTGTGTGGAAAACGACATAAGCATTCTAAGCTATAATTCTCTGGCAAAAGGTATTTTGACAGGTGCCTTCCACCTTTATGGCGCAACCTTAAGCCCCGAAGATTTCCGAAATAAAAAGCCACTGTTTCAAAAAGACAATATGCAGATTCAGAAGGAGCTAATCCTTTGCCTGCAGCAAATTGCCGAGAGGCATAATGCGACCATCTCACAGGTAGCTATTAAATGGGCTATGGAACAGACCGGCATGACATCCGCCATCATAGGAACGCAGAATAACCGGCATTTTCTGGAAAATATTAATGCATTTTCACTTTCATTAAGAGAAGAAGAAAAAACCGCGATTCGTGCGGCAAGTGACAGTGTTATTTCCAAAATGCAGCTTTGAAAAGAGGGGTAGTATGGAATATATAACAGATGATGTAAAGCGGGTTATTCTAATATTGAGTGATGAGCTAATCTCAGCAAAGGATGAGCTGACTGAAATAGACAGCAAATTAGGCGATGGGGATATGGGGATCTCCATGTCAAAAGGGGGCTTCGCGCTTCGGGCTGCGGTTGGGGAATTTGGGGATGGTCAGATAAGTGATCTGCTGTCCCGATGTGCGCTTGCATTCAACCAGGCGGCACCCTCCACTCTGGGTACGCTTTTGAGTGGGGCTCTATTAATGCTGGGAAAGGAATGCAAAGAAAAGCAAGCCTTGTCTGATGCGGATGTTGCTCTTTTCCCTAAAAAAATTTCTCAGGCTATCGCAAGCCGTGGAAAGGCAAAGCTGGGGGATAAAACTATTTTGGATGCGCTGATACCTTATGCAGAGGCGGTTGAGGGAGCCTATGCGAGAACCGGAAATTTGCGGATAGCTCTGCAAGAAGCGGTTTCGTACGCGCAGGAAGGTATGGAGCGTACCAAGGGGATGCTGGCGCGTTCCGGAAGGGCAAAATGGCTGGGAGAAAGAAACAAGGAGTATCCTGACGGAGGTGCTGTGCTTTGCTGTCGCGCGGCACGCCGTATTGCGGCAGAATAGCAGAAGGGAAGGGCTTAGAATAAGCCATTGCATAAGGGCATGTTTTAAAAAAATTAATGCCCTTGTGTGTTCATTTTAGGAATCTTGACAGTGTTTTCTATATCTTCTATAATGAAAACAAGCACTGTTATTGCCGGATGATAGGAGAGTACTATGAACAGCATCTTTGAAAGAAGAAGTATTCGACGTTATCAAAAAAAAGCAATCCCGGATGAAACGCTCCGAACTATTCTGAGGGCGGGAATGTATGCTCCCAGCGCCGGAAATGAGCAGCCATGGGAATTTATCATCATTCGATCCCGGGAGATGCTGCAGGCTTTATGTAATGCCCATCCACATGCTAAGGCTTTATTGTCTTGTGATACGGCCATTGCACTGTGCGGCAACCTTTCCAGACAGAAATACTCTGTGCAGTATTGGATTTTAGATTGTGCTATGGCAGGCCAAAACATCATGCTGGAAGCGCATGAGCTTGGCATCGGAAGCGTATGGCTGGGAGTATATCCCTGTGAATACCGCACAGAAAACATTGCCCACATACTGAATGTCCCCAAAGACGTAATCCCGCTTGGCATCATTGCTCTCGGGTATATTGAAGAAGCTCTCAAAGTGCCTGAACGTTACTGCGAAGGCAAGGTTCATTGGGAGAAGTGGTAGGTAGGGTAAAAGGGGACGCTCCTTAAGATAATGCACTTTAGAACGTTTGTTCTTGACAAATTATACCTAATCTTATATAATAAAGCCGAGGGGTGGGTATAATGCCAAGAGCAGCAAGAAAAAAATCTGAGGAATGCATGTATCATGTGATGTCCAGGAGCATAAGCGAGATAGACCTTTTCCAGTGTGACGAGGATAAGGACTATTATCTTGCACTGTTAAAGCGGTATAAAGATAAATACTGCTGCAAAATATATGCTTATGCTCTTATGGATAATCATGTACATA
>JAEWDM010000009.1 GCA_023390115.1 Bacillota bacterium
CGGGCGAGAGGATGTACAGGACGGGGGACCTTGCAAAATATTTACCCGACGGAAGGCTTCAGTGCCTTGGCAGGATAGACCAGCAGGTCAAAATAAGGGGTTACAGAATAGAGCCCGGGGAAATTGAGACCAGAATTTTAGAGCTTGACAATATAAAGGAAGCAGTAGTGGCTGTGGGGGAAAATGTGAATAATGGAAAGCATCTGTGCGCATATTTTGTATCAGACAGAAGGCTTTCTTCCACCGAGCTTAGGCAGTCCCTTGAAAGTAAGCTGCCCAATTACATGATTCCCTCATTTTTTATACAGCTTGACAGGCTTCCGCTGACTCCAAACGGAAAAGTCGATAAAAACGCACTTCCTAAGCCTGCTGGAGATATAAAAAGAGAAGATGGCTACGAAAAGCCGGGAAATGAAATTGAAAAAAGGCTTGTGATGATATGGGAAAATGTGCTGGGAATAAAAGATATAGGAGTAAATAATGACTTTTTTGACCTTGGAGGGAATTCTCTGCTTATAATAAAGCTTGAGACAGAGCTTGAAAAGCAAGGCTTTTTTATAGATAATGCTTCTATATTTAAATGCAGCACCATAAGAAAAATGGCACTGTTAATACAAGGGGGAAGCATTGAAAATACTTCTTTACAAAGCTTTCAGAAGTCCGGGACATCACATATTGAAGAGGATGGTTTTGAGATATATGAAGGCACCAAAATAATTAAGGGCATAGAGCCTTTTAACGAGATATTCTATAAAAATTGTTTCTATAACTCGGCATTTCCTGTGGCAATCTATTTTGATATAGGGGTTATGCCTTTTCTCACAAATGATATTCTGGTGTATAACTATTCCAACAGCAAAACAAAAATGAAACTGAGCACCGATTATATACCTCGGGAACCTATAATAAGCATAATGGAGAGATGCGGCGTAAGAATGGACAAATGCCAATATGGGGGCAGCATAACTGATAATATAGAGGCATCAATCGACAGGGGTAAGCCGGTGGTGCTTTGGGTTGACTGCTACTATGCATCCATAAGGAGGGATATGTACCTGAAAAGGCATCTTGAGCATACATGGCTTGTCTACGGGTATAACAAAACAAAAAGAACCTTTAATATTATAGAGCATATTCATATGGAGAATCTTAATTATGAAAAGCAGCTTGTAAGCTATGATGAGCTTACGGCATCACATAATGGCTTTATGGAAAATTTCTTTAAGGATCAGAATGAGGAGCTTTTTCCATGCTGTGGGTTCGAATTTATACGAAGGGATAATGCAGGGGACTATACTAAAGAGTTTAAACTAAACATCTCAAGCAGCAGAAATTTGATATTGGAGCATCTGGAAGGTTTGAAGCTTTTCGAAGAGGATTACAGGGATACGGTGCTGCAGGAGAAAGCGTTAAAAGACAGTGCGGAAGAATTTACTCAAGGAATAAATGATATTATCAGCTCAAAGAGGGTTGAAAGATATAAGCTTGCAGCAATGCTGGGAGAAAACTCACCGGTTTTAGATTTAATTGATGCTGTAATAAAAAACTGGACAGATATAAGAAGAGTGGTAGCAAAATATATGTATTCCTCCGTATACAGGGAGAGCGCAATACTATCCTCAATTCAAAAGCTGGGGGAGCTCTACTCTCTTGAAAAGCAGCATGTAAATTTTCTTTGCGGTTTAGACTAAAGGAATCTTGTACCCTGTAACAGAATTCGTGTCTGGCGGTCAGGGTGCTTTAGTGCTTTTTAAACAGCACCAATATGCTTTGGAAGGAGAATTAAACTAATGGAAAATTATGAAGATAAATGCGGGGTTGAAAAGAAGCTTATAGAAATTTTGAGTAAAAACGCGGAGTTTGGTGATCAGGCGGGTAATCTCAGATCTGAAGATAATTTAGCGGTTCTGGGCATAAATTCAGTATCGTTTATTAAAATGGCTGTGGAAATAGAGAATGAATTTGAATTTGAGTTTGAGGATGAAGATCTGGATATGGATAAATTCCCGACTATAGGAAGTGTTGCAGAATATATTAACGCGAGACGGCTTTCTGAAAAGGACCGGTAACTGGCAGCTAATAGCTGGTGGCAATATATAGTGTGCCGGCGCAAGCGTTCCATAGCATATATTGGCGTAAAATAGCATTGAAAGTATAAATTTGTATTTTTTCATACAGCAATATTTTACATATATTATTTGCACAAACTTAAATAAAAATATAGACGCAAGGTTGATATAATAAAGGGCCTCAATGACAGCTAAGGTTGATTCAAAGAGGCTCTTTTGAACGTTTAAGGACATATGTGAGGCAATAGATCCAACCAGTACAGGCATTAAAAAATATAAGATAGATATGTGTATAATTTTGCATAAAGGTTGATATATTTGCTTACTTATATGCACTCCGTTTACAGTAAAAACATTATATGGTAGTATAAATATAGGTTAATGACAATACTTTTCAAAAGATGACAAAGACAGACAGCTCAAGGTGCAGACAGAAAAATACTAATTATCGTTATGAAAAAGGGTATTATAACTAACTGATGACAGGAGAGTAATACTACTGTATGTATGCCATATTATATTTGCTTTGCGACCATACTGCTTTCTTTGGGTAAATCCACATTTGTTTTACAATATTATTTACAGTAAGATAAGGTAGGCTTTGATTTCAAATTTTATTTACACTTCATACATCAAACCAATAATAGTTATATTTTAGCTCTCTATACGAAGTTCACACATATCAACTTTTTTATCTTAAAGATCTGAAGGGTAAATTTTAGGCGTTTTTATAAAAATTTTACGGGGATAATCCGGGACTATTGAGTGAACATCAGGCTAGTGTTTGAAAAAGTGGTTTTGGGTTTAGCCTGCAAATGCCATTTTAAAAAGCTTTTAAATTAAGGGGCAAACAGTTCTTTAATTTTATATATAAATTAAAAGGGTGCGGACTGCTATGTATGTTAAAAAAAGTGTACAAAAGATGTCAGCTCTGAAGCTGTGTTTTAAAACAGAGCAATTCCGCTGTTTTAAGGAAAGGCTGGAAGTTTAACAAGAGTAGCGAAATGGCTGAATTGCCATGTGGTAAAAGATAGCTCTTAGCATTAGGGGGGATAATGAACAATCCGGGTTTTAATCATTATGATTAATGTGTAAGGGTATATCTTTATCTATGGCGTTTTTGCATTTCATAATATAAAAACAGAAAGGAGGAGATATGGCTTTACAAAAAAGACTATGCCCTATTTGTGCTTAAGAGGGCATAATCGGATACGAAATTTTAAAATATTTAGGGTGAGGAAAGGATGGATAAGATGAGGAAAAAAAGAATTTGTTCCGTCATTTTGGTAGTTGCATTGGTACTGTCTTTAGTCTTTTCACAGTCATTAGTAGGCCTGGCTGCTCAGCAGGGGGACTTAAAGGTACAGATGTACAATGGCAACAAGGAGGTTGATACAAACGGAATTAAACCGCAATTTGTATTGACGAACACCACAGGCACAGCGATATCACTTTCTGATGTCAAGCTAAGGTATTATTATACTATTGACGGAGAAAAGGCACAAAGTTTCTGGTGCGACTGGTCTCCAGTAGGGACCTCAAATGTAACCGGTAATTTTGTAAAAATGGATACTCCTGTAGAGGGCGCAGACTATTACCTTGAGGTAGGCTTTACAGGCAGTGCAGGCGTTCTGGCTGCCGGGCAGAGCATTGAGGTGCAGACACGGTTCTCAAAGTCAGACTGGAGCAACTATAACCAGTCAAATGATTATTCGTTCAATGCCTCAGCTTCAAGTCCTGTTGACTGGAATAAGGTTAACGCTTACATAGGGGGAACTCTTGTATGGGGTACTGAGCTGGGAGGCGGAGGAGCTGAAGATTCAACAATATCTCCGGCATCTGTAACCTTCGACAAGAAGACTCCTGCGGATATTGCCATCACGTTAAATCCCAAAAGCAATACGTTTATAGGGATAAGCGGACTGACAGCAGGCACACATTATACAGTGTCCGGCAACACTGTAACCTTAAAGCAGAGCTATCTTTCCACTTTGGCTGTCGGTGCTGCAACCCTGACGTTCGATTTCAGCGCGGGAAATGATCCCAAGCTGACTGTAAACGTTATAGACAGCTCTGTAACTCCTGCCGGAAATTTATCTGTAAAGACCTTTAACATGAACACCTCTGCTACAACTAGCGGTATTTCGCCTAAGTTTCTTCTTACAAATACCGGAAGCACGGGAATAGATCTGTCGCAGGTAAAACTAAGGTACTATTACACCATTGACGGTGAAAGAAGCCAGAGCTTCTGGTGTGACTGGTCTTCTATAGGCGGCTCCAATGTAACCGGAACATTTGTAAAAATGTCTACTGCCGCCGCAACTGCGGATTATTATTTTGAGATAGGCTTCACAAGCGGAGCGGGGACTTTGGCTGCCGGTCAGAGTGCTGAGGTACAGATGAGATTCTCAAAGGATGACTGGAGCAATTATACTCAAACCAATGACTATTCCTTCAATGCTTCGGCAAGCAGCCCGGTTGACTGGACAAAGGTAACCGCTTATATAAACGGTGCTCTTGTTTATGGAGTTGAGCCTGTAGGCGGCGGAGAAGTTAAGGATTCTACTATCAGTCCGACAACTGCTACCTTCGACAAGTACATTCCTGCAGATGTTTCTACGACAGTAACCTTTAACGGCAATACGCTGGTAGGCATAAAGAATGGAACGGCGACTCTTGTTGCAGGTACTGATTATACGGTATCGGGCAGCACAGTAACAATAAGCAAGACCTACCTGAGCAAATTTGCGGCAGGTACAGCGCAGACCCTGACATTTACATTCAGTGCAGGGAAGACTGCGACACTTGTAATAAGCATTATTGATACAACTCCGAGCGGAGATGTATTAAAGGTTACAATAGGTACGGGCGAAGGCAAGCCTGGTGATGAAGTTACCATACCTGTAAGCTTTGCGGGAGTTCCTGCAACAAGCATAGGCAACTGCGACTTCAAGCTCGGGTTCGACACCAGCCTGCTTGATGTAGTGGATGTAACTGCAGGCAGCATAGTAAAGAATGCACCTGTAAACTTTGCATATGCCGTAAACACCGGCACAGGCACAATAAGCTTCCTGTTCCTTGACAATACCATAGGAAGTGAGCTTATAACCAGTGACGGAGTGTTCGCAAACATCAAGTTCAAGCTTAAGAGCGTTACAGTTAAGACAACAACACCTGTAACCTTAAAGTCTGTGGGAGCATTCGCAGATAAGGACTTAAAGGCGCTTGCAACAGCCTTTGTACCCGGAAGCGTTACCATAAATCCTGAGGATGTAGTAGACCCTGATGCTCTTGAGGTAATAATAGGCACAGGCGAAGGCAAGTCGGGTGAAGAGGTTACAATACCCGTAAGCTTTGAGGGAATTCCTGCAACAAGCATAGGCAACTGCGACTTCAAGCTCGGATTCGACACCAGCCTGCTTGAGGTAGTATCAGTAAGCGCAGGCAGCATAGTAAAGAACGCGCCTGTAAACTTTGCATACGCCGTAAACACCGGCACAGGCACAATAAGCTTCCTGTTCCTTGACAACACCATAGGAAGTGAGCTTATAACCAGCGACGGAGTATTCGCAAACATCACCTTTAAGTTAAAGAGCGTTGCGGCTAAGACAACAACGCCTGTAACCTTAAAGTCTGTGGGAGCATTTGCAGACAAGGATCTGAAGAGCATTACCGCTGAATTCACACCGGGAAGCGTTGTGATAAACCCTGCAGATGTGGTTATAGTGGACTCCACAATCAACCCTGCAACTGCAACCTTTGACAAGTATGTTCCTGCTGATGTTTCCACAACATTGACCTTAAACGGAAACACACTGGTAAGCATAAAGAACGGAAGTACAGTTCTTGTTGCAGGTACTGACTATACAGTATCAGGCAGCACGGTAACAATAAGCAAGGCTTACCTTGCTGCATTCGCAAAGGACACTGTGCAGACACTGACCTTTACGTTCAGCGCAGGAAATCCTGCAACACTGGCAATAAGTATTATTGACACAACTCCTGTAGTGGTTGACGAATTTGAAGTAATAATAGGCACAGGCGAAGGCAAATCGGGTGAACAGGTTACAATACCCGTAAGCTTTGACGGAGTTCCTGCAAACAGCATAGGCAACTGCGACTTCAAGCTCGGGTTCGACACCAGCCTGCTTGAGGTAGTATCGGTAAGCGCAGGCAGCATAGTAAAGAACGCGCCTGTAAACTTTGCATCGGCAGTAAACACTGGCACAGGCACAATAAGCTTCCTGTTCCTTGACAATACCATAGGAAGTGAGCTTATAACCAGCGACGGAGTATTCGCGAACATCACCTTTAAGCTAAAGAGCGTTGCGGCTAAGACAACAACGCCTGTAACTCTGAAGTCGTTAGGTGCGTTTGCAGACAAGGATCTGAAGAGCATTACCGCTGAATTCACACCGGGAAATGTTGTAATAAACCCTGCAGATGTGGTTATAGTGGACTCCACAATCAACCCCGCAACTGCAACCTTTGACAAGTATGCTCCTGCTGATGTTTCCACAACATTGACCTTAAACGGAAACACACTGGTAAGCATAAAGAACGGAAGTACAGCTCTTGTTGCAGGTACTGACTATACAGTATCAGGCAGCACGGTAACAATAAGCAAGACCTATCTTGCTGCATTTGCAAAGGGAACTGTACAGACATTGACCTTTACGTTCAGCGCAGGAAATCCTGCGACATTAGCAATAAGCGTTGTTGATTCCACGCCTTCAGGGCTCAACGTTACTATAGGGTCGGCTTCGGCGGCTCCGGGAGAGACTGTAGCAATACCTGTAAAGCTTGTAGGAGTTCCTGCAAACAGCATAGGTAACTGCGACTTCAAGCTTGGATTTAATACCAGCCTTTTAGAGGTGGCATCAATAACTGCAGGAGATATAATTGTAAACGCTCCTGTAAACTTTGCATCAGCAGTAAATGCAACTACAGGCACAATAAGCTTCCTGTTCCTTGACAATACAATAGGCAGCCAGCTTATAACCAGCGATGGTACATTTGCAACCATCAATTTCAAGGTTAAGAGCGGAGCTACAGGTACGGCGGCAATTACGCTTAAATCACTGGGAGCTTTTGCAGACAAAGACTTAACTACCATTCCTGTTACATTTGGCAGTGGAAGCATAACAATAAACTAATGTAAAGCTGCTAAAAATATCATCCTGCTGCTGCATGAGCTTTCAGGCAGCAGCAGCAGGATACTGCTTACACTATATGCTGTCACATCAATTTTTTAATTAGAGTGTATTTATTTCGGGAGAATATAATTTCTGTGTAAAAGAGAAATCTGAATATAACCTTTATAAGTCAATGCAAAATGATAGCCGAATTACTCAAGCTTAATATTACATAATAAAGGAGGGAACGGTCGTAAAGTAATGCCGGTGGCATACATGGACAGGCATTTAAGCTGAGGGATTTGGCGTTCATTATAAAAAAGTCCTTATAAAGAAAGGGGAAGATGTTAAAGATGAAAAAGTTTAAGAAAATAGGAATAGTTTTCCTTGCTATTTCTGTACTGCTTACCTCAATGCTTTCTACAGTGAGTGTTTCTGCAGCCGGTACCAATGTCTATGAAGATCGTTTTCTGGAGCTTTGGGGAGAGCTTCATGACCCTTCAAACGGGTATTTCAGCCAGGAGGGCGTGCCTTACCATTCTATAGAAACTATAATGTGTGAGGCTCCTAATTACGGACATGAGACAACAAGTGAAGCGTTCAGCTACTATATATGGCTGGAAGCAATGTATGGCAAGCTGTCCGGTGACTGGTCAAGCTACAACACAGCATGGGATATTACCGAAAGGTATGCGATTCCCTCATCACAGGATCAGCCCAGTATAGCAAGATATAATCCGGGCAGCCCTGCTACATATGCCGGTGAGTATGAGACACCAAACCAGTATCCGAGCCGTCTGGATTCCGGAGTTTCAGTCGGAACAGACCCAATTAACGGAGAGCTGTATAATGCATATGGCTCATATGACATGTATGGAATGCACTGGTTATTTGATGTAGATAATTTCTTTGGATATGGAAACCGTGGAGACGGTACGAGCAGAGTCGGATATATAAACACATTCCAAAGGGGTCCCCAGGAGGGAGCTTTTGAGGTAGTTACACATCCTTCATGGGAAGCATTTAAATGGGGAGGTCGCAACGGCTTTCTGGATCTTTTCACAATAGATAACAGCTACGCTCAGCAGTGGCGTTACACGATAGCCTCCGATGCGGACGCGCGCGCCGTACAGGCTACTTACTGGGCAAATAAGTGGGCGAAAGAGCAGAACAAGGGATCAGAGGTAGCAAATACAGTTAAGAAAGCAAGCAAGATGGGAGACTATTTGCGGTATTCAATGTTTGATAAGTATTTCAAGCCTATCGGAATAGGCAGCGGAAGCCCTTCCAGCACAGGCCAGCATTATTTGCTGTCATGGTATTATGCATGGGGCGGAGATGCAAGCTCTCAGGCTTCATGGGCATGGAAAATAGGTTCAAGCCACAACCACTTCGGATATCAGAATCCTATGGCTGCATGGATACTGTCAAAGGATGCCGAGTTTAAGCCTAAATCTGCAAACGGTGCTTCAGACTGGGATAAGAGCTTACAGAGACAGTTGGAATTCTACACCTGGCTGCAGTCTGCAGAGGGGGCAATAGCCGGAGGAGCAACAAACTCGCTTAACGGACGTTACGAGACATATCCTGCAGGCACATCAACCTTCTATGGAATGGCATATGATTGGAAGCCTGTTTATGAGGATCCTCCGAGCAACCAGTGGATTGGAATGCAGGGATGGTCAATGCAGCGTATAGCTGAGCTGTACTATGAGACAAACAACCAGATGGCAAAGAACCTTCTTGATAAGTGGTCGGCATGGATCATAAGTGAAACCCGCTTAAACAGCGACGGGACCTTTGAAATTCCTGCAACGCTTCAATGGTCTGGACAGCCTACTACTTGGGTACCTGGCAGCACAACATGGAACAACCCCAATCTTCATGTAACCGTTAGTGAATATGGAACAGATTTGGGTATTGCAGGCTCTCTGGCAAACACACTGGCATTCTATGCCGCAGCAAAGGAAAAGTATGATACTCCTAATAACGCGGCGAAGACAGTGGCAAAAGAGCTGCTTGACCGTATGTGGAACCTGTACAGGGATGACAAGGGTATAGCGGTTGAGGAATCCCGCGCAGACTACTCACGTATGCTTACTCAGGAGATATACATTCCTTCAGGCTGGACAGGAAAAATGGCTGACGGAACTGTAATTAAATCCGGTATCAAGTGGATAGAGCTGCATGCAAAGATTAAGCAGGATCCTGACTGGCCGAGGGTTGAGGCAGCGCTCCTGGCAGGAGAGGCTCCTACCTTCACATACCACCGTTTCTGGGCACAGGCAGATATTGCTATAGCAAATGCTGTCTATGGAATGCTCTTCACTGAAGAAGTAGATGAGAAGCTCCTTGGGGATTTAAATGACGATGGAAATATAAACTCAACAGACTTCGCTCTGTTAAAAATGTATTTGCTTGACTCTGAGAGGGTGTCAATAAACACTGTAAATGCCGACATGAACGAGGACGGAAATATAAACTCTACGGACTTTGCATTATTAAAGATATATATTCTTCAGAGCTAATATTTAGCATTACATGATTTAAAGATTTATAACTGCAGGTCCGAGCTAATCGGGCCTGCGGCTTACAGATTGATTTAGACACTGCTTATCCGCTGATCTCATAAAGATAAAAGCATTGACCCAATACTATTTTAGAAGGGTGAAAATGAAAATGGCTGGATTGAGGAAAATAAGTATATGCATTATAGTGTGTATGCTGGCGATAGTAATCCCTGTGGGTAGTGCGGGTGCCAGTGGAAATGATGTCATTTCATTCCCATATAATGCAAGCTATCCTTACGGGCTCAGCTCGCTGACGGATGACCAGACTGCAGCCAACAATCTGTTGCTGTCGGAATGGGAACAATGGAAAAGTGCCCATATTACTTCAAATGGGGCCCGTGGATTCAAAAGAGTGCAAAGGGATGCGGCTACCAGCTATGATACCGTTTCGGAAGGGCTTGGATATGGAATGCTGCTTGCTGTCTATTTCGGAGAGCAGCAACTGTTCAATGACCTGTACGGGTATGTTAAATGCTACTTCAACGGTAACGGGCTTATGGGATGGCATATTGATGCCAGCGGAAACATAGTTGGTACGGGCGGGAAAGATGCCGCCACGGATGCTGATGAGGATATTGCCGTTTCTCTTGTATTTGCACATAAGAAATGGGGCTCTGCAGGCGCTGTAAACTATGAATCGGAAGCGAAGACATATATAAACAATATTTATAACCACACAGTTGAGCAGGGAACCTATGTGCTTAAACCAGGCGACACATGGGGAGGCTCAAACTGCACTAATCCGTCCTATTTTGCACCTGCGTGGTACAGGATTTTTGCGGACTTCACAGGGAATAGTTCCTGGATAAATGTAGCCGATAAGTGCTATGAAATTATAAGAAATACAAAAAATTATAATAACAATACGGGGCTTGTGCCTGACTGGTGTACTGCCAGCGGTACATCCTCAAGCGGGATGGGCTATGACTTTAAATATGATGCCATACGCTATCAATTAAGAGCGGCAATAGATTATAGCTGGTATGGCACAGCTCAGGCAAAAAGCGATTGTGATGCGATAAATACCTTTTTCAGGAATATAGGCGCCGCAAACATAAAGGACGGGTATACCATTACAGGCAGCCAGATAAGCTCAAACCACAATGCTACATTTGTTTCCTGTGCGGCTGCGTCTGCTATGACAGGAACAAAGAGCAGCTACTCCAGTGAAATCTATAATGAGAATGTAAAGGTTAAGGACAGCGGAAGCTATACGTACTTCGGAAACACCTTAAGAATGATGTCTCTTTTATATACCACGGGCAATTTGCCCAACCTGTACAATTACAATCCTAATCCGAATCCTGGCGTAAAAGGTGATGTCAATAAAGACAGCCAGGTAAATTCTGTGGATTTTGCCCTTATAAAGAGGTATCTTTTGGGGTACGAGGATGGTATAGAGCTTTCTGCAGCGGATATGAACAGTGACGGGATTGTAAATTCCTCCGATCTTGTGCTGCTGAAGGTGGCGCTGCTGAACGCATAGCATACTAAGCCTGCGAAATATGCAGGCAGGTAAGCAATTTAACAAAATTAATTTATTTTCAGGAGGTAAAAAGAATGAGTAAAAAACGTGTACTGGCTATTATTATGGCCGTAGCAGTGATGCTGACATTCAATTGCTCGGCGTTTGCCAATTTCAGCGTAGGCGATCTTATTCAGAACAACACCTTTGACGGAGGAGTGGGCCTGCCGTGGCATGTGGTTGAATCCCATCCCGCTGATGCCGATTTTGAAATCAAGGATGGAAAATATTATGTTACTCCTCTTAAAGACGGTGTGGAAGGAAGATGGGATGTACAGTTCCGCCACAGGGGACTTGTGATCGAGCAGGGACATACCTATACCGTTAAATTTACTGTAATGTCCACAAAGGACTGCTACATTTATCCCAAAATAGGCGATCAGGGGGAGCCCTATGAAGAATACTGGAACTATAACAACAGAAGCTGGCAGAGGCTGCAGCTCAGAGCAAATGTGCCTGTAACGGTTACAGAAACCTTCACTATGACTTATCCTACTGCAAAGACAGCAGAATTTGCATTCCATCTTGCGGGAGACTGCATAACCTCAGCGCTTCCGTATACAATATCCTTTGATGATATACATGTTCTGGATTCACAGTTCCCCGGATATCCTGATCCGATACCTGAGCCTACTAATGCCATTCGTGTAAACCAGGTAGGATATTTCACAAACCTGGACAAGAAGGCAACATTGGTTTCCGACTCAACCTCACCTGTGGCATGGCAGCTCAAGAACAGCAGCAATGTTACGGTGACATCAGGAAATTCCATAGTTAAGGGATTTGACGAGGCTTCGGGAGATAACGTGCATATAATTGACTTCTCATCGTATAACACGCCTGGCGAGGGCTATAAGCTTGTTGTAGCCAGTGCTTCCACGACTCCGTATGAAAGCTTCCCGTTTGAAATAGGCACGGATATGTATTCTGATATGAAGTACGAAGCAATTAAATATTTCTATCATAACAGAAGTGCAATACCCATTGAAATGCCGTATGCAGACAGACAGGATCTTACCCGCAGAGCGGGACATCCCTCGGATATAATGCCCAACGCAGAAGGCACATGGTATGCTAATGAGGGACAGGCAAACTACACCATAGATTTGACAGGCGGCTGGTATGATGCCGGAGACCATGGGAAATATGTTGTTAACGGCGGTATATCCACATGGACAATGATGAACCAGTACGAGCGCGCGCTTCAAAAGGGTGATGTTACTATCGCTCCTTATGCCGACGGAACAATGAATATTCCTGAAAGCGGCAACGGATGGCCCGACATACTGGATGAATCCCGTTTTAACGTAGAGCTGCTTTTGAAGATGCAGGTTCCGGATGGTAAAAAGTATGCAGGAATGGCACACCACAAGGCACATGACGAGCGCTGGACGGCTCTGGCAATTGAGCCGGCGGACGACCCGATGGACAGATATATACAGCCTCCCAGCACCGCTGCTACATTAAACCTTGCCGCGGTTGCCTCGCAGGCTTCCCGTCTCTGGAAGACCTATGATCCGACCTTTGCAACCAAGTGCCTGACTGTTGCCGAGAAGGCATGGGCTGCAGCCGTGGCTAATCCTGAAATCTATGCTACTATGGAGCAGGGAACAGGAGGAGGAGCATACGGTGATGACTATGTGCTGGATGAATTCTACTGGGCTGCTTCCGAGTTATATGTAACTACAGGCAAGAGCGTATACTTAAACTACATCAAGAGCTCGCCCCACTACCTTAAAATGCCCTCAGAGCTTGTAGGAGGAGAGGCTCTTGGACTCACAGGCTGCTTTGACTGGGGAAATACCGCAGGACTGGGAACAATATCCCTTGCTCTTGTACCCAACGGTCTTACTGCGGCTGATGTTACCACTGCACAGAACAACATAAAGGCTGCTGCCGATGATTTCATAAGCATCGCTGACAATCAGGGATACGGGGCGCCTATTGAGGAAAAGGTTATTTTAAGTAATGGCTTGGTAGGATATCCATGGGGATCAAACTCCTTTATAGCAAACGAAGCTATTGTAATGGCATACGCTTATGAGTTCAGCGATAATGCCAAGTACCTGAATGGAATGGCGCAGGCCATGGACTATCTGCTGGGACGCAATCCCAACGTTCAGAGCTATATTACAGGGTATGGAGAAAATCCTCTTGAGAATCCCCACCACCGCTTCTGGTCATACCAGGCAGACAACAGCTTCCCCAAGGCTCCCGCAGGATGCATGTCGGGAGGACCCAACTCGGGGCTTCAGGATCCATGGGTTGCAGGACTTGGATGGAAGCCAGGAGAAATTCCGGCTCAGAAGAGCTTCCTTGACAACATAGAGTCGTGGTCTACAAACGAGATAACTATTAACTGGAATGCTCCTTTTGCATGGATTAGCTCCTACATGGATGAAGAAGGAGGAAATGGCACCACTACTCCTCCGGATGACGTATTGTACGGAGATGTAAATGAAGATGGAAATATAAACTCTATAGACTTCGCTTTAATTAAGCAGTACCTGCTTGAATTAATTACTGTATTCCCTGCGGAGAATGGATTGCAGGCAGCTGATGTGAATGGCGACGGAAGCATCAACTCAGTAGACCTTTTATTGGTAAAACAATATTTATTAGGCCTTATTGATACATTTCCCGCCGCACAATAAAGCTGCTGTAAGCCGGTGCTTTCTAACATAGTGAGTTTCTGGCAGATTGAGGCATTAAAAAGCATTAGGCGCCTTGACTGCTAAAAAAGAATTTTGTTATAAGGTGCTGGACCTGGAGACTGTAGAAGGCTTGCCCTTCTACAGTTTCTCTATATATATTAAAAACCCAAATACATTATTTAAGGAGAGTGAAATTAATGAGAAGAAAGCTGTCAGCAATTGGGGCTATAGTGGTTATTCTTAGCTTGATTTTTACCACTTTATTGCCGGTGACATCAATGGCGGTTACAACACAACCGTACACATGGGGAAACGTAAAAATTGAAGGCGGCGGGGGATACATACCAGGAATAGTTTTCAGCCCTACTGAGAAAAACCTGGCATATGCCCGCACAGACATGGGCGGAGCTTACCGCAGCACTGATGGCGGCAATACATGGACCCAGCTTTTAAACTGGGTAAGCTATGAAAATTACGGATTGGCAGGTGTGGACAGTATTGCTACCGATCCCACGGACCCGAACCGGCTTTACATGCAATGCGGAATGTACTCAAACAGTTGGGGGACAAATGGTGCAGTTCTCCGCTCTACGGATAAGGGAGAGACCTTCGAGGTAGTTGATCTGCCCTTTAAAGCAGGAGGAAACATGCCCGGCCGTAACATGGGCGAGCGTTTGGCTGTTGACCCCAACAAAAACAGCATTCTCTTTATGGGTACCCGTGAAGGCGAGGGACTGTGGAAGAGTACCGATTATGGCGAAACCTGGAGCAAAGTGGCCAGCTTTCCCAACCCCGGCACTTATATTCAAGACCCCAACGATGTAAATGATTACCTGAACCATAACCCGGGAGTAGTATGGGTGACCTTTGACAAGAGATCAGGCTCTCCGGAGAATGCTACTCAGACTATCTATGTAGGAGTAGCTGATCTGAATGAAAGCATTTACCGCAGTACAGACGGCGGAGCTACATGGGCGGCAGTACCCGGCCAGCCTTCCGGAATGCTGCCGCAGCACGGCAAGCTGAGCTCAACCGGCATACTGTATGTTCCATACAACAATACCCAGGGGCCGTATGACGGTGACAAGGGTGATGTTTGGAAGCTTGACACCGCGACCGGAGTATGGACAATGATAAGCCCTATTCCATCGACCGATACTTCCAACTGCTATTTCGGATACGGCGGATTTGCAATTGATGGGCAGGACCCTGACACTATCATGGTTACATCCTTAAGCTCATGGTGGCCGGACGGCTATATTTGGCGCAGTAAAGATGCAGGTGCCACCTGGTCTCCGATATGGAGGCTTGACGGATACCCAAACCGCGTCAACAGATATACAATTGATTATTCGGCTGCGCCGTGGTTAGACTTTGCCGAAGTCAAGCAGGCACCAGAGACCTCACCCAAGCTAGGCGCCATGATAGGCTCCCTTGAAATAGATCCGTTCAACTCCAACCGGTTTATGTTCGGTAACGGTGCTGGTATCTTAAGCTGTGAAAATGCTGATAAGTGGGATGAAGGCACAATGGTGCTTAAGGTTGGCTCCATCGGCATTGAAGAGACTGCCGTTCTGAGCCTGGTAAGCCCTCCAACCGGTCCGAGTCTGGTAAGCGGATTAGGCGATATAGCCGGCTTTATACATACTGATTTGAATGAGGCACAGCCCTGGACCTTTGTTCAGCCTAATCTTACAAGCAATACAAGCATTGATTTTGCGGAAAACAACCCTCAGTTCTGGGTACGCTGCGGAAATGTGGACAAGCAGTGGAATTCCAACACCAACCGTACCGGCTTCTCATATTCCGGAGGTACAAGCTGGTTCCAGGGCAACAGCGAGCCCAGCGGAATGCCCACCAGCGGAGGAGGAGGAACTATAGCTGCAAATGCCGACGGTACTGCAGTCGTATATGCTCCCGCTTCGAGCAGCGTGCCGGTATGCTACACCACAGACAATGGCAACACATGGACACCTGTGCAGGGCGGAGTTCCGAACGGTTCAAAGGTGCGTTCCGACCGTGTTAACCCAAATAAGTTCTACGCCTTTGGAAACGGCGATTTCTATTACAGCAATGACAAGGGAAAGACCTTCACCAAGTCTGCTGCAACCGGCTTACCTAAAAACTATAATACGGGTAACTTTAAAGCTGTATTTGGAAAGGAAGGGCACATATGGCTTGCTCCGGGCGGAAGCCAGGCGGAAGGCATATATGGCTTATGGCATTCCACTGACGGAGGCGTATCCTTCACTAAGCTTTCAAATGTAGACAGATCTGAAATGGTTGGTTTCGGTATGGCGGCACCCGGCCAGACCTATCCCGCTATATATATCCAGGGCATAGTTGACGGCGTGCGTGGCTTTTATCGTTCCGACGATGCCGGAGCAAGCTGGATAAGGATAAACGATGATGCTAACCAGTTCGGAAATGCCGATGCCGATATCACCGGTGACCGCAGAGTATATGGGCGAGTATATATAGGTACTAACGGGTTCGGTATAAAGATAGGAGAGCCGGCAGGCTCGGTTCCCGAATACACGCTTGGAGATCTCAACGGGGACAATAGCGTTAACACAATAGACTATGCGTTGATGAAAATGTACCTTATTGGCTCAATTGAGGAATTTCCTTCAGAAAGCGGTATTGAAGCTGCGGATTTAAATGTTGACGGTGTAATTAATTCCCTTGATTTTGCTATATTTAAGCAATATCTGCTGGGGATCATTTCGGAATTGCCCTATTCCCCGTAAAGCAGCCGGTTATCCGGCAAGCTAAGAGGATTGTAATATCCTGAGGTTTATAGGTTTCTTAAAAAACCTAAATTATGTAAGGAGGACTAAATTAGTGAGAAAAAAGACAATTTCGGTAATTTTGCTTACTGCAATTCTTCTTACTCTTGCAATTCCCCCAATTGCAGCAGGAGCCTCGGCGCCTGAGGGATGGAGAAAGCTGGCCGACTACACTATATTTGATGGCGGTTCTATTTCCGGGTGGTCGGGAAGCGGGGGAGGAGAGCTGGAAACGGTAAATAACAATCTGCCTGTAGATACCGATGTAACCTATAACGGGATGCCGTCGCTCAGGCTTAATGTTTCCGAGTATGTCTCTTCGGGATGGTGGATATCTCTGGTAACTGTAAGGGATTGGTGTACACATGATTTTTCACAGTACGTACCCAATGGATTCCTTGAATTTCAGGTAAAGGGAAAGCTTGGAGGAGAATATTTCCAGGTAGGATTCAGGGATAAGGTATACGAGCGATCCTCCGTTGAGGAGAGGGATGTAGTTACGGATGTAACCAGGTATAATGAAATAACAACAGACTGGGTGCATTTTAAGATTCCCCTTAAAGACATCATTGGGGTGGGAACTGATTTTTCTTCCTCCAATGTAAATTGCCTGGTGTTTGATAAAATTAACACCATGCCCTTTACCGTCTGGATAAGCGATATAAAAATAACCTCTCCCGATAATGAGAAGTCGTATGGAGCCGTGAAGGTAAATCAGGTCGGGTTTATTCCCGACAGTGAGAAGTATGCGCTGGTCACTGACTTTGAGGATCAGTTGCAGGCTGATGCCGGAAGTGCTTTCCAGGTAAGAAATTCCTCCGACGGCTCAATCGCATACGAGGGCGCTCTGATTCTGGTTGAGGATTATGAGGCCATTGATTCGGGAGAGAGAATACTAAAGGCTGATTTTTCCGCGCTGAGTACCCCGGGGCAATACTACATAAGCGTATCTGCTCCCGGTATAGAGGATTCAGCTAATTTTAAAATATCAGATGACGCATACAAATCTATTATGGTTGATGCCTCAAGGTATTTTTATTACCAGCGTACCGGCCTTGATCTGGAGGAAGAAAACGCGCCTGATTATCCGCGCAGAGATATTACTCCCATGGATGCACAGGCGGGAACGGATTCAGATGCTTCTGTCGTAAAGGATGTATCCAGAGGATGGTACGATGCCGGGGATAAGGGCAAATATGTCAATGCGGGCGCAACAGCGGTATCTGACCTGTTGTGGGCGTATGAAATGTTTCCTTCGGAATTTGAGGATAACCAGTTTAATATTCCTGAAAGCGGCAATGGCATAGCAGATGTACTTGATGAAGTAAAATGGGAGCTTGACTGGATGCTGAAAATGCAGGATTACGTGAGCGGGGGCTTTTATGCGCGTGTGCAGTCCGACAATGATGAAAACGTAACCAGGAGAACAATAAGGGACATGGAGGGCTCAAGAAGGGATATAAAGCCTACCGATGATACTGCCTGTGCGGCAGCCGTGTTATCCCATGCGTATATCATATATAAAGACATTAACCCTGACTTTGCCAGTCAATGCCTTGAGGCGGCAAAAAGAGCATGGACATATCTGGAAAATAATCCGGATAATATCCAGTCTCCGTCCGGACCTTACAGCGTAAGCAACGACAGAAGCGACAGGCTGTGGGCGGCCGCATCTCTGTACAGGGCTTCCGGAGAGCAAAAGTATAATGATTATTTCAAAAACAACTACCAGCAGTTTGCACAAAAATTTGAGAGCAGCATGGCATACGCGCACACATGGGCCGATAACTGGTCGACGGCATTTTTCAGCTATATGAAAGCCCAGTCCAGGGACAGCGAGGTGGAAAGCTGGTTTGCTCAGAAGTTTGGAATATGGCTTAATAATATTCTTAACAGGTATGAAGAAAACCCCTGGAAAAACGCCATAGTTCCCGGCAACTATTTCTGGGGAATAAATATGCAGGTTCTGAACGTGCCTATGGATGCGTATATAGGCTCTATACTGCTGAATACATATGATGAACAGATTTCAAAGCTGGGCTTTGGATCGCTCAACTGGCTGCTTGGAACAAACCCGCTCCGCAAAAGCTATGTGTCGGGACACGGTGAAAACAGCATTAAAATCATATTCAGCACAATATACAGCTTTGACAACAAGCCCGGAATACCTAACGGATATATGGCAGGGGGACCTAATAACAGCGAAGGCAAGGGTATATCCAGATTTGCCGCAAAGGCTTACGTGGAAAGCGGTACAGACTGGGTAACAAATGAGCATACGGTTTACTGGAATTCGCCGCTTGTGTTTATGACAGCCTTTGCAAACTATAGCGGAGAAGCGGAAGAGAAATTTGCATATGGAGACGTTAACGGTGATAAACAGGTAAATTCGGTCGATTTCTCGTTAATAAGGCAATATCTTATTGAGAAAATAGAAGAATTTCCTGCCGAAAACGGCCGTCAGGCTGCCGACGTAAACGGGGACGGCAACATAAATTCAATAGACTTTGCTCTTTTAAGGCAATACCTGCTGGGGATTATTACAGAATTCCCTGCCGAAGTATAAAACTATATTTTAGACAATAGTGCTGTTGAGAAGGAGATGCAGACATGAGAAAAAAGATAATAGTAATAATTTCTATTATTATAGGCATTGGGCTCCTGGCTGTAGCGGTAAATGCGCTGGTATCAGGCCCATGGCAGGGGGCCCCGGATACCTCAGAGGCCGGCATGGCAGATAAGGATTTAAAGGAAGGGGAGGATGGCTCTTCCGGAAATGACGACAGCAGCTCTTCCGCCGAAAAAGCTCCGCGGATGAATGTAGAGATAGGCAGCGCAGAAGGCAAAGCGGGGGATGAGGTATCGCTTCCTGTAATCTTTAAAAATGTTCCTTCTAAGGGTATAAACAATTGTGATTTTAAGCTGGAGTATGACAGCGAAATATTTGAGTATGTAGAAGTAGCTCCTGCAGATATTTTAGTAAATTCTACCTCGAACTTCAGTTCCTTCGCAAATAAGGACAACGGCACTATAAGCTTTCTCTTTCTGGATAATACGCTTGGAAAGGAGCTTATTTCAAAGGACGGAACATTTGCAATTATGAAGTGCAGAATAAAAGAAACCGCACCGGCCGGAGATACCGAAATAAAGCTTAAGTCGGTAGGTGCATTTGCGGATGTTGACTTAAAGGAAATACAAGCCGGATTCTCCGCCGGAACGGTATCTGTAAGTCCATAACATTATTTGCTTACGAGGAGGGTCAAAGATGAATGGAAGAAAAAAAACAAGAGCATATGCGCTTTTTACGGCAGTGGTAGTAGCCGTATCGCTGATTATACCCCAGACAGCAGTATTTGCGGCGGCTCCGTCATATAATTACGGAGAGGCGCTGCAAAAATCCATATTGTTTTATGAATTCCAGCGTTCGGGGGATCTTCCCGAGGACAAACGCGATAACTGGCGTGCGGATTCTGCAATGACAGACGGGCAGGATGTGGGCTTAGATCTTACAGGCGGGTGGTATGATGCCGGGGATCATGTAAAATTCAACCTCCCTATGTCATATACGGCATCCACACTGGCATGGTCTGTATACGAGGACAGGGATGCCTATGTACAAAGCGGTCAGTTGAAATACATAATGGATGCAATAAAATGGGCAAATGACTATTTTATAAAATGCCATCCTTCCCCCAATGAGTATTACTACCAGGTGGGTTCAGGCTCTGATGACCACAGGTGGTGGGGAGCGGCAGAGGTAATGCTGGGCAAAAGCCAGTCAGGAACGCAGATGACAAGGCCCTCATACAAGGCGACAATGTCAAGTCCCGCATCTGCGGTAGTGGCGGGAACGGCTGCGTCTCTTGCGGCATGTGCGACGATATTCAAGGACACCGACCCCGCGTATGCGGAGGAGTGCATAAGTCATGCAAAAGAGCTGCTTGAATTTGCCGATGCCACAAGAAGTGATTCGGGCTATACGGCGGCAACAGGATTTTACCAGTCCTGGAGCGGGTACTGGGATGAGCTTTCCTGGGCAAGCGTATGGATTTATTTAGCTACAGGCGATGAGGCATACTTAGAGAGGGCGGAGTCCTATGTACCCAATTGGGAGAGAGAGCAGCAGACCACTACAATAAAATATAAGTGGACGCACTGCTGGGATACTGTACAGGTGGGCACGCAGCTTTTACTTGCAAGGATCACGGGAAAGAGCCTGTATAAGGAAAGCATGGAAAGGAACCTCGATTACTGGACAGTGGGCTATAACGGAGAGAAAGTAAGGTATACTCCAAAGGGACTTGCATGGCTTGACCAGTGGGGCTCCTTAAGGTATGCCACAACAGCCGCTTTTGTTGCCGACGTATATGCGGACTGGTCTGGCTGCACTCCCGAAAAGGTGCGGACATATAAGGATTTTGCAAAGAAACAGGTTGACTATTGTCTTGGAGATACGGGAAGGAGCTTTGTAGTGGGCTTCGGTACTACACCTCCCGAGCACCCTCATCACAGGACGGCGCACGGCTCATGGTGCGACAACTGGCAGACCCCAATACCTGAGAATCACAGCCATGTGCTGTACGGAGCACTTGTAGGGGGCCCGAGAACTACAGATGACTCAAGCTACACAGACGATATAGGCGACTACATATGCAATGAGGTTGCATGTGACTATAATGCAGGCTTTACAGGAATTCTGGCAAGAATGTACAAGGAATACGGAGGGGAGCCGATACCCGGATTCAAGGCGATAGAGGAAAAGACAAGAGAGGAGTTCTTTGTCGAGGCATGTGTCAATTCCAGCGGGCCGAACTATATAGAGATAAAAGCTTACATGAACAACAGATCAGCATGGCCTGCAAAAATAGGAGACAAGCTTTCCTTTAAATATTTCATAGATATATCGGAGCTGCTTGACGCGGGGATAACGGCAGATCAGATAACAACAAAATCAAATTACAATATGGGGGCTACAGTATCGGAGCTGCTGCCATGGGACGTATCTAATAATATATACTATGTTAATGTGGACTTTACAGGAACGGACATATATCCCGGAGGACAGTCCGAGTTCAGAAAGGAAGTACAGTTCAGAATCAGCGGTCCTCAGGATACAAAGGTTTGGGACAACTCAAATGACCCCTCTTATCAGGCATTGCCTGATCCATTCCCAAGAGAGCTTGATACTGCATATATAGCAATAAATATACCTGTATATGATAATGGACAGCATATATTCGGAAATGAACCCGGAGGAAGCGTAAAGACTCAGACAATCTTAACTCCTGTTTACCCTGATGGTCAAACAAGGTTTGATATTTCGGGCCGGAATACTGAAATAAAGGTCCGGCTGACTGATGGAGCGGGAAATGCTCTGACAGGCAAAACAATAAAATGGAGCAGCAGTGACTCGGTAAATATAGCAAGCGCCGAGTCGGTTACAGATGCTTCAGGCATTGCCACGGTAACAGCAAATGCGGTTGCACCCTCGGACAGCGGCTATACCACTGTTATAATTGACGAGGCTGTGACTGCAAGCTTTGCAGGGGATCAGAGCTATCTGGTATCCGGCTGTGACGTCAACGTATACGCGGAAATAGCCGGAGACATAGAGCTTGGAGACGTAAACTCAGACGGCAGTATAAACTCAATGGACTATGCTTTATTGAAGAGATATTTAATAGACGATACTACAGAAATAAACACTTTTGCGGCAGATATGGATTCAAGCGGTCAAATAAACTCTTTGGATCTTGTACTGCTTAAGAAAAAACTGCTGGAGTAACATTAAACCAGGGGGAGTGCGGATTGGAAAGACTTCTTTCCCTCCGTACTTCCCGGCAATACCAAAGTGCTCTGCCTGCCAGAGACAAATTCTGTTACAGGGCACTAGAGATTTTGAAGCAGGGGAAAGAGAAAGGAGGAAAGCCATGTCACGTAGAAGAATAAAAATTTCTTCCCTTATTGTAAGCATCATAACGGCCGTGTCTTTATTGCTTCCTCAATCGGCGGTATTTGCGGCTGATACAGGTGCTTTGAAATATAACTACGCAGAGGCGCTCCAAAAATCAATACTATTTTATGAGGCGCAGCGTTCGGGATCCATATCAGGCTCATCTATTCCAACCCGCCTGACATGGAGAGGTGACTCCCAGATGACTGACGGGCAGAATGAGGGCCTTGACCTGACTGGGGGATGGGTAGACGCAGGAGATAATATTAAGTTCGGAATTACCAATGCATATACTGCGGGAATTCTTGCATTGGGGGCGATTGAATACAAGGAGGCATATGAACAGAGCGGCCAGATGAAATGGCTCAAAAATCAGTTGAGGTGGATTAATGACTACTTCATTAAATGCCATCCCGAGCCGAACGTATTCTGGACTCAGGTGGGGATGACGCAGGAAGACCATAACAACTGGATACCTATTGAGGTAACACATCTGGTGAATGACAGGACGGCAATAAAGCTGGATGAACAAAATCCCGGCACTGAGATTGCAATGAGTACGGCAGCCGCAATGGCCGCTTCATCAATTGTTTTCAGGGAAAGTGATCCCGCCTATTCGGATGTGCTTTTATCTCATGCGGAGCAGTTGTACCAGTTCGGAGATCAGTACAGGGGAGTTTTCTCCGATGTTGTAAAAAAGACCGATCCTCAGGGGGCGGCTGCATATACCTCATGGAGCGGCTATAACGATGAACTGGTATGGGGCTCGATATGGCTTTACAAGGCAAAGGAGGATAAGCTGCAGGGAAGCGGCGGAGCCTACCTTAATAAGGCAAAGGAGTACTACAGCGGGCTTGGAAACCAGGCAAACCAGCCGGTGCATAAGTATAAATGGGCCCATTGCTGGGATGATCAGACCTATGGCTGCTATGTGCTTATGTCACAGATAGAGCCTCAGAATTCGCTTTACAGCGGTGATGTGGAAAGGTGGCTCAACTGGTGGAGTGTTGGAGGCAATGAGCATGGGGCCGACGGTACAAAGGTGGAATATACTCCCGGAGGACATGCCAGGCTTGATAGCTGGGGTTCAATGCGGTATGCGTCTACCACGGCGCTTTTCGCCTTTATATATTCCGACAGAGTGAGTGACACGGCTAAAAAAGCCCGTTATCATGATTTTGCGGTCAGCCAGATTGACTATATTCTAGGTGACAACCCAAGAGAAGCAAGCTATATGGTAGGCTTCGGCCGGAACAGTCCCCAGCATCCTCATCACCGTACAGCACACAGCGCGTGGGGACAGCAAATGAGCAATCCTTCCGAACACCGTCACATATTATACGGGGCGCTGGTGGGAAGCCCAACTTCAAACGACGGGTTTAATGACTCCATTGACGATTATGTATCCAACGAGGTTGCCATAGATTATAATGCGGGATTTACAGGCGCGCTTGCAAGGATGTATATGGAGTTTGGAGGAGATGCTATACCTGACAGCAGCTTCCCTCTGGCTGATATACCTTACGAGGCAAAGCATGAGTGGCCGGTGTTTGCAGGAACATATTACAACGGAACGAGCGGTACGCAGTTTACCCTCAGCGTGGAAAACCGATCTGCGTGGCCCGCACGCCCCAGTGACCAGATTAAGGTGAGGTATTACTTTACCCTCGACGCCAATGATATAGCGGATGTATATATAACTCCGCCTAAAGGCTATAAGGCTGAAGGTCCTTTTGTATGGGATAAGGAAAACAAGGTTTATTACTTTATAATAGATCTTTCCGGAGACTATCTTTATCCCGGATACAGGTGGGAAGCAGGAGGCCCTGAAGTGGACTTTACCATAAGCTCCAAATCGAATTCATGGGATTCTTCAAATGACTGGTCCTTTAAGGATTGGGATGAAAATTACATAAACGGTACGCGTAAATATGCTCCCAATATGCCTGTATATGAAGGCCCTGCATCGGTAAAGCTGTCGGGAAATGAGCCGGGGGGCGCTTCTGTCAGGACAGCTACAGTTATTTCTCCGGTTTATCCGGAAGGGCGCGACAGCTTTGACGGTAATGACGGAACCTGCGAAGTAAAGGTTAAGCTGGCCGATTTATCAGGTGTGCCCTTGCCCGCAAAAACAATAACCTGGACGGGGAGTACCAATACTAAGCCCTTAAGCGGAAACTCCACTACGAACGCAGACGGTGTTGCATCAATGAGCTTTAATGTGCTTCAGCCTGAAGGCATTTACTTAGTAGACGAGAGCATTACCGTAAGCTTTGCCCAGGACGATAATTATCTTGCGTCACAAGGTACCGCAAGAATTTATGCAGAGTTCCATAATGGTGGAGAAGTGGGGGACGTAAATATGGATGGTGCTGTAAACTCAATTGATTATGCTCTTTTAAAGAGATTCCTGCTTGACGGGGAGGGTACTGTTATAGACCTGGCAGCAGCAGATATGAACAAGGATGGAGCTATAAACTCCGTTGATTTGATGCTGCTCAAGATAAAACTGCTTGAAGGATAAGGCTGTTAAATTTAAGGAGGTGTCGTATTTTGAGCAATAAGGGATTTTTGCGCAGGGCAGCGGCGTTATTTACAGCGGCCGCTCTTATGTCCACTATGATGATAAGCAATTCTTCCCGTGCGGCTTCCGCTGAGCCGCCGTTCAACTATGCAGAGGCTTTACAGAAAGCTCTTTACTTCTATGACGCAAATAAGTGTGGCCCGGGAATAACGGGCGGGAGGCTTGAATGGAGAGGAGACTGCCACGTAGAAGACACTGAGGTACCTTTGAAACCTATGGGAGAGGAGTTTGTAGGTTTAAACCTGTCCCAGGAGGAAATAGAAAAATACAGGGAGGTTTTGGACCCTGACGGAAACGGCTCTCTTGATCTTCGCGGCGGCTTCCACGACGCAGGGGATCATGTTAAGTTCGGACTGCCCCAAAGCTATACCATTTCCACATTGGGATGGGGATTTTATGAGTTCAGGAATTCCTTTAAGCAGATTAATGAGGAAGAGCATATGATAGACATTCTCAAATGGGGGAATGATTATCTCTTACGCTCAACCTTTATGAATGACAGCGGAGAGGTGGAGGCATTCTGCTATCAGGTGGGAGAAGGAAATATAGACCATAACTGGTGGCAGCCTCCCGAGTTGAACGAAAAGTCAAAGGTGCAAAGGCCCGCGTATCTTGCGACTGCTGAAAGGCCTGCAAGCGATCAGGCGGCCGGAGCCGCAGCCTCACTTGCCATAAACTATTTGAACTTTAAGGATAAAGAGCCTCTTTATGCGGCTACATGCCTGGAAACAGCCAAGGCACTGTACGAGTTTGCTGTCAAGTACCGTGGCTGCGGCTATTCCGGAGGATTCTACAATTCCTCATATGAAGAGGATGAGCTTTCATGGGCTGCGGTATGGTTAAATATTGCAACAGGCGAAGAGTCATATATTGAGGATATCGTTTCAGTATCCGCCGATGGCATGTATACGGGATTTTTGGGCAGAATAATTTCCTCCACCGAAAACGACTGGCAGAATATATGGGTGCATTCGTGGGATACCGTTTGGGGAGGAGTTTTTGCAAAGCTTGCCCCAATAACAAATACTGAAAGAGACTGGTATATTTTCAGATGGAATATAGAATACTGGTCGGGAATACAGCATGAAAATCCAAATGATACCACCTTCCTTGCAACCACACCGGCCGGCTTCAGGGTTCTGAACACATGGGGCTCGGCGCGCTATAATGCGGCAGCGCAGCTTTGTGCATTGGTTTATAATAGATATCAGCCGAGAGAGGATTTCACCGATTGGGCTAAAGATCAGATGGACTATATTCTCGGAGATAATCCAATGAAAAGGAGCTATGAGGTGGGCTATTCGGATATATCGGCCAAGCACCCCCATCATCGTGCCGCACATGGCTCTAAGACACTCAGTATGCTTGATCCCTTAGAACACAGGCATACATTATGGGGCGCGCTGGTTGGAGGACCTGACGGTACCGACAATCATGTGGATGAAACCACCGATTTTGTTTACAATGAGGTTGCCATAGACTATAACGCAGGATTTGTAGGAGCATTGGCAGGGATATATGAATGCTACGGACAGGGACAGGAGCCGCTTAAGGACTTCCCTCCCAAGGAAGAGGACTTTTTGGAGTACTACTCTGAGGCAAAGCTTGAGCAGGAAAATGCCGAAAGGACTCAAGTAACAATAAATATTCATAATGAGTCGGGCAAACCGCCCCATTTTGAGGATAAGCTGCAGGCAAGATATTTCTTTGATATCTCAGAAATGATTAATGCAGGGCAATCCATAGCAGATCTTGATGTGCAGGTTATGTACGACGAGTCTAAGATTGTGGATGGAAAAGGGGTCACAATAAACGGGCCTTTTGCCTGGAATGAAGCTGAGGGGATATATTATGTAGAGCTTGACTGGACAGGAAACAGCTTCTACGGAGAAAGAGAATTCCATTTTGCACTTGTACCAAAAATGGACACATCTTGGCTTACTCATTGGGACCCTTCAAATGACTGGAGCAGAAAGGGGATTGCAGGAGAGTACGCAATCACTGAAAATATCCCGGTGTACAGGGACGGCGTGAAAATATTCGGAAGTGAGCCGGAAGGGGAGGTCCAGTCTGAAAAGGGAGACTTGAACGGTGACGGAAAGGTTGACTCTATAGACTACTCTCTTTTAAGAAGATATATCCTTGAGCTTGATTCGGATATAAATGTTGAGGCGGCAGACTTAAACAATGACGGGAATGTCAATTCTGCCGATCTGGCTATGCTGAAAAGGGCACTGCTTGAAATGTGATATAACAAACAGAGGAAATATAACCGTACGGTTCCATAAGTCAGCTTATTGAACTGTGCTCCAAGCGGGTGCGGAAAGACAACAGAGTCCCCGCAGGATTCGTGCAGAGTCCTGCGGGGACTCTGTCATTTAAAGACTTTTGTTTATTTTTATGATATTATACTATAATGAGCTTTTGTAAAAAGGGAGCTGAATATGCTGTGATAGCGAATATTTTAGTAGTAGATGACGAACAGTCCATTGCGGACCTGATTGAAGTATATTTAAAAAGTGAAAATTATAAAGTCCTTAAGTTCTATAACGGGCATGATGCCTTGCGGTGTATTGAGAATGAGAGCATAGATCTGGCGATACTGGATGTCATGCTTCCCGATGTGAACGGCTTTTCAATCTGCCAGCAAATCAGAGAGAGGCATAACTTTCCCGTTATTATGCTAACTGCAAAGGACGAAGAGATCGACAAGATTACCGGGCTTACATTAGGTGCGGATGATTACATTACCAAGCCCTTTCGCCCCCTTGAAATGGTTGCGCGGGTAAAAGCACAATTACGGAGATTTACAAAATATAATGTGGCGGCTGAGCCTGTGCAGCAAGAAAGCACCATAGCATTTTCAGGCCTGGTATTAGATAAGAACAGACATGAATGTACCTTGAACGAAAGGCCGCTTTCTCTTACTCCCATTGAGTTTTCTGTTTTGTGGGTCTTAGCGTCCAATCGTGGGCATGTGGTAAGCTCCGAAGAATTGTTCCATGAGGTATGGGGCGATAAGTATTTTACCAGCAGCAACAATACCGTAATGGTCCATATCAGGCATTTAAGGGAAAAAATGCACGACAGTGCGGAGCATCCCAAATACATTAAAACAGTATGGGGGGTTGGGTATAAAATTGAAGGATAAACAATTTCGTTCCGAATTCATGAGGAAAACTGTTTTAAAATGTGTAAGAGCGGCCATTGTGGCGTCGGTATTATATGCAATTGCTGTTTTCGCCGTCTATTACATTGGGCATCGTATTACCTGGCAGCCAACACCCTTGTATTATTTTTTGAAAAGAGCAGAGCTTTATTCCAGCCTTTTGCTACCTGTTTTGTGGTTTGCCATACTACTAATCATCATTTATATTTATTGGAAAAAGACTGTAGGATATATTGAGGAAATTGCTGCGGCGAGCGTGGCCTTGGTCCGGCCGGATGATGAAGACATCCGATTGCCGGAGGAGCTTCGGGAAATTGAATACAGAATGAACCAAATTAAAAGAACAGCTCTGCAAAATGAAAGGGATGCGAAGGAAGCGGAACGACGCAAAAACGATCTTGTTGTAAACCTGGCGCATGATATCAGAACACCGCTTTCTTCCGTTATCGGGTACTTAAGCCTTTTGGATGAAGCTCCGGATATGCCTGCCGGACAACGGGCCAAGTACACTGCAATCACGCTTGAAAAGGCGTTTCGTCTGGAGTATCTTATCGAAGAATTTTTTGAAATTACCCGTTTTAATTTAAGCTCTATCGTACTGAATAAGGGTAAATTTAATCTTTCCTTTATGCTGCGGCAAATGGCGGATGAATTTTATCCCATGCTGTCACCCCAAAACAAACAGGCTATTGTTCATGCACCGGAAAGCTTGGTCTTATGGGGAGACGCGGATAAGCTCTCCCGCGTGTTTAATAATATTCTTAAAAATGCAATGGCGTATAGCTACGATGGCAGCGTTATCGATATAACGGCCTTTAAACAAGCACAAAGCATAGTCATTCAGTTTACAAACAGCGGCGACCCTATCCCCCCGCAAAAGCTTGAAAGCATTTTTGAAAGGTTTTTCCGGCTGGGCTCTGCGCGATCCTCTCAAACAGGGGGAGCGGGCCTGGGCCTTGCAATTGCCAAAGAGATCATTAATGCACACGGCGGTACCATTACAGCCCAATGCAATGGAGATAAAACAACATTTTCGGTTGATCTTCCAGCCGGAGACTTATAATGTGATAAAACCGGCTTCAGTTTTAGGGAAAAAGTAAGAACTCCATAAGACTTTCTTAAGATTTTGATAAGTCAAAAATCCAATATTGCCTGTCCTGCTTGGGTAAAATGAAAATACCGGGCCGGGCATTTTTTTATTTGGAAAGGATGATATTATGAAGAAAACGACAGTAGCCGTTTTGTTTGGCGGCTGTTCCACAGAATATGATGTTTCCTTGCAGTCAGCTTGTTCGGTGATAGAGAATCTTAGCCTGGAAAAATATAGTGTTATCTTGCTTGGAATCACCCGCCGGGGGGAATGGCTGAAATATAGCGGCGATATGAGCCGGATTCAAAACGACACATGGAGAGAGCATCCCTCCTGCGTTCCGGCTGTCATCTCGCCTGATCGCAGTACCCGCGGCATTCTTATATTGCATGGCGGCAGCATAACAACCATTTCCATTGACGTGGCTTTTCCCGTATTGCATGGAAAAAATGGTGAGGACGGCACGGTGCAGGGCCTGCTTGAGCTGGCTGGCATCCCTTGCGTCGGGTGCGGAATGCTTAGCTCGGCGCTGTGCATGGATAAAGATATGGCTCACAGGCTGGTACGCTTGGCGGGCATAAGAACACCACGCTCTATTGTTTTACATTCCTCAATATCTGATGAAGAGTTGTCGAAACGCATATCTCATTTGCAATATCCTCTGTTTGTGAAACCGGCTAATTCCGGATCATCCTTTGGAATTACCAGGGTTTTTCGCCAAAACGGGTTAACCGGTGCGGTGAGCGCCGCTTTTCAGCACGACCGGAAGGTTGTTATAGAGGAAGCAGTCGACGGCTTTGAAGTGGGCTGTGCTGTTATTGGCGATAAAACGCTTACCCTTGGCGAAATCGATGAAATTGAATTATCGCAGGGTTTCTTTGATTACACCGAAAAATATACGCTAAAAACCTCCAAAATCCACACTCCCGCCCGCATTGATGCCGATACTGCGGAGCGCATCAGGCAAACGGCGTCAGTAATTTACCGGGCTCTTGGCTGCCGGGGCTTTGCGCGGGTGGATTTGTTTTTAACTTCTGAAAATGAAATTGTCTTCAATGAAGTGAATACCATTCCCGGGTTTACCACTCATAGCCGCTATCCTAACATGCTCAGGGAGATAGGGATGACCTTTACGCAAATTGTAGATGAACTTATAAGGCTGGCGATGCAGCCATGATAAGGTTACGGTTTGCAAAGCCAGACATTTTAAAAGGGAATTTGATTCTTGTCAATCCGTCCCATCCCATAAGGAGTGATATGCTGGAGAATTACATTGTTCCTGTGAGCCCTGATTCCTTAAATATTCTTTTGGAGCAGCAGGCGGCAAAGATGCTGTCGAAGGTTATAAGCTTTTTAGGGTGCAGGAATGAGATTGTTCCGGTAAGCGGTTACCGGAACATGCGGGAGCAGCAGCAAATCTATTCAAATTCCCTTGGGGGGCATGGAGAGGCTTTTACGCAAAAATACGTCGCCATTCCGGGGTGCAGCGAACATCAAACCGGCCTTGCAATTGATCTTGCCGGGAACAAATCTGAGATTGATTTTATCCGTCCGGATTTTCCATATACCGGCATCTGCGGGCGCTTCCGCGAGCTTTCGGTGAAGTATGGTTTTATTGAGCGTTATCCGTCCGGGCGTGAGCATATTACATGCATAGCTCATGAGCCGTGGCATTTCCGCTATGTGGGATATCCTCATTCGGAAATAATGAGGGAAAGATCTTTAACCCTGGAGGAATACACCGACTTCTTAAAACAGTTCGCTTATGAGGGCAGTCGCCTTTATTTTAGGAGAAATAACCGGGAATTTGAGATTTTCTTTATACCCGTTTACGATAACAGGCAGGTTACTATAGAAATTCCCGAGGGAATTCCTTATCAGGTATCAGGCAACAACGAGGACGGTGTTGTAATAACACTATGGAGGGGGCGGCTGTGATAAACTC
The DNA here is from genome assembly GCA_023390115.1 of Bacillota bacterium. GTDB lineage: Bacteria > Bacillota > Clostridia > Acetivibrionales > DSM-27016 > Anaerobacterium. The sequence goes on from JAEWDM010000009.1 coordinate 31,484, forward strand.
TCAAAGAAAAGAATATACCGGAATTGATTGTTTCAGGGTTATTGCAGCTTTTCTCGTAATTGCAATTCATACTTCGCCCTTAGCCGGGCTTGGAGAAACAGCCGATTTTATTCTGACAAGAGTGATTGCCCGTGTCGCCGTTCCTTTCTTTTTTATGGCTTCCGGATTTTTCCTGCTTTCTGATATGGAAAATGGCGGTAAGCAGCTAGGAAAATTGATAGCCTTTATAAAAAAGACAGCCATAATTTACGGTATAGCCATGCTGTTCTATCTGCCGTTGAATGTCTATACGGGAGCTGTAAAGGAGTGGGGGTATTTACCGAGTCTCCTGAAGGACATTGCTTTTGACGGCACATTTTATCATCTGTGGTATCTCCCTGCCGCAATTATGGGAGCCTTTATAGCGTCGTTACTGCTCAAAAAGCTGAAAGCAGGACAGGCATTCATTATCAGCCTGTTTTTATATATCGTCGGTTTGTTTGGTGACAGCTATTATGGTATTTCTGAAAATGTTTCATTTGTGAAAGCTGTCTATAGCGGCCTGTTTTCATTTTCCGACTATACACGGAATGGTATATTTTTCGCGCCTGTTTTTTTCTTACTGGGGTCCCTGCTTGCACGGCAGGTAAAAAGGATGCCGCTTAAGGCAGGACTTACCGGGCTTGCGGTATCTGTTATTCTTATGCTCGCAGAGGGCCTGCTGCTACACCGCTTCAAGCTTCAAAGGCATGACAGTATGTACTTTATGCTTTTGCCCTGTATGTTCTTCCTGTTTCAGAGCTTGCTTTTATGGAAAGGGAAAAGCCTTAAAGCTCTTCGAAACCTTTCGTTGTTAATCTACCTGGTTCATCCGGCGGTTATCGTGGCAGTCCGCGGTTTTGCCAAAGCATCAGGGCTGCAAAAGCTGCTGATTGACAACAACAGCATTCATTTTGTGGCCGTGGCAATGAGTTCCCTTGCCGGAACCGCTGTGCTTATTATTCTCTTAAATATGAAGCGTACTTGCGGGGTTGCTTTTACCGGAGATACCGATAGAGCATGGGCCGAAATCAATATGTCGAGCCTGCGGCATAACGTAAAGGCTTTACAGCAAGCGCTTCCTGCCGGATGTGAAATCATGGCGATTGTGAAAGCGAACGCTTACGGGCATGGCGCCATCCCAATATCGTCCTGTCTGAATGGCGTAGGAGTGAAAGCCTTTGCTGTTGCCACGATTGACGAAGGCATCTATTTGCGTATGAAAGGGATTAAAGGTGAAATCCTGATTTTAGGCTATACACCGGCAAAAAATGCCTCGGCACTTTTTCGCTATCGCTTATCGCAGACCGTAGCGGATATGCAGCATGCGGCAGAGCTGAACCGTTTTGGCAAACCGATACAGGTCCATATTAAAGTGGATACAGGTATGAACAGGCTTGGAGAAAGCTATCGGCATGTATCTGAAATTGCTTCTGTATTCGGCTTTGAGAATCTCAAGGTTTTAGGTATTTTTACACACCTTTGCGTGTCAGATAGTCTTGAAGAGTCCCATGCAGTTTTTACGAATAAGCAAATTAAGCACTTTTACCAGCTTTTAGACAAATTAAAAACCAGGCACATTTATATTCCTCCAATACACATTCAAAGCAGCTATGGAGTTTTGAACTATCCGGAACTGCAATGCGGCTATGCACGAATTGGAATTGCGCTTTACGGTGTTTTAAGCACACCCGATGCGAATACCAAACGTACATTGGATTTACGGCCTGTTCTGGCCTTAAAGTCTAAAGTTGCTCTCGTTAGAGAGATTGCACCGGGAGAGAGCGTTAGCTATGGATGTGATTTTGTCGCACAGAAAGGGATGAAAATCGCCGTTGTTTCCATTGGCTATGGGGATGGCTTTCCGCGCAGGCTTTCCACCAACGGTCATGTTTTAATCAGGGGATGCCGGGCACAAATTATCGGCAGAATCTGCATGGATCAGCTCATAGCTGATGTCACCGATATTCCGGATATGCGAAGGGGCGATATTGTTACTCTGATTGGTATGGATGGCCGGGAAGAAATTGCAGCGGAACAGGTAGCCTTTAGCGCGGGAACAATCACCAATGAGTTGCTGAGCAGACTAAGCGATAGTCGTCTTAAAAGAGTTTTTCTTGATTTATAAATGCTGTGTAAATACCAAAAGCGGCTGTTGAAACCCGCGTAAGACGCTTTTGGTATTTCATGCTTTTGGTATTTCATATAGGTCAAGCCGGTGCAGCTTAACATTAATATATTGTGAAATAACGGTACTGGTGCGGAACAGACTTTAACGGCCTGGGGAGCCTGAACACTCCTTAATGGACAGCTCAGCCTTTGCAAACGCCTTGCAAAGCTGTTCTGTCAGGGCACATCTCTCATACCTGGATATCTTATCCATATTCGGGCTGAGAATGCTGTCCCCCCTTTTCCAGCCGTTAAACAGCTTAATAATATTGTCCTTTGTTTTATTCACATCACTGCTGTCGGAAACCAGACCTGTGCAGGTATCCCGTACAAGATCCGCAGCCGCCCCGTTTTCCGGGACTACGGCCAGAATGGGACGTCCCGTCCTCATATATTCAAATATTTTTCCGAGGTAAAAGGCCTCTTCACCTGCACCTGCCACCAGAAGCAGGGCATCCGACGACATTAGCTTCAATATGCTTTCCCTGTGCTTCATATAAGGAAAAACCTTTACGATGCCATGCAGGTCGAACCGGCTTATGAGACTGTTCAGTATCTCACTGTTGAAGTGTCCCACCATATCTATACGGATCAGCTTTCTGTCCAGAAGCCCTTCATGCAGCAGCCGGCCTACCGCCTCTAAAAACATGTCAGGCTTTCTCCTGCCGTAAAGCAGGCCTGCATAGGTCACCGTAAAAACATCATTTTCAGGAGAAGCGTGAGAAATATCCTTAAAGTCCTCCTCATCATACCCATTAGGTATGACAACAAACTTGTCCTTTAAAACGGGCCTGTCCTCCAGGAAATTTTTCATCATTATCGGGGTATTTGCAATGACACAATCGGCTTTTTCAAGTATTGAGTCTTCCATATTCCTTTCTATGGAGGTCCTTATAAAATTATATTTATAATCCCGGATATTAGGATTCTTTGTCCATTCGTCACGGAAATCGGCAACCCATGGTATACGGGGGAATTTCTTTTTTAAATACAGTCCCATAAGGTGAGAGCTGTAGGGATAAGATGTGGTATATATAAGATCTATGCCTTCCGCGGTAACTATGTCTGCCGCGGGCCGCTTGCTGAAAAGCTGCCACAGCCTTTCCCCGTCGGGGATTAAAACCTTTCTGTTTATTACCTTCCCCAAAAGCTTCAGTATGCCCGGGAGCTCCAGTAAGTTCCATGGATTAGTCCTGAAAATCCTGGTTTTTTCCGGTATATCCTTTAAAAGAGATTCATCCTTTAAAGCCATGCCTTTAATGTCTCTTGTTAAAACAACAGGCTCCCACCCGAATCTGTGAATATATTTTACAAACTTTGTAGTTCTCTGAACCCCGGAACCTCCCACAGGGGGAAATTGGTGTGCAATCATAAGCACCTTCTTATTCATAGCTACTCCTTCTGCAAAGTTATTGTCCTACTCCCATATATATAAAGCCCTTTTCCTCCATAAAGCTTCTTCTGTATATATTTCTGTAATCGAAGAAAGCAGGTGACTTTAAGCTGCTTTTAATTCTGCCTAAGTCCAGATTCCTGAACTGGTTCCACTCCGTTATTATTATCAGAGCATCAGCACCGCTCACTGTGTCATATTCATCATGACAATATGTAATTTTGTCCTCAATATCTTTAAATATAAGCTTTGCTTCAGCCATTGCCGCGGGGTCGTATACTCTAAAGGATGCGCCTGCTTCCGCAAGCCCCTTTATTATGGTGATTGAAGCGGAATCCCTCATGTCGTCTGTATTCTGCTTAAACGCCAGGCCGAGAATGGCAAGGACCTTATTGTCAAGCTCACCAAAATAATTCCGGACCTTTTCCACCATAAGGAGCTTATGCCTTTCATTTGCCAATACAGTTGCTTCTACAAGAGAAATATTTGAGCCGTATTTTTTCCCCGTTTCCACCAGGGCTCTTGTGTCCTTGGGGAAACAGCTTCCCCCGTATCCCGGGCCGGGATTTAAAAACTTAGGGCCTATTCTGCCGTCACGTCCCATTGCCTTTGACACATCCTGAACATTTGCCCCAATTTTTTCACAGAGAGAGGCAATTTCATTTATAAACGTTATTTTCATAGCAAGAAAAGCATTCGATGCATATTTTATTATCTCTGCAGTCTCAACACCTGTTTCTACAAAAGGGGTCTCATTGAGGTAGAGAACCCTGTAAACGTTTTTCATTATATCAACGGCTTTCTTCGATCTGCTGCCTATTACAATACGGTCGGGATGTGTGAAATCGTAAATAGCGGAGCCCTCTCTTAAAAATTCGGGATTTGAAACAACATCAAACTCAAAATCCATATTTCTTTCCTTAAGCCTGTCGCGTATGAAATCCTCAACGGCTTTTCCTGTCCCCACGGGAACGGTGCTTTTATTTACTATAACCTTATATCCGTTTATATAGCTTGCGATATTTCCTGCAACCTCGTATACATATTTTAAATCAGCGCTTCCGTCTTCAGCAGGAGGAGTACCCACGGCAATAAAAATCACATCGGAATTTTCCACGGCGAATTTTATATCGGTAGTAAAAGCCAACCTCTTATAATATACATTTCGTTCAACTATAAAATTTAAGCTCGGCTCATAAATTGGAATAATACCCTCTTTAAGCTGCTTTATTTTTTGCTCGTTATTGTCGACGCAAATAACCTCCAGGCCAAAATCCGACAGGCATGCACCGGTTACAAGGCCCACATAGCCTGTACCTACTACTGCGATTTTATGCATTTTACTTCCCTCCTGATACAAATACTGATAATCAGAATATTTTTTAAAAGCTATTTTTGCTAAAAAGCTATTACCGATTAAATTTACCATGCTATATATTTCATGTCAATAAAAAGTATATGAAGCCTTTAAACACACAAGCTTCATATACTTTATGAACGTGCAATAATATGTCCATGTGAAGGAAGGACGGCATTAAGCGGTTTCCTGCAGGTGCTGCATGGACGGTATGTAATCTCTGTCAAATTTTTGAGTGCATAAATAATTAATAAGCATTTTATCACCAATGCTTAATTCACTTACGGCCTTTCTCTTTATAAGCTCATACAGAATTTCCCGGACAGTCACGGGATAGTCATTTAACTCCATAGCCCTCACCCCGTATTTTAAGTGTACTAATTAAATTATATCATATAAATATTAAACATATGTTTCAAATACATTACTTGAATGTAAACTTTTATTATGTAGAAACCATAAGTGCCACATGAAGCTTTTGCAGTTACTTATGCATTCCAGACAGACGAGGCTTCATCTTGTAATTTCATAGCGTCAGCCATGCCTCTTTTGATTCTTCCCCAAGAGTCCCGGCAACCCCTGTTCCTTGTTTAAAAAATCCCATGAAAAATATTTCTGGAGAAAGTTGGCTCATGCTTTTGCCATAATATTTATATATTGACATATAACAAATGTTATTATAAAATTTTAACTGTTATTATAGATAATGAGCAGTAAAACTAAATATTTTTTCCCCTAAAGGTTTATTATCTCATATTACCCTATAAAGACTTTTTTATAAAAGTCTTAAGTCTCAGCTAAGTTTTATATTGGGTTTTAGAGTGCTCACACTGTGAAGTGCGTTGACCTTGATTATAAATTATAAACTATACTAAAAGGCAATTGGGCTATTTTGTGCCTTTAGTGAAGAGAAAGGCATATTTATAAAAATGAAAACCCTAATTATAATTCCGGCCTTAATGTTTAAATATAGATTCTCGGCTCCTCTGGCTTGGTTATTTAGTAAGTATGTTAATCATGTACGCGGAATGTATTCATTTGAATTAAATAAAAGAATTGTAAAAGAGTATGATTCTTTTATTGTTGAATTGAATTGGTATATTGAATTATTTGAATTTCAATTAATAGTTAAATACATTGGAAAGTATAATAAAGACGCGCAAATTCTTTTTGGAGACCAGTATTCCCAATTAAGGTATAAAGAGATTTCCGACAGATATGAGGTGGATTATTTTACAAAGGGAGATGATGAGCTACCTGTGCAAATGTATCTGGATCGAAAAGATGTACATACTATTCCGAATATGGTTGGACGTGATTTTGAGAATTCGATAACTTATGTTTTTACAGAAAAGGATTATGATAATATTGAATTTAATCTGGATTGGTTTCCTGATTATTCTAAATATACTTATGCAAAACCTTCTGAAGAGCCTTGCCGTAGATATAAGCTTCCGTTGTCTCCGTACGGTAAATATCATATCCCTTCAATTATAGCGTCAAGAGGTGCCTGTGCTTCTGCACATAAAGGCTGTAAGAATTGTTTCGCATATCAGAAAGAAATAATGAATAAAATATTTAATCGTGGCTCTCTTGTAATTTCAAATGAAACCTTAATTAAAATATTGAAAAAGCTGGATGACAAATTTGATCATGCCGCATTATTTATTAATTCAAAAGTTGATTATGATTTTAGCGGGCATTACTTTAATTTGGATTGTACAATAGAAGTAGATTCCATGAATTCGTTAACTTCAATAAAAAAAATCTTACCTGCATTTAAAAAAACTATTTGGCATCTTTCGATTTACGAAGAGGGCTTGTTAGTGGGAAATATAAGAAAGGTGAACCCTTATATAAGAGAAAAAGCATTAGAGCTGTGACAGGAATTCTGTGTTGAATAAAAAGGATAAATAGGTGAGCATAATGGATAAAAATAATGTTAATTTTATAAAAGTGACTATATTTTATTTTAGCGGAACTGGTAATACAGCTTGGGCAGTGAATAAATTAGCTGATAAACTTGGGAAATTGAATTATAAGGTCAAGCTGATGTCATGTGAATATGAGTGTAACATAAGCTTGGAAATAGATTCGTGTGATATTGTCGGACTTGCTTTTCCAATTCATTCATCTTTTGCTCCATCATTATTCCAAAACTTTTTTGAGAAGCTACCTGCGTGCAGGGGTAAGGCGTTAATTGCATTAACTACGGCAGCTATGACGGCAGGTGACGTTTTATGGCATGAATTAAAAAAATTACGGAATAGAGGATATATTCCGCTTGTGTTTAGTAATATAATAATTGGAAATAATATGCATCTTCCTCTGTTAAGCCCTATTCCAGTAACCAAGTCAGATAGGCTTCGTAAAAATCTGGAGAAAGCGGATAAAAAAATTGATAAAATGGTTAATTATATAATAGAAAATACAAAACATATAGAAGGAACTAATATATTTGGACGGTTATTAGGAATAACACAAAGAAGCATTGCTGAAAAATTTGAATCATTAGCGTTTAAAGGGTTTTACGCAGATGAAAGCTGTATTAAATGCGGGTGGTGCGTAAATAATTGTCCCGTTAAAAATATACAAAAGGATGTCGGCGGAGTAAAATTTCTTAATAATTGTATGCTCTGTATGAGGTGTTATAGCTTTTGTCCTAATCAATCAATCCAATTGACAGAGAAAACAAAGGATACAAAAAGATATGAACGCTACAAAGGCCCTAAGGAATTAGAGCATGGCTAATATCCTATAACAGGTTAAAAGCATGACCTTAACCTGTTCCTTAAGACTACAAGATAAAACTTGCCTGATTTGACATTTCTTCATCAAGGTGTTCGGAAATAACAGAAAAAATTTTTTTACATCTCCTTCAAATCCGTCTTTTCCTGCTTAGCATTATTCCGGTGCTTCTAAAAATTATCCCTAAAGGTATTGTTTTCTAAACTGGCATGGCGCTGTTAAAAAAATTTTATGCTTATATCTTCTAATTGTTGACAAATTATGAACATTATTATACAATTTTCGAAGGAAATGTTTTTATAACTTTAAAAAAATAGTAAATTAATGTAATTTAAGTATAGTAAAAAGAACAGCAGATAAGAGAAGTTAAATCAAAAAGCTTTATCGTTTTTCGCAGAAAGATTGAATTCAGATATCTATGTATTTTTTGATTGGCGGTGATATGATTGAAGACATTTCAGATCTTTTCACAAATACTCAAACAGCAAAGCTTAAATACAGTTAATGGGATTACATTTATTACCAATCAAGGAGATGCTTTTGTTAGCTATAAGAAAATATATGCAAATGCATATGAGCTGACTGGTATTCTGAGAGAAAAGGGGATTAAGCGAAAGGATGAAATAATACTGCAGATAGATGAGCCGATAGAATTTATTATTGGTTTTTGGGCATGTATTATTGGTGGGTTTATACCAGTTCCTGTTTCAGTTGGTAACAATCTGGAACACCGGTTAAAATTAATAAGAATATGGCAAACACTTAATAACCCATACTTATTATCATCATCAGAGGCTTATAAAAGAATAATTAAATTTGTAAGTGAAAACGGCTACAATGAAGTCAAAAATGATTTTGAAGGTAAAAGTATTATATTTGTTTACTCTAATTATGAGTGGGTAGAAGAAAAGTATGCTGACATTGACTTAGAACAAAATATACAACCAAGCGATATAGCATTTATTCAGTTCTCTTCCGGTTCCACAGGCATACCAAAAGGGGTAATTGTTACTCATGAAGGTTTGATAATTAATATAGAGTCAATAATTGACGGAAATGAGACGACAGATAGAGATAGCTATCTAAGTTGGATGCCTTTAACACATGACATGGGATTAATAGGTTTACATCTTACGCCTTTATTCAAAGGTATAAATCAATTTATAATGCCAACAAATTTATTTATAAGAAGACCTACTCTTTGGCTGGAAAAGTGTAGTGAATATAAAGTTACATTTACCGCATCTCCTAATTTTGGGTATAAGCATTTTTTAAGAGCTTTTGAGAACAAGGAAACATGCGGTCTGGATTTATCTTCTTTACGGCTGATATCTAATGGAGCAGAGCCCATATCCTTAAAGCTTTGCAATGAATTCTTAGATAAGATGAGTCCGTTTGGTCTGAAAAAAAGCTGTATGTTTCCTGTCTACGGTTTGGCGGAAGCCACATTAGCCGTTACATTTCCTCCCGTTTATGAGTCAGTCCGTTCACTAACGGTTGATCGTTGCCATTTATTAGAAGGAGAACACATTGTGTTATGCAGGGATGGTGTTGACTTTGTAGATTTGGGATACCCGCTAAAGTGCAATGAACTGCGGATTACCGATGCTATGAATAATGGACTTGCTGATGAACACATTGGTTATGTTCAAATAAAAGGCAAGAATGTAACTGCGGGATACTATAATAACAAGGAGGCGACAGAGAGCTTAATACTGCCTGATGGTTGGCTAAATACCGGAGATATGGGTTTTGTTAAGGATGGAAGACTATACTTGACAGGAAGGGCTAAAGATATAATATTTATTAATGGTCAGAACTATTATTCCTACGATATTGAACGAATAGTTGAAGATATACCGGGAGCTGAGACCGGGAAGGTAGTTGCTACAGGAATATTTGACCATGCAGTTGGAGAAGAAAATTTAGTTTTATTCGTAATGTTTAAGAAAAAAAACAGTAAGGAATTTAAGCAACTATCATTAAAATTGTGTGAAAGAATAAGCGGTAGTATTGGCATAAAGATTGATAAAGTCGTATCGATTAAAAGTATTCCAAAGACAACCAGTGGAAAGGTACAGCGTTTTATGCTTAAAGAGCAGTATATAAATGGAATGCTTGATAGTTATACCTTTTCTCTTTCAGAGGAAGAGAAAGACAAATGTATGGATAAATGTAAAGCAAGGCCTGATGACAAAGCTTATAAGAATAAAGGTTTAAATACAAAAACAATTGAGGAAACGGCATATGTAATAAAGAGCGAGATTGCAAGGCTGCTTAAAAGGCCATGTGAATCAATTGATTGCAATGTGCCTTTTTCAGAATATGGTATGGATTCTTTATGTGGAGAGCAATTAGCAGAAGCTTTAGAACAAAAGTTAGACAGACTGTTCTCACCGTGCTTAATATGGGATTATCCAACTGTAGAGTTGTTATCCCGGCATTTATCTGGAGAAGAATTAAACAACAAACCAGAGGCGGCTGATTTATGCAGTGATGAGCCCATTGCTGTTATAGGGATGGCATGCAGATTTCCTGGCGGAGCTAATAGTACGGAAAAATTTTGGACACAGCTTGCGAACGGTATTGATTCAATTTCTATTATGTCTGACAACAGGAAAAGCTTGATTTCGGAAAATCCTAATATCTTTTCTTTCAGAGGAGGGTTTGTCGACAATATAGACAAATTTGATCCTCAGTTTTTCTCAATTAGTCCCAAGGAAGCAGTGCGCATGGATCCCCAGCAGCGTATTTTACTTGAAGTGGTTTGGGAAGCTTTAGAAAGCGGTGGAATACCAATAAGAAAAATAGAGGGGACAAGCGCAGGGGTTTTTATCGGTATTTCTAGCAACGACTATAGCAAATTGTTGCTTGAGAATGAGGATGATTTAAATGTTTTCACCGGTACCGGCAATTCACATTCAATAGCAGCTAATAGAATATCGTATATTTTAAATCTTAAGGGGCCAAGTATATCCGTTGATACTGCTTGTTCCTCATCTCTTGTAGCTGTTCACTATGCATGTGAAAGTATTAGAAGGGGCCAGTCTGAAATTGCTATTGCCGGCGGTGTTAATATAATTCTTTTAAATGAGATTAGTCAAGCTTTCTCAAATGCCAATATGTTGTCTCCTGACGGGAAGTGTAAAACATTTGATAGTAGCGCAAACGGATATGTCAGAGGAGAGGGCTGCGGTGTAGTTATTCTAAAAAGATTTTCAAGTGCTCTTAAGGATAAAGATAATATCATAGCGGTAATTAAAGGGTCAGCTGTTAATCAGGATGGAAAAAGCAATGGATTAACTGCACCTAGCGGACCTTCACAGAAGAGGGTAATTACTATGGCGTTAAACATGGCTGGTATGGAGCCGAAGGATATTTCCTATATAGAGACTCACGGAACAGGAACAGCACTGGGAGACCCGATTGAATTAAATACTTTATATGAGTTATTTGGCAGCAATAGAAGGATTGATAACCAATGTTTTTTAGGTGCTGTAAAAACTAATATTGGACACTTAGAAGCAGCGGCGGGAATTGCAAGCTTAATTAAAACCGCATTGTGCCTGCAAAAAAAGGAAATACCTCCTAATTTAAATTTTCACAAAATAAATCCCTATATTAATATAGACGAGTCTGTATTTGTTATTCCAACCCGGTTAGAGACTTGGCATTCCAAGTCTTTAGCTTGTTGTGCCGGCATAAGTTCCTTTGGATTTGGAGGTTCAAATTCACATATTATACTTCAGGAATACATATGTAATAATAAAATATGCAATGGGGATGGCAAGAACCATAGAAATATTCTATTTATTTCTGGTAAAAGAAAAATGGATTTGTCTCCATTGATCAGGAGCTATATAGAGTTCTTAAAGAGCAATGAGAAGTACAGCCTGGAAGATATTTGCTATACTTCAAATGTAGGAAGGAATCACTTTCAATATAGAGCTGCTTTTATTGCGGATTCGCTTGAGCATATGGAGCAAAGGCTGGAAACTTATTTGAATGAATTAAAAGAAAATGAAGAGGTGCCTTTTTCATTCTTCAATAAAAATGAGAAAGCTTTAATCTTTACCTTTTCTGGTCAGCCAGTAAATAATATGCAAACTGTAAACTATTTTTATACAAATTATTATATCTTTAAGGATAGCGTTAATCAATGTCGGGATATTCTCAAAAAGTATACGGATATTGATATAATTGAGGTCATTAACGGTAATCATGATCTTTCCTGCCAATATGTAGGCAAACAAATTTGCTCCTTCGTTTTTGAATATTCTTTGGCGCAGTTATGGATATCGATTGGCATACAGCCAACTTTAACAATGGGATACGGTGTTGGAGAATTTGTGGCGTCGTGTATAGATGGAATGTTTACTCTTGAAGACATGCTTAAATTGTCCGTTATTCGCTCGGGCATAATAAGCTCTCTGATAACCGCCAAATCAACTGTTATTGTTTTATCCGCCGCAGAAAGCATAATAAATAAGGTAAAAGGCTTTCCGGCTCTTGACGTTGAATATGTTGTTGACGCTGATATTACTATTATCAGAGGAAATAACACTGATATCAATGCTATTATACAATATGTGGAAATGACAGAGCAGACTTACTATCAGCTTCCATTGCATGAAAAGATAGACTATGATTCAGTCAGGAGAGCTATAGATGAAGACTTTCTAAAAGGAATAAAAATTAACAGGACGAAAACTAGATTTGAAACAAATATACTCGGACAGAATATGTTAAATGATCAAAACGATATTATAAAGTGGGTCGTGGACTCTTTCAAAGTAACTCATCTAAATTCAATTGCCGGACGCATTGGCCTGCAAGAAGGGGGATTATTCCTTAATATAGGATATTCTAAAAATGTGTCGGAGTTTCTAAAGAATAGAATATTACCGGAAAAGCACAAAATAGTTTCTTCTGTTTCTAATAAAGAATATGAGTTAACTGATATTCTTTATTCAATAAAGCAGATTTATGACTATGGGTTTGATTTTAATTGGGAAGCTCTGTCTGAGGTGCTATCTATAGGAAACAAAGTCCCTTTGCCTTCTTATACCTTCCAGCGCAGTTCATACTGGTTTAAATTTAAAACTAAATTAGTTGATGATGAAGAAAGGAATACTATAATGAATGATTCTTATAAAAAAGATGTCATACTTTTGTTAAGAGAGCAGTCTGCTTTGATTAAGCAGCATGCAGAAATGATTTCAAATGTTATTATAAATGACAATAGCATTATCCCGGCAATTAATAAATTTAACCTTGAATCTGAAAAATCTAATGAGGTCTCAGATGCGGAGTCAAAAGTATTAAACAAAAATGCTTCGGATGCGGCGGCAGATTTGAATATAACAAGTGGGAATCATTCTCTTGCAGAGGCGATCAGTATGCCTAATAAGAAAACTATATCTGTTGAGTTTATTAGTGAAAGTGTTATCAGGATCATATCAGATATTACCGCCTATCCCACTGGAAGCATTGAGCTTGAAAATAATATTATAGATGATTTAGGCTTTGATTCTATTATGCTAAGTGATTTAGCATCCAAAATAAAAAAAGCTTTCCCTTTGGGGGAAAAGAATTATACCAGTCTGGCTGGTGAAATTTACAGGAAAGAGCCTACTGTCAAAGAGATTATTTCACTTATTATTGATAAAATCAAAGATGATTATATTATTGAGGGTGGGAATTGTGGTACTTCGTCGTCAAATAAAGAATATTCTGACGGGGCAGTCAAGAATGCTGCATCAGGACAGTTTAGAATGTTTGAAGAGTATTTGGAACTAAAGAGCAGAATAGAGAATATAGAAGATTTCAACCCTTATTTTAAGGTTAATACGAGCATAGCCAGAGACACAATAAAAATTAACGATGTGGAAATGATAAATTATTCAACTTATAATTACTTAGGACTAAACGGAGAAGAGGAAGTAATAGATAGTGCTGTTCAAGCTATTAAGTGCTATGGTACATCAGCCTCGGGAAGCCGGTTACTTTCTGGAGAAATTGCTATTCATAAGGAACTGGAGGATGAAATTGCAGGATTTTTAGGTACTGAAGACAGTATTGTCTTTATAGGGGGACACAGTACAAATGTTACAACTGTAGCTCATCTTGTAGGTGAGGGGGATCTCATTATTCATGATTCGCTTAGTCATAACAGCATCATACAAGGGTGTCTGATGTCGGGAGCGGCCAGAAGACCATTTCCGCATAATGATTGGGAAGCGTTAAATGAAATACTGACACTCGTCAGGCCAAGCTATAGGCGTGTTTTAATTGTAATTGAAGGTGTATACAGTATGGATGGGGATATTGCAAAATTACCTGAATTTATTAAAGTTAAGAAAAAGCATAATGCACTATTAATGGTTGATGAAGCACACTCCTTGGGGACTATCGGAATGAGTGGCAAGGGTATTGGCGAGTATTTTAATGTTGACAGAGGAGATGTTGATATTTGGATGGGAACATTAAGCAAGTCGTTGGCAAGCTGCGGCGGGTATATAGCCGGAAGCAGAGAGTTAGTTATGTATTTAAAATATACCGCCCCGGGCTTTATATTCAGCGTTGGGATTTCTCCTGTAAACACAGCGGCTGCAATTGCGGCAATAAGATGCTTGAAATCCAAGCCGCAATTAGTTGAAAGGTTAAAGTATAATGGACAATATTTCTTAAAGCTTGTCAAGGATAAGGGGCTTAATACCGGGCTTAGTGCAGATAGCCCAATAATTCCTGTAATAATAGGAGATTCTGAAATATGTCTAAGGCTTTCTAATGCTTTGTTACTGAGAAATGTCAATGTTATGCCTATAGTTTACCCGGCAGTTGATGAAAAATCTGCAAGGCTTAGATTTTTCGTGTCAGCGTTACATACTGAGGAACAAATGCATAATACCGTAGAGATTCTTGCAGAAGAAATTAATAAATTAAATGAATATAGGAGTATATTGGTATGAAACATAAATTAAGTGAATTAAGTGCAATTAAAAATGCAGGAGCACCTTTGATCGAGGTAGAGGAGAAAAAATGGTTTGAGCCTGCGCTGAGAAAATTTGCCAAGGCTATCGCATTTACAAAAATGGGTGAAGAGCTTACGGTATATTTGAAAATTATTGATTTTATAAGAGTTATAGCATTTAGTATAGCGAAAAATACTAATATTATTAATGATTTAAAATCATGGAAAAATATAAAGGAGCTTTCAGGATATGATTACGGCATACTTAGAGCGTTTGTCGAACTGGGCTGTAAGGCCGGTATCCTTGATGAGAAAGACAGCTTGATAAAAATAAATGAGGAGATTTTGTCGGAAGAGTATGTTACTGGTCAGTATATAATTAAAAACATAAAACAAAAAAACCTGAGTTGGTTAAGCTCAAAACATAGACGGGAGATTAGTAATTTTACATTTATTTATTTATTAATATGTATACGAAATGAAGAGAAGGTCGATTCTGATATACTAGCCCAATTTGGCATTAGTGATAGATGGATAAATATAGTAAATAAAAATTCATACAACTATGAGCTTATATTGTGTGAGTATGTACTTGAATTATTAAATGTTAATCTTGTCGGTAAGATAAAATTTTCAAAAGGCGAGGAATTCTATACAAGCCTTGGGAGAAGTGCATTTGAATTGTTTACAAGAGAATATTTTAAAAAAACTTTAGATTGTATGAATTTAATAGGAGAAATAAAAATATTTTTAGATATCGGATGTGGATATGGGGACTATATAGAGATTGTGTCTAAAATGGATACTATTGAGAAGATAACTGGGGTTGAGCGTCAAACTGAGGTGTATAATATTGTAAAAGAGAGATTTAAACATTATAAGAATATTGAAATAATAAATGAGAATGTTTTTAATATTGAGTTAGATGAAAAAATCGATCTCATTTTATTAAATTATGTACTATTCTATTTTTCGGACGCGGATAAGCTAGAGCTATTTAAAAAGCTAAATAAAATTTTAAATGATAAAGGACACATAATGATATGCCAATATTATCCGAAGACAGAGGAAATAAAGAGAAATTTAGCAATTGTAAATAAGGATTTTGATTTTGATAAACGAATAGGAATGTATCTGGGAAATATTATTCTCTACTCAGAAGTTCTTTTAAATGAGACGTTAGATGATTTTAAGCAGTCTGAAAGATGGGAAGCCTTTTGTGAAATTATTGATAAGGCTGACTTGGAGATAGGTTATATTACTAATGCAGAAAGGTTTTACTATTCGTATTTTATCATGCTTAAAAAGAAAAAAAGCTAAGTCACATCACTATAAGATATTATATATTATTATTTTAAAAAGGGAGGATTCATAATGAAAAAGAAAAAAATAATATTGATTAATCCCGGAATATCTACGCAGACTTATGCTAAAAATTCTTCAACAAAGTATCCACCATTAGGTATTGCATATATTGCGGCTTTAACCGCAAAAGATAAGTGGGAAATCGAAATTCTTGACGAAAATTATGAAAAAGTAAAATATAAGCCTTGTGACTTAGTATGTTTTTCTATTATGACATGTCAGGCCAACAGGGCTTATGAAATTGCCACACAATATAAGGAGAAAGGTGTGCCCGTTATTTTTGGAGGAGTTCATCCAACATTTTGTACAGAAGAGTCGCTGGAGTTTTGTGATAGTGTAGTTGTTGGGGAAGCTGAAAATATATGGAGTGTGGTTCTTGAGGATTTTCAAAAGGGCAATTTAAAAAAAATATATAAGAGCGAAAAGGAAGTCGATATACATAATTTAATTTATCCTGCTCATGATTTATTAGATAAAAGATATAATTTTGCCTCAATTTCTACTTCCAGAGGATGTCCAATGCAATGTGAGTTTTGTTCTGTTGCTTCGTTTCATGGCAACAGATATAGGACAAGGCCGGCAGATGAGGTTGTAAACGAAATATCTATCTGCAAAAAGAAATTCATATTTTTTGCCGATGATAATCCGTATGGATATTCAGAGGCCCATACAAAAAGGTTTATAGATATTTGCAAAGGAATGATAAAAAATAAATTAAACAAAACCTGGATTACTCAAATTTCAATGAATTTTTGTTATGATTTAGAAGCTGTAAAAATTGCGGGTAAGTCTGGCTTAATAGCAGTATTATTAGGTATTGAATCAGTTAATGATGAGGTGTTAAGCGGAAATATGAATAAAAAAATTAACAAAAAATATGTAAAAAATTTTCAATATTCTGAAAATTTACATAAACATGGCATACTGATATGTGGTTCATTTATTTTGGGTAACTGGGAAGATAATGAAAAAACGTTTGACAATCTTTATAATTTCATTAAGAGATCTAAAATAGATGTTCCGGCCATAAATTTTTTGACTCCATTTCCGGGCACGCCGCTAGAAAAAAGACTTGGACAAGAGAATAAACTAGATAAGTTTAGAAATTTTCCTGAAGATTGGGTTAATTATAATTTAGTAAATCAGGCAATTATTGAAACCAGTACTATGTCAAGGGATGATTTAAATAAAAATATGAAAAAGTTGATTAAAAAAGTATATAGCAGATTAGAGATATTAAAACGAGCTTTGTATGTTTTGTACTATTCCAAAAGTTTACTGAAATGTATAATGGCTTTTCAGGCTAATTTGGGTTATAGGGATATGTATTTCAATTCAGTCTACTTCAAGAGCTATTAAAATCAATTACTGCCCATCTGATGGAAATCAAAGGTAAAACTTAAGGGAAACTTAGGAGATTCCCAAGCAATTATCAAATCTAGGCACGTACATACAAAAATAAATGAAAAGTAAGAACTGTAACACATACCATATAGGATAAAAACAGATCTGCTTATCTGGCGTGGAGCTATTTTTAATAAAATCCCTCCCGTACAATTTTTTGATGTGAAGTTATACAGTTTCCGTATTAGCTAAAAAGCTTTATGCAATGTTTATGAGTGGAAAAATAATTTAAAGAGAATAATTAAATTTTGTGTTATTATATAAACAATAAAATGTCGTTAAGGAGATTGTAATGGCTGAAGCGTTTGATATTTTTAATATTAATACATCTCTTGTGAAGGGGCTTGCAAAGGAGGGCATAAGCACTCCTACTGAAGTACAGAAGGCCGCCATACCCAAGGCATTGAAAAATGCTGATATAATAGTTCAATCGGAGACCGGCACAGGAAAAACCCTTGCATATCTTATCCCCCTGTTTGAAAAAATTAATGCTTCAAGCAGAGAGATGCAGGCACTCATACTCGCACCTACGCATGAGCTTGCAATACAGGTGCACAGGCAAGCCGAGCGGCTGGCCGACAACTCGGGAATAAAAATCATGTCAGCTCCCATAATAGGCAATGTCAATATTGACAGGCAGGTTGAAAAGCTGAAGCAAAGGCCTCATATAATAGTGGGCTCCACAGGGAGAATTCTTGAGCTGATAAAAAAGAAGAAAATATCGGCCCATACTATTAAAACTATAATAATTGACGAGGCTGACAGGCTGACGGACAAAAACAACCTTGAAGCTGTGAAGGCAGTAATAAAAACCACACTTAAAGAAAGGCAGGTCATGATGTATTCTGCAAGTATAGGCCAGAGCACCTTAAATGCAGCCAGGGATATAATGAAGGAGCCTGAGTTTATAAAGCAGGAGAGCAATATGTCGCTGCCGTCATCCATTGAGAACCTGTATTTTTTAGCCGAAAAAAGAGACAAAATTGAGGTGCTGAGAAAATTAATAAAAATAATAAATCCTGAAAAAGCCATTGTATTTATAAATAAAAGCGAAGAAGCGGAGCTTATAGCCGCAAAGCTCCAATACCACGGAATAAAGGCAGACGGACTCCATGGCGCAAACATAAAGAAGGATCGGAAAAAGACTATGGAGATGTTCAGGGCGGGAAAGGTCCGCGTACTTATTGCCTCCGATATTGCGGCCAGGGGACTTGATATACAGGGGGTAACGCATGTATTTAATTTAGACCTGCCGCATGACTCAAAAGGCTATCTGCACAGAGCAGGGAGGACTGGCAGAAACGGCAGTAAGGGCGTGGCCCTGTCCATAGCAGCGGATACTGAGCTTAAATTAATAAAATCATACGAGAAAGCCTTTAATATAAGCATAGAGTACAGGGAAATGTTCATGGGCAAAATTGTTGACAGAAAAAAAATTTCAGGCAAAAGGATTCCGGCAACGGATAGTGACATAAAATAACGGTAGTTTCGAAATATATTCTTTATACGGGGGCTTAAAGCAAATATGAGTATTTTAAAGGTTGAAAATGTAAGTCACGGGTTTGGTGCGAGAAAGATACTGGAAAATGCCTCCTTTCGCCTGCTGAAAGGAGAGCACGTGGGATTGGTGGGAGCTAATGGAGAAGGTAAATCTACCTTTCTGAACATAATAACAGGAAAGCTTACTCCTGACGAGGGCAAGGTGGAATGGTGCAGCAGGATAACAACAGGCTATCTTGATCAGCATACTGCTCTTACCAGAGGCAAAACCATCAGAGAAGCCTTAAGAGAGGCTTTTTCGCATATGTTTGAGCTGGAAAAGGACATGCTCGCGATATACGACAGGATGGGGGAGGCTTCTGAAAAAGAGCTGGAAGTGATGATGGAGGACGTCGGCGAAATTCAGAGCACATTGGAGCACAGCGGCTTCTATGTAATTGATGCGAAAATAGAAGAGGTTGCAAATGGACTGGGGCTGGGAGATATAGGACTTGACCGTGATGTGGGGGATTTGAGCGGAGGACAGAGATCAAAAGTATTGCTGACAAAGCTGCTGCTTCAGAGCCCTATGATCCTGATCCTGGACGAGCCCACCAATTTTCTGGATGAAAATCATATATACTGGCTTAAGAACTACCTCAAAAATTATGAGAACAGCTTTATTCTTGTATCGCACGATATACCCTTTTTAAACGAGGTTGTCAATGTAATTTATCATGTTGAGAATTCAATACTGACACGTTACTCGGGAAACTATGATCAGTTTGAACAAATGCACAGCTTAAAAAAGCTTCAAAACCGGCAGGCATATGAAAAGCAGCAAAAGGAGATAGAGCGCCTGGAGGATTTCATAGCAAGAAACAAGGCGAGGGTTGCCACAACAAATATGGCAAAGAGCAGGCAAAAAAAGCTTGATAAGATGGACATAATCGAAAAAGCAAGAGAGAAAGCCAGGCCCGTGTTCAGGTTTAAGGAGGCAAGAGCACCCGGAAGATTTATATTTCAGGCGCATAGCCTGGTTATAGGCTATGACGAGCCTCTTACCCGAGCTCTGGACATAACTCTGGAAAGGGGCCAAAAGGTAGCCATAAAAGGTGTAAACGGGCTGGGGAAGTCAACCCTGCTGAAAACAATGCTGGCGATACAAAAGCCGGTGTCAGGGAATATAAAGATTGACGAATATCTTTTTACGGGATATTTTGAGCAGGAATCGGAGAGAGCAAACAATAATACCGCCATGGAAGAGATATGGGAGGAATACCCAGGTTTAAGCAACGCTGAGGTGAGGGCGGCGCTGGCAAAATGCGGCTTGACCAATGAGCATATCACCAGTCAGATGATGGTATTAAGCGGGGGAGAAAACGCAAAGGTGCGCCTTTGCAAATTAATGCTCAAGGAGGTTAACTGGCTTGTGCTGGACGAGCCGACAAACCATCTTGATATTGATGCAAAGGAGGAGCTTAAGAGAGCTCTTAAGGAATTTAAGGGAAGTATTGTGCTTGTAAGCCACGAGCCGGAGTTTTATGAGGACTGGGTGACGGATATATGGAATGTGGAGGATTGGACAACAAAAGTTGTATAAGGAATATGGTGTAATGTTGTGATTTTAAAAATATGAAATAGATTATATATACTGCTATTTGAAGTATATGATATAAAAAAATATATGTTGGGATTAAAAAACACTCTTTTCTGAGGATATTTGAAAATAAAAATCAGAAAGGAGTATTTTTTATAGAGTACTGGCAAATGGGAATGTAATTGATATATTAATATTTATAAATTAAAACTACAAACATAAAAAGGCATATTCCAATAAATTATAAAAAAATAATAATTGACAAAAAATGTGCACTTGTTTATAATTATATAAAAATGGTAATTGAGGGTTAAAAAAGAAAAAATATAATAATTTAGAATAAAACAAAATTATGAGGAATTTTTACTTATTTGATAAATAATTTGGCATATATAGTTTTATGTTATTTTGGTCTGCTCTTTTATGCCATATCATAATTATGTTAGAAATAAACATAATATTAAGTAAATGTATAGTATCGTATTTACATAATAGGCACTTGTTAGACGCTAATCGCTGGTGGGTCACGTTAGCTACCTGATAAGAAGTATCTGCCGGATACTATAAGCAAAAGAAATAAATTTCCTTTCGTTACGCCAGGTACGCCTCATATCCTCCAGAAAAATCCGGGATTCATCAGGGATATTCTTTCAAAGGATGCAATACTCAGACAGGGGTATTTCAGCTACGGGACAGTTGAAAGGCTTATTGATGAGTATACAAATAACAATATTAAAATCCATGTTAATTATCAATCCGATATTTTGTTTCAATTGATTTCGTTTACTCTTTTTATAGATGCTTACGGCATATCCAATTAGATAGTGAAGGGCTAGTAACTATGATAATTAAAAAACAAATTAAAATTGAACCTTTGCCATTATCCTATAACGAACAATTGCTATGGCTGAATTTGCAGATGGACAGCAAAAATACAGCTTATTACGAACCAATCTTGCTTAAATTAAAAGGCAGGCTTGATTGCAGCAGACTTGAGGCTGCTTTGAACCTTCTTATCCAAAGGCATGATGTCCTGCGTACATCTTTTATTAGCCAAGATGGGGAAGCTGTAAGGAAAATCTCCAATGATATAAAGGCGCAAATTATTAAGGAAAATATTCCGCATAAGGATGAAGAGGAAATAAACAGCTATATTAAGAAAATTTTTATAGATGAATCCAATAATTTCTTTGATATATCAAAAGCTCCACTTTTCAGATGCAGGCTTTTTGCCACAAATGAAAAAGAGGCGTATTTGCTGGTTATAATACATCATATTATATGTGAGACTACGTCAATGAAGATCTTTATAAAAGACCTTTTTAGTATTTATGGCTCACTTTCCACTGAAAGCCGCCTGCCTGAAAATGAAATTGAATTTTCTGATTACTGCTGGTGGGAAAGAAAGGTGTTTTACAATTCCAATGAATATAAAAAGCAAAAGGAATATTGGACCCAAAAATTTGAAAAGCCCATAAGCTATATGGAGATGCCTGTAAAGTCTAAAAACTCATCTAAATCACAAGCAGGATATAAAAGGCTTTTTAAACTCCCCCAAAATATCAGTGAAAAAATTACAGCTTTTTCTAAAGGCAATAATATCCCTGTTCCGGTCATATTTCTTGCAGTGATAAACAGCCTGCTGTTCAGATATTCGGGAAAAGGAGACATTATTATTGCTTATCCGGTAATTGAAAGAAGTATAGAAAACACCCATAGCCTGATTGGTTTTTTAGGGAATGTCCTGCTTATGCGAATTGATATCTCAAAAGAGCTGACCTTTTTAGAACTTCTGGAAAAAGCGAAAAAAGAGTATGAGGAATCCATGGAAAATTTGAACTATCCGCTTTTTGATGTAATAGGCAGCGTTAACTATGAAACGGAAACCCTGCAATCGGTATATCAGGTGATGTTTGATTATATCCGCCGGCCTTTGATGGAATTTGAAATTGACGGGCTGATAATTTCGCCGCAATATGAAATACACAATAATACAGTAAAAAATGAGCTGGCATTTGCAGCTTATGACTTTGAGGGGAGTTTTGCTTTGTCCGTTGAATATAAAAGCGATTTGTACCATTCTTCCACAATTGAAACAATGCTGTCGCATTTTGCCGGAACCCTTGAAGAAGGGCTTTTAAACCCCCATTCCAACATTGGAGGGATGAGGGTTTTTGAAAAGACCCGGCAAATGAACAATCATTTTGTTAAAAATATAGCATACCATAACCCCCTCTTTGTGCCTCTTAAAGACGATGACATATACCAGTCAATTCAGGAAAGATTTATTGAGCAGGCGGACAAATATCCGTATAACGTTGCCGTTAAGTCAAAAAGCTATTGTTTTACATATAAAGAGCTGTTTAATATAGCAAAAAATATATCAAAAGCCATAAATCTAAATGCAAGAGAGGATGATAAAATAGTAGCGATCCTTTTTAGCCATGACGCTCTTATGATTGCGGCTACGCTGGGGGTACTGTTTTCCGGCAGGTCTTATGTGCCTCTGGAAAAATCCTTTCCCGAAGAAAGGCAAAGCTACATAATAGAGGATTCAGGGGCTTGCCTTATCCTTACGGATTCCAAAAATATGCCATCTGCCAATAGAGTTTCAAAAAATGCGGTTAAAGCAATAAATATTGAAGAACAGCTTGATTACAGCGAATCGGGAGATGAAAACTTCAAGACGGTACACGATCAGGCTATTGCATATGTACTTTACACCTCGGGGTCAACGGGAAAACCCAAAGGGGTGCTTCAGAGCCATAGAAATGCTTTGCATCATCTGAGGGTGTGGATAAACAGCATGGAGATAGGGTATAACGACAGGCTGTCCCTTTTATCATCATATGGCTGGGATTCCGCTGTTTCAGACACCTTCTCGGCGCTTCTTACGGGAGCCGCCGTGTACCCCTTTGATATCAGGATGGAAGGCATAGACAGCCTTCTCGACTGGCTTAGAGAAGAAAAAATTACTGTTTTACATGCAACAGTACCATTGTTTAGGACTATGACTGATTTGATGGGGGATGAAGTTATCTTCCCTGATATCCGAATGATTCCTTTGGGGGGAGACTTGACCTTTAAGAAGGATATTGAAAGGTATAAAAAGCATTTTTCTAAAAGCTGCAACCTTGTAAATGCTTTTGGGGCAACGGAGTCCTCCACCTGTCTTTTAAATATAATAAACAAAGGAACAAATATTGAGACAAACTATCTGCCCCTTGGATACCCGGTAGAAAGCACGGAGGTATATCTTGTAAATGAAGCAGGAAGGCAGACAATACCTTACGGTACTGGAGAAATTGTGGTAAGCAGCCCTTATGTGGCCCTTGGATATTTGAACAAACCTAAACTGACAGAGAAGCATTTTAGACCTAATATGTATTTTATGGGGGATATAGGACAGCTTCTGCCAGACAGAAGCATAATTTATATTAACAGAAAGGATTCTGTAATAAAGATAAGGGGGTACAGGATTGAGCTTGCGGAGATAGAAGCCGCATTGAAGGAGCAATTTCAGGTTAAAGATGCGGTAGCTATTGCCGGAGACCTTAGCAGCGGCGAAAAATGCATCATCGGGTATATAGTTTGCAAAAGCGGTAAGAAGGAACTTGATATTGCCGGACTTAGAAATGATTTGGGCAGTAAGCTGCCTTTCTTTATGATTCCGGACTACTTTGTCTTTATTGATTCAATTCCGCTTACTCCCAATCGTAAAATTGACAAAAAGGCTCTGCCAAGGCTGTCAATTGCGAGCAGTAAGGTTGAGGAGAAATTTGAATCGGATTCCGAAAAAAAAATTTATGATATTTGGTGCGAGGTTTTAGGTACAAGGGGAATAAGAAAAACGGATAACTTTTTTGATATAGGCGGAAATTCCCTCCATGTATTTAAGATTCACAGCAAGCTGCAGAAAATCTTCGGCTTGAAGTACCAGATAACCCTTATGTTCGAGCATCCCACGATCACTTCGCTGACAAAAGCATTATTCGGAAATAAAGAGAATGATAATGAAGATATAAGTAAAAAACGTGCTGAATATAGAAAGAAAATGCTGTATAGAAGATAATCCTTCAGATTAAATTTGTTCTTATAGAGAAAGTTAGGGAAGGTAAAAAATATGAATTCAAGAGATATTGCAATTATTGGTATGTCGGGTATATTTCCTGGCGCAAAAAATATTAATGAACTCTGGAGCAACATGGAAAAGGGTGTGGAATCAATAATGATGTTTCCTGATGAGGATTTATTGGCTTCCGGAGTTAGTTCTGAATTGCTAAAAAATAAGAACTACGTAAAAGCGGGAACATACATAGAAGAGGCTGAGACATTCGATTTTCTATTTTTTAAAATTACACAGAGAGAAGCGGAGTTAATGGATCCCCAGCACAGGCTTTTTTTAGAGCACTCATTTAATGCTTTGGCGGATGCAGGCTATATTATTCAAAGTGAACATACAAAAGTAGGGGTTTTTGCAAGTGAATTTCTAAATACTTACCTTCTTAACAATATGTACACTAATAAGAAGACAATTAATTATGACTATAACAGGTTCATGAACGATACCGTCATGCGCCTTGGGAATGAAAAAGACTATCTGGCTACCTTTGTTTCATACAAGCTGGGATTCACGGGTCCGAGCCTTACAGTGCAAACAAGCTGTTCTTCTTCGCTGGTGGGTATCCACTATGCCTGCCAGAGTCTTTTAAACGGAGAAAGCGACCTTGCTTTAGCGGGAGGCGTATCTGTCAGATTTCCTCAAAAGCTGGGCTATTTGTACAGCGAAGACGGAATTTTATCCCCTGACGGCCATATTAGAACCTTTGACGAGGATGCAAAGGGCATGGTCTTCGGAAATGGACTGGGAGTTGTTGTCTTAAAGCGTCTTCGGGAAGCAGTTGAGGATAACGATAATATATATGCGGTAATAAAAGCCACAACTGTAAATAATGACGGTTCTGAAAAAATGGGATTTACAGCTCCAAGCGTAAAAGGTCAGTCTTCCGTTATATCTGAGACACTGGCCCTTGCGGAGATAGATGTTGAAACTGTGACCTATGTGGAGACTCACGGAACAGGGACAATGCTTGGAGATCCTATTGAAATAGAAGGCCTAACCAAGGCTTTCAAAGCTTTTACCGATAAAACCCAATTCTGCGCGGTAGGTTCGATAAAGACTAATATAGGGCATTTAAGCGTAGCATCAGGGGTTACAGGCCTGATGAAAATATGTATGATGCTGAAAAATAAAAAGATACCGGGAATTTTGAATTTCCAGGAGCCAAGTCATAAAATTGACTTTTTCAATAGTCCGTTTTATGTAAACACCAGGTTGTTGGACTGGGAGGCCGGTGAAGGCCCAAGGAGAGCCGGATTAAGTTCCTTGGGAATGGGCGGAACCAATGGCTTTGCATTAATTGAAGAGTATCTGGGTGAAACCGGAGAAAGAGGGAAAAAGGAAAAACATATCATTAGCTTGTCAGCAGCATCGGAGTATTCTTTAAATAAAATGAAGGACGAATTGATAAAGTTTCTGAAGGAAGACCCGGTTAATATTTGCGATTTGGCATATTCTCTTGGCAAAAGGAATGTATACCAGTACGGGATGACTCTTGAAGCAGAAAGCATAGATGAAATAATTAAAAGCCTTTCAGCAGAAAAATCCGGCAATATTGTGTATTCAAATAATGAAGAAGACGGCAGGGATATCACTGAAAATCAAATTCAAAGTAAGGGAAAGATTATACACCTTCCAGAGTATCCTTTTGAAAGGCAACGCTGTTGGATAGAACAAGAAAGCAAACCAAACAATAAGGATTTGAACGAAGGCTCAAAAATAGAAAATAAAATTCCGGAGGAAGAAGTTTTGGGCTGGATGCATATACCCTCATGGAAGAGAATGGAGCCTGCAGGAGATATGCAGACAGAGGACTACAAAGGAAAGAAATGCCTTTTTTTTATAGACGGATCCACCTTTGGCGAAAGCCTTGGGAAAAAGCTTGTTTCTCAAAATGCAGATCTTTTTTTTGTACGAAGGGGCACAGCTTTTGGAGAGAATTCCTCTAGTGATGTAACTATCGGTGAAATAGAAGAAAATGATTATTTGCTATTGGTGGATGCGCTTCAAAAGCATAGCTTCATACCTGAAATCATAGTTAATATCTGGAATATGGACTTGGGATGTGATGGAGAAAAATTTGACGGTCTTAACGCCAGAACTGAAACAACCTGCTTTTACAGCTTGTTTAATCTGGCTAAAGCCCTGGATTACTATAAAATGAGCCATAGCATAAAGGTGGTATTTATCACCAACCGGCTTTATGAGGTTTTGGGCACTGAGAGAGTGAATCCGATAAAATCTCTGATTATAGGGCCATTAAAGGTAATTCCCCAGGAGTACAGCAACATAAGCTGCTGCAATATTGATTTGGATCTGGACGACGATAAGGATTTGGGAAAAAATGTGGATCGGGCTGCAAGGGAAATTATGCAGGCTATCGATCCTGTGGCGGCTTTCAGGAATGGTTACAGATGGGTTGAATGCTATGAGTGGATTGACGTAAAGAATTACGGCAATGAAGAAAGAGCCAAGAATGGCGGGATATACATTATTTTTGGCGGACTTGGTTCGGTTGGAATACAAATAAGTGAGCATATGTCTAAGATGGTAAATTCCAAAATCATTCTTATAGGACGTTCGAAATTTCCCCCAAAGGAAGATTGGGAGCTGTGGCTTTCGGAAAAAGCGCCAGGGAATGAGAAAGTAAAGAATTTTCTGCAAAAGGATTTAGATAATACAGTGGCATATAGGACGGACATAACTGTCGACTCCCCAGAGGAATACATACAAAAACGGATGGAATGGTTTAAGGGCAAGATTAAAAGAATCCAAAACATTCAAAAAACCGGCAGTGAAGTATACACTATTTCAGCAGACTTATCAAGTGAGGAGCAGATGAGAAATGCAATAAGCAAGGTGAAGAAGCTCTTCGGAAGAATAGATGGTGTTATTCATTCGGCAGTAAGTTCCAACAATGAAGCCGTAAGACCATTAATGCGGAGCACAGGCAGGAAAGAGGCGGAAAACGAGTTTTCCTCAAAGGTTTACGGACTAGTAATACTTGAAAAGATTTTAAAAAATGAAGATGTGGATTTTGTAGTTATTTTCTCATCTCTGTCGTCCTTTTTAGGAGGGATGGGCCTTGTAAGCTATACGTCGGCAAATGCGTTTGCCGACAGCTTTGTGAGGCATGTGAACAAAACTTCCCAAAAACCGTGGATTGTGGTTAACTGGGATCACTGGGAGGATTCGGAGCCTAAACAGGGTTCAAAGCTTTATACCAGCACGGAAAAATATACCATGTCAAAGGAGCAGGCCTATGAATCCTTCAAGGCTGTGCTTTCAAAAACACCTTTATCCCAGATAATAATTTGCGTTGGGGATTTACAGGAAAGGCTGGATCTATGGGTGAACAATGTGAGCAAGCACAGACAGGCTTCATTAAAAGGAGGCACAGACTTGCTTTTGACCGAAGGAAGCACAGAAGATAAACTCGCACGTATATGGGAAGATGCAATGGGAATTGAAAATATAGATTTTGACGAAGTGTTTTTCGATATTGGAGGACACTCCCTGTTGGCATTACAAATAATCACGAAAATAGAGGCTGTTTTTGGATGTAGGATACCCTTGCGCAGGTTTCTGGAAAGCCCTACAGTAAGAAATCTGGCCCGGATTCTGGAAGCGGAGCTGACACCATCAAATGATGTGGAGATGTTTATATTATGAATGTAAAAGAATTGTTCGGATTTATGAATGAAAATGATATAAAATTATTCTTAAGGAACGGCAGCCTTTGTGTCGAAGCGCCGAAAAATTTAATAACCCAAGAAATAAAAACCAGCATGATACGGCAAAAGCAAAATATAATTGAAGTACTTGAGTGCTTTCCCGATTTCAGGGATGCTATTTTCCAAAGGGACGAAAAGGAAGCTGTCCTTCCAACCTATGCTCAGGAAAGGCTGTGGACTTTCCAAAAAACAATCCCGGGACATGAGAAGTATCTGAACACTCATATGGCTTTTTCCCTGCAAGGAGAACTGGATACATCAGCGATAAAGAAAAGCGTATATGCTATTATAGAAAGGCATGAGGCCTTAAGGACAAGGTTTTTAATAAATAATGGCAGGCTTGAGGTAGATATAAGGAAGGAAACTGATATAAATTTCCTTGAATATGATCTCTCTGTGGAAGGTAAGCTCCTTGAGCCTTTGGAAGAGGAAGCCGGAAAGCTGATTTTTTCGGAGATCAGGAGACCGTTTGACCTGGAAAAGGATCTTCTGGCCAGGGCCTTGCTTGTGAAGGTGAGGCCCCGCTTCTATAAGCTTATTTTTATTTTTTCAAATCTGGTTACAGACGGTTGGTCGGCCAAGGTTTTCCATAACGAGTTGAAGCAGTTATATACTTCAATAGTGTCAGGCATGGAAACGGATATACCTACTCTTCCCGTACAATATTATGATTATGCCATGAACATTAGGAGTACAGACTATAAAAAACGATACAAAAACTCAATTGACTTCTGGATAAATACATTGAAAGGCGTTCCTGCGGAAATAGATTTTGCAATTGATTACAGAAGAAATACACAAAAGAGCTTTGAGGGAAAAAGGGAAAAATTCTTTTTTGATAATGAACTTGTATATGCTTTAAAGAAAGTATGCAAACAAGAAAAAGTGACGTTGTTTGTTATGATGCTGACAATTGTGGATTTTCTTATTTACAAATATTCCAATAATAATGATTTCGCAGTTTTTGTTCCAGTGATAAACAGGGACAACAAACCCATGCAAAATTTGGTGGGCCTATTTGACAATCTTCTGATTTTCAGGACTAAAATCAATAAGGAATCCTCTGTAATAGAACATTTGATAAAAGTAAAGGACAAAGTATATGCGGCTTTTGAACATCAGGCTCTTCCTTTTGAGATCGTGGTGCAGGAACTGAAAATTATCCCCAAATTCCAGGTGCAGATATCTATGCTGGATAAATCCATGAGAAAGCTGGAATTGCCGGGAATACAGGCGGAACTCCTTGAGGTCGACCTAAAAACCTGCATGTGCGATATGGAGATTTACTTTTGGGAAAGTGAGGCGGGCCTTCAGGGGCATATACAATATTCAAAGGATTTGTTTAAGGATGAGACCATGAAAAGAATTACATATGAATTGCACTCCATTGCAAACCTGATAGCAAGGGATTCTGAGCAGAAAATAGCAGATCTGGGTTTAAGGACTGAGGCGCCGAGCATAAATAACAGCATGATTTATAAAAAACTTAGGAAGGAAATAAATTCTATTTGCAGTGGGCTTTTAGAAATAGAGAAGGTCTGCCTTAAAAAGAGCTTTTACGAACTAGGGGGGCACTCTTTTTCTTTTATTAAATTCCTGAGTATTTTAGAGGATAGGTACAAAATAAAATATTTAAATACAGATGCTTATTCTTATCCAATAGAAAGAATTATTGCCGACATTATACATAACAATTAACGAGGGATTGTATGGAAGAGATTATGACGGGTTCTCTAAACGACAAAAGCAGTATTGATAAAGGGAGCATTATAAAGGATTTGATTAAAACTCTGGAAGGAATTCTCAAAATGGATAGCATAAAGAGCGGAGACAATATATTTGTTCTTGGCGCCAGCTCCCTTCAGGCTATAAATTTTGCTGCTGAAATAAGCGGCAGGTATGGCATAGCATTTAAGACGAGCAATTTGTTTAAATTGAAAAGCATAGAGGAAATTGCAGACTATATTTTGCAGAGCCAAATGGGAGATAGCATGATATTTTGACTGGACAGCACTTAAAAAGAGGTGAATGAATATGAGCGATGAAAAGCCTATTTTCAAAAGCTATTTTGATTTAGGAATAAAGCCGTTTAATGAGGTATATTACAAAAGTTGCTACTACAACCCTTTAATATCGACAATATTGTGGTGTAAAAAAAGTTTTAACCCATTAATGGCCAACGAAGTTTTTGCTTATACCGAAAATTCGGCAAAAACAATAGGGGTTTCTATTAAAAGTCATTTTGGTACTTATGAAAAGAAAATGCTGGAACGTATGGGCATTTACTTGGAGAATATTGATATTGACGATGAAACTATAATAGGTAATATAAAAAAACACATAGAAAACAATACGCCTGTAATGATTGAAGTTGATTCTTTAAGTTATCCAAAGCTTACATACTATATATCTGATGTCATGTATACCCATTACATGCTAATTACCGGATATAATAACCAAAAAGGCGAATTTAAAATAATTGAGACCATAAGCCAGACGGAAGAGACCAGCATCACTTATGATTTGCTGAGAAAATGCTACTTTAATTTAAAGGACAAAGGGGCGGCGTTTTTAATTAAAAATAATGCGGCTATAAGTTCAGGAGAGGAATTTTCCAGGCAGGATTATGTACATCACCTTAAAAAATCTGGAGATGAAATTATGAAAGGTTTTGTTAAACTGCAAGACGCCATACAAAACATAAGGAATTTGGATGGAAGAATGGAGCTGAATGGTACGAAGGATAATCCTGAAAACCTGTTCTTCGAGTTTTATGAGATAGTCAAAACAAAAAACCTTGAAAAGTATAAAACTGAGAAGCTTTTTGAAACGCAAGAGTTTTCTTCAAGATATGACAGCTTAATGGATTACTGGGGAAGGGTTAAAAATCTTATTACAAAATATGTAATATTTAATGACAAGGCTTTGCTCCAAAGTGCTGCTGAAAGAGCGCAAGAGGCAATACAATTGGAAGTGAATTTATATAATGGTATATATAAATTTATTGAAGAAACAAATTAAATGACGGGAGAACTTATTTTGAAAAAGAGGGAGTTTACTATAGAAAATGAATATAAGTATAACTACAAAAGCAGTGTAGCTTGGCTTGTCTCTCATATGATGAAATATAAATTCTACGTTTTGGGCTTTATTTTAGCGAGTATATTAATGACCGTTTTATCGGTGAATGTATCCAGACTTACAGGAGATGCATTTAATTTTGTACTTGAGTCAAGTATGGACAGAGACCGGTTTAAATTTATAGTATTTGGAATTCTTGGAGCTTCCTTTGCTATATTGGCTGCCAAATTGTCCAATTACTTTTTTATTGAGATTATAGCTTCAAGAATAGAAAGAGATACAAGGGAAGAGCTTTACCTAAATCTTTTGGGTAAAAGCCAGACCTTCCATAATAGGCACAGGGCAGGAGACATAATGGCCAGTGCGGGCAATGATGTCCAATTTCTAAACGGCATGACAAACCCGGGATTAAGCAACATTTTTAATGCGGTTGTTAATCTGGTGGTACCGATTATCTTTATCGCCTATATTAACAGCAAATTGCTGCTAGTGCCTGTAATTTTTGAAGCTTTCTTTCTTGTATCCTTGCGGCATTACGCAAAGAGATTTTTTCCAGTGGCAGCGGAGACCACAAAGAGCTTCAGTACCATGAGTGCGGATTTGACAGAGGTTTTGAGCGGGATAGTGGTGGTAAAAGGAGCGGGACAGGAAGAAAAAGAAATATCAAAGTTTGCTAAAAATGTGTCATGGAACCGTGACATAAACATTAAAAAAGGAAAGCTTCAGGCCTCATACCTGCCTCCTTTGTTTTTCGGGCTGGCACTGGTCCTTTCCTTTATACACAGTATTATACTTTATAGACAAGGATCCGTAAAGGTAGGAGATATAGTTTATTATATCGGCCTTGTAAGTATGTTGAATGCCTACTCTGCTACCTTTATCGACAGCTTTTCCCATATACAGCTTGGGATGGCGGCGGCAAGGCGTATATTAGGTCTTATAAAATCCGACACCGAGGTTGATGAAAACGCCGGAGGCTACAGCGGAAAGATGAAGGGTTCCATAACCTTTGAAAATGTGACCTTTGCCTATGATAATGGAACGGTGTTGGAGGATATTTCATTTTCGGTAAAGCCGGGACAGGTGGTTGCAATTGTTGGGCAGACCGGCTCGGGAAAGACAACCCTTTCAAAATTGATTAACAGAATTTATGATGTAAAAAGCGGGAAAATTCTTATCGATGGAATTGATGTAAAAGAATGGAGCCTTGAATCTCTACGCTCACAGATATCTGCCATTGAGCAGGAGATATCCCTTTTCTCCCGGTCAATAGCAAGCAACATAAGCTTCGGCTTAGGCAGACAGATGGATATGGAGTCAATAGAGCAAGCGGCAAAAATGGCCCAGGCCCATAAATTCATAACCAGCCTGAAGGATGGGTACTGCACAATGCTAGGCGATCAGGGCGTAACTCTTTCAGGCGGTGAACGCCAGCGTATTGCTTTAGCGAGGACAATACTGGTCAATCCCAGCATTGTAATACTTGATGATTCCACAAGCGCTATAGACAGCACTACTGAAGAGGAAATACAGCAGGCTATCAGGAATGTACTGCAAGGACGTACTACTATAGTGATTACTCACCGTTTGGCACAAATAAAAAAGGCTGACAAAATACTTATGCTTAAAAAAGGCAGATTAATTGACCAAGGTACTCATGAGGAGCTTTTAGCACGCTGTGATGCATATAATAGCCTTTTTTACCACAAAGAATTGAAATTTGTTAAAAAGGAGGGAGTAAAATGCCCGACAATAATCTAAATGCAGAAAGATATGACCGAAGTTATTCCTACTTTGATTTAATGAAACGTATATTTGGATACTTTGGCATATATAAAAAAATTATGCTTATCATAGTATGCTTTATTATATTAACGTCGCTGGCAAACATTATTACTCCTGTCCTGTTTTCAAAAAGCATCACGGACGTAACAAAAAGCTTCAACACAGGTAATATTTTTTTGGTTATGGTTCTGCTCCTGGGCTCGGGGGCATTATCATGGCTCTTTAATCTGGGACGCCAGTGGATGACTGCGCATGTCATATCCAATGTAATAATGATGGTCCGCCAGGATGCCTTTAAAGCTGTTTTAAAAAGGGATATGGCCTTTTTCGATGAAAACCCTTCGGGAAGCGTAGCAAGCAGGATACTTTACGACACCCAGAGCTTTTCAGGTGCTGTAGGCCTGACTTTGGAGCTTTTGAGCAACATATTTTTATTGTTGCCCATAATGTCTGTATGCTTTTATATTAATACCAGCTTGGCCATTATGCTCGTTGGAATGGTACCGTTGATTGTTATACTCCCTTTTATAATTACAAAAATAAGGCGTTTACTCACACAAAGGAACCAAAGGGGATTGGCAATAATAAACAGCAAGGTTCAGGAAACCATTAGCTGTATAACTGTGGCCAAGAATTTCCGACAGGAAAAGAACCTCTTTGGAGAATTCAGGGATTTTAACCAACAGGCTTACAAAACTAAGCTGTATTGGGGCATGGGGGGAATGATTTCCCATGTGCTGGACTTCTTCGTTGGGATTGCTACAGTATGCATCGTATACTTCGGCGGTATAAGCGCTCTGGAGGGCAGGATATCCACGGGCCAATGGTATTTATTTGTGCAAAGCATCAGCATCTTTTGGTGGCCCATAATTAATATTTCTTCCTTCTGGAATAATTTTCAGGATGGACTGGTCGCGGGTGAGCGTGTTTTCGCTTTAGTTGATGCCGAGCCAAAAGTGATACAAAATGATGACAAGCCGGTAGAAATCTTAAAAGGCAGGATTGAATTTAAGGATATGGATTTTTCATATATAGAAGGACAGGATATTCTCAATAAATTCAACCTGACAATTGAAGCAGAAGAAACCGTTGCTCTGGTAGGGTATTCGGGCGCGGGAAAGTCAAGCCTTGGCAAGCTGGTTGCACGTTTCTATGAATTCCAAAACGGAAAATTGTACATCGATGGGAAGGATATCCGGAGCTATGATTTGATCTCGTATCGCAGAAATCTTGGCATTGTACCCCAAATACCTTTTCTTTTCACAGGCACGGTTATTGATAATATAAGGTATTCATCCCCAAATGCGACTGACGAAGAGGTTGAGGCTGTGGCGAAGCAGATTGGGGGAGGCGATTGGATAGATTCGCTTCCCCAGGGCATGCAGACATATATTGGCGAAATGGGAAAGGGAATATCAATGGGTCAAAGGCAGTTGATTTCTCTGGCAAGAGTGCTGCTGCAAAATCCAAGCATTATTATTATGGATGAAGCTACAGCCAGTATAGATCCTCTGACAGAGGTGCAGATCCAAAAGAGTATAGACCTTGTTCTAAAGGAGCGTACCGCCATAATAATTGCACATCGCCTTTCAACAATAAAAAACGCCGACCGCATTATCGTCCTTGAGGATGGGCGGATTGTTGAGGAGGGAAACCATGAGGAGCTTCTCACTAAACAAAATTACTATGCGGAATTATATGAAAAATATTTCTATCATCAGGAAGTCAGCACATAAGAAAATCAGATTTTTTCAAATATATTTATAGGATAGGTGTACATAAATGAAAATACTGCATATCGGATGCCTGGTTGAGGACCTCCAGAAATCCATCAGTGACTATGAACTGCTGGGTTTTAGAAGCATGGGTGAAAGTGTAGTTAACAACACAATGAAAGTTATCGGCCACTACATACAAAATGACTCTACCGTTATTGAGCTTATTGCCCCAATTGATGGAACATCAATTATAAGCAAATTATTAAAGAAGCTTGGGCCGGGGCCTTACCACCTTTGCTATGAGTCATACAATCTGGCGGAGGATGTAAAGAAATTAAGAAAAAAGGGCTACGTAATTGTAAGCTCAGGTGAAAAGTCGGAAAGTGAAGCCCGCAGCTTTGCTTTTTTATATAACCTCAATATTGGCTTTGTTGAACTCATTGAAACGTAATTTTTGAAAGTAAAAATATGAAAGTAAGGACAAACAGCAATGAATGATTTAATTAGAAAAATAACGGATCTTAGTACAAATAAAATTGAAATATTAAAAAAAGTTGATAAACCTAAAATTGGTTGGTTTTCGACCAATATACCGGAAGAAATTTTTTATGCCGCAGGAATGGTTCCTTTCAGAATTACCGGAGAATCGGATGCTGGCACTTCGGATGCAAGCGGCCTTTTGCACCGCAATATCTGCTCCTATGTACTTTCCTGCTTAAGCGAGGGTACAGCGGGAGTATACGATTTTATCGACGGATTGGTATTCAGCAATACTTGTGATGCGAGGGTAAGGCTTCATGACGTATGGAATCATTATTCTATACAAACAGCCTGTGATATTTAATTTATATGTCCATTGTTGCCCTTGGCACAAATTTTTCCAAAGGGCAGATGTTCCTGAAAACCACAGCGTTATTGGTGTAGGGCTATATAAAGATGGAAGCATACATTGTATTGATTGCCAGCCAGTCAATTTTGGAGCAAAGCTTCCGTCTGAATATTTTATAAAGGGAAATGATGGTATAGTAACGACATATAATACTTTGCCATTTGAAAAATACGAAGTTGATTGGAAAGAAATAATACAGAATACTCTTCTGAAACTTTATGCCAGAAACGAGTATGGTAATTCCTTTGACTCTATCAGGGCTTTTTCAAAGGATTTTAAAACACTGAATTTGATAGAGGAAACAAAAGGCTACGATGTTGATGAAATTTGGAACACACACTTATTGCATAATATTTTGAGTGTTTGCATAGGCAGAGAACAGTTTTCAAAGCTGCTAAAATATTTTTCCGAAAAGTTTGGAATTGGAGAATTACTTAAAGCTTCTCAGAAATTAAAATATGCTGCGGCAAAATGGTCTACAATAAGAGGATTGCTTATTAAAGCTAAGATGCTAAGCAGCGAAAATAATATAGCGGAAAGAGTTTCACAAATAATTAACGAAATAGCAGATATAGAGGAAAATGTAGCAGAGAATTTATTGCAGGCGATTTCGGGAGGTGTTTGTACAAATAATTTAATAAAAGATAATGATATTATGCATAAGTACTCAGATGATAATGCAGATATAGAAGTATTCATGTTAGACATATCCGAATATTTTAATAACAACGCGTTTGGTAGTTTTGCTTCTAAAAATAGCCAAGCTGACTTGACGGGAACAGGACATTATTTTTTAAAGAATGGGCTTCCTGATGACGGCATTATAAAAGTAGACAACAATATGATCTTTAAAATAAAAGTTTCAGGTGATGGAATAAATGACAATATTTCTTGTGAAGGGCAGATTTTTGAACTACAAAATTTATTATGTAAAAAGGGAATAATGCTTCTAGGCTGCGCAGAATGGGGAGATTTTTTCGAGAAACTGATAATAAATTATACAGATGGAGAATCAGAAGAAATTTACATTGAATTTTTGGACTGGTGGCGTGGGCCGGCCCAAGGACAAACTATTGCATGGGAGGGACAGGCTGCTGAGAAAAATATGCATGGAGCAGAGCTGTTGGGTAATAAAGGCCGTTACCTATGTGCTAGAACATACTGTACAAAGCTAAATAAAAAAATAAAAAATATTATACTACCAAACTGTCCTAATATTCATTTGTTTGCAGTTTCATTAGCATGAATTTATGCTCTAATAATGAACTAAGCAGGAGAAATAAAAACTTCATTCCGGGTATAAGCTGTCTATCAAGTAATTGATTTAATATAGTAATCTTAGGTAAAGGCTATTGATTTATATAGGCATAAAAAAGTATAAAAAATATCCAGGAGGCAAAATGAAAACTGTAATAAAAAAGGCATTCTCAATATTAAAAAGCTGCCGTGGAATATCAATTTATAAAACGCTATTATTTAATTTAAAGTATTTTACCTTTAAGGATGCAATAAAATTACCAGTACTTATTAGCCGTAATGTCATTTTATCCAAAACAGAAGGAGAATTAACAATAAATAATCAACTTAGGACAGGGATGGTTTTAATTGGTTTTACATTTCGTGATAGTTTTCAATTTGATGTAAATGAGAGCAAAACAATATGGAATGTTTCTGGGAAGGTGATTTTTGGAGATAATATCTTTATTGGCGTAGGATCAAAAATAATTGTTACAAAAAATGGCAGGCTGGATTTAGGGGATAATTTCTCTATTACAGCAAAAACGTCAATAATTTCAGAGAAAAGCATTTGCTTTGGAAAAAATTGCATGATATCATGGGATGTATTAATCATGGATCATGATGGGCATGCAATTCTTAACAAAATTACAAAGGAAATGTGTAATCCGGCAAGAGAAATAACTTTTGGCGATAAAGTATGGATTGGATGCAGAACAATTATATTTAAGGGAACAAAGGTCGAAAAGGGTTGTATAATTGCTGCTAACACATTTCTGAATAAAGAAATAGAAGGTGAAAATCAAATAATTGCCGGATATCCTGCTGAAATTATTAAAAAGGAAATACGGTGGTTCTCATAAAAATAGGAGTTCAATTTTCAGCTTATTGCTTATACCGCAAATTGTTTTGTCTTTAGAAGTGCTGGTATACATTAGAAGCCAGAGGAGGAGTGTTTTTAATGCTGTTGGATATAAAATTAGAGAAGACTCGCGAAATGATGTGTGAAGAGGCCGTTTTAGCATCTGTAGCCCTTTGGATGAAACGCCGGTATGAAATGATTTTCTCACAAATGTGGAAATTTAAACTGGCAGAAGAGGATATGATGGTCCATGGGGTTGTTGGCAGCAGGATATTAATAGAAGATGGCGACCCTAAACAGCTTCTGGAGCAATATCACGGTATACGAGTCACAGAGCACGATATATACTATCCAAAGGAGATTCTGAATATTGCACATAAGGAGCTTAAGGCAGGACTTCCTACTAAAACGGTATTAAAGGGCGAATATGTGCCATGGGCGTTAAAAGGTGACGAATATATTATTGTTCTTGTAATTGGCATCAATTATGACAATAAGGAAGTAATTTGTCTTGATGTACATAATTTGAACCAGACTGCTTTTCTTCCTCTGGATAATTTTTTAAAAGGCTGTGGTGATTACGGCTGCTCTACGTATTCTATTGTTCAGGATGAACAGATGAATGTTGATTGGATTTCTATAATCAAACATAATATGGAATATCTACTGGAAAATAATGCTTTTGAATCAATGCGGGAGCTTGCAAGATTAATGAGAGATTCTTTTGATTATGCAGCAGAGAATAAGGAGGGAAAGGATGCTTTTAGTACTGAAATAAGTCAAAATTTTCAGAAAATATACCGTACAAGATTTCTATTTTCAAATGCTTTAGAATATCTTATTAATTTTCAAAAGGTCCATGCTCTTTCTGGCTATCCTGATACTTTCATAAAGCTTTCAAATAAGTGGTTATCGGTATGGAGCTTGCTAAATAAGGCTCTACTAAAACAGAAATTTGATACCGAGATTGAAAAAACTTCACAAAAGATTATCGAGGCAGTGGATTTTGAAGAGAACATTTATGATGCACTATTACAATCAATTGAAGGCAGTAATAGTGTAAAACTGAATGTCTTAAATTCAAAAAATATGCTTAATCCTGATAAGCAAGTTAATGAAGTTGTTTTTGTTGATATTTCCAGCTATTTAAACAATGATGGATTTGCATCGTGTATGCACTCTGAATCTACAGCCGATTTGACTCACACTGGACAGTTCTTTTTGACAGAAGGGCTGCCGGAAGAAGAATTATGGGATGTAGAAAGGGTTAAATTCCGTTTTCCCCATCCTATGGATGGCATGAATGATAATATTTCATGTACCGGGCAAACAATATCTTTCCTAAAAGATAACTACTCCTTTGTTATACTTCTTGGGTGCGCAGAGTGGGGACATCAGTCTGAAATGATGAGCATCTGTTATGTAGGGGAAAGGGCTGACAGTATACCATTGGAAATTTCGGATTGGTCGGCCAATGAGCCGCTTTTTGGAGAGGTGGTGGCATGGGAGGGAAAGTGTGCAGAAAGAACAAATAGTGATATTTCTTTAATCCCTTGGTTTAAAGCACATTTGTTTGCTAAAATTATTCAACTGGACAATAAGTTACAATTAGACAGTATATCTTTGCCTGAATGTAGCAATATTCATATATTTGCAATAACGCTTGGAAAATCCGAATAGCAGTACTTTATATTTATTGCTGTTACATTAGTGGTCATAATAATTGCAAATCTCTTTATTTTTTCAGTTTGTATATAGCATTTAAGTGAATTATAAAGTATACTGGAGAAAATAATATATAAATTGACATATTGGCGGATAAATGAAGTATTATTGTGTTGTTTTGTGCGGGAAATGATGTTATATTGTTTAAGCGCCGTTAACACGGCAGGCGAAAACGCCTTGAATTCA
>JAEWDM010000039.1 GCA_023390115.1 Bacillota bacterium
CGTGAGGCTCTATAGCCTTGCCCGTTACAAGCCACCTGTTCAGAAATCCGCATTTATTGCCTGAAAAGGTTATATTGTAGGGACATCTGTATATAATTTGTTCAATATAGCTTTGAAAGTCCATAAATCCATGCACCTCCCGCAAAGCCCTTTTTAGAATATAATTATTTTTTCCTCTCACCCGTGTCTGAAATATTCGTAGACTCCTTTGCTGTAAATAATTGCGTCATTATAGAACACAGGATTTGAATCAAAGGAATTAATAAGCTCTGTCATGCTTGCCATAGCCACGCCACTGGAGCATATAGCCAGCAATACCGATTTCTCCGGGTCAAATGGGCTGTCATACCTTATTAATGCAAAATAGTCTCCGCAGTATTTTTTGCCGTGGTACTCCATGCAGCAGCCCCACAGGCTTACTCCCGATCCTTTTATTAATTCCTCTCTCATTTCTTTACCGGTATCGGGAGCTATTATATATACAAGGCCCGTCCCCGCGAGACTCTCAAGCCTCAGCTCATTCTCCGTTAAAATGCCGTACTTATAATTTCTCACCTTTTCCCTGATGGGATCCTTTAAAAGCAGAAATATCCTTCTTGAAAGGCTTTTCCTCTCCTGGCTGCAAGGCTTTATAACAGTGCATTTTGAGTAATATACCCTCTTTATTCCAAGAAGCCGCTGATTAATTTGAAAGCAGTCATATGCCTCATCAAAGTACTCCCTCGTAAGCTCCCTGGCCTCTATAAAGGCACCGCCGCTTCGGATTGTTACGGAGTTTTCCGAATAAGCCCCCGGATAAACCTTAGAGCTGTGTCCGTTAACTGATATATTTATGCTGTCCCCAAGCCCCATTTCCTCACGCGCTAAAAGCAGCGTAAGCCTTTTAATATTGCGGCAGCTTATACAAATAAGCTTAGGCCCCTCTATCCTTGCTTCTATGCAGGCTTTCTCCCCAAGGCTTTCGATATAATCAAGCCTTACCCAGTAGGACTTGTTGTATATCGGCTCCTCCGTAATAAAAAATATTTCTTTGGGATATCTTTCTCTGTTTGTGCCAAGGAGTATTTTTATTAATTGCCCCGAATTTAACATAGTGTCAAACTGACTGTGTCCAAAACCGCTGAAATTCCAGCTCTTGCTGTGCCGGATTCTTTTTAAGGTATTAACGACCCTTGCAGTATTAAAAATTGCATCCTCAATATTATTAAGCTGGTACATTTTCATATTGTCCATGTTCTTTAAGCATTCAAACTCAGGATTCCTTATGTCAAGCCTTGCAGTTCCCTCTACGCCCGCTATGGCTGTGAATATATCCGGCTTTCGGATTGCCATGCCTATAGCCCTTATATTTCCCGTACACCCTCCCACGCAGAATATTTTATTTCTGTCTATTTTATATACCTGAATTACCTTCTGTATAATTTTTAAAACATCGCCTTCATTTATATAATCCCTGTTGGTGCCTCCTCTTCCGCATACGCCAAGAACTATCGCACCTTCAAACATATTTTTGTTTATGAACTCAACCATGTACGGGTAGGTTGCATATCCTGCGCCATACATAAAATAAACAATTAATGGGTGCCGCTTTTCTGGAGTGTAGTATTGAGGAAAGTATAAGGAATATGTTGTAAAGCCATCATCAATTTCACTGCTCTTAAAAGCCATCACTCTTTTGCGGGATATATTGAATATATCTTTTTTACAACAGCCCGGTGAAGAGTGTACAATGGCATTTTCAAATAGAAATACCTGCTCCAGCATGGGCTCAAAGAAATAGTCGGTCATCATTTCCACGGTATTTTTAAAAAAGCTTGTATCCGTCTCGGGAATTGACGCAATTCTCCTTATTGATAGGGATATGCTTTCATCACAATCCTCCCTGCCCTCCGACTTTAAAGCCAATTCCTCCAGGTCAGACAAAAAATCCCCCTTAAAAATATAAACCTCGTCTTTTTTGCCGCTTTTTCTGCTTTCCGCTTTTATAAGAAACGTTCCCTTCATCTCAGCACAGAATTTAAATACAATTTTTTCAAAGGTATGCTCCTCACGCTCAATCACCTTCTGATAAGCCGCATTAAAAACCTGCACCGTTATCCTTTCCCGCTCCGTGCCCTTTATATATCTCGGCATAACGGTAATTACAATGTCCTCTCCGCATTTATAAAAGGCCTTATCCGGCGTAATCCTTAAGCTGCTGTCCAACAGCTTCAATTGGTTTGCATCAAAAAACCTGTGAATTTTATTTTTAAGCAAATGCTGCACAGGAATAATCTCAAAATGTACTCTCAGCATATCAGGGTTAAAATTTTTGTACCGGGCAAGCATTGATTTTTCAATAAGAATAATATTTATTCCCTTTTTCAGCCTTACGGCAAATACGTGCTGCTTTATCATGTAACCCTGGGTAATGGAAAAGACTATGTCACGGTTTATCCATATTCTTGCAGGTATAAGGGCATCGGCATAAATTAAAATATCCGTCGTGTCTTCACAGTAAATACAGGAAAGGCTGTATATATATTTATCCTCCCCTTTTAAAAAAATCTGCTCGGGGTTGTTCCTGCTGTATTCTATATAGGGATAATCATCATGCCTCGTGCAGCAGTAATACCTCCAATTTTTTTCAAGCTCCTCCTGCGAAAGGCTTTCCGCATCCCCTTTCAGAAGTATTCTTCCATATGTGCTCAGGCAGGGCTCAAAATCTACCTGCTCAAACGCATTTATGGGCTCGCTTTTCACAAGCCATCTGTTTACAAATCCGGGCCTATTGCCTAAAAAGGTTATTTTATACGGACAGCGGTGTATAATTTCTTCAATATACCCATGTAGTTCCACTGCTGTTTGCACCTCCCGGAAACTTTTCCTTATTATGTTCTGCGAGAAGCTCTAAAAGCTTCAGTGAATTAAACATCACCTTAAACTCATTTGCTTCAAAATTATCAAAATTCCAAACCTTCACCCTGCTTAAAAATCTTGATGCATACAATGCCTGTGACAAATTTAAAAAAGGGTGCTCCATATTATTGAGCTGCAAGACGGTGGTATGCCCTATGCTTGACATATACTCGGGTATCGGCCAGGCTCCTTCGTCCGGCTCATATCCCGCCATAAGGCCCGTGACCGCTATTGCGGCAAACGCAAAGGCACGGCCTCCGTCAAAACCCGCCGCAGCAAGCCCCAAAGCTCTATAAACCCCGTCATAGGAGCTTACAAGATAAATTCTGTCACGATCGATATTGAATTCTTTTATTATCCCTTCAATTACGTCATGGGCGGCTCTATACTTCAGTCTGCCGCCTTCTCCCGCAGAGCCGCATATTGACATCAGAACGGTATCGCTTAAAAACTCATTATGCGCGCTGCAGCAGTTGCGTCCGAAATAATACGGAAGTACGGGTTCAGGCTGGTAAAAAACAAACAGCCTGTTTTTATTTTCAGTTTTCTTGCTCTGCGGAAGTGAAAGAGTATAAATATTATATTCGCCCGAGTCCGGTTCTTCTCCATACAAGCCTGTAATATATTCTGACTCATAAAAGGGTTTGCTGTATTTACCTCTCTCCGCACCGGGACTTTTGTCCCTTTGTGAAAGGCCCGCTTCAGAACATGCAAGCTGGCGCAGAACAGCGTAAACTGTCTTTTCGGTAAGCGCCTGCGAGGTACTTAAGCATAATCCCCTGTCTTTATTATATAATTTTTTGAGGGTTTTAAACCTTTGAATTGCCCCTTCTTCGAAGCCCGGAGCTTCACCGAATTTTCTTATCAGGTTATCCATATACCCTATAAAGTCTCCGTAAAAAATATAGGCATGGGATTTTTTCTCTTTATTATGCAGGCTTTGAACACTCAGCTTGAGTATTCCCTCGTCTTTACAGGCCTTATTTAAGCATATGCACTTGGAGGTATGGCAGAAGCAAGTGTAAAGCTCCTCATCCAAAGCATTATATACGCTTATTAGAATTTTATCCTTTTTTGACCCCGCCAATGACTTTGAAAGCACCACGACATTTATTTTATCATTGGGGCTATAAAAATATTTTTCAGGCATAATACTAAAGGTATTTTCCAGTATGCCAAAATACTCACTGTCTATAAAGGTACGGCATTTATCATTATTAAAGCACTCATAGGGCTTGAAATGTACTGAAAAATAGTCCCTTTCCATGTCGGCAGAATGCTGCGCGGTAAAAGATGACTTTTCAACAAGCACCGTATTAATGCCCTTTCTAAGCTTGAATTTAAATATATATGGAAAAATGAATGCACCTGCCTCAGATAAGCATACAAGCTTTCCGTTTATCCATACCCTTATGGAATGCGAGCTGTTCACACTGAAAAGGACATGCTGATTTTTCTGTGAATATATGCAGCACAGGCTATATATATACTTGTTTTCTTCAGGCTCAAAAAGAGCCTGAGGAGTATTTTTGGAGTAATCAGTATATTGATTTTCAGCCTGGTCTCTCACCTCATAATAATAATATCTCCAATTTTTTTCCCTTTCCTCCTTTGAAATGTATGCGAGCTCATGATATAGTGCAATATCTCCCGATTCATCAATATACGGCTGGACACTCGCATTACTTTTGTTTTTTACATATGCACCTTTTACCAGCCATTTATTCAGATAATTGAATTTATCGGCGGAGAAGGTAATAGAGTAATGGCTTGTAGCAGCTATTTTATTTAAATAATTCCAGAGCCTTATCAAAATTACACCCCCTATCCATCTGTTTTAAGCCTGTCCGCTATGTTATTTAAGTGATATCTGAGTTTTATCGCCGCTTATGCCAGCCCGGCCTTTTTTTGTATTCATATAGCAATCAATATACTTTGCTACCTCTGTGGAACAGTCGTTTATAAAAACAATATACATATTCTTGTCCGCTCCAGGCTGTGAGAAAAGCTTCAAATACTCTCGCCTCAGCCTTTTCAAGTAGTACAGATCCTTATTTTTCAAAAGACGGCTGTTCATAATAAATTTATTTGTATGAAAAAGAGCTTTTCCCCGCAGCTTTATCCTGTTATGGCACACATACGGGCTTGTGTCAAAAAACATCAGCAAATCAGGGGGTCTGGCGATGCTTCTC
Source organism: Bacillota bacterium (assembly GCA_023390115.1). Classification (GTDB taxonomy): domain Bacteria; phylum Bacillota; class Clostridia; order Acetivibrionales; family DSM-27016; genus Anaerobacterium. The sequence goes on from JAEWDM010000039.1 coordinate 5,091, forward strand.
AAAATCATCCCGTGTGCTCTACCTGCACCGTTTACGGCATCCCTCGTCAATGCTGTATAAACGTACCTGTCCGCTATTACTACATATCCCCTTTTCAATAAGGGCATAATTTTGATAAAGTAATCAATATAGAAGCTTAGCCACTGCAAACCGCTATACATCAGCGGCGTAAGAAGTTTTCTACTGCTCAGCAGCTCCATAAAACAGCGTATTCTTTTATTGGAATTCCATTCGACTATGCTTGCCCTATAGCCCCTGCTTTTATAATATTCAAAAACCTCTTTAATGCTTTCACTTTTACCCGAGCCGCTTATACCCTCCACAGCTATCAAAATGCCCTTTTTTTTCATATCTCATTAATCATTCCTCATATTCATATTTGTCGGGCCGGGCTTCTTTCGGGCCCCCGCATACGCTCATGGCTTTGACCATTTCCCTTGAATTTTTTTTGGTTTCTTCAAAAAGATTTCTCCCTTTTGAGTCTATTCCCACTATCAAGGGCCCAAACTCCTTGCATTGTAAAACCCATAGGGCCTCGGGCATACCTATTTCCTCCATCCAGTGCTGATTGTCCACCGAAGTTATTTTTTGAGTATGTATCGCAGAGCACCCATGTGCCGCCAGAAGATAAACCATAGTATGCTGCCGCATAGCCTCCGTTGTCTGCTCTCCCATGCCTCCCTTTCCTATAAGAACCTTTACCCCCAGCCTGCCCATCATATCTGAATAAGGATCCATTCTTATACTGCTGGTAGGACCTATAGCAATTAATTTATGCTTATGATCCTCAGTATTTATAATCGGACCCGCATGGAATATTACCTGGCCCTTAAAGTCCTCGGGAAGCTCTCCCCCCAGGTCGCATATTTTTTTCAGCTTATAATGGGCCATGTCTCTGGCCGTGTAAATTTTTCCGCTTATATACACGGTGTCACCTGCATTCAGTAAGGCTATGTCGGCATCCTTCAATGGAGTTTTCAAATAATATTCGGCCATTGTCCTTCCTCCCATCTTTAAGATTTACATAAAGCTTAATTCTTCCACTCTTCCATCCTTATAAAGTCTTATCCCCGCCCTTCTGGCAACCCAGCAATGAAAATTTACGGCAACCGGACAAAGAGTTGTGTGCGTAGCCGCTATTTCTATATTGACACTCAGCGTCGTAACCTTGCCCCCTGTGCCTCCCGAGCCTATGTTCAGAGAATTCACCTCCTCCAGAAGCTCATTTTCAAGCTGCGCTATTCTCTTGTCCTCACTTCTCTGCATCCACCCTCTGAGGCTCATTGCCCTTCTGCTAAGCTTAGCGGCTACATCCACCTGTCCCCCTATTCCTATGCCTATGGCGGACGGCAGGCATGCCGTTCCTCCCGCTTCACACACGCATTCCAGAACAAACCTTTTTATGCCCTCATAGTTGTCACCTATTTCAGGTATTGTAAAAACCTTAACCTTATTGTACAGCTCAATACCGCAGCCCTTTATACTTGGAATAATCTCTATGTAGTCTATTCCCTTTTTGTGCTCATACTCCATATTAGGTACGCCACGGCCGCTGTTGTCCCCGCTGTTTACTCTTGTAAGCGGGTCAACCATGCTTGGTCTTAAATACCCTATTTTTGTAGCGTCTATTATCGCCTCCTTTAATATGTCCTCCAAATCGGGTACAAAAAAATCCTCCCCGAAGGTTATATAGGCGGTAAGATATCCCGGAGACTGGCACAGGGCCTGCTTGCACTGTCTGGCTATATTTACGTTTTCCACTATTGTTTCAAGTATCATTTTGGATGAGGGATCCGTTTCCGTTTCAACAGCCCTGTCCAGAAGGCATTGGCAGTCGTCGGAAACCTCATACGATATCCTGAATATCAAATCTCTTATTATCTTTTTATAATCAACCATAAACACGCGCTCCCATCCTTGAAAATCAATTTTTTAAACTGCGTCGGCTTATATTTTCAGTTCTTCCTCTTGGTGCTCCAGAACCTGTCGGTGCCCGACATCATATCCTGGCTTATTTCCAATACCCTGCACGTCTCAAACATCCTTGTAAAAAAGTCAAACTCCCATTTCGCAGGCTTCTGATTTTCAATTCCGTATTCGTCGAGATAATCCTTATTCTCCGGTTCAAGCACAGCCATTACATTTTCCGGTATAACCTCCCCGTACATGAGGTTTACATAATAAAACGCATAATAAACTATTTTTTCACAGCCCACCCTCTTGCAAAATGAAACAAGCTTGTCCCAATTAATTTCAGCAGAATACTTTTCCACAAACATCAGGATATCTGCAAATTTATATATCTTAAGATCCCTCAAATCATTTATCCAGTGCAGCAGCGCAGCCTCCTTATAAAGATGACATGAAAGCTGCACCAGAAAATCCTCATAGTCCAGTATATAAGTCTTTGCCCCGTCTATATCCACCTCTACCGCTCTTTCAAGCAGCTCCGGAGTGTCTATTTTGCATGGGCAGTTGCCCTTCCACAGCACATCAAAATTTAAATCCACCTGGAACATGGGAGTAAAGGGATTATCACTCTTTTTCAAGCATTCCTGAAGCTCATTTGAAGCAAGCTGCTGCAGCATCTTCTGTTTCCTTGTGCTTGGTATTATGTCTCCCTTTTCATCAACCTCACCCTGTATATAGCCCAGTCCCTCCAGAATTTTTACTATTTTATCACCGTCTCTCACATCTATAAGGAAATCCAAATCATTAAAGGTTCTGGTCTCAATAGAAGGATATACCTTTGATGCAAGGAAGTTTCCTTTTAGAATTGCGACCCGTATTCCTGCCTCGTGCAGCTTTTTAAAGATTTCGGCAATTTCCGAAAAATAGGATTTATTTCTTATGGCATATACCCTGCTTTGGGTCTTCATAGCCTTTAATACTTCTTCCTCTACCTTTCCGGTCAGACCTAAATTACCAAGGTGGTAATACATAATATTAAGGGTTCTGTGAGTTATCCCCTGGTACAGTATCTCCTTCCAGTCAAGTCTTCCCTCCATAATTTCCTTTATCTCCTGAACGTGGCCCTCACTTAAAACTCCTCTTGAGCACAGCAGAACAAGCTGCCTCTCCTTGCTTAGCTCTTTTACTGTTAACGGCATTTTAAACCCCTCCTTAAATTATTCAATACTTAATCGTTGAAGCAATATCCCTTAAGGCCTTTATTGTAGAATCTACCTCCTCCATGGTGTTAAAGCAGCCTACACTGAAGCGGACAGTTCCTGTCTCCCATGTATTCATAGTCCTGTGAGCCGATGGAGAGCAGTGCATTCCTGCTCTGGTGCATATTCCGTAGGCCTTGTCCAGGACATAGCTGACCTCCGCCGCAGCAACCCCCTTAAAGTTCAGTGCTACTATTCCCGAATTTTTGTATATATCATTCCTGCTGTACAGTATTACCTGCTTTATATCCTCAACTCCCTCATGGAGCCTTTTTATCAATTGGTGCTTGTGCATTCTTATGTTGTCAATTCCAATATCCCTTATGTATCTGGCTCCCTGGCACAGCCCTACAATACCGGGCGTATTCAACGTTCCGCTCTCCAGCATATCCGGCATATAATCAGGCTGGTAAAAGCTTTCCGAGTTGCTCCCCGTGCCTCCGTGAATAAGGGCTGCTATCCTTATTCCATCTCTTACATACAATCCTCCTGTGCCGCAAGGCCCCATAAGTCCCTTATGGCCAGGAAAAGCCAGCATGTCTATGCACATTTCCTCCACATCTACGCCTATTGAGCCCGCCCCCTGGGAGGCATCCAGCAGAAAAGCCACTCCATGCCTTCTCGCGGCTGCTCCTATTTCCTTCACCGGCATTATTATTCCATTGACATTTGAGGACAATGTAGAAATGATAAGCCTGGTGTTGCTTTTTATGCTCCTTTCCAAATCCTCTATGTCTATTTCCCCATATGCATTGCTTTTCAGGATGGAAATTTCTATTCCTATTTCTCTTTCAAGAATTTTCAGCGGCCTCATTACCGAATTATGCTCCATTGCAGTCGTTATAACATTATCTCCCTCAGCAAGATATCCCTTTATCAATATATTAAGCGCCTCCGTGGCATTTTTTGTGAAGGAAAGCTGCATAGTGTTACTTATATTAAAAAGCCTGCATAATTCATCTCTTGCATTTGCTACTGCCTGCCCCGATCTTATTGACAATACATGTCCTCCTCTTCCGGGGTTTGCACAATATTCCCTGTGGCATCTGTCCATCTCGCTATATACCCTTTCGGGCTTAGGATATGTTGTAGCGGCATTATCCAGATATATCATTTGCCTCGCCTGCCTTTGCATCTAAAATACTCTGCAGCTTTAACTTCTCGCTTTTTAATATCTCATTCACATTTACGCTCATAGCTGCTAAGACTTCCTTGGCCCTGCATAAATCATCACCGGATATTTTAACGGCCTTAGTGCATGCCATTCCCGGTCTTGGAGGGGCGGGTACAATTTCGGCTCTTACCATATTATCTCTCATAAGCTTGTCAACCAGCAGCATTTGCCCCGTATTCCTCGCAATTATCAAATAATCATCCTGGGACATTTTTTTCTTCCTTTCATTTCTTATACTTCTGATGTTTTATTTCTGCTCCTCTGATATGTGCAGAACTCTACAGCACATCAATGATCTTGGGTATTTTGCTGCTCTCAATATTGGCGTAGCAAAAATCATATATTTCACCGGGAGTTAATGTTTCCCCGGGCTTGGGCCTTACAGACGCCTTTATCTTCTGCCCTAAAAGCTCGTCCGGCACACCCTCTACATTGACCTCGTATACCTTGTCAAGCATACGGATGGCCTTTTCTATCTCTGCGGGATATACATGAAAGCCTCCCTGATTTATCATGTTGTCGGCCCTGCCCGCAAGATAGAAATACCCGTCCTTATCCATATAGGCAAGGTCCCCTGTTTTCAGGCCGTAAGGCGTAATAGCTTCATCCGTAAGCTCAGCATTTTTATAGTAACCAAGCATTACATTCGGCCCCTGTACATACAATTCCCCTACGCTTCCCGGAGCGCAAGGCTTTTTATCCGCATCCAGCAATTCCACACTGCAGTTCTTTACCGGCTTCCCTACCGAGCCCGCCTTAATGAGCATTTCGTCAGGCTTTAAATGCAAAACCCTTGGCGAGGCCTCCGAGAGCCCGTATATGTAATAGAGGTCTACACCCTTATACATCTCCATAAGCTGCTCCACATCACTCTTTAAAAGCTTTGCCGCACCTGTCTGTATATAGCGCAGGCTGTCCGTAGAATACTTTTCTCTCCTTTTATATTCCATAATCTGGTGGAGCATAAGAGGCATTGCAAAAAATCCTGTAATTTTGTAATCCTGTATGGCTTTTAAAATAATCCCCGCATGTGTAATGCCTCCCAAAATTGCTATTGTGGCTCCAACTGCCGCACTGGCAAGTATTTCTCCCGTTACCGTGCCTACTAGAGACATGGATTTCAGTACCAGCAGACTGTCATGGTGTGTCATTTTAAGGTACTGTATAATGGCATCCATATTTGTCATTATATTTTTAGAGGAAAGCATAATGCCTTTAGGCATACCTGCCTTATCCCACAGGTAAAAGATGGCGGCCATTTCATCCTCCTTCCAGTCCGCGGCCTCTAAAACCACATCCCCGCCTTTCCTGTATGAAAAGCCGGAGGCACGGCAGGAAGGCCAATCCCACTCCGGTAAATCGCCATCCCTCCCCAACACCGTTATATACTTAAGATCAGGAGCCGCTCGAGGGCTTATATCCCTGATTACCTCCAGAAGCTGGCTGCTTGTGATTACTGCCTCTGCCCCGCTGTGCTGCAAAATATCACAAAGCTTGACATCCCTGACCTGCGGCGACAAGGGTACAAACACCATGCCCGCCATGTTTACGGCATACAATGCGGCGATATAATCAGGGGAATCATTCAAATATACTATTATCCTGGAGCCCCTTTTAACACCCGTCTTACGCAGCTCAAATGCAAGCTGCTTTGAATATTCCAGCATTTCGGAATACTTAAAATCTTCTCCCGCTGCCGCAACCATTATTTTATCCGGGCGCTTCTCCGCAGATTTAAAAATGGTTTCCCATATATTCATACTTTACCTCCATTGCCCGCTTTGCTCATTACATAGCGTATAATCAGCTCTACCGTGGAAAAATTTTCGAAGCTTAAGGAGCAGTTGTCCACCTCTATGTCAAACTCATCCTCAAGATCAACCACCAGCTCAACCATTTTAATGGAGTCAATGCCGTGATCCCTTCTTATGTTAGAATTCTCGCTTACATTGTCTGCGTTGAACATGGAGTTTCTCTTCACCACCTCAATTACTCTCTCTTTTATCTCATTTTCATAGGCCGTCTGCATTTTAAATCTCCCCCAATACATTTTATTTGTATCTTTCATTAATAACCTTTATTCTTCCATCTTCCTCCGGTGCAACATTTCCTTTCTCAGTCACATGCTTGGCCAGTACATCCTTTAGAAGATCTCCCATTGAAATGAGCTTCGAATCCCTCATCTCCTCGTAATTATCTCCTCCGTTATAGAGATAATCGTTTGTAGCCACCTTATACAGCTTATCGCGCTCTAAGGGCTTTCCATCCATGGTTACGCTGACAAGTCTTTCGCCTGCAGGCTTGGAAGCGTCAAAAACATACTCAATCCCCGAAACCTGCAGAAAGCCTCCGTTCATTCCGCTCGGATATACCCGGAGGCCCCTCTCTACGGCATCGTATATTGCTTCCCCCTCCATTTCCACCATAACAAGTGAGTTGGAAAAAGGCAGCACCTTGCCTATTCTATATAGTGTAATATCTCCTTCCGGCATACTTTCACGTATACCTCCCCCGTTCATCAGGGCAATGTCTGCATTGGCCGTTTCTCTCATGGCATCCGTAAGCAGGTTGGCAAGGTTTGTCTCCTTAGACCTTACCTGACTCCTTATTCCGTTCAGCTTAACATCCGCCCGGGCTATAACCTGTGACGTATTCTCCAGCGCTATTTTATGGTATTTCTGCCCAACAGCATCCAATTTCTCATCAATTCTGCTCTTATCCTTTGTCGTTTCAACCTTCCACACCAGCTTGGCCATTCTGCCTTCCTTAAAGTACATCGAAGCTGTTCCCACATGAGTTGTCCACGCTCCCGCTTCCACCATATATGTGTTCCTGACCTTGACCCAGGAATCATAAAGCTTATGGTAGTGCCCGCAAAGTATCAAATCAATGCCGTCGACCTGCTGGGCTATGCTTGCATCAACATCATCCCCCAGATGTGATATGAGTATAATGCTGTCCACCTTGCCCTTCAAAACTCCGGTTACTCTTTTGGCCTCTTCAATCGGGTCGGTAAGCTCCACCCCCTTGTTGTCCTTTGAATTTGTATACTGCAGTGAGCCTTGAGTAGTCAGTCCGAAAATTCCTATTTTTTTATCTCCCATTTCAATGATCCTGTAGTCCTCAAACGCGCGCTCTCCGTACTGGTATATATTTGAGCTTAATACCGGGAAACTGAGCTGGTCCCGTATCTCAAGAAGACGGTCGAATCCGAAATTGAAGTCATGGTTTCCGGGAACCATGGCATCATAGCCCATAAGGTTTGCAACCTCAACAACGCCCTTGCCCTCCTCTATATTTGCCTCGTTTGTACCATGAAACATATCCCCGCTGTCTAAGAACAACACCTTTTCATTTTTTTCCCGTATATCGTCGATGTAGCCCTTTACCAGAGGCAGGCCCATAATTATGCTTACGTCCTGAAGGCTGTAATAGCCTCCCACCTCATCATCATAAATTATATGCCCGTGTACGTCGGCAGTATTTACAACCGTTATTTTGTCATCATAATATCCCAGCTTTAAAAGCAGGTCATTAAGACTCACATTTTTAACGATAAAATAGCAAGGTATTAAAGCAATTATTACTATAAGAATTATCAAATTGGTATATTTTTTCATTTTAGCCCCTCCATGCAGCCTTGCTGCAAAAAATTCAAATTTCAAAGCAGTTTTCTCTTAAGCTGTTCGCTATAAATCTAAACCGCACGGAAGCTTTTAATACATGGAATTGCCCGAGCTGGAATAGCTTTTAAGACCAAGTCTCCAAAAGGCATATACCAGAGCGAACATAGCCGCTCCCACGACCGGAGTCAGATAAAGATAACCGCCCCAGAACATTTCTATGTCCGGCTTTTTCAAAAAAAACTGGGCCGGAAAATAGCTTACAAACGCGAACGGAACCATAAATATAAGCATTTTCTGTATGACAGCGGGATAAAAGCTTATGGGGTATCCTGCAAACCTTCTGGAATTAAAAAATATCAGATTCCTTAAATTTATAGTCTTTACAGCCCAGAAGCTGAAGCATGAGGACAGCATGAACAGCGAGGCTTGAATTATGGCTCCCCCTATAAGCGCGGTAATATAATACAGCACATTTCCTGCATTCCATTCAATCCCTACCGAGCCTGCAGTCCGCAGCAGCAATATTATTCCCACCGTACCGTGGCCGACGGTCGCGCAATAATCAATTCTTGAGGATATAATCTGAAACATCAGACCCAGAGGCCTTATGAGAAACCTGTCAAACTCTCCGTTATAGACCATATCATCAAAATCCCGTATCCCTGTGAAAAAAAATATAAAAAGACTGTAGGAAAGAAACAGAAAGCTATACAGGAAAAGCATCTCATCCATTTCCCATCCTTTAATATGTACAAACCTTGTAAGAATAAGCACCATTACCACAACGCTTATTATTTCTCTGAAAAAGACGGCAAAGGCAAGCAAAAACCTGTCAAGCTTATACTCAAGCATGATTTTTGTATTCAGCTTTGAATATTTAAAAAAAAGATAAATAAGCTCCGCTATTTTGTATGTTCCCTTAGTACTCACAAATCATCCCCCCTGCACCACCAGTTTCTTATTTGCCGATCTCCACATCGCTTGTCCAATGCTAAATAAAATCACAAGCCATATCACCTGCCGCACCAGGCACATAATGGTTTCATCTGCCGGGATTTGCCCTAAGTATAGTGATATAGGCGTAAAATATATAGAGTCAAAGGGCGTAAACCATATGATATCCATAAGCCACTGAGGCATAAACCATAATGGAAGCAGTGCCCCCGAGAAGATCATTATTGCCGCATCCTTTATGGTAACAAGGCTGAACGTCCAGTAAAACCAGAAGGAACTCATCCATATTATAAAATTCAGGTTGTACAAAACCAGATATGCCAGCACCGCGCTTATCAGAAAATAAACCGCTGAGGATACGGAAAACGGCGGGAGCATCCCAAATAAAGCAACCGATACGACAAGAGCAGGCAAAAGCTGCATCAGTATTTTAAAAAACAGCGTACCCATATTATAGGAAAAAATATATAATCTGAAGCTTATAGGCTTTAAAAGGTCGGAGGAAATAAGACCCGATCTTACCTTATTCTCTATCAGGTATTCCTCCATAGCAAATATGCTTTGCAGAAGAAACCCCAAAACAATATATGTTATGAGCATTTTAAACTGCACGCCGCCTATCGTTTCCTCCTCTTCATAAATAGCCTTCCATATTGATATGTTGACAAAGATCATGACCACGGTGTTTATAACGCCTGCAAAATAGTCAATTCTGTAAACTACGTTGTTCTGAAACGACTTCTTGGCAAATTCCAGATAAGCTCTTATCAAAGTCAATTCCCCCCTCGTATATCTCTCTGATTATGCTTTCTATCTCAGGCTCCCGTATGGTAAGATCAAGCACGGAATATTCCTGGGTGAGCCTGGAAATAAGAGAGGAAACCTGCACCTCGCTTTTATTGAAGGTGAATTTCTTCTTTTTTTTGCCCTCCCCGCAAATTGTGACTCCTTCAAGGCAAATATCCCCCGGATTTTCCGCAAAATCTACTATAAGGGTCCTTTCTTTGCCGTATCTGTCCTTTATCTCGTTGGTTGTCCCATCATAGATAATCACTCCATTATCTATAATCACCATCCTGTTGCAGGTTTTCTCTATGTCAGCCATGTCATGCGTGGTAAAAAGCATTGTAACTCCCTTTTCCCTGTTTACAAACCTTATAAATTCACGTATCCTTTCCTTTGCGACAACATCAAGCCCAATGGTAGGCTCATCGAAAAAAATTATCTCCGGGTCGTGAAGAAGGGCGGCCGCTATATCGGCCCTCATTCTCTGTCCCAGACTAAGCTGCCTCGTGGCCTGGTTTATGAAATCTCCGATTCCCAGCATGTCATTGAACATTTCCATATTATGCTTAAAGGTCTTTTCCGGCACCTTGTAAATATACCTCAGCAAATCAAAGGTATCCGATACAGGCAGATCCCACCACAGTTGAGTCCTTTGCCCGAATACCACCCCCATTCTTGAGGCGTTTTTCTTTCTGTCCCTGTACGGAGACAGTCCGCCTATGCTTATAGAACCCGAGGTAGGCACCAAAATACCTGTAAGCATCTTTACGGTAGTAGACTTTCCTGCCCCGTTAGGCCCTATAAAGCCTACCATCTCACCTTTTTCTATTGTAAAGCTTATATCGTTCACAGCCCTTTTAAGAATGGATTCCCGGATTAAAAAGCTGCTTATGGCGCCCAGCAGGCCTTTTTTTCTGGAATTAATCCTGTAATCCTTTATAAGATTTTCAACACTAATAAATGCCATATAAACCTCCTGTTTTTATAGATAACGAAATTATATTTTCGCTATGCCTAAAATTTTGAGGAAATATACTGCTGGACATACGCCTCAATAACCCCTTTTGAGCTTACAGTAATTTCATTTATACCGTACTTCTTCATGAATCCGTACAGTATGGCAGTTCCTGCTATTATGACATCAGCTCTTTTAGGGTTAAGCCCCTCAAGATTTTTTCTTTTTTCAATAGTCAATTGAGTAAGAAAGTTAAAAATAAAGCCTATGTCATCAAAGCTTATTACACTCCCATGAATTTTTTCTTCATTTTTATAGTCCAGCTTATTATAGATTGTAGAAACGGATTTGATAGTCCCCCCTGTTCCTATAAGCTCCATATCTTTGAAATCCTTGAGGTCTGCGGCTTGAAATATTCCTGTTAAGTGCCGTAACAACCCTGCGATTTCCTCATAGTCTACAGGATCGTTTTTTATAAATGTCTCTGTGAGCCTCACAGCACCTATATCAATGCTTATATTTCTCTCAATGCTTTTCTTGTTGCCGATTGAAATTTCCGTACTTCCTCCTCCTATGTCAATGACGGCAAAGCTTTTATGCCTTGCGTCGGCAAGACTGCTGCACGCCTTGTACGACAGCAGGGCCTCTGCCTCTCCGCTTATTACCTCTATATTGATTCCATAGGACAGCCTTACTTTTTCTATAAACTCATCTCTGTTAGCTGCGTCTCTCAAGACACTGGTGGAAAAGATAGAAACTAACGGCGCTTTCTTTTTATCCGCCATTTCCATATAGTCCCCTATTATCTCTACAGCACTGTCTATGGACTCCCTGCAAATGCAGTTGTTATTGTACATGTTTCTGCTTAGCCGGTTTACGGTGCTGCATTTCTCAATTACTTTAAAGGACTTTTCCCTGTGTGCTTCCGCGATAATGAATTTAATGGAATTTGTGCCTATCTCCATTACTGATATTTTCATTTTCGTCTCCTTTTTATTACTTGCATTTCAGTATCAAATCTCTATTTTTACAGAAGCTTTTCCGATTTTTATCTTTCCCTCCCCCCGGTAAGCGGATTTATTCTGCCATAATTAAAATATGTGTCGATGCTATTGCCACATAAATAACCTCCTGAATAAAAATTCAGCAATACCTGAAGATAATAAAACAGGATATTTTTTTTAAATTATCCTCATTATGAATAACTTCGTGAGATAATGCTTATTATAGATACATTTTAGTAGAATTAACTCACTATTTTGGGTGATCTTTCTTGTACAATAATTACTATTTTTTGTATTTACTTGTCGAATATTAATATATTATCTTTTATTTTTAGACAAAATCTGATATTGTTATCAATTTTCGAATATATGTTATTGCTAAAAAACAGCATAATTGATATATTATTTACATAACTATTGTAATTTAAATTCAGGCATTCTTAATTTACGTGGCGTGTCCTTTTATCAGGTTGTTTTTTTCTGCTTATTTGACATTTACAATGTACTCGCTGTGCAAAAGATACTTTTAGCTCTATACGTAACACCATAACACAGTTCCTTTATAAAGGAGGCATTTAGCTTGAATGAGAATGGATGTCTACTTACATATGATAAGACTGATAGAAAAGAAGCTCAGGAAGGGAAGCCCTCTTATAAGATAGTTTGCCCCATAAACAGCCATAGTGTTAATATACTAAAGCTGATGTTATCTAATTTTGCAAATGAAATAATTTCTTTGTATCCCTTCTACAGCTTGGTAGTTCTTACTGACAGCAATTTGACCACTATCTGGTACTGCAAAAATTCTTCTCTGATGCATAAGGAAATAAAGCTGTGTCCCGGTTTAAGCCTAAAGGAAGAATATACCGGTAAAACAGCTATTTCAGAGTCTCTTAAAAAAAACAGCTTTTCCGTGCTTAAATCCGAAGATGGGGAGGGCACGCCACTGAACAAGTTTTCAAGCTGTGCGGCGCCTATTACACTGGACAATGGCTGTGCATATATAGGAGCCTTTTTCCTCAGCTCTATGGCAGAAAACCTGTCAATAGATTTGTTCAAGCTGTTTTTAAAAAGCATAGAAAACAGCTTTAAAAACAGAATGCTTAAGGACTATGTAACAGATTATGTAAAAAGCAATATGCTATCTGTATTTGATGTAAATATTCTCACTTCCAGCGAAAAAAAAATCCTTTCTCTGCTGAAAAATGGGTATTCCAACAAGGAACTGGCAGCAATGCTTTCCATAAGTGAAAACACTGTCAAATCCCATATCAAAATTATTATAGAAAAGCTGTCTTGCAGCAATCGCACGCAAGCAGCAGTCAATGCAATATTTTACGATATTTACGACATATTAAAAAATTGTGACTAGTGCCGCATATTCTAAGACTCATTAATTTTTATGCGGCTGCCTGACAATGTAGAGAAAAATATATGGACCTGATTTTTAAAGCATATATATTGGGGCTGCCCTATTAATTTAAGGCAGCCCCCTCTAACCTTCATACTTTAGCCATCTATTATCCTTTTAGGCCTCTTTATCTCCCAATGTTAAAGCAATATGCCCCGTAAAGGAATGCGGTATTACTCTCATTCCTTCTTTACAAGCGCCTAAGCTTCCATTTTCAACTGAACCGGAACGGCACTCACCCGGTATAACAAGGTTCCATGGCTTTCCGGCACCGCTGGCATCTACAGTTATAACCCCTTCACAGCATTTTACCTCTATGCTGAGCTCAACCTGCCCGCAAGTGTTGTATACCGAGGCCGACGCACAGAGTCCATCCTTTATTCCATAAACATATATGTCTACATCATAAGCATAGTCATAGTCCGGCCTGCTGTCGCAGCTTCCCACGGGAATAATCGCTCCTTCCCTGGCCATAAGGGGAATGCTCATATAGCTGTGCTCTTCCTGCCTCCAGCAGCTTCCGTCCACCCTTTCTCCCGTCAGAAAATTTGTCCATGCTCCCTCCGGAAGATAATAGCTTGCAACGCCTTCGCTATTGAACACAGGTGCAACCAGCAGCGAGGCCCCCAGCATATATTGAAGATCCAGAGCCTTGCATGAAGGGTCCCCGGGGTATTCAAGCATCATGGCACGCATCATCGGTATGCCGGTGGAGGCCGCTTCACATGCTGCGCCGAATAAATAAGGCATAAGCCGGTATTTTAACCGTGTAAAGAACCTTAAAACATCAACCGCTTCTTCGTCAAACAACCATGGCACCCGGTAGGACTCATTTCCGTGCAGCCGGCTGTGTGAGGACAGCAATCCAAATGCTGTCCACCTCTTATAAATATCAGGAGTAGCCGTCTTCTCAAAACCGCTTATATCATGGCTCCAGAATCCAAAACCTGACAGGCAGATAGACAGTCCTCCTCTAAGGCTTTCCGCCATTGAGTCGTAGCTGGCCGAGCAATCTCCTCCCCAGTGTACGGGAAACTTCTGGCTGCCGGTTGTGGCGGAGCGTGCAAAAAGAACAGTATCCTTATTTCCGGCCGACTCCTCCAGTGCTTCATACACCGTCCTGTTGTAGAGATAGGTGTAATAATTGTGCATTTTTTCAGCATCCGATCCGTCAAAGTATACCACATCTTGAGGTATGCGTTCTCCAAAATCTGTTTTGAAGCAGTCTACGCCCATGTCAACAAGCCTTTTTAGCTTGGATTTAAACCATGCTGCAGCTTCGGGATTTGTAAAATCAACAATTCCCATTCCAGCCTGCCATTTATCCCACTGCCATACATCCCCATCTCTGGTTTTTATGAGATATCCGTTATCCATTCCCTCCCTGAATAGACAGGATTTCTGAGCAATGTAGGGATTTATCCAAACACATATCTTAAGACCTTTGCCCTTTAGGCGCTTTAGCATACCCTCCGGATCAGGGAATACTTTTTTATCCCATTCGAAGTCACACCATTGGTATTCCTTCATCCAGAAGCAATCAAAGTGAAACACGCTCAAAGGAATATTTCTATCCAGCATACCGTCAATGAAGCTGTTCACGGTAGTCTCATCATAGCTGGTGGTAAACGAGGTTGTAAGCCATAGCCCGAATGACCATGCAGGAGGCAGGGCGGGCCTTCCCGTAAGCATTGTATAGTTCTCCAGGACTTTTTTGGGCGTACCTCCGCCGATAATATAATATTCCAGGTATTCTCCCGGCACACTGAACTGGACTCTTGATACATTTTCCGAAGCAATTTCAAAGGATACACGTCCGCAATGGTTTACAAATACTCCATATCCGTTGTTTGTAATATAAAACGGTATGTTTTTATATGCCAGCTCACTGCTGGTACCGCCATCCTCATTCCATATATCTACAGTCTGGCCGTTTTTTACAAACGGCGTAAAGCGCTCTCCCAGACCATAAACATATTCTCCTATTCCAAGATCGAGCTGTTCTCTGACATATGCCTTTTTGTCCTTGCCGGTAATATATCCCATTCCCTTATACCCTGTGCCTGTAATACGCTTGCCATCATACAAAAAGTCTATCTTCCATCTGCCCTTTTTATTAATATGTGCCGCCAGCCTGCCACTGGTGAGGCTTGCGATGTCCTCGCTGTCAACTGTACTTACCTTTGCTCCGCTGTCTCTGTACAATTCAAACTCCGGCCCCGTTGTTCTTTTTCCGCTGTGATGGAAAATCTTAACACATATTACATCCACCATGGGAGAGCTGAGCCCCACTGTGATAAGCGGTTCATTCAAGGTGTCTCCCCTATGCTCTACAGGCTTGCATGCCGCCCATACAGAAACAGAATTCCCGTCAACGTTTATGTCTCTTACATCAACAGGACTGGATATTTTAACGCCTTCCCTTACGTCCCAGTACCCATTCGTAAATTTCATAAATTCACATCCTTAAAAATATATTTTACGGTTTACTTTTTATAAAGCCTTTATAAAGTGCTATTTCTTCAGTTCAAAGCCGCCCTTAAGCCTTATATCCCGCGAAGAGCCGCCGGCCAGGACCTCAAATGCTCCCGGCTCAGCCATCCAGCCTCCGGTTTTGTCATTATAGAAGGACATGGAGGATTCATCCAGCATAATGGAAAGCTCTTTAGTTTCTCCGGGCTTTAAAAACACCTTTTTAAAGCCTTTGAGCTCCTTTTCAGGCCTGACAAGGCTTGACTCGACATCGCGGATATAAACCTGTGCGGTTTCCCCTCCCTCACGTTCTCCGCTGTTTGTAACACAAAAGGATACCTCAACGCTTTGTCCGCGCTCTACAGAATGGGGAGTGATTTTTAAACCGCTGTATTCAAAGGCGGTATATGAAAGACCGTGGCCAAAGCAAAACAGGGGTTCTATTTTATTTGTATCAAAATGCCTGTAGCCCACAAAAATCCCTTCTTTATATTCCACCGTGTCCTTCCCGGGAAATTCTCCTATGCTGTGGGCAGAACAATCCTCAAGCCTTGCAGGGAATGTTACAGGCAGCTTTCCCGACGGGTTTACATCTCCAAACAACACCTCAGCCATGGCGTTTCCGCCCTCCATGCCGCAGTACCATACCTGCAACAGCGCCGGAACATTTTTTACCCATGGCTCCATTTCAACAGGCAATCCGCTTATCATTACAACAATGGTATTGGGATTTGCCTCATAAACCCTTTGAATCAATTCCGGCTGGCGGTATGGCATACTCATATCCGTCCTGTCGGAGGCTTCGGTGTCAAAATTATGGTTTAATCCGGCAAACACAACAGCCACATCCGACATTGCAGCGGCCTTTATAGCTTCCTCCATCAGCATATCTGCCGCCGCCTCGCTTTCCGAATACCCTCTGGCATAATTGATTTTTATTTTGCCGTCCAATCTCTTTTCAAGGCCCTCTAAAGGTGAGATCTCGTACAAGGCCTTAACCTCGGAGCTTTGACCTCCAGACGCATGCTTTTTGACGGCATTGTCCCCTATGACAGCTATTGAGCTTATTCTCACCTCGTCTAAAGGCAGTATCCCATTTTCATTTTTCAAAAGGGTAATTGCTTCTCTGGCTATATCCAGCGAAACCTTCTGATGCTTTGCCGTATTATACGATCCCTTGCATCTGTTTTCGTCAAACATTCCCGTCTTAAACCTCAGTCTGAGCGCCCTCCTCACCTTGTCGTCAACAATGCTTTCCTCTACCAGACCGTTTTTAACTGCCTCCACTAAAGCATCCGCAAGGTAGAACTCGTTATAGGGCTTTTCTGTTCCCATTTCAATATCAAGACCGTTATTTGCAGCCTCCACAGTATCGTGAGTACCGCTCCAATCTGAAATAACAGCTCCGTCAAATCCCCATTCTCCCTTAAGAATAGTTTTAAGAAGGTATTCATTGTGACAGCAGTACTGTCCTTTAAGCTTGTTGTATGCTCCCATTACCGAGAAAGCGCCTCCCTCTTCCACACAGGCCTTAAAGCCGGGAAGGTATATCTCCCTAAGAGCGCGCTCATCCATTTCCACACTGACGCTCAGCCTGTTTGTCTCCTGGTTGTTTGCCGCAAAGTGTTTTACACATGCTGCCGCATTCTGCTGCTGTACGCCTTTTATGTATGGCACGGCAATTCTGGAAATGAGGTAAGGGTCCTCACTTAAGTACTCGAAATTTCTTCCGCACAGGGGCGACCTCATTATATTTATTCCCGGCCCAAGCACCACATCCTTTCCCCTTGCTCTTGCCTCCTGTCCCATTCCGGAGCCGAAATCGTAAGCCCTTTCATCATTCCACGTTGCCGCAAGTGCTATTAATGAACAAAAATAGCTTACGAAGTCATCGGTCTGTCCTGTAGTTTCAAATTTATGCTCCTTAAATTCCTGTCTTATGCCATGGGGGCCGTCGGTTGTGACAATAGGAGGAATTCCCAGCCTCTCCACACCTGCGGTTTTAAACAATGTATTTCCGTGGCAAAGAGAAACCTTCTCTTCCAGAGTCATCTGGGAAATAAGGCTTGAAATCTGCTCCTCAATTTGAGCAAGCTTGGCTCTGCTGTCCTTTTCAGTAGTCTGCATTGTCCATTCTCCCTTCTTATAAATAAACAAATAACTAAACAAGCAATTATTTTCATGCTGAATTGTATTGAAAAAGTCTTATATTTTAATATAATTATATTGATGTTTTCATTATCTGTCTTACAATATTTTGATGTAAAATATCAAAATATTGATATTTTATTTTTTATGCCATCAATATAGGGGCTTGAAGCAATATGGACATACAAATTTTAAAGGAAAACAGAATACATGGTGACCCGCTGTTTCCATTAAGCCTATATTCAATGGAGTGCGGGGAGGGAGATACTCTTTTTGAATGCCATTGGCATGATGAGCTGGAGTTGCTTGTCATCAACAGCGGAAAAGTGCTGGTTCAGGTTGACACAGACTATTACGAGCTATTTGCCGGGCAAGCGATTTTTATAAACGGGGGAGAAATTCATGCCGCATACAACAGGGGCTGCCGCCGCTGCTCATTTTCGGCCATAGTATTCGGCCAAAGCCTTATTAACAGCTATGCCTATGATCTTCCCCAGAAAAATTTCATCGATCCCCTTATCAAAAGAAAATATATTCTTCCTATTCACTTAAAAGCGTCTCACAAGTGGGAAGAGGAAGCCCTGTCGTCTATTAATACGATACTCTCTCTCTCTGTCTCAAGGCCCTATGCTTACGAGCTTATTATAAAAGGACACATTTATATAATATTTTCCCTGCTGCTGTCAAACGCAGACAGAAAGCCTGAAAAAGCCAATTATTCCGATAATTCCGGCAAAATAGAGAAATTGAAAAGAGTTCTGGCATATATCCAGTCAAATTACTCCGAAAAAATAAGCCTTAACGATCTGGCCCGGCTGTCGGGCATGAGCGAGGGCCATTTCTGCAAGTTTTTTAAAGCTATGGTTAATAAAAAGCCCATGGACTACCTGAATTGCTACAGAGTTAGCAGAGCAGCCGTTCTTATTGAAAATACCGATGAAAAAATCATCGATATATCTATGAAAACCGGCTTTGACAACTGCAGCTACTTTATAAAGACCTTTAAGCACTATATGAAATGCACCCCCTCCCAATACAGAAAGTCAAAGGCTGTCCCCTTAGATTCTGGCAATATTTAAATGACTGTGATATAATTAATTATACTTTTAAAAAAGGAGAGTGCTATTATGAATATGTCAGGCATACCCCTTCAGTATATGAGCAGTGTAAAACAGGCTCTTGGAATATCGGTTTTAAGAAAATCAATGAATCAGGATGCGTCCACAGTTTCAGCCCTCATAAGCAATATGCAGTCCGCCGGTGCACAGGCCATGGAGCATTCCGTAACCCCCCATATAGGAGGCAATGTGGATATAAGAGTTTAATACATGGCACACTCTTTCTCTTCTATTAATAAAATGAAAGAAGAGAATAATATTAGAGTGGTCTTAAAAAAATGGAAACATTGCGTTTGGGTTCTTCGGGGCCATATGTAAAGCTTATACAAAGCCTTCTCAACAGGATAGGGTACAACGCAGGTCGTGTAGACGGCATTTTTGGCAATTCCACCAGAAGGGCTGTCATAAGCTTTCAAACCAATAACGATCTTGTTCCCGACGGCGTTGTAGGTCCTGCGACATGGGACTATTTCATGAGATTTCTGCGCGGATACGATGTTTACACAATTCGTCCGGGAGATACAATGTATAATCTTGCACGCAGGTATTATACTACGCTGAATGCCATACTTACAGCTAACCCCGGAGTTAATCCCAACAATTTAAGCGTAGGCCAGACGATAATTATACCCTATGGGATTCAGGTGGTATTTACAGATATCGACTATACCTATACCATTATGGAGATTGATATACAGGGCTTAAAAGCCAGATATCCCTTCCTTGAGGTCGGAGTCGCCGGGAAAAGTGTTCTTGGCAAGAATTTATACTACATAAGGCTTGGAAGAGGCCCTAATGAGGTTTTTTACAACGGCTCGCATCATGCCATTGAATGGATTACCAGTCCCCTGCTTATGAAATTCATAGAAAACTTTTCAAATGCATATGCATCCGGAACGAACATAAGAGGATACAATGTTCAGGACATATGGAACAGAAGCAGCATATATATAATCCCTATGGTCAACCCCGACGGTGTAGACCTTGTACTGGAAGGAATAAGCCCCCAGAACCCATATTATGAATTTGTAAACAGAATAAATAATACCGGGCTACCCATTTCCAGGGTATGGAAAGCCAACATAAGAGGAGTGGACTTAAACCTTAATTATCCTGCGGAATGGGAAAGAGAGCATCAGGAGGAAATTGAGCTTGGAATCACAGGCCCCGCCCCCTCGGAATACGGTGGCCCTGCCCCGCTGTCCGAACCCGAATCTACAGCAGTTGCAGACTTTACAAGGCAGCACAACTTCAGGCTGGTCATAGCCTACCATACGCAAGGCCGTGTAATATACTGGCAGTTTATGAATTACGCTCCTCCCGAAGGACTTACCATTGCAAGAATTTTTTCAAACATCAGCGGCTATGCCTATTCGGAAAACCCAAGCGAAGCTTCATATGCCGGATACAAAGATTGGTTTCTTCAGGAATACAGGAGACCGGGGTACACTATTGAGGTGGGTCTCGGTGTAAATCCCATACCCATTTCACAGTTTCCTGGAATATATGCCGAAAATGAAGGTATAATGCTTCAGGCGGCGGTGCTATAATTAAATATATGTTACTTCCATTCACATTGCAGGACTTTTGGGTTATAATATTGCTTATGGCGAGCACACAAGCTATTGTGACATAAAGCCTATTAATAAGGAGCTGGTTCGGTAATGCCCATAATAAACGGTAAAATAAGGGTATCAGAAATCAAAAACTTAAAAACACCTGATGCTGCAAGATACAGTATAAATTACGGTGTAAGCAAGTCGGCTGAAAGGCAAAGGCAAAACAGTCACATTATAATATCTGCATTAAAAATGCAGAGCGATATGCTTCTTTACATAGACAGCCTGATGTTCAATTCCATTTCAAAGCAGGGAGAAGCATGCGCCTTGAGCTTTATCAAGTTTTTAGACTCCGGAGGTCTGGACTACCGGTACAGGAAAACCACCCAAGCAGCAAGCCAATCTTTTTGGGACAAGATAATAAGCTCCGGCGGGAGGACAGTCGATTCACATAAGATATACTGCTTTATACCCGACGATGTATGGAGCAACCCCGATCTTATTTTTGCACTGCCATTCCACGGCGTGAAATATTATATATGCTGCGACGGTATAGATAAGGAAAAGCTTCTTGATGATGCCTATGCAGGATTCATTTCTCAGGAGGAGACAAAAAAACTGTTTAAGCTTTCTGTCTTTGATTGCTGCTCCTATGGGCAAATGGGAATATCCACCGACTCCCTGTCCTTAGAACAGCTTAAAAACACACTTCAGGTTTAGCAACCTTTGGGGACACTCCTTAAAAAAACAAGGAGAAGGAGTGTCCCGTACTATTAAATTTCCCTTTCCAGTATTGCCACACCCTTGGGCTCAATTGAAAGCATACCCTGTGCCGTCTTTCCCGTTATCAGCTCTGAAAAGCATCCGCTCGCAAGATTTATATCGACGGAGGAGTCATTATGGTTCAGCACAAAGGTAAATTCCTTATTCTCCTTAAACCTCTGCGTAAGCTCAACATTCTCAGGCACATCTAAAACCGGGCCTACGTCTCTTGCGCTGCATATATATTCCATAAAGTCCTTTAGAAAGGCTTCTTCGGGATCAGATGCAATATAATATGCCCTGCCCCTTCCATACAGATTCTCGGTAAGAGCCGGACGGCCAGCATAAAAGTCGCTTCCGTACACAGCCAGCTCCCTGGCCCCTTCAAGGTGCATAAGATCGCACAGCATACCGCAGCTATATGTTCCCTTCATGCTTCCAAGCTCTTCCTTGACGACTATGCTATTTTGGGCCTCGGGAAATAATGCGTCTATTTCCTCAACCCATATTCCAAGCAGCTTTCTTAGCTCCCCGGGATAGCCTCCCAGCGTTACCAGTTCATTTTCATTAACTATTCCGCTGAAGAAGGTTGTTATAAATACGCCTCCTGCTTCAACAAAACTTTCCAGCTTTTTTGCTGCTCCCGGCTTTACCATATAAAATACAGGGGCTATAACAATCTCATATCCGGATAAATCAGACTCGACTCCTATCATATCTATTGAAATATTCATACCATACAGGCAGCTATAATACTTCTCTATCTGCTCAAGGTATTTTAGCCTTATGCTTGGTCCGCTGGAAAACTCTACAGCCCACCAGTTATCCCAGTCAAACATTATAGCTGCCTTCGGCCGCGCTCTTGAGCCAATAAGCTTATCTCCAAGAGCTTTAAGCTCCTCTCCGAGCCGGGCACATTCCTTGAACACCCTGGTGTTTTCGTGCCCTGCGTGTGCAATGACCGCACCATGATACTTTTCACATGCACCAAAGGAACGCCTTAACTGAAAAAACATAACCGAATCTGCTCCGTGGGCCACTGCCTGATAGCTCCACAGCCTCATAACGCCCGGCCTTCTGAGACTATTATACTGCTGCCAGTTCTGCTGGCTTGGAGTCTGCTCCATCAGCATAAAGGGCTGTCCATGCTTCAATCCCCTCATAAGATCATGCCTCATTGCTACATTGCTGATAGGCTCGACAGCAGACGGGTAATTATCCCATGACACTACATCCATGTAGCGTGCCCATTTAAAATAGTCCAAAGGCTTGAAGGTACCCATAAGATTTGTTGTCACAGGTATATCGGGAGTAATCCCTTTGATGACGTCATACTCAGCCTTGTAGCACTGGAGGCTGGAGTCGGACATAAATCTGTTGTAGTCAAGAGCTATCCCCTGAAAATTTGTGCATTGCTTTCCGTTATCAAGCCACATTTCATTAAGGTGTGAAGGAGGAACTATCTCATCCCAATCATAAATTGTGTGCCCCCAAAAGCTCATATTCCACCTTCTATTGACCTCCTCAACTGTACCATAACGCTGCTTTGCCCATGTTCTGAAGCTTGCGGCACAATTTTCGCAATAGCAGTAATTCCCATATTCATTTGCTATATGCCATACCACAAGGCCGGGGTAATCCTTATACCTCTCAGCCAGCTTTTCTGTAAGCGCCGTTGAAAACCTTCTGTACACACTGCTGTTAGGACAAAAATTTACCCTTCCTCCGTGAGCACGCTTATGTCCGTTTATATCAACCGGAAGGATCTCGGGATATTTTTTTGACATCCATGCCGGCTGTGCCGCAGTAGAAGTCGCAAGGCATACCTTTATTTCATTCTGAGCGACAAGCTCCATAACCTTATCCAGCCATTCAAAGTCATACACATCCTCACTGGGCTGAAGCCTGGCCCAGCTGAACACAGGCAGGGTAACTATGTTTATCCTCGCCGCCTTGAACATTCTCATATCTTCCTTCCATATTTCCTCCGGCCACTGGTCTGGATTATAATCCCCGCCGTAATAAACTACCGGAAAATTCGGATTAAGCATATTTTTACCTCCTGTAAAGCTTACGCAAATTGATTTTTTACAAATATATCGTATAATTATATTATCATTATATGTTATGCATATGCCTTTATCAATCTTATTATATTGACTATAATATAACTATTTTGACATTGGAGACGATCATGAATAAAATAATAATGCCCCTTATAACCCAATTTGAAAGCAAGCTGCCATTTTATATATCCAGTATAGGAGTAAGAGAAAATCAGGAGCATATAATGAGGCCTTCAGGCTACCCTGACTTTCATTGGATTCATTGTACAAAGGGATCCGGAATTCTTCTGTTAGAAGGAGGAGAACACGCTATAACCGAGGGTATGGGTTTTTTTCTTTATCCCGGAACACCTCATGAATACTACTCTGTCCATCAGCCGTGGGAAACACATTTTATTACCTTTAACGGGTTCTCGGTACTGCAACTGCTGAATAACCTTCACTTTAAGGAAAGAAGCGTATTCTATATAGAAAACACATATCTTGTCAGCATGCAGCTCAAAAACATTTATACCTGTCTGAGCTCCGCAGACTCTAAGAGAAGCTACGAGTCCTCCATACTTCTTTACAGGTTTCTTATTGAAGCAGAAAATTATATAACCCCGGAGGGCGGTGCGTTTACCCATTTAATACGTAAGCAGCTTGAGCCTGTTATACTTTTTATGGAGAACAATTTCCGGGACAGTCCTTCTCTTGAGGAAATGGCAGTACTTATAGGCATAACGCCATATCACCTTTGCCGCCTTTTCAAGCAAGCCTTCAACATGCGTCCATTCGTCTATTTCACAAGAGTAAGAATACAAAAAGCAAAGGAAATGCTTATAGAAAATTGGGAAAAGCCTGTAAAGGCTATAGCACAAAGCTCCGGCTATAATGATACCAGTTACTTCTGTGCAGTATTTAAGGAATTTGAGGGAATTACCCCCACACAATTCAGAAAAATGCACAGCAAGGGGGACATTTCTCAATAAATCAGCAAAATTCTTCAAAAATTTGCTTAAAACCTCTTTACCAAACTCATGTTCTGTGTTAAAATATAGAAAATAGTATATTACGGCATGCATGCTTAAATGATTGTCTTAGAATTGCAACGCTGCCCCTTCATTTGCTCCCTGCCGGAAAAGGAGTCAAATATGCCCAGAAAATCCCGTGAAAAGCACCCCGGTGCAATTTTTCATATAATGTCCCGCAGTGAGTCCGAATTCCTCCTTTTCAGGGATGATGCCGACAAGGATTATTACCTCGGGCTCCTTAAGAGATATACCGACAAGTATAAGTGCGGCATTTATGCGTACTGCTTAATGGATAATCACCTGCACCTTCACTTGGACCCAAAGGGCTTCGATGTGTCAAAGTTTATGCACTGCTTAAATACTGCCTATGTCCGGTATTACAATCATAAATACAAAAGACACGGACACGTGTTTCAGGGCAGGTTTGAGAGCAGGATACTGGACACTGACGAATACAACCTCGCGGTTTCGGCCTATATACACAACAACGCCCATGATATAGAGGGCTACGCAGGCAGAGAGGAGGCATACAGGTATTCCTCCTACGGCATATATCTGGGCATAAGGAGAGATTTGCTCGGGCTGGTTGACAAGAGCTTTATTATGAAGCTTTTCAATATAGAGGACCATGAACAGTTTGCAGAAAAATACTTTGGCTTTGTAAGCCACCAAAGGGATGTGGGCAGCTTCAAAAAGCTGAAAAAAAGCCTTTCCACGGCAGT
>JAEWDM010000016.1 GCA_023390115.1 Bacillota bacterium
AGTATTTAAGCAGTGCATAAACTTTGACACATCGAAGCCCTTTGGGTCCAAGTGAAGGTGCAGGTGATTATCCATTAAGCAGTACGCATAAATGCCGCACTTATACTTGTCGGTATATCTCTTAAGCAGCCTGAGGTAATAATCCTTGTCGGCATCATCTCTGAAGAGAAGAAATTCGGACTCACTGCGGGACATTATATGAAAAATGGCACCGGGGTGCTTTTCACGGGATTTTCTGGGCATATTTGACTCCTTTTCCGGCAGGGAGCAAATGAATGGGGCAGAGTTGCAATTCTAAGACAATCATTTAAGCATGCATGCCGTAATATACTATTTTCTATATTTTAACACAGAACATGAGTTTGGTAAAAAGGTTTTAAGTAAATTTTTGAAGAATTTTGCTGATTTGCTGAGAAATGTCCCTCACCAACTTTTAAAAGTGAGATATGGATACATGTTTTAAAAAAGCAATAATTATTATGCGGATTGAAAGGCATTCCTTCAAATACCTTTCAATTCTATTCCTCAAGATTATTTACTATTGACAAATAATAAATAAAGCTTTAAAATTACATTAACGATAATGTTAATGCGAGTAGATCTGCTCGCTATTAATTTTACTAATTTACATTAACGTTAATGTGAATAATAATGCCTTTTTGAACTAAACTGCTTTGGCTGAAAAATGGAGGCTATTATGGCAAAGGGCACGATTTTCGCTATTGAAGAATTCGCTGTTCACGATGGTCCGGGCATAAGAAAGATCGTTTTTTTTAAGGGCTGTCCCTTAAGCTGCAATTGGTGCCACAACCCTGAAGGAATGTCCTTTGGGAAGGAAATTATGGTTAGCAGAGGGGCTTGTACAGACTGCGGCAAATGTGCTGATATATGTAAAAATGAAAAATGTACGGCATGTGGTGCATGTATTAGAGCATGCCATATGAATCTTCGCAGAATATGCGGCACGGAATACAAGGCAAGTGAGCTGGCAAGTGAGCTTTTGAAGGGGAAGGAGGTATTGGAAAGGAATAATGGCGGAATTACTATTTCAGGCGGTGAGCCAATGGCACAGCCTTTGTTCCTTTTTGAACTGATTGAAGAGCTTAAGCCTGTGCATGTGGCTGTTGAGACTTCAGGCTATGCGCCTGAGGGCACATTTAAAAAGGCCATTGAGGGTGTAGATCTAGTTTTGATGGATATTAAGCATACAGACCCGCAAGTGCATAAGAAATACATTGGACAGGACAATACACTTATTATGAAGAATTTGCGGCATTTGATTGCAAGCGGCAAAAAGTTCTATATACGCATTCCTTTAATTCCAGGCGTCAATGATACAAAAGATAATATGGAAAAAACAGCAGAGCTGCTAAAAGATGCAAAGGGGCTGGAACGGGTTGAGCTGCTGCCGTATCACAAAACGGCAGGGGCCAAGTATGCAATGATAGGCAGAGAATATAAGCCCATGTTTGATGTGAAAAAAATACCTGCTGTTTATCAGAAGCCGTTTCAAAAGTATAACATAAGGAGTGAGGTCTTATGAACAAAAGGATTGAAAAAATGCTAGACGATATTTTAAGCAAGAAGCACCATGTATACAGGCAGAAAATTGATGAGGATGTGTTTAGCGCCTTTACACAAGAGCTTGCGGCAAAAAAATTATCCCATGTTCAAAGGGCGGTAAAAAGACTTCAGATGATGCTTGATATGGAGAAGCCGGTAATTCTTGACGATGAAAAAATCGTTTTAACCAGGACAGTATGCAAGGTGCCTGAAATTTTCACTCCGATCGAATGGGAGGATATAAAAAGCAAGCACTATATCCATGAAATGGGCAAGGTATGCAACCTTTCACCTAACTATGAGTCAACAATAAGGTGCGGTCTTGATGAACGAAGAAGTGAGGCAGTCAAGTCCATGAAGGTGACAGAGAATAAAAATGGGAGGGAATTTCTTAAGGCAGTGATAGACTCCATAGATGCTATATTATCCTTGACAGACAGATATGCAGAAGAAGCACAAAAAGCAGGCAGACTTGATGTGGCGGATACACTGAGACATATACCGAGGCTTGGGGCAAAGACCTTCAGAGAGGCTCTGCAATTCTTCCGCATTCTCCATTTTACATTATGGGCATCCTTTAACTACCACAATACTATAGGCAGATTTGATCAGTATATGTACCCTTATCTAAAAGCCGATATGGATGAGGGGCGGTTGGACTATGACGGGGCCTTTGAATTGGTTCAGGAATTTTTTTTGACATTCAACAGGGACAGTGATCTGTACCCCGGAATGCAGCAGGGGGACAATGGACAGAGTATGGTGCTTGGCGGGGTCGATTCACAGGGAAGGGATGCTTTTAACGAGCTTTCCGGGATGTGCTTAAAAGCAAGCCTGGAATTGAAGCTTATTGATCCCAAAATAAATCTCAGAGTTAACAGGGATACCGGATTAAAGCTGTATGAGCTTGGAACGCAGCTTACAAAGCAAGGGCTGGGCTTTCCTCAGTATTCAAATGATGATGTTGTAATTCCGGGACTGCTGCAAAAGGGATATTCTCTCCAGGACGCCAGAAATTATGTTGCTGCCGCATGCTGGGAATTTATAATACCCGGTTTGGGCATGGATATACCAAACATAGGTGCTATGTCTTATTCAAAGGTTTTGGATGAATCAATACACAAATCTCTGTCCGCTTGTAAGGATTTTGATTCCTTTATGAAAGAAATAAAGGCTGAAATGCAAATACAGGTTGACGCCGAAATAAGCAAATTTAAAGACATATATATGGAGCCCGCACCGGTAATGTCAATTCTGATGGATGGCTGCATTGAAAAAGCAAAAGATATCACAGATGGCTCGAAATACAATAATTACGGGCTTCACGGCACAGGCCTTTCTAACGCGGTTGATTCTCTGGCGGCAATAAAGAAATATGTATTTGATGATAAGTCGGTAGAGGCACGGGAGCTTGTTGATGCAATAGATGCCGATTTTGAAGGATATGAAGAATTGCGTACCATGCTTAAATACGAGGCTCCAAAATTTGGAAATGATGATGACTATGTAGATGGCATTGCAATGGAATTGATGGAAATGTTTGCAGATTCACTAAAAGATAAGACCAATGACCGGGGAGGCTGCTATAGAGCGGGTACAGGCTCTGCGATGTACTATGTATGGCATGCTAAAGACCTGAATGCCTCGCCTGACGGCAGGAAAAAGGGAGAATTCTTATCCGCAAACTATGCTCCCAGTCTGAATATAAAGTCAAAAGGGCCGGTATCTGTTATCAGATCTTTTTCAAAGCCTGATTTGAAGAAGGTAATAAACGGCGGGCCTTTAACAATAGAGATCCATGACACTGTTTTCAGAAACAGTGAAAGCATCAGCAAGGTCGCCATGCTTGTTAAAGCCTTTATGGATATGGGAGGGCACCAACTGCAGATAAATTCGCTGAATAAAGAAATATTGCTGGAAGCCCAGGAAAAGCCCGAACTGCATAGAAACCTTATCGTCAGGGTATGGGGCTGGAGCGGGTATTTTGTAGAGCTTGACAAGGAGTACCAGGATCACATTATTCAAAGAGTAGAATTAAAGGTATAGTTTAGGCATAAAAGGGTATATGAACAAGGGCTTTGACAGAGTCAACCCTTACTTAAGCGGATTATGCGGAAGCCTTTTTAAAATTAACGTTGTTGAATTATACTCCATATTTGTGTAAAATGAAGCTAATGGTTTTCAGGAGGAATTTTATGGGAGGTAAAATTGGTTCTAACAGTAATTCCAAGGTGACGCTTAAGGATATTGCTAAAGAGACGGGGTTCACTATCAATACCGTTTCCAGGGCGTTGAAAGATAAGGAGGACATATCCCAGTCAACCCGAAAATTAATTAAGGATACGGCAAGCAGCATGGGCTATATAAGGAACGCAGTAGCAGGATCGCTCAGATCGGGAGTTACAAAAACTATTGCTGTTATATTGGGAGATATATCTAATCCTCATTTTTCAATATTGGTTAAAGAAATAGAAGCTTCTGCGCGAAAGCATAATTACAATACATTTATTATCAACACCGATGAAAAAAATGAATTAGAGGCAGAGGCTATTTATTCATCTGTTGGAAAAAGTGTTGACGGAATAATAATTTGTCCGACACAGAAAAGCGAACAAAACATCCGTTTTCTTCAAAAGACCGGCATACCTTTTGTCCTAATAGGAAGGTATTTTAAGGATATTGATACCGACTTTGTTGTTTGCAACGATATTCAGGGTGGCTACCAGGCTACCAGGCATTTGATTGAAAATGGGCATCGCGGGATACTGTTTTTAAACGGGCCTGATTATATATCAAGCTCTATTGAAAGACATGAAGGCTACAAAAGGGCACTGAGCGAGGGTAATATCGAATATGACAGTAATTTGGTCCATAAGATATCTATCACTTCAGGTGAAAGTGAAAAGGATATCTGCAATATAATTGCATCAGGTATAAAATTTACTGCTATATTTGCTTTTAGTGATATGATCGCGTGGGAAACAATACATGTTCTCAATAAATATGGGCTTAAGGTTCCTGAGGATATAGCTGTTGTGGGCTTTGACAATATTCAATCAAAAATTTTATTTCCTGTTCCACTA
This sequence comes from Bacillota bacterium, assembly GCA_023390115.1. Taxonomy (GTDB): domain Bacteria; phylum Bacillota; class Clostridia; order Acetivibrionales; family DSM-27016; genus Anaerobacterium. The sequence continues at coordinate 4,647 of JAEWDM010000016.1, forward strand.
ACGAGTATCAGTACTTCAAAAAGCAAGATGTCTCAAAGGGCCGTGAATATTTTATTGAAACGGATTAACAGTAATGATATAAATGAATATATAAAGGATGTTATTGATACACAGATAGTAATAAGAGGCAGTACATGAGACAGTAAAAGGTTTGTAAGGAAGGCTGGAAAAATTGTAGGATAAGATATAGCTACAGCTACAGCTACAGGCCTTGTCTGTCAACTATATATTGAATTTTTAAAAGAAGGGATTTGAGTAAACGTATGGAGAATAAGGGCATTCCTTCAATATCTATAGACTGTAAATGTCCGAAAGGAAAATGTAAAAGGCATGGTAACTGCAAGGAATGTGAGCGTTATCATGCAGGAAGAAAGAGGCCTCCATACTGCAAAAGGGAGACTTAATTTTATTATGACATGATTCATGCGGCAACGCATCAGGCTAATGAGATAACCAGCTTCCGGTGTAGGATACGGGAGAACAGGGTTGTTTTACATGACCGGCTCAGTCCTTTGCCACATACCTTCTCATTAAATAAAAATGATTCTGTGCCTGGAATTTCTTGGGGAAAATATTTTTTAGAGAAGGATTGGGCCTTATTGATAATATAAATCTATAATCGAAATCTGGAGGCAATTGCATGTTTAAAGAGATGAGAAGAAAGGATAGAAGCATTGATCCTGTATATGCTGTTAAGCTTTTAGAGGACGGACAGTACGGGGTTTTATCCACTGTAAGTCAAAGTGGATACGCCTATGGGGTTCCCTTAAATTATGTATATCATGAGGGGAGCATCTACTTTCATAGTGCTGTGGAGGGAAGCAAGCTTGATAACATCATATTTAATGACAGGGTTTCATTTTGCGTGGTTGGAAGCACGGAAGCAATGCCCGATAAATTTAGCTACAGGTATGAGAGCGTAATTGTATTCGGGAGAGCGGCCGAAGCCTCAGACAGCGAGAAGGAGGATGCTCTGGTTTTGCTGGTTCGGAAATACTCCGGACGGTTTATGGAAAAGGGGATTGAATATGTAAAAAGAGATATCGGTAAGACAAAGGTTATAAAAATAGATATTGAACATATGACAGGGAAGTCAAGGGTATAAATGGGGACATTTCTCAGATGCTTTCTATATGTAAGGAAACACAATCTTCTGTTTAGCCTGGCGAGTTTACCGTAATTATTATATTTCCTTGACACCGCTTCCCTATTATGCTATTATGAATCGGAATTAGGTTATGAAAACCTGACACAATCATAAGAAATATGATTCGATATGCATGAAAGCAGATTAAGGTGTTGTAAGTTTTGTATTTAAGCCATGAAGGTTTACTCTGTTAGAGTACTAGCTTTCGTGGCTTTTTTATGTCTATTTAAATGGAGGGAATTATGGAAATAGGGAGCATAGTAAAAAAAATCGGGGAATATTGGGATGAAAGATCTTCTGTTTTCGATAAAGAACATGATACAGAAGATGTGAATGCCTGGATGCGTGTATTGGGCAAGCTTTTGGGAGAGGATAGAACCAAAAGCGTTTTGGATCTGGGCACAGGGACAGGATTTCTTGCTAATATGACTGCCAAAATTGGATATCCAACTATAGGTGTGGATATTTCAAAAGAGATGATGGGGTATGCTGTCAGGCATGCCAGGGCCAAAGGAGCAAATGCTGTTTATATGGAAGGGAGTGCTCTTAAGCTTCCGTTTATGGACAGTACGGTTGACTTCGTAATTAATGCAAGACTTATATGGACAATTGTTGAACCCGATACCTCAACCAGGGAATGGTTAAGAGTGGTAAAGCCCGGAGGAAAGATTTTCTGCTTTAACAGGATGAAGGAAGGCGTGGGATTGACATCAAATAAACTGAACATTTATGGAGATGATGAGGTCAATAAGGAGCTGCGGTTTAAGGGTGCGGCTATGGATGAGCTTACGGATTTATTTGAGAGGAACGGACTTATAGATGTTAAAATAGAAAAGCTTCCCGGATTGACGCTTTCTGGATATGATTATGAGCCATGGTTCGTCCTCATGGGAACAAAGCCGGTATTGCAAAGGCAGCTCGAAGCAGAAGGAATGGCTTGCTTTTGGGACAAAAGTGCTGCAGAATATGAAGTCACGCATGAGGTAGCCGATAAAGAAATGTGGAAGAAGGTTCTGGATAGTCTTATATGCAGCAAAAAGGATATCAAAATATTAGATGTTGCGACAGGAACGGGCATTATTGCAAATATGCTTGGGAGCAACGGATATGAAAATGTGTTCGGGATTGACATTTCTGAGGGAATGCTGCGAATTGCCATAGATCACGCTAAAGAGCAGGAAAGCAATGTTAAATTTAAGTATGCGGATGCACTGGAGCTGCCCTTCGGGGACGGCAGCTTTGATGTAGTGATAAGCTCAAGACTTTTATGGACGCTCACTGAGCCTGAGATGGCTATTAAAGAGTGGAGGCGTGTCCTAAAGGACGGTGGGAAGATTATTGCAATTAATGAGCTTGAGCCGGAGCTTGGTATAAGGTGCTCTGGCCTTGACGGGTATATTAAAGATATAAGAGCCAAAAAGCTCCCATACGGCAACGTAGATCAAAATGAAATATTGGATACGTTTAAAGCATGTAATTTTAATAACGTGTCTTTAAGGCATATGCCAGGATGTCATTTGTTGAACAGTGACAGAGAAAACTGGTATGCTTTTGTTGGCACAAAATAACTTTGGAGTTCGACAAAAATTATATAAGGGAGATATATCAAATGAGAAGTAAAAAACTTTTATTGGTTATAGCTATAATATTAGGCCTGGCGGTGATTGGCTCAGGCTGCTCAAATCCAGGCTCCGGATCGGGAAGTGCCGGCGATGAAGAAAAGGTGCTTAGAATTGCATACCCGTCTACGCTTACAACACTGGATATTACTGACGGCAGCGCAGCAACAATGCTGCTGGAGGTTGCGGGAGTAGTTCAAACGCTTGTATCAGTGGATTCCGGCTTTGTACTTCATCCATGGCTTGCAACCGGGTGGGAAAGAACTGGAGACACCACTTGGGTATTTAAGCTGCGTGATGACGTCACTTTTCATGATGGAACAAAGTTTAATGCTGAGGCTGTAAAATGGTGCATAGATAGGAGCCTGAATAAAAATGCTTCATTTTCAAAGACGACGGGCATAAAATCGGTATCTGTAATTAGCGGCTATGAGGTACAGTTTGAAACAGTTACCAGAACAGGAGAGCTGCCTGAGGCATTGACAAATGTTGCTACAGCGATTGTATCAAAATCGTCTGTTAACGAAGAGGGAGAGTTCACGGCAGCAATTGGAACAGGGTATTTTAAGCAGGAGAGCTTTGATGTTTCCAGCGGCAAATTTGAATGTACTGTCTATGACGGATACAGGGAAGATATAAATACCGGTGTAGTAAAACGAGTTGTTTTGAGTATGCCGGATTCCTCCACAAGATCCCTGGCGGCACAAAACGGTGAGATTGATATTGCGTCTGACGTACCGTTCAGTGATCTTGAGACACTTGCAAATGCAGAAGGAATAAAGGTCGAAAAGTTCTTTACGGCCAGAACATATTTTTTCAGCTATAATTTAAACAAAGAGTTTTTGCGCGATGTGAATGTAAGAAAGGCTCTTATTTTTGCCATAAATAAAGAGGAACTGGTGAATGATGTGCTGCTGGGTGTAGGCTCGGTGCCCAAAGGAATATATATAGAGGATATGCCCTGGGCGAATACAAATGTGGATACATACGAATACAACGTTGAAAAAGCAAAGGCATTATTGGAGGCCGCAGGCTTTAAGGATTCGGATGGAGACGGGTTTCTTGACAAAAATGGAGAAAAATTTTCCGTCCGTATTATTACAGGATCGAGAAGACCGGGTAACTCGCTTATAGCTCAGGCAGTCCAGGGCTACTTCTCTAATATTGGAATTGAGGCAAAGGTTGCCGTGCTAGATGGCAATGCGTCAAATGAAGCCCTGGAAAATGGTGAATATGATTTGAACTTAAGCTCTGCGGCAACCGGGTATATTCCATCTGCCTCATACTACTTAAGCCAGTATTATGCATCCGACAGTACTAATGCTAAAAGGATTAACTACAGTAATAAGGAGCTTGATGCATTAATTCAGGAATGCAGAGATGCAAGCATTGGCAAAGGAAAAAATGAGTTAAGCAAACAAGCCCAGGCCATTGCTCAGGAAGATGTGGCGGTGTACACAGTTGCTAACTACGGGGCGGTTTTTGTACTCTCAGAAAGAATAAAGAATTTCTTATACAATGCAGCGGTACATGATTTCGTTGTTCCTTACGATACCGATATTGAATAAATGCCTAATATGCCGGAAAGGCTGAGAAATAGCTTCCAAATTGTTTTGGCTTAAGTCTTTAAGAAGCTTTCTTGTCTTTTTTTGTGCTTTACAACAGTCTCGTATAATAGGGAATAAGTAAATTGGGAGATTATAATGTTAAAATACATAATCAAGCGGCTGGTTACAATCTTTTTTGTATTATGGATGGTTGCAACAATAACGTATTTTACTATGCATGTTACACCTGGTGATACTGCTAATGCTATCATAATAGAGGTTTATGGAGAGGACGCTGTTTCTGAAGAGACACTTGAAAAGGTCAGGGATAAATATGATTTGAACAGACCGTTATATGTCCAGTATTTTGAATGGATGGGAAACATCCTTAAGGGGGAGCTTGGAACCTCTTACAAATATGATTTGCCGGTGAGCTATATGCTGAAAGCAAGGCTGCCCAACACTATAGTTTTGGGCTTCACCGCATTTCTGATATCGGCGGCGGTATCCATACCCTTTGGAATAGTCAGTGCACTGCATCATAACAGGTTTATTGATCATTTCAGCAGACTTTGCACGCTTATACTATCATCATTTCCATCTTTTTGGATAGCGCTGCTGATGATTATTGTCTTTTCAATAAATTTTAAACTCTTGCCTGTGAGCGGAATGACCGGTTTTAATAGTATTATTATGCCTGCAATTACCTTGTCGCTCGGTATGACGGCGGCAACCACAAGAATGATGAGAACCAGTATGCTTGACGTTATGGGACAGGATTATATAACTGTTGCACGTTCAAAGGGACTGAAAAGAAGCAGTATTATCGGCCGCCATGCTTTAAGAAATGCTTTTCCTCCGATAATAACCATTATGGGTATGCAAATTGGACACATACTGGGCGGCGCGGTTGTTATTGAGAATATATTTTCATGGCCGGGAATCGGAGGACTTTTTATTGATTCAATAAATGCAAAGGATTTGCCGATGATGGAAGGCTGTATATTAATTATTGCATCAGGCTATGCGATTATAAACTTTATTGTAGATATGATATATGTGTGTATCGACCCCAAAATTAAATACTCGGGAGGTGACAGATGATAAATGGGATAAAGGATTCAAGACTATCAGATATACTAAACAGGAAAAATATAATGCTTGTGCTGGGTGCCGGCCTTTCAGGTGTAATTGTCCTTGTGGCGGTGCTTGCTCCAGTAATAGAGCCTTATGATCCCACTAAAATGGTGATTGCATATAAGTTTATTCCTCCATCCCCCGAGCATATCATGGGTACGGATAATATGGGAAGAGATATTTTGAGCAGGATTATTGAGGGCTCAAGAATTTCACTCAGCATAGCATTTTTAGTGGTTGTAATAAGTGCGGGTATTGGAACGGTAATAGGTCTGGTATCAGGCTTTTTCGGAGGGGGCATTGATATGGCTTTTATGCGGGTAGTTGATATATTGCTGGCATTCCCTACAATTGTTTTTGCCCTTGCCATCTCCACTGTTCTGGGAACCGGGCAGATGAACCTTGTTATAGCCATATGCTGTATCCAATGGACAAGATATGCCCGTGTTGCAAGAGGTGAAGCCATTCTGCTTAAAAATGCCGAATACATTGATGCCGCCAAAGCAATAGGGAACAACGGCTTTGGTATAATTTTCAAATACCTTCTGCCTGATGTTATTTCTAAAATAGTGATATTAATGTCTCTTGACATAGGGAGCGTAATTTTATACTGTTCTTCACTGAGCTTTTTAGGCCTGGGAGCTCAGCCTCCTTCGCCTGATTGGGGGGCCATGATAAGCGACGGAAAGGAATATATGAGGTATGCCCCATGGATAGCTGTTTTCCCCGGCCTTGCAATTGCGGTATCTGCCTTGGCATTTAATATGCTGGGGGATGGCATTAGAGACTTGCTTGACCCAAGAATGAGAAAAGCTGTTAAAGCGGAATAGGAGGAATGGAATCAAATGGAGGCCCTTTTGCAGGTAAAAGACTTGAATCTTGATTTTATGATCAATGAAAGCAGGACACACATTTTAAATAATGTATCTTTTGATATATATGAAAATGAAGTATTGGCTGTTATTGGCGAGACAGGATGCGGAAAGTCGTTAACGGGAAGTGCTGTTCTGCATTTATTGCCGGATAATGCACTGGTTAGCGGGAGCATAATCTATAAAGGCAGGGATACGCTGAAAATGGACGAGTCCGAATATCGTCAATTGAGAGGCAAGGAAATAGCATCAATACCTCAGAGTCCTACTACTGCGCTTAATCCTCTTATGAGCGTGGGAGAACAGGCAGCGGAGTGCATTTATAACAAGGCGAAGGGCAAAAGCAGCATTGTAAAAGCAGTAAACCGGATTTTTTCAAGGCTCAGGTTACCAGGGAAAGAAAGCTTTTATAATAATTTTCCATGCGAGTTAAGCGGAGGTATGTGCCAAAGGGTTCTCATATCTTTGGGGATAATGGCAAATCCAAAGCTGCTTGTAGTAGACGAGCCTACAAAAGCACTGGATTGGGCGCTTCGTAAGGAGGTTATGGAAATTTTGTATGAATTGAGAATGGAATCAGGCTGCTCAATGATGTTCATAACTCACGATATAAAAGCCGCCGGATATATTGCTGACAGGATTGCAGTGATGTACTGCGGTGAAGTGGTTGAAGCAGGAGCTTGCCATGAGGTATTGAACAATTCGCAGCACCCATACACGAAAGGATTAATAGCAGCCATGCCCTCAAACGGGTTTAAGGTTATGAAGGGCTTTATGCCGTCCTTTCAGGATATCCCCAATGGCTGCAGGTTTAGTGACAGATGTGAGCGGCTAAATGAAAGCTGCATACAATCAGAGCCTGAGGCCAGAAAGCTTGCATCGGGGCATATAGTGAAGTGCTTTAACTGCGGCGGTCTAAATATGCGGCAGGAGGTAAGCGCATGCTGCTAGAGGTAAAAGGGCTAAGTAAAAAATATTATTCGGGATTTCTTGGACAGAAGACTGTAGATGCCGTAAAGGATATAAGCTTTGCAATAAATGAGGGTGAGATATTGGGCTTGATGGGTGGGAGCGGATGCGGAAAAACCACGGTAGCAAAGATTGTTTTGGGATTGCTTAGACCCACCTGCGGAAGTGTGCTTTATTGCGGACAGGATTTAACAAGTGCCGGCAGAGGTACCTGGCGCAGCTTAAGAAAGGAAATACAAGCCATTTTCCAGCACCCGCAGGCGGCGTTTAATCCGCGCAGAAATATCTATTTTTCATGCGTGGAGCCAATAAGGCTCTATAAGATGGCGAAGGAAAAAACAGAAGAGGAAATGGTATGCGAACTTATACAAAGGATTGGCCTTTCTAAGGATCAGTTAAAAAAATACCCTCATGAAATAAGTGGGGGACAGGCCCAGCGGCTGGCCATAATACGTGCCCTTTCTCTCAGACCCAGGCTGCTTATATGTGATGAGCCTACGTCTATGCTGGATGTATCTGTTCAGGCGCAGGTGCTGGATCTGCTGCTAAATATTCATAAGGAACAAAAGCTTTCTATGCTGTATATATCGCATGATCTGGATGTGGTAAGAGCTATTTGCAGCCGTGTAGCGGTTATGCGGCAGGGCAGGATTGTTGAAATCGGGACATCTCAGGAGATATTTGAAAATCCCCGGCATGAATATACAAAACATCTTCTGTCCTCCCGTATGTAGGCTTAAACCTGTCTGATGAAGCAAACCGAGCGATTTAAGCTTTCAAACGTCCGGTGTATACGGCTGTGACAGGTTGGGATAAGCCCTGAAGGGATCAACCATGCTTGTAAGGGCCTCCGAAAATCGGGCATGAAACTTGTGTGATAAAAAAAATCGCTGCTATATTGTTGCTGACGTAACTATTGTTGAAGGTGTAAGCCAATACCTGTGCATTAAGCTTGCAATTGAAGCCATGGCTATACAAAAAATATCGGAAAATATTTTGCTTTACGCTTGTATATACTGAGGAAATATGTTAAGCTTAACAGGCTGATCACAATATATTACTAATGGGTTGATTTATTTTTGATAAAACTCTCTTTGAATTAATTTGGAGCGAGCTTGTCTCAGAAATTTTTAAATCCAAATAATCTAAGGAGGTATATAGATATGGCAGACAAGACTATTACATGCAAGGATTGCAATTCCACTTTCATTTTTAACGAGAGTGAGCAGGCCTTTTACAAGGAAAAGGGCTTTGAGAACGAACCTCAGAGATGCCCCGACTGCAGAGCTGCAAGAAAGCAGCAGAGAGGAAACAGGGGAGGCGGCAATAGAGGCTTCGGAGGTGGCAATAGGAGCTTCGGAGGCGGAAATAGGTGGTAGCTTAGAAGGAGAGTTATGGCTCTCCTTTTTTGGTAGGGCTTTAGAAATGGCAGGTTTTCATATTGTCCTGATACGGGTAATTGTGGAAATTATGCAATAAATATTTAGGAGGTGTGCCGCATTAGAAAAAATGAATTGCTTATTAATGAAGATATAAGAGATAAGGAGATCCGGCTTATTGACACGGACGGCTCCATGCTGGGTATTTTGGCCACAGCAGAGGCTCAAAAGCTGGCGTATTCAAAGAATCTGGACCTGGTAAAAATAGTTCCCAATGCAGTTCCGCCTGTATGCAAAATAATAGATTATGGAAAAAGTGTCTTTGAGCAGGCCAAAAAGGAAAAGGAAGCAAAAAAAAATCAGAAGGTTGTGGCTCTTAAGGAAGTGAGATTGTCAGCTACAATTGAAGAGCATGATTTTGAATTTAAGGTAAAGAATGCATATAAATTTTTGCAGGATGGAGATAAGGTCAAGGCAAGCATTCGGTTTAGAGGAAGAGAAATGAGATATACGTTATCAGGGCAAGAGGTGCTTTTAAATTTTGCCGAGGCTGTGAAAGAGGTCGGAATAGTTGAAAAACAGCCGCGGCTTGAAGGCAGAAGCATGACAATGATATTGAATCCTAAAAAAGTGTTATAGCCGTATAAATTTTGTACGTGCACAAATTTCAGATGATTTTCATATATTTGTAAGGTAGCCTATTTTCAGGAGGTGCCTTATTTGTTTTCAGTTTTTTTCTCGTCAATAATAGATGCAATCAGCAGTATAATAGTGCTTTGCGGCTATGTATCAAATCCCAATTCCTTTCCGCAGCCTCTTTCACCTGAGGAAGAACAGAAATACATCGAAATGTATAAAAATGGCAATGAGGACTCGAGGAATATACTTATAGAAAGAAACCTTCGGCTCGTTGCCCATATTGTGAAAAAGTATAATTCCTACGGAAGCGATTGTGATGATTTGATTTCTATCGGGACAATAGGACTGATCAAAGCCATATCCACGTTTGACCAGGAGAAGGGAACAAGATTGGCAACTTACGCTGCAAGGTGTATTGAAAATGCTATATGCATACTCACGGAAACATTTAATTATTTTCATTACTGCCCCATACATATGGAATATGCCGGCTTCAGCGGCTGCCGGAGAGAGGATGTAAGGCAGCATTCTAAAGCTGTAAGAGGACACGCCCTGCAATAGGCGTATCCTCTTAATATTGAACTGATAAGTTAAAACGTAACTGTTACCGTGGCACTTTAGTGTTATGATTAGCTTAACAGATACATTTTTATCAAAGCAAGATCCAGTGTATTTACTGAACCGTCGGAGTTATAGTCTGCAGCCTTCAGCTCATCTCCCGTAAGAAGCTTAATTTCAAGGATATGCATTTTAAGAATTGCGAAATCCAGGGAGTTTATTGTACCGTCATTATTTACGTCACCTAATTTAATTGTTGTGCCGTTGTCCGGTGTAGTTCCGTCCGGCTCAGTACCGCCTACAAGAACGCCCGAATCATAGACGCAAATATAATCTGTCTTTACCGGTGTTCCAGTCCAGTTGTCATCCGCAATACTCAAATCCTGATAGCTCCAGTCATCTGCGGGATTCCAATAATTCTGCCATGCGTAGGTTCCCAGGGCAAACTGGTATTTTTTGTTTGAATTGGCTATGGCGTAATTCGGCCAGGTTACTTCTATGTAATAAATATTATCGCTGTCTTTATATTTATGAGGCCCTGAAAGAACTGCCGCGTAATTTGTCTCTGCCGCTGTCTGGTCATACAACTGTCTCAGTTCAATTTGATTTGGATCAAGGGAGGTCATTCCGGTAGCGTCAAAAAAGTATCGGATGGAAATGTTTTTCGAAGGCACCATTACCGAATCGGAACATACATACAGGGTTACCTCCGTGGCCTTTGGTCCATCGGATTGTACTATATCTACGCCGAAGCCCTCTACCCAGTAAATGGGGGTGCCGCCCGTACCACCGTCATCTCCCGGCGGTGGAGGGAAATCCTCAGTAACCTTCATGGAAGAATCCCCGAAGAAGCGGTAAAGACCGGCACATGCTCCAACAAAAGCGGCATTGTAATCTATTGCCACTTCGTTATAAATATAATCCGCCGTTACGTCTACATGCTGATCATTTGCATCGGGTCCGCCGACCAATGCGCCGTAAAGCACATATTTATGCTCTCTTGTGTCCTCGCATCTCGATAATCCGGATGCCGCCCTGTGATGAGGATATTTTGCAGAGAGATCATTATAGCCTACTATATAGCAACGGCTTATCGGGTTGTCTCCCATGAGATAGTTCATCTGCGATTTTGCCCACTCACTGTATTTTGACGGAGCATCACCATGATGCTTGTCATAAACAAGGGCTAAAAGCTGCGTGGCGGTATTATACCTGGCGGAGCCCCATTGGCTGAGGAACGAGTATCCTGCGGGTGTTATGGTTGGAGTTCTGCCTGCCATCCAATTATCTACGGTTTTGGCTATCTGGCTCCAAAAATCAATTTCTTCATAAGGGCTCTTGCCAGTAGCAGCTTTGTATCTGTCTTCAAATACCTGTCCGTTTTTATCGTACAAATCGTCTATTTCTGCCACAATGCACATTGTGCCTGCCCAGACGTCATTCCAGCAATGAGTCCAGCAGGAGGGAGCGTAATAATCCAGATATTTAAAAACAATATCCAGGTAGTGGTCGTCCCTTGTTGCTAAATATAGCCATGATGCCGCCCAGCAGTAGTCATCCTCCCATTTTAATGAGGTATAATAGCCTTTAGGTCCATCGGCATTACACGATTTGTTTTCGCATCTCTCAGCAAATTCAAATAATGCCTTTGCATATTTAAGGCTTTTTTCAGCATAGGCCGGATCTTCATCCTTGAAATTCATGTAATTGACTGCCAGAGAAGCCGCCGCTGCCGATACACAGTCGGTAGAAGGCAATTCGTCTGTGGCAAACCAGCCTCTTCTGAACATATCGTCCTGCTCAGGTGCTTGCCACGTCTGATGATCGATATCACCGTCTCCTACCTGATAGCAGAATGCAATGGCCTTGCCCGATTGATCCAGGAATGTACACCGCATAAAATAGTCGTTGAAATACCTTAGAATTGTTTTAGCATGCGTATCCTGTCCGGTGGCTTCATATTGCTCCCTGAATTCATAAAATCCCCAGCCCAGGGTAGAGCCCGAATAGGCTTCAGGCATACCGAACTTTACATGGTCGCCCGCGTCATGAAAGCCTCCTGAAACATCAACTGTTCCATCTCCGTCCGGATCCAGTACACTTCTGTTTTTCTCAATGAAGCTGCTGCTCATGTTGGTGCTTACACTATCCAGAGGAAGCTCTGCATCGTAAGTATGGCAGTTGTGTCTCCACTGATACAGGTTGTTTTCATCAACGCCGGTGCCGCACATGTTGGCATCATAGAAAAACTGGGAATACTGCAATGCTTTTGCATAGTTGAATTCCAGATCTTCAGCGTTGACGGTCATTGTGCCGGCTGAACCAAGGATCATAGTAAATGCCAAAATACATACCACCAAGGTTCTGATTTTTTTTGAAAAAGCTTTTCTTTTTTTCATAGTTAACCCCTCCATGCAGCTTTGCTGCAAAACAAATTGCTTTTGGAATAAAATTGCATATCGGCTCACTAATTGTTGCTTACACAATATAGTTAAGCAGCACTCAATACTTATCTATGAAATTTTGTGGTTCGTTGTTAGCTATGAATATTGTTGATTTTGGAAATATATTCAATTTAATGTTTTTATATATCTCCAAAGCAGACGTAGAATTTTTAATTTGGATTTTATAGAGCTATACTGTGTATAGAACTATACTGTGTAAAAAAATTTCCCATAAATTACTTTTGCCAGTTTTAGAAGCTCTTGATAAACAAACCAGGCAATGTTTGTTTTATTTATCGGCGTGCATTGATTTGTACAGTTTTTTCTTTTGATATAAGCTGCTGGCATATTTTTCTTTCATCCATCACCCCCATTCTTTCACATGCTTGCAATTTATAACATGCTTCTGCTTTTTTATAGCTAAAGCTCATAATATAATTTTACATATAATATTTACCGCTGTCTACATTATTTAGAACTTAAATCAAATTCGGACATGTTTTTTTACTGCCATAGAAATTTTTACAAATATGGTAGGGGACACTGCTTTGAATGCAAGATACAGGCAGCTTTAGCATAGTATTAGATATGAAGGCAATTGCAAGTGAGGTGAGGATATGGGCAGAAAGAAGGAGGGCTATGTAATCACGGTTCATTATCCCGAATCCGGGAAGGATATTCTTGAAATGAGAAGAAGAATAGGTGCTGCATATATCCGGTTTGTAGAAGATTATATTTTGGCATTACCTGCGGGAGGTAAGCAAAAAAACGATATGTACGCCAGGGTGATACAATACCTGAGGGCGGGGACATTCCTGTAAAAAAGGTAATTTAGTAAGAGGGTGATGCTTATTGAAGGCGGCAATTTACTCAAGGAAAAGTAAATTTACAGGTAAGGGCGAAAGCATTGAAAACCAGGTTCAGCTTTGCAAGGAGTATGGAACCGGTCATCTTAAAATTTCTGAGGATGATTTTGCAATATACGAGGATGAGGGCTTTTCAGGCGGCAATATCAACAGGCCGCAGCTTAGAAAAATGCTTGAGGATGCCAGTTTGAAAAAATTCGATATTGTCATTTGCTACAGGCTTGACCGTATAAGCAGGAATGTGTCCGACTTTTCACAGCTTATAAAGGATTTGAATAAATGCGGAGTGGATTTTGTATCTATAAGAGAGCAGTTTGATACCTCCACCCCGATGGGCCGGGCAATGATGTATATAGCGTCTGTGTTCTCGCAGTTGGAAAGGGAGACTATTGCCGAGAGGATAAAGGATAATATGATCCAGCTTGCCAGAACAGGCCGTTGGTTGGGGGGGATAACCCCTACGGGCTACAAATCCGAGATGGTGAATTATACTGATTCCAATGGAAAGGAGAGGAGAATGTTTAAACTGTCTGCCATACCTGAAGAAATAAAGGTGGTAAAGGTGATTTATGATAAATATATAAGTCTGAAATCTATAACCCAGGTTGAAAAATACCTTGCTCAGAATAATGTCAGCACAAAAAACGGACTGGATTTCAGCAGGCATTCAATCAGGTTTATCCTTTCCAATCCCGTTTATGCCATTGCAGACAAACCCCTATATAATTATCTTATAGGGGAGGGCTGCGATGTATGTTCCGGGCCGGAAGAGTTTAACGGAGCCAATGGACTGACAGGCTATAACAAAACAAATCAGGACGGTGAAGACCATAGTGGCAGGAATAGATCCGTCAGTGAGTGGATATTGGCGGTCGGGCTGCATACCGGCATTATTGAGAGTAAAAAGTGGATTGAGGCGCAGGAGCTGCTTGAGAAAAACAAATCAAAGGCCTACCGCAGGGTGAAAAGCTCTCAGGCTCTGCTTTCGGGAATTTTACGGTGCTCTTTCTGCGGAAGCTATATGAGGCCTAAGGCAATGCAAAGGAAAAACCCATATGGTGAGCGGGTCTTTTATTATATGTGCGAGCTGAAGGAAAAAAGCCGGAGGTCACGGTGCAGCATTTCCAATATTAACGGCAATACACTGGATGCATTGGTATTGGATGAGCTAAGACGGATTACAGAAAAGAATTCCCCTGTGTTTGAGGAAATATCCGGTAAAGGTAGCCTGGTTGAAGCAGCCGGAGATGCCTTACAGCCTGAGATATACAGGCTGCGGGCAAGAGCGGAGGAACTGGACTTGGCGGTCCGGAACCTGGTAAATGCCATATCCAGGGGACAGAAGGAGGAGATTTTAAATATTATTTTAAGCAGTATTGAGGAATTGACTAAAGAAAAGGAGGATATTAAAAGAGAGCTGACAGAGCTGCAAAATGCCGGAAACGTTTCTGGCCTTAATTTTGAGCTGATATCCCGCAGCCTTGGAACCTTAAGCGGCATTGTATGGGATTGGATGGATGTCGAATCTAAAAGAAGGATTATAAAGAGCGCGGTGGATAGGATAGACTGGGACGGGAAAAACATTGATATAGTACTGTCAGGAAGCAGGAGCATAAAGAGGGATGGGGTGCCCTGCGCACCTCGGGATATGTTTCCGCAGAGCGATAATAGCAAATGAGATTTTAATGCAAATAAGATCAACCAAGAAAATACAAAATGAGGTTTCACTGCAGGACCCTATAGGCATAGATCGTGAAGGCAATGAAATTACGCTGATAGACGTTATGGGGAATGAATCGGAGTCTGTCATAGAGGAAGTTGAGCTTAAAATGCAGGTAAAGCGTCTGTATAATAAAATGCGTGCGGTGCTGAAAAGGCGTGAAAAGACAGTGCTCGAGCTGAGGTACGGACTGCTGAACGGCAGCAGCAAGACCCAGAGGGAAATAGCGAAAATGCTTGGAATATCAAGATCCTATGTATCAAGAATAGAGAAAAAAGCAATTAAAAAATTAAGTAAGGAATTAAAACCGGAAAGCTGTCAGTGAATGACAGCTTTTATATATGGAAATGTCATAGCAAAAGCGGCATCTCGTCGCTGAAAACCTTTTGAAATACCAGTGCTGATGGTATTTGTATATAACTCCAGGCACCCGTTTCTTCCGCATGAGCATCTGGACCCGTCGGTTTATATTGACATATGCCTGATTTCGCCTGCGTACCCTTCGCTGCCATGAAGTATACTGCCGTTAACTGTTTGACCCCCTGTCTTTGACAGACGAACCTTCCAGAATTGCTACATTAAAAGCCCTATTGAGGTAAAAACATCAAATAAAAACTGTTTTTAGAAAAACGCCAATAATAAGTAAATTATTGTAATAATATTTAAATATTTGACTTGGAAAATTGTTTTGATGTAAAATAACTTCCGTATACACATAGTATAATATAGTCATTTTATATGATTATGGAGTACGTTTTGGGGTATTTATTTATTATGCTTATATAAATAACAAATCTATAACGAAAAAGCAGGGGGGCATAAAGGAATGATTCGGTTATTTAAAAGAAAGCCTTGTCATGAAAGTGAATGTATTGTTAAATATGTAGAGGGAATTATGGACGGAAGGGAGGGCTCCGAGCCGCATGTAGAATACTCCATACATAGATCTCTTCTGGAAAATTTCAAAAGGTTTTTCTCTAATGAAGCAAAAATGGCAAAATCGGCAAGACAACTGCTTGATATCACTGCAGATCTCAGCAGCTTTGACGTGAACATGTCTCACATCTCATACCAGTTAATTGATTTTTCAAAAGAGATGGCGGCCTTAAGCGAATCCAATCTGGCTATTGTGGAACAGACAACTGCGGGAATGAGCCAGGTGAATGACACAATAGCAGATGCTTCGGAAACACTAAAGCAATTATCCGCAGCTTCTGAAAATCTTGTACGGAGCAATAATGAAAGCCTGGGAGAGCTCAAGGAGATAAATGAGCTTAAGGAAAACGTAATGGAGGATGCAAGGGTCATGGGTCTCCAGATTGATCAGCTTGTTGAAATGGCAAGCAGGGTCAGTGATATTGTGGAGGGTGTTGGAGATATTGCAGAGCAGACAAACCTGCTTGCACTCAATGCATCCATAGAAGCGGCAAGAGCCGGCGAAAACGGAAGGGGCTTCGGTGTTGTAGCTCAGGAGATAAGAAAGCTGGCAGATGATACAAAAAAGAGCCTTGAGGGTATGAGGACATTTGTAAGTAATATTCAGAATGCATCCAGAAGCGGTAAGCAGAGCATGGACAACACAATAGCCTCAACAGAAAAAATGAGTAATAAGATAGACATTATAACCGATACCATGAATAAGAACGTCGACATGCTTAAAACCACAATCAGGGATGTACACTTTATAAATGACTCCATTGTAGGAATAAGAACATCGGCGGATGAAATAAACCAGGCAATGGATTCATCAAGCAGAGATGCTGAGGAGCTTAGCCACATGACGCAGGTTATTCACCAGGACGCCTTGACGAGCTCGGAATATGCGCGTCAGATAGCACAGGTTGATGATGTGCTTTCGGCAATTGTAAGAGATTTTATGCAAGCGCTAAGCTGTGGTAAGAATTCAATAACCAATCAGGAATTTCTGGATAACATCATGAAGGCTCAAAGGTCCCATAAGGAATGGATGGCGGTATTAAACAGAATAGTGGATGAAATGAGGATATACCCTTTGCAAACCAACGGAAGCAAGTGTGCCTTCGGGCATTTTTACCATGCGGTAAGAGTAAAGCATCCCGCTATTGCAAAGAACTGGTCTGCCATAGAGAAAATTCACGAGGAGCTTCATCGAATGGGAGAAATGGCTATTAAGGCGGTAAAGGACAAGCAGGAGGAAAGAGCCAGGGAGTATTACAATGCAGCGCATAAGCTTTCAAAGGAGATATTCGGTTATCTTGAGGCTGTTACAGCGGAGGTCACTGCCAAGACCAAGGAAGGTACAAATCTTTTCAGCAATTTTAAAGAATGCTGTGATTAGGAAATGCCGGATTTATAAATGTTTGCAAAGAAATAAGGCGGTATGGTATTATATTTATATTAAATAAAGAGTTTTTTTGTTCACTTTTTCAAAGGGGGGTGAAAATATGTCTGAGCTGCAGATAGTTGTGTTCAGTCTCAATAATGACCTGTGTGGCGCCGATACTTTGCAGATCAAACAGATTATAAAGTATCAGGAAGTCACAAAAATGCCTCAAATGCCGGAGTTTGTGGATGGAGTGGTAAATTTAAGAGGAAATGTAGTGCCTATCATCAACCTTAATAAAAGATTCAGCCTGGGTGATACTGAGATTACAAAAAAAACCAAGGTGTTAATCTCTGAGGTTGACGGGCAGTTTATAGGATATATTGTAAACGATGTATATGAGCTGATGAAGCTTGAGGAGGAAGAAATAGAGGCACTGCCCGATATATTAAGGCGGGCGGGAAACAAATATCTTAAGAGTGTGGGTAAAAAGGGAGAAAAAATAATTTCCATACTGGATTTAAGCAGTATTTTGGATCAGAATGAGCTTCAGACCTTAAAAAGCTGACAAAATATACAGTCAAGCTTTTTTAACTAAGTCTTATGAAATTTCCCTCCAAAGCCCTTGCGCTTCAATATTATAAAACACAGGCAGGAATTATAATATTGAGGCGCAGCGCCTAAAGGTGCTATAAAAGCTTCTATACATTAAATCTGAATAATGTTACATCTCCGTCCTGCATGATATATTCCTTGCCCTCCGACCGTACCAATCCCTTTTCTCTTGCGGCAGAATAGGCTCCGCACTGCATCAGATCGTTATAGGCAACTATTTCAGCACGTATAAATCCTCTTTCAAAGTCGCTGTGGATCTTTCCGGCAGCCTGAGGGGCTTTTGTACCCTTTGTAATGGTCCAGGCCCTTACCTCTTGTGGTCCGGCAGTGAGATAGCTTATCAGGCCCAAAAGCTTATAGCTTGACTTTATAAGCCTGTCAAGCCCCGATTCGGATAGCCCGAGCTCTGCCAGGAAATCCTGCTTTTCAGATTCCTCAAGCTGTGCAATTTCCTCTTCTATCTTGGCACAAATCACCATTACCTCAGAGCCTTCCTTTTCTGCAAGGGCTTTAAGCTCAGCAACAAAAGCATTATTTCCGCCCGACTGAAGATCATTCTCCGAAACATTAGCGGCGTACAGGACAGGCTTGGATGTAAGTAAAAACAACTGCTCAACTGCTGTCTGCTCCTCCGCGGTCAAATTCATGGATCTGACCGGACTGCCCTTTTCAAGCGTCTGCTTTATGCTCTCATAGAGCTCCAGCTCCACATGATATTTTTTATCGCCTGATTTAAGCATTTTACGGGTTTTGTCGATCCTTTTTTCTATTGCGTCCAAATCCGCAAAAACAAGCTCAAGATTAATTGTTTCTATATCCCTGGCAGGGCCTATGGAACCGTCCACATGGACTATATTTCCGTCCTCAAAGCAGCGGACAACATGTACAATTGCGTCAACCTCACGTATATGGGATAAAAACTTATTGCCCAGGCCCTCACCCTTGCTTGCGCCCCTCACAAGCCCCGCAATGTCTACAAATTCTATGGCGGTTGGGGTTGTTTTTTCAGGGCTGTACATTTTAGTCAGCATGTCAAGCCTCTCATCAGGAACCGCAACTATACCGACATTTGGCTCTATAGTACAGAAGGGGTAATTCGCACATTCGGCTCCGGCCTTTGTAATGGCATTAAACAGCGTACTTTTACCTACATTCGGAAGTCCTACAATACCTAGTTTCATCTATGTCATCTTTCCTTTCACCTTACATTACATCAAGCAGTCTTATTTTTAACAATTCTAAATTATATATTATATGGATTGGCAATGCAATAAAAATAATTATCGGCCGCGGCTTATACAAGAAGGATTTAGAAATGCGGCATAGAATATACTTTTATTACTATTAAAAACAAAATTATGTTTTTAACTCAAGCTAAAAAGGAGGTTAATTTATGCCGGTATTGGACTTGCCTTTGGAGGAACTGAAAAAATATAAGGGAATAAACCCATGCCCGGAGGATATCGATAAATTTTGGGACTCGGCGCTGGCTGAAATGAAGTCTGTGGAGCCGGCAGTTGAGCTTATACCGTCTGAATTTCAGGTACCGTTTGCAGAATGCTGTCACCTTTATTTTACAGGCGTGAGAGGAGCGAGAATACATGCCAAATATTTAAGGCCTAAGAATAGTCCCGGCCCGCATCCTGCAGTAGTCCAGTTTCATGGCTACTCAGTCAGCTCAGGGGACTGGGCGGACAAGCTCAGCTATGTTGCCGCAGGCTTTTCGGTAGCGGCTATGGACTGCCGCGGACAGGGAGGGCTTTCGCAGGATATCGGCGGCGTTAAGGGAAACACGTTGCATGGGCATATTATAAGAGGTCTTGATGATTGTCCGGAGAATATGCTTTTCAGGAATGTTTTTCTGGACGCTGCCCAGCTGGCGTCCGTTGTTATGGATATGCCGGAGGTCGATGAAGAAAGAGTAGGAGCTATGGGGGCTTCGCAGGGGGGAGGGCTTACCCTTGCCTGTGCTGCTCTGGAGCCACGCATTAAAAGGCTTGCACCCATATACCCTTTCCTGTGTGATTACCAAAGAGTGTGGGAAATGGATCTTGCGGCTGATGCATATGCGGAATTGAGGGACTATTTCAGGCTTTTTGATCCTGTCCATAAAACTGAAAATGAGGTATTTACAAAATTGGGGTATATAGACAACCAGCATATTGCAAAACGCATAAGAGGAGAGGTCCTTATGGCAGTAGGGCTTATGGACAGAATATGCCCTCCGTCTACCCAATTTGCGGCGTACAATAAGATTACCACTCCCAAAAGTATGATTATTTACCCTGATTTCGGACATGAGTGGATTCCGGGATTTGGAGACAGCACTTATGAATTTATGCTGGGTCTGTAATGCTAAAAGCTCAGGGCAGCTTTTAATGCCTTGAAGCAGTATAAAAAATACCCCCTTGCGGCATATTTATTACTTTAATGCTGTAGGGGGGAGCGTATTAAACCAAAAGAGGGTTTAAGCTTATTTTATTTATTCAACGACGGTTGCTTGAATTTCTCACGCAGATAGGCAAATACTGCGGGAAGCACCGATATGAAAATAATTGCGAATATGACAAGCGTAAAATTGTCCTTTACAACAGGTATATTCCCGAAAAAGTATCCCCCAAGAAGGAAGAGTGTTATCCATGCAACTCCTCCGGCGGCATTGTAGCTTAAAAATCTTATATAGTTCATGTTTCCTGCGCCTGCGACAAAAGGCGCAAAGGTTCTGATGATAGGAATAAACCTTGCCAGCACAATAGTCTTACCTCCATGCCTTTCGTAAAAATTTTGAGTTTTTATAAGATACTCTCTTTTAATTAAGCGGAGCTTTTTGCTGTCAAAAGCTTTAGCCCCCAGAAATTTTCCTATGTGATAATTTACGGTATCCCCCGCTATTGCTGCTATTATAAGAAGAATAAAAGCAATTTTTATGTCCAGGCTGCCTCCGGCCGCAAATGCTCCTACTACAAAAAGCAAAGAATCTCCCGGCAAAAATGGGGTCACCACCAGCCCCGTTTCACAAAAAACGATGATAAACAACGGCAGATATGTCCAGATACCGTAATCTGCAATGATTTCTGCCAGATGCTTATCAAAGTGTATAATAAATTCAAATAAACTCACAATAGCTTCCATAAGTCCTCCTTAGCATTTCTATGCTTAATAAGATAATACTACAAAGATTTGTCTCTCATCAACTGTTTTATTGCATATTCCTCATGCTCAATTTCATAAGGTGCATAATGGAGCAGGGAATTCCCAAAATTAAGCCTTAGATATTCATCCAGCTCAATCACTTCCTGATGGGACAAGCCTGTAAAATGTATGGCATAAAAATAGCTGTTATGATGCTTTTGTCTTCGTAATATTTTTCCCTTAATCTGCTTTGAAAATGACGAAACATTTCCGTGTAAGTGAATATCCATTAAAATAAGAGAATGCTCCTCGAGCTTTACGGTTGTGGACAGCTTAATACCTGAGGCAGAGATGTTCTTAATTGTAAATTCCGTTCCGTGCATATTGCTGTGTTTTATAGTGCCCTTTCCTGTGGCTTCATACCTTTGATAGTGTCGCATTCTTCTCATCTGAAAATCCCTCCATTCATTAACAAAATTTATTATATCAAGGACTAAAAGCGCCAAATTTCCAGTAATAAAATTTCTTTACTTCATTCGTCCTCTATACAGCGGCTTTGGTATTCCAAAAGCCATTAGAAACAATACTTACTATGTTACACCAGCATACCATGAGTGTAGAGTTTCCGTCAATATATCATAGTGGATAAGACTACGAGTTTACAGTTTGTTAATAATTAGCTTTTGCATATAAATTATGAAGTATGATAAATATATTCCCAAAATAAGAGAAAATTAATCTAAGATTATATAAATTATGACTATTTTTCTTTAAATACAGCTTTAAAAAAGATTTATATTTAAATTTTGAGGTAAAGCTAAGAATTATATTGTTACGCTACAGTCATTTAATCGTCCGCTTGACATTAGTGCGGGTAATATAGTAAATTATAATCAAAAGTCTATGGGGGTGGGAAGTGAAATGGAGGACAATCCTGAGGATACAGGCGGCGGTATATTGTCCCTGTTATTGCTTAAAGCAAAAAAACATTCTGTAGCAAGCTTTTATAGAAGACTGTAAAACCGTATCCGATGGTTTTGTTATGTCTTTTTTTTATTTGTTTTGAGCTTTAAATACAAGGGAGGATTAAAATAATTTGTTTACTGAAGTTTTGGTTTTGATAATACTTATAATAATTAATGCCTTTTTCGCGGCTTCCGAGATCGCGCTTATATCATTGAACGATAATAAAATAAAAATAATGGTTGAGGAGGGCAACAAAAGGGCTGTGCTGCTCAAAAAGCTTTTAAGCGAGCCGAGCCGGTTTCTTGCAACCATTCAGATAGGAATTACCCTTGCCGGATTTCTGGCAAGTGCTTTTGCGGCTGACAGCTTTGCGGATCCCATTGTAAGACTGGTATTGATGACGGGAATATCTATTCCCGAGTCATGGCTTAGAACTGCCGCGGTGTTTATTGTAACTGTCATACTGTCATACTTCACTCTTGTTTTAGGGGAGCTTGTGCCTAAGAGAGTGGCTATGAAAAAAGCGGAGCCCATATCAATGTTTGTCGCAGGCCCTTTGAGTATGCTTCTTAAGGTATCAGCGCCGTTTGTGAAGCTTTTAACGCTGTCCACAAACTTCTTTGTAAGGCTTTTCGGAGTTGATCCCAATGCTGACGAAGAAGAGGTTACAGAGGAGGAAATAAGAATGATGGTCGATGTGGGCGAGGAAAGGGGAGCTATAGACGAAAGCGAAAAGGAGATGATTAACAATATATTTGAGTTTGACAATAAAATTGTCTCCGATATTATGACTCACAGAACTCACATTGCAGCGGTGGATGTAGGAGCAACCCTTAATGATGTCATAAGCCTTATTAAGAATGAAAAATACACTAGGATACCGGTGTACGAGGACAATATAGACAATATCATAGGAATAATGCATGTAAAGGATTTGATACAGCTTTTAGAGTATCAGGGAAGAGATTTTGTTATAAGGGACATTATACGCAAGCCTTATTTTATTCCCGCCTCCAAGAGAATAGATGATTTATTCCAGGATCTTCAAAGGACCAAAACACATATGGCGATCGCAATAGACGAATACGGAGGAACTGCAGGGATAGTTACTATTGATGATTTGATTGAGGAAATAGTGGGAAATATTTTTGACGAATATGACGAGGAAGAGAAGGACATTGAAAAGCTGGATGAAAATACATTTATGATAAACGGATCTGCCAGCCTCGACACAGTACGGGATTTCCTTAAGGTTGATTTGCCGGTCGATGACTATGATACTCTGAGCGGATTTGTAATAGGCCAGCTAGGGAGAATACCCGAAAAAGAAGAAAGGCCTGATGTTGAATTTAACGGACTGGTCTTCAGAGTAGATGAAATTGAGGAAAAGAAAATAGCCAGAATAAAGGTGTGCAGGGCCGTATAATAAGAATATCCAAACAATAAGTATCTAAATACGATAAATACCCAAACAATTTGACGCATAAATGAATAAATGGTATAATATGAAATTGATAATCATTATCATATGCTTCCAAAAATAAAATCAGGGATGAAAAAACATATTATTTATGCTATAATGTATGTATACAGTATACAATATTCAAAATACAGTATGCAATGTTCTGGAATAAGATGACGCGATATGAGCTGTTGTGAGGTGCGAATTTTAATATTAAGACGAAAGGGGGATTCATATGAATTCAAAATTCAATGCAGGAAAGTGGAACAATGAAATTAATGTAAGAGATTTTATACAGGCTAACTACGTCCCCTATGACGGGGATGAGGGCTTTTTAGAGCGTCCTGCCGGAGCCACTGAAAGCTTATGGGCTAAGGTTAAGGAATTAATGGATGTTGAAATGAAAAACGGAGGGATTATTGATATAGATGCCGATACTATATCTACAATTATTTCACATAAGCCGGGATATATAGATAAGGAGAAGGAAAGGATTGTGGGCCTTCAGACCGATGAGCCTTTAAAAAGGGCTATAATGCCTTTTGGGGGAATACGAATGGTTAAAACCTCCTTGAAGGCGTATAACCGTTCCATGAACCCCAATGTTGATAATGTGTTTAAATACAGGAAAACTCATAATGACGGGGTTTTTGACGCTTATACCGATGAAATGAAAAAAGCGCGTCATACCGGAATTATTACCGGGCTTCCCGATGCATACGGAAGGGGAAGAATTATAGGGGATTACAGAAGAGTGGCCCTTTACGGAGTGGATTTCCTTATTGAAAAGAAGAAGGCGGCAAAGGTCAACTATGTTTTTGATATTATGGATTCCGGGGTCATACGCCAAAGGGAGGAACTGAGCGAACAAATCAGGGCACTTGAAGAGCTTAAGAAAATGGCTGAGAGCTATGGCTTTGATATAAGCCGGCCTGCGCAGGACACGAGGGAAGCCGTGCAATGGCTGTATTTCGGATATCTTGCGGCAGTAAAGGAGCAAAATGGCGCCGCTATGAGCCTTGGACGCATTTCCACTTTTCTTGATATTTATGCTTGCAGGGATTTGGAGGAAGGAAAGTATACAGAGGCAGAGATTCAGCAAATAATAGATCATTTTGTTATGAAGCTGAGAATGGTAAGATTTTTAAGAACACCTTCATATGACGAGCTGTTTTCGGGGGATCCTACATGGGTTACGGAGTCCCTGGCAGGGATGGGATGTGACGGCAGGCATATGGTTACAAAAATGACCTATCGCTTCATGCATACGCTTACAAATTTAGGCCCCGCACCCGAGCCTAATATGACGGTATTGTGGTCAGGAAGGCTTCCTGAGAATTTTAAGCGGTATTGTGCGAGGCTGTCGGTAGAAACCTCTTCCATACAGTATGAGAACGATGAGCTTATGAGGGAGCAGTTTGGGGATGACTACGGCATTGCATGCTGTGTTTCGGCTATGAGGATAGGAAAGCAGATGCAGTTTTTCGGAGCGCGGGCAAACCTTGCAAAGGCACTTCTGTATGCGATCAACGGAGGAAAGGACGAGATATACGGCGAGCAGGTGGGCCCTGCACTGTCTCCCATTACTTCCGAATACTTGGAATATGATGAGGTGGCCGCACGGTTTGACAGTATGATGGAATGGCTTTCAAAGCTCTATATAAATACATTGAATATAATTCACTATATGCATGACAAGTACTGCTATGAAAGACTCCAGATGTCCCTGCACGACGAGGAGATATTAAGAACCTCGGCATGCGGGATTGCGGGATTATCGGTTGTGGTGGACTCTCTGTCTGCAATTAAGCATGCCAGGGTAAAAACTGTGAGAAATGAGCAGGGGCTGGTCACAGACTATGAAATTGAGGGAGACTATCCGAAATATGGAAATAATGATCCTGCTGTAGACGACATAGCCGTTGAGCTGGTAAAAACCTTCATGACTAAGTTAAGCAAGCATAAGACCTACAGGAACAGCAAGCCTACCATGTCCATATTGACAATTACGTCCAACGTCGTTTATGGAAAGAAAACGGGAAATACTCCCGATGGAAGAAAGCATGGAGAACCTTTTGCGCCTGGAGCCAATCCCATGCATAAGAGAGACACCAAGGGCTGTATTGCATCTATGGCCTCTGTGGCAAAGCTCCCTTATCATTACAGTGAGGACGGTATTTCTTATACCTTTTCAATTGTGCCCGGGGCACTGGGGAAAAACAGCGAGGAGAGGTACAGAAATCTCTATACCCTGATGGACGGTTATTTTGCGGATGGAGGACACCATATAAATGTGAATGTGCTGAATAAAGAGGTGCTTTTGGATGCCATGGATCACCCTGAAAAATATCCTCAACTGACTATAAGGGTATCGGGATATGCAGTTAATTTTGTAAAGCTTAATAAAGAGCAGCAGATGGATGTAATAAACAGGACATTCCACCAAAGGTTTTGATTAAAGGAATCTGTGAGTGATGGGGAAGGATACAGGATATGAATGGATATATTCACTCGGTGGAAACCTGCGGTACGCTGGACGGGCCGGGTCTTAGATACGTTGTTTTCATGCAGGGCTGTCCATTGCGGTGCAGGTTTTGCCATAATCCCGATACATGGCAGTGCAATAAGGGAAGTAAGCTTTCGCCGGAAGAGGTTATGGAGGATATTGTAAAATACAGCAGCTTCATAAAAAAGGGCGGAGTTACACTGTCGGGAGGGGAGCCTCTTGCCCAGGCTGGTTTTTCAGCCGAATTATTAAGGCTGTGCCGCAAGGAGGGCATACACACCGCTATAGATACATCGGGCGCTGTACCTCTGAATTTGTGCAGGCATGCCGTGGATGAGGCCCGGCTTATATTGCTGGATATAAAGCACATAAATGATGATAAATGCCGGGAGCTTACGGGGCAGGGAAATGAAAATGCCTTGGAGCTTCTGGATTATTGTCAATGGAAAAACAAAAAAGTATGGATACGTCATGTTATTATTCCGGGTATTACGGATGATGAGAGGGATATTGAAGCAATGGCTGAGTATTTATCGGGTATTACTGCAATAAAACGAATAGAAGTACTTCCATTCCATAAAATGGGTGAATTTAAGTGGAAGGAGCTTGGACTGCATTACGAGCTTGAAAATACGCCGGAGCCCGCAGCAAGCTCAATTGAGAGCATACGCAGGATTTTCAGGAAATACAGTCTGAATGCCGCATAAGCATTTTAACGCCCTGTAATGGGATTCGTCTCTGGCGGGGAGGGCACTTTTTTAAGTTATGACGAGGAGTAGGTATTATGGCAAATTATTTAAGCCCTGATCAGATTAAGGAATATACCGTTGAGGCTGGCATTGCCAAAGCGGGAAGCAGCTTTTCGCGGAGCTTTCTGCTGTCCTTTATGGGAGGGATGTTTATAGCTTTAGCTGCAATAGGAAGCATGATAGCGACCTATACAATAGATAATGCGGGCATTTCTTCACTTATAGCGGGGTGTGTCTTTTCCACCGGGCTGATGATGGTGGTTATAGCGGGAGGAGATCTTTTTACCGGAAATGTGCTGATAACAGTATCCGTGCTTGAGAAAAGAACCACTGTGGGGGCAATGCTGAGCAATTTGTCGGTTACATTTGCAGGTAATTTGTGCGGTGCGCTTTTTATTGTGGTGCTGGTGCAGTATTCGGGACTTCTTTCGGCAGCGGACGGAATGCTTTTAAACAGGCTTATGCTTAAGGCGGCGCATAAGATAGAGTATTCCTTTCACCAGGCGTTCATACTTGGGATATTGTGCAATCTGCTTGTTTGCATTGCGGTATGGATGATGTATTCCGCAAAGGATACGGGGGGAAAGGTGCTTGCATGCTTTTTCCCTATAGCACTGTTTATATTAAGCGGGTATGAGCATATTGTAGCCAATATGTACTATATTCCTGCCGGTATTCTTGCAGCTGCCGATGGCAGGTATGTTGCTTTAGCGGGTATTTCCGCACCTGCTCTTTCACAGCTTACACCTGCCGGAGCAATTGGCAATTTTATCCCCGTAACTCTGGGGAATCTGGTAGGAGGGCTTATTGTAGGCACAATATATTACAGCATATACAAAGGCAGAAATGTCCCCAAGTCTTTGAGCAGGTTTAAAATAAGCGCATAAAAAGATCACAGCGTATAAAATTTACTTGATTTAAGCGCAATGCCCAGAATAAAGGTCCGGATTAAAATGTTTTAATTCGGACTTTTATCTTGACATATTAATATGAATACTGTTATGTTAATTTTGGAAATAATGTTTTATAGCTTAAAACAACAGTATAAAATATATGAAGAGGGGAATTTAAGTGATAGTAAAAGATGCAAGATTTGAAATAACGGCTGTAAGTCCTGCGCAGTACCCTCAGAGTAATCTGCCCGAAATTGCTTTTGTTGGTAGATCCAATGTGGGAAAATCCTCAATAATCAATTCTCTTTTAAACAGGAAAAAGCTTGCAAGAATCAGCGGTACCCCCGGAAAAACCAGAGAGATTAACTTTTATAACGTTAATGAAAAGCTGTTTTTTGTGGATTTGCCCGGGTATGGATATGCCAGTGTTTCCAAACAGAAAAAATCCTCATGGGGGAATATAATAGAAACCTATCTTTTAACGCGTCACCAGCTCAGGGTGATAATTTTGCTTGTCGATGTAAGGCATGAGCCGTCGGCGGATGACAGGCAAATGTACAATTGGCTTGTTGCAAACAATGTGCCGCATATGGTAGTGGCCACCAAGACCGATAAGATAACCCGTTCGGCGGTTAATCCGAGGCTTTCGGCCATCAGAAATGAGCTGAATGCAGGAGAGGGCATAAAGGTATTTCCTTATTCCTCCGAGACAAGGCTGGGGAGGGAGGCGCTATGGGATGCCATTGA
Source organism: Bacillota bacterium (assembly GCA_023390115.1). GTDB lineage: Bacteria > Bacillota > Clostridia > Acetivibrionales > DSM-27016 > Anaerobacterium. The sequence goes on from JAEWDM010000016.1 coordinate 32,916, forward strand.
TGAATATATGGAGGGAGAATAATAAAGTTGAAAAGCCGGATGAATATATGCTATTATATTCTAATTGAAAAGCCGTGCGAAGTAATGCCGGGGTGTACGGCAACGGCCCGGGCTTTAAAAATAGAGTAAAGAAGGTTAAAAGGAGTGCTTTTATGCTGAACATAAAAACTGTAATTGCAGAGGGTCTGAATTCTTTAATTGAGTCTATGGATATGGAGCAAATATACAATATGCTGGAGATTCCTCCTAATGATGATATGGGAGATGTGGCGCTGCCGTGCTTCAAGCTCAGCAGGACGCTAAAAAAGGCCCCTGCCGCAATAGCTCAGGAGCTGTCGGAAAAATTCCTTAAGCCGGAGTATATAGACAAGGCAGAGGCTCTGTCGGGGTATCTGAATTTTTTCGTTAATAAGAAGGCATTTATTTGCAGTGTTGTCGAAGATATTCTTGCGGGAAAGGACAGGTATGGCTCAAGCAGCTATGGGGATGGAAAAACGGTAGTTATTGATTTCTCTGCTCCCAATATAGCTAAGCCATTTCATGTGGGACACCTTCGTTCAACCGTAATAGGGAATTCATTATATAAGATTTTCAGCTTCAGCGGGTATAGCTGTGTGGGCGTAAACCATCTTGGAGACTGGGGCACGCAGTTCGGCAAGCTTATTGTTGCATATAAAAGGTGGGGAGACAGAGAGCGGGTTGAGCAGGGGCAGATAAAGGAGCTTATGTCCTTGTATGTTAAATTTCATGAGGAGGCTGAACATAACCCTCAGCTTGATGATGAGGCAAGAGAATGGTTTTTGAAAATGGAGCAGGGAGACAGTGAGGCGCTGAGTCTGTGGCAATGGTTTAAGGACATAAGCCTTGAGGAGTTTCAAAGGGTTTATGATGTGCTGGGAGTCAGCTTTGATTCATACGCGGGTGAAAGCTTTTACAATGATAAAATGCAGGCCGTCATTGATGAGCTTAGAGAAAAGGAGCTGCTGAAGGAGAGTCAGGGTGCTCAGATTGTTGACCTTGAGCAGTACGGTATGCCGCCCTGTATCATTCTTAAAAAGGATGGAAGCACCTTATATGCTACAAGAGATATAACTGCCGCCATTTACAGAAAAAACAGCTATGATTTCGAAAAATGCATATATGTTACAGGTGCTGCCCAAAGCCTGCATTTCCAGCAGTGGTTCAAGGTTATGGAGCTTATGGGCTATTCATGGAGCGGTAATCTCGTGCATGTGCCTTTTGGTATTGTGAGCCTTGGAGGAGAAAAGCTTTCCACAAGGAAGGGAAAGGTTGTGCTCCTTGAGGAAATACTGTCGGAGGCAATAAGGAAGACTACCGAGGTTATCGAGGCCAAAAATCCCGGACTTAAGGATAAGGAAAAGGTTGCGCGCCAGATTGGGGTTGGTGCGGTTATATTCAGTGATTTAAGCAGCAACCGCATAAAGGATGTCTCGTTCTCATGGGAGGAGGTATTGAATTTTGACGGAGAAACGGGCCCGTACGTGCAATATACCCATGCAAGAACCTGCAGCCTTATAAAAAAATCGGGTATGGAGCTTATAGGAAGCTTTGATGCGGGACTGCTTGTTACAAAGGAAGAGTACAGGCTGGTAAAAACGCTCTACAGCTTTCCAGGCATAGTCGCCCAGGCTATGGAGGAACTGGAGCCTTCTATTGTTACAAGGTATCTGGTGGATCTTGCGCAGCACTTCAACCGCTTCTACCATGAGCTTCCGGTGCTTGTAGAGGACCGTGAGCTTCAGGCCGCAAGGCTTGCTCTTGTAGCGGCTTCAGGAATTACCATTGCAAACGGATTGAGGCTCATAGGGCTTGCTGCTCCGGAAAGAGTATAGAGACAAGATAAGAAGGGCTTTAAAATGGAAATAGAAAATGGACGGACATATACTGGTGAAAATTTTAATGAAATGAATTTGTATGGAAAGGAACTGACGGGCTGTAGATTTGAAGGATGCTCATTCCTGAGTGCCAATATGGAAAGCAGCATAACCCGGCATTGCTGCTTTTCGGGCTGTAATTTCAGAGCAGGGCGCTTTAATGCATCTTTGCATGAAAATTCTGCCTTTACAAACTGCCAGTTTGAGTATGCAAATTTATTCAGCGCAGCATTTAACCAGTGCAAAATGCTGGGTTCGAGCTTTATAGAGGCCAATATGCTTGGTATAACTGTTACAGAAGGGGATTGGTCATATACCAGCCTCAGGCTGAACAGCCTGAAAGGCATTAATTTGAGCAGGGTGAAGCTTGTTAAGGCGGATCTGTATAAATGCAATCTTCAAAAGGCTGTTTTCCGGGGGGCTGATTTGAGCGGCGCCGTTTTGGCATACTCAAATATGCAGGGAGCTGATTTGCGGGATGCTATAATTAACGGTATAGATTTCAGAAATATAGAGTTAAAGGGAGTGCGGCTTGATGTTATGCAGGCTGCGATTATAGTATGCTCGTATGGCGCGGTGATTGAATAAAGAGCTTGAGCTTAAAAAGTAAATGAAAAAATCCTCTTCTTAGAAAATAAAATGGCGGGAGGGTTTTTTTATTGCGCAAAAAAATGTTGGCCTGTTGCTAAAAGCAATAAGAGGATTAAAAGCCTGCAATGACGAATATATAACTTTAGGAGGATGCTTTATACACAGGATAAAAGGCTGCTTTGGCGGCGGTGGAGGGTAAATGTATTCACTAAATATAGAAAACAGCATAGTATATTTTAAGGACATAAATATACGGGATTTGAAAGAAATTCTTGAATGGTACAATAATGTAGAGGGATTCAAGTTCGCAACGGGCATCGATACACCCATGACACTTCAGGCACTGGCCGGAAAGTATGCCGAGGTTGCTGTTTGCAGCAATGAGTTCTTTGTGGGAATATTCAGCAGGGAGCATGACAGAATGATTGGAATAATGAAGGGCAGAATTCAGTACAAGGACAGACCTGCTGTATGGATAAGCTCAATTGTTATAGACGGACGGTTCCAGAGAAGGGGATATGGCAGTATTGCAGTGGAATTGCTCTTAAAGCATCTTAAAGAGGAAAAAAATATACGCCGTGCATACCTTGCGGTTATCGAAGAAAACTTAAGCGGAATAACATTTTGGAAAAAGCAGAAATTCAAGCCCTTAAGAAAAATTGAAAATCATATACGGCTCAATAACAAGAGGCATAATGCCGTAGTGATGTACAAAAGCATTCAGTAAATATACTTAATATAGCCTGGAAACAAGGAAATAAAGACGCATAGACTTGGATTGAGGTATTATATGGTATTCCATTATTGGGTTTGACAAACCAGTTTTGGAAGGGTATAATATCGGTGTGCATAAAAAACCAATTCAATAGGCTGAATCCTCTTCCAAATAAGGAAGGGGTACGGAGGAACCGAATAAGTGGGGTTAATCTGTACGGATTAAAGGTGACCGGATTATATGAGAGAAATTAAGGCATAAGCATTTCTCTCTGAGTTTGGATACTGCTTTCCGTATGGTAGGGGTGGGTCCTATTACCCGAACCCGGCAGCTAACTTCGGAAGCTAAAAATAGGAGGAGGACATGTTTAATCTCAAAAAACTGTTGATGGGTTGTTTTGCAGTTATGCTTGTAATTGCTTTGTGTACAGGCTTTACGTATGCGGCAGAGTACAAGACGGGTGTTATTACCGGTAACAGGGTGAACATACGTGAGACTGCAAGCACCGATGCAAAGGTTTTGACGACACTTGAGAAGGGTGAGAAGGTTTCTGTCATATCTTCGTCCGGGGACTGGAGCAAGGTGAAGTACAACAGTACCACAGGATGGATTTTTACAGGGCTTATGTCTGTGGACGGGGCTTCGTCAGCCGCCTCAAGTAAGGGGACAACCAGTACAGGTACCGTCACGGCTGAAACTCTCAATGTAAGGGCAGAGGGCAGCTTGTCAGCAGATGTGCTGTGCAAGCTCAGTAAGGGCGAAAAAGTAACTATATTGAGCACTTCCGGTGACTGGTTCAAAATTAAGACCTCTAATGGTACCCAAGGGTGGGTAAGCAGCGAATATGTTTCTAAAGGCGCCGCTTCTACGTCGAGAGGCGGAGAGGTGCTGAGAACTCAGGAGGCTGTATCCCAGAAGGGCGCAACTAAGGCACAGCAGATTGTTTCTACCGCCAAAAAGTATATAGGGGTTAAATATGTGTACGGAGGAAGTTCTCCGAAGCAAGGGTTTGATTGTTCTGGGTTTGTAAAATATGTTTATTCGCAGAATGGTATCAGTTTAACCAGATCATCCTCAGAACAGGCGGCACAGGGAAAGAAGATCAGCAAATCCGACTTAAAGGCGGGCGATCTTGTATTCTTCGATACCAATGGAGGACGCAACAATATAAACCATGTAGGAATATATGTCGGCGATGGAAAGTTTATTCATGCGTCATCTCCAAAATATGATGTTACAATAACCTCTCTGTCGGATGCTTATTATGCAAAGTCATATATGACTGCAAGAAGAATAATCAGCTAAAATTTTTACAAGGCTGTTGCAAAACAAATTGCAGCAGTCCTTTTTGTCTATATGGAGTCAGCTATGAAAAGACCCTTGCCATGGTTTTTTGCAGCACTTGTGTTGGGAATTGCTGCCGCCTCTCTTACAGCAGCACTTTTACCGGCATTGACTTTGGCTTTGATTGTATTTGCGGCAGGAGTATTTCTGTCTCTTAAAAGGCCCGGCATTACCGGTATAATATCAGGTGTCCTGCTGTTTTATTGTATAGGTTCATTTCAATACATTATCTTAGACGACATAAACTCAAAAAGGTTCCAGGATTATATTGGAAAGGATATTGTTATTGAAGGGATTATAGCTTCCGAGCCTGACGTGTCGGAATGGACGGTCAGCTATCTCATAAAAGCCCAGTCGGTTATTCATGATAATGAAAATATAGAGACGGAAGGAAAGATTCTTTTAAGGGCGTTAAAAAGCAAGAGCGGCGCTCTTTTGTCCTATGGGCAGAAAATACAGGTAAGGGGACGGCTGGAGGAGCCCAGCTCAAAGAGGAATCCGGGAGGCTTTAATTATCGCAGGTTTTTACTGAATTCGGGAATATCGGCAACAATGTTTGCAAGGGAGCATAATATAAGAATTTTAAATATAAGGCATGAAAATTTTGTTGTCGGTGCGGGAATGGCTGTAAGGCATAGAATAATCGATACGGTTGAAAAAACTCTTCCCCGGCAGCAGGCCGGTCTTCTGGCAGGAATACTGATAGGCTATAGGGGAGGACTTGAGGAGGATGTCGAAAGAGCCTTTAGTGATGCCGGGCTCACCCATATTATGGCGGTTTCAGGCTCGAATATTGTCTTTATAATAATACCTCTGGCTTTTATTTTCAAGAAGCTGAGAGTAAAAAGCACTATCTCAAATGTTATAATAATTATTGCTCTTATTTTTTTCCTGTTTATTACAGGCTTTTCGCCTTCAGTTGTAAGGGCGGTAATTATGGCTGTTACCTTTTTAGTTGGAAGGATTGTTATGAGGGAGGCCGATGCTGCCGCAAGCATATCCCTTGCAGGAATTCTGATGCTTTTGTTTAATCCCTATACCTTGTTTGACATAGGGTTTCAGCTTTCCTTCGGGGCAACCCTTTCTCTGATACTTTTTCATAAAAGCATTAAGGAATGGGTTAATTCAAAGTATATACCGGAATTTTTAAAGGAGGTATTTGCAGTGACTCTTGCCGCTCAGGCGGGAGTATTGCCTATAACTGCTTTTTATTTCAACAAGGTATCTCTTATCTCAATTATATCAAATATATTGGTTGTACCACTGACAGGGATAATAACTGTGGTGGGCTTCATAACGGTTTTATTGGGCCAGGTCAGCCTTACGCTTGCTGAGCTTTTGGGGTATTTTAATTGTGCAATGCTGACGTTTATACTGTATGTGACAAAAATATCCGCAGTTACTCCATTTGCCGTGCTGAGAGTTGTTACCCCCCATGCGGTAATTATTGCTGTATATTATATAGCGGCTGTTTATTTTTTATGGTATAAGCCCTCACGTAATATAAGGTTTAAGATAAAGTCGGTATATTATGCCGCCGCTCTGGTGGCTGCAGGGCTTGTTGCTTTTATATGCGGAATTATGCCGGGAAGGCTTGATGTAGTATTTTTGGATGTAGGACAGGGAGACTGTGCATTTATAAGAACATATTCGGGAAAAACAATACTTGTTGACGGAGGGGGAGGGAGTGCAGGCAGCTCTTCTTCAAATATAGGGGAGACGGTAGTGATCCCTTTTTTGATGGATTATGGAGTTCCAAGGCTGGATATGGTTATTGCCACGCATGGACATGATGATCATGTGCAGGGGCTTTTGCCTGTACTGGAGGAATTGGCTGTGGGAAGGCTGGTCATACCGGACAGCGGAAATGAAGGGGAGTTTAATGAGCTGCTCAAAACCGCAGGAGAAGCAGACATACCTGTTGAGGCCTGCGCGGAAGGAGATGTCATAAGGCTGGACAGGCATACCTATATGAACATTCTGCATCCCTCAAAGCAAACAAGGCTTGATAAGTCCGCTTTAAATAACGGTTCCCTGGTTTTTAAGCTTCGCTATAAAAAAGTCAGCCTTCTGATGACGGGGGATATTGAGGCAGAGGCTGAAAGGCTTCTTACAGACAGCGGCGCGGATATACGTACCGACATTCTTAAGATTGCGCACCATGGCTCGGAATATTCCACCTCAGAGCAGTTTTTGGATTTTGCCTCTCCCAAGGCTGCAATTATAAGCGTTGGAAGAAACAACAGCTTCGGGCACCCCTCTGACCAGGTGCTGGACAGGCTGAGGGAGAATAATGTTAATGTGTTCAGGACAGATGAAAGCGGGGCCGTACTGGTTAAGTCCGACGGAAGCAGTATAAGCGTTGAAACCATGTCGGAAACAGCGGTGCCGTGAGAGAAAATCGGGGACACTTTTCAAAAAACCGCAAAATCGGGGACAATTAATATGAAAATAAAAATTTTCATGTATTCTACTGCTTAAGCCTTTTGCAAGATAATCACTATTTTTGGGGAGTGTCCCCATTGCGGCATAGGGACATAAGTGGTAAGCTATAAGAGTGCCTTTAAGGTACGATGGCTATAATGCGGGATATTTGGGAGACCGGTATTATGAGTATTGATGTATTGAAGGAAGATATAAAAAGCGGTATGATAAGGAGCCTCTATTTGCTTTATGGCCAGGAGGAATACCTTAAGAGGTATTATGTAGACTGTATAGAAAAGCAAATTGTTGCGGAGGAAACAAGGGCGTTGAACAGGGTTGTTATGGACGGGGGAATAGACATAAGAAAGCTGTCGGAGGCTTGTGAGACTATGCCTGTTTTTTCCGACAGGAAGCTTGTTGTTGTAAAAAATTCGGAGGCCTTCAAGGCAAAGAAGAAGCCTGGGGGCGCTAAAGGCAAGTCTAAAGGCAGCTCCGGAGATGAGCTTTTGGAATGCCTTCAAAATATACCTCCATATACCTGCCTGATCTTTTGTGAGGCTTCCATTGACAAAAGGATGAAGGCTATAGATTCGATAAAGAAAAACGGACTGATGGTGGAATGTGCGCTTCAAAAGCCTGCAGAGCTTGTAAAATGGGTAATTAAGGTTTTTAAATCTTATGGAAAGGACATTGACCGTCTTACGGCTTCTAAGCTGGTGGACAGCAGTGAGCAGGGCATGATTGAAATATTGAATGAGATTGATAAGGTGGTGCTTTATATTGGTGACAGGGCTGCTGTGACGTGTGAGGATATAAGCAGGGTATGCACACCGTCTGTTAAAAGCAGAGTATTTGATCTTACGGATGCAATTGCGGAGAAGAATGCCGGCAGGGCTTTTAAGCTTCTTAATGACATGGCTGCCTTAAAAGAGCCCATGCCTAAAATATTGTTTATGATAGCCAGACAATTCAGACAGGTTCTTGAGCTTAAGCTTCTGACAGAGGAGGGATTAGAGTTAGGGCAAGCTGCCTCCAAAATGGGAATAACTCCTTATGCCGCAGGCAAGCTGCTCAAGCAGGCCAAGCACTTTACTCAGGAAATGCTTAAGGAAGCTATGGAGGAAAGCCTCAAAATGGATGTTGCCGTAAAAACGGGAAAAATCAAGGACAGAATTGCGGCAGAGGTACTGATAGCAAGGTTTGCACAGGATTAATACTGGATAAAATAAAAAAAAACGTACAATGTACGTCTTTTTTTATTTCACAGCGGCTAACGCTTTTGTCAATCTCGATTTTTTTCTCGCAGCGGCGTTTTTATGTAGCAAATTCTTTGCTGCTGCTTTATCAAGAGCTTTAATGGCCTCATTTAATGCTTCAGCGGCGGTAGGCTCCTTTTTGGCAATACCTTCCTTGCATTTTCTGATAGCAGTCTTTAAAGCAGACTTCCTGGCAGTGTTATTCAGCGTCTTAGTCTGAGATACCTTTACCCTTTTAATAGCTGACTTGATATTTGGCAAACCTTTCACCTCCTGCGATATTAATAACATCAAATATTCTACCATGAAAAATTTTAAAATGCAAGCTGGTATTTAAAATAATTAATTTGGAAAAATAAATATCAAATATGTGAAAAGATAATAAGCAGGTGACAATATAAATATCTGAAAGGACAGGAATTATGACGAATAATAAAAATACCAGGACAGATCTTGTACTTGAGGCTAACGAGCTTTTTAAGCAGCAGGCTATGAAGGAGAGGCTTGAAAGGAGTGGAGAGCCTGAAGGGGTGGAGGTGGAAAACGCAGGTACTAATGACATCCGGATAACAAGAGTAAGGGTTACAACCCAGGCTGGAGAAGAATCAATAGGGAAGCCGATGGGGAACTATGTTACACTGGAGATTCCCGGGCTCAGGGAGAATAACCAGCAGTTGTTTGAAGCCACCTGCAAGGAGACGGCTAAGGAAATTGAAAGGCTGATAAACCTTGGAGAAAAAGCTACTGTGCTCATAGTAGGTCTGGGGAATTGGAATGTTACTCCTGACGCATTGGGGCCAAAGGTGGTTTCCAGTGTAATGGTCACAAGGCATCTTCTTGAGTACGTGCCGGAACAGGTGGATGAAGGAGTGCGCCCGGTCTGTGCTATTTCACCGGGAGTTTTGGGTATAACGGGAATTGAAACGGGAGAAATTATAAAGGGAATAGTAGACAGGGTAAAGCCTGAGTTGATAATAGCGATTGATGCTTTGGCGTCAAGGAAGATGGAAAGGGTAAATACTACAATTCAGATAGCCGATACAGGGATAGCTCCCGGTTCGGGAGTAGGAAATAAAAGGATGGAGCTTTCAGAGAAAACGATGGGAGTACCTGTCATTGCAATAGGAGTTCCTACGGTTGTGGATGCGGCGACAATGGCAAACGATACAATAGACCTCATGCTTGACAGCATGATTAAGCAGGCCAGACAGGGTACGGAATTTTACAACATGCTTAATGATATTGATAAAAATGAGAAATACCAGTTGATACAGGAGGTTTTAAATCCGTATATAGGGAATCTTATTGTCACGCCGAAGGAAATTGATGATATTATAGAAAGAATTTCTAAAATTATTGCTAATGGTTTAAATATAGCTTTGCATAAAGGAATTACACTGAAGGATGTCAACAGATATGTGCACTAGCTGCCTTTTTATTGAAGTAAAAACCGGTGTGATAAGGCTTGACTAAAGGCACTGGAAGATATTATTATAAAGATGGACAGCTTTTTGCAACGACAGCATGTGATATATTTATTTTGTTTTGAGAGGTCATTTTGAGAAAATTATTTAGAACGAAAAGAACTGTAATTCTTTTTGCAGCGATGGTATTCGCCGTTTTGTCCGTTATTTTTGCGGCGGCCTCCTCAATAATGGAGCACCCTGAGGAGGATTCGGCAAAGGGAGGGCTTGTGGCCGGCAATACCGTCAAGGACGATGAGAGGCAATATGGCAGCAGGGGAATGGGCAGCGGCAAAAGCCGCGTGTATGAAAAGGGCACAGGCATTGCTGATCTGAGTGCGGGGAATTTTCTTGTCGTCATAGACCCTGGCCATGGAGGCAATGACTATGGCACGGGGGCTGAGGGCATCGATGAAAAGGATATTGTGCTTGAGATTTCTCTTAAGCTGGGAAAGCTGCTTGAGGATTCGGGAATTAAAGTGCTGTACACAAGAAGCACTGATGAATATATAACGCTTGGCAAAAGAGCTGAAATCGCAAATAACGCCGGGGCTGATCTTTTTATAAGCGTTCATATCAATGCCCTTGAGGATGATACTCTCTGCAGCGGAAGTGAAACATTATTCAGTGGGAAGGACGATAATTCCGAAGGTAAAATAGACTCGGAGAGATTTGCCGGCATAGTACAGGATGAAATTGTGACAGCATTGGGTACTAAGGATAACGGTATAATAGAGCGTCCGAGACTGGCTGTTCTCAGACAGACAAATATGCCTGCGGTTATTGCCGAGTTGGGATATATAACTAATGAATCTGACAGAGAAAAGCTTAAAAGTGACAAATATAAGGAGCTTGCGGCAGAGGCGCTTTTCACTGCTTCCTTAAAGGCCCTTGACGAGATGCAAAGATAATCCGCAAGGAATGAAATGCGGCATGTGTTAAAAAAAGAAAGGTCAAGCCTTTCTTTTTTGCTGGGCCGATTAAGAAAATGTAATGATTATATAATGCTAATCTATTAGGAAATGCTTTCAATTACAGCCGCAATAAAGTAATATTAATCCGGGGGCTTTATATCATGAAAAATGCGGGAAGATATTTGTTAATACTGATAGGTGCTGTTGTGCTTTGGAATACCTTTATAATGAAGCCTTTAAGAATTTTTACGGTATTTCTGCATGAGCTGGGGCATGCCGCTATGGCATTTGCTTTCGGATATGGAATAAAGGAATTCAAAGTCAATTTCAATGAAAGCGGGTATACAATTGTACAGTCCAAGGGCTGGTTCTCTTCCTTCATGATAGCGAACGGAGGATACCTGGGGAGTGTTTTATTTGCATTGCTCATTTTGTTTCTTAAGGATACCTTCTTTAAGAAATATATACTGGGAACCATAGCCATTGGATTTCTTATTGTAACCGTGCGATTTTCGGGCCTCTCCTTTGCATTAATATACGCCGTTATTTTTGCCGTGGCCGTATTGGTGATCTATATGGCCCAAAACAGCAAGCTTAATGACTGGATAATAGATATAATAGGAATAGCCTCCGTAGCTTATGCCGTCTACGATACATTTGTAGATACAATACTTCTGCAAATAAACCTTCAATTCAATCTGGTTAAGGGATGGAACGGGGGACATGTCACTGATGCCGTGCAGTTGTCGAAAATGACGGGAATACCGGCTATAGTATGGGGAATAATATGGCTCGCAATTGCTCTGGCGGCAGTTTATGCGCTTTTGCTAAGAAAGTCGAAGGCATACAGGGGGAGGAGACAGTAAATGGAGTTGAAAACAGGAGATGAAATCCAAAGCAGGATAAATGAACTGAGAAAAATACTTGACTATCACAGCCGCAGGTATTATGTGGAGGATAGTCCTGAAATAAGCGATTTTGAGTATGACCGGCTGTACAGGGAGCTTGAGGAGCTGGAGGCGCAAAGGCCCGAGCTTGTTACTCCCGATTCGCCTACTCAGCGTGTGGGGGGCAAGCCTCTTGAAGGCTTTGAAAAGGTTGAGCATATAGTAAGAATGCAGAGCCTGGCGGATGTTTTTTGCGAGCAGGAGCTTTTTTCGTTTGATCAGAGAGTGAGGGATGCTCTGGGCGATGAGGTTGAGTATGTTGTAGAGAGAAAGATTGACGGGCTTTCAGTGTCTTTGGAATATGAGAACGGAGGCTTTATAAGGGGCTCTACCCGGGGAGACGGCTTCGTCGGGGAGGATGTAACGCAGAATCTCAGGACGGTAAAATCAATTCCCTTAAAGCTTAAGCACAAGCTGCCGTTTATTGAGGTTAGGGGAGAGGTATTCATATCAAAGGGGGATTTTATTAAGCTGAATGAGCAGCAGGAGGCTATGGAGCAGCAGGTGTTTGCAAATCCGAGAAATGCTGCGGCAGGCTCCTTAAGGCAGCTTGATCCTAAAATAACCTCAGGGCGCAAGCTGAATATATATGTGTTTAATATACAGAGAATAGAGGGAATGAGCTTCAAATCCCACTCTGAGAGCCTTGATTATATGAGGGAGCTTGGCTTTAACGTCAATCACGGCTTCAAGGTATGCAAAAATATACGGCAGGTTATGGATGAGATAAACAGAATAGGCGAGGAAAGAGGAGAGCTGTCCTTTGAAATCGACGGCGCCGTTGTTAAGGTGAATTCACTTGCCCAGAGGGAGATACTGGGAAGTACCTCCAAGACCCCCAGATGGGCTGTTGCTTATAAATACCCTGCAGAGAGGAAACAAACTGTAATTAAGTCCATATGGGCAAATGTAGGGAGAACCGGAGTGCTGACACCCAATGCCGTGCTTGAGCCTGTGAGGCTCGCGGGAACTGTTGTAAGCCGCGCTACCCTGCACAATATGGACTATATTAAGGAAAAGGATATACGTATAGGGGATACTGTGTGGGTTCAAAAGGCGGGGGATATAATTCCGGAGGTTGTTGAGGTCGTTTTTGACAAGCGTACAGGGGATGAAAGGGAGTATACAATGCCCGAAAAATGTCCTGTCTGCGGCTCCGATGTAGTGCGCGAGGAGGGAGAGGCCGCCAGCAGATGCACCGGGATTGAATGCCCCGCACAGCTTTTCAGGAGCATAGTGCATTTTGCTTCAAGGGATGCCATGAATATTGACGGATTAGGTCCTGCCATTGTAGAGGCGCTGCTGAACAAAGGCTTTATAACCGGAATTGCTGATTTGTACTATCTTCACGAGAGGAAGGAGGAGCTTGAAAAGATAGAGAGAATGGGCAAAAAATCCACTGAAAACCTTTTGAAGTCAATAGATAACTCCAGAAGGAATAACATTGACAGGCTTATTTTCGGATTCGGGATAAGACATGTGGGCTTAAGAGCAGCACAGCTTCTGGCGGAAAATTTTGAGTCTTTGGACGATATTATAAATGCCTCTATTGAGGATATTGTTAATATTCAGGAGTTTGGAGAAAAAACTGCTATGAGCCTTGTGACCTTTTTCAAGCAGGCACAGACCGCCGATACCTTAAATAAGCTTGCAGCCGCCGGGGTAAACTTAAAGAGCTCAGAGAAAAGGGAGCTTAAGGATAAACGCTTTGAGGGCTTAACCTTTGTGCTCACGGGCACGCTTCCCACATACGGAAGAAGTGAAGCAAGCCGGATTATAGAAGGCTTTGGAGGCAAAACATCAGGAAGCGTGTCAAAGAAAACGTCCTATGTGCTGGCGGGAGAGGACGCAGGGAGTAAGCTTGAGAAGGCGGTGCAGCTTGGAATAAGGGTCATTGACGAGGAAGAGTTCAGAAAGATGACAGAATAAATCATATACCGTATGTTTTTTATAATGCAGATATATTTTTACAAATAAATCTTTCTATTTACATAGGGCTGTATATATGCTAAGGTTAAGTCATAGGCTATTATGAAAAGCCTGCTTATGGTAAGCCCATTTGCAGAATATCTAAAAAATAAAAAATCGCGGTTCCTGTCAATTCACCGAATATCTGAATTTTTATTTTTTAAAATTAAACATAAGCTCATTGCTTGCGTATATTATAATTGAAATTCTTGGCGGCATGGCGGCCAGCATATATATTTTCAGGGAGAGTGGAGTATGATGGCGTTAAAGGGATTATATACTGTAAGGCAAATCCGGGATTTAAAGGATATGCTGGACCAAAGCTGCAAGCTGTTTTATGATAAAAGCGCTTTTATGATAAGGGACAGCAAAAATAAGCTCAGCTATATCAGTTACGGGCAATTCGGGAGTGATGTCGAGTCGTTTGGGACGGCATTAATGAAGCTTGATCAGGGCAGCCCGTTTATAGCAATTTTAGGAGAGAACAGGTATGAGTGGTGTGTAGCGTATATGTCTGCGGTCAACGGGACGGGAGTAGCAGTTCCTCTTGATAAGGAGCTTCCTGAAAATGAAATAGCCAATTTGTTAAACAGGTGCGGAGCTTCGGCAATTGTTTTTTCGGGAAAGCACAGGGGTCAGATAAAAAAGCTTCGGGGAAGTGTGCCGGGGCTCAAATATTATATTGATATGGACTCGGACAGTGAAGAGGACGGGATAATGTCCTTTACGGCATTACTGATGAGGGGAAGAGGGCTAATCAGTGGAGGGAACTATGATTTTCGCCGTGCAGAGATAGATCCGCGCAGTATGAGAATATTGCTCTACACTTCAGGCACGACGGATCTGGCAAAGGGTGTAATGCTTTCACATGACAATATTTGCACAAACCTAACATCTGTCTGTTCTACTGTCCGCATAAGCAGTGATGATTTGTCGCTTTCGATACTGCCCATACATCATACCTATGAGTGTACTCTGGGGTTTTTATGCCTTATTTATAACGGAGGATCTATTTTCTTTAACGAGGGACTCAAGCATATACCTAAAAACCTCAGGGAAATCAGGCCGTCCGTTCTTGTAACAGTGCCTCTTCTGCTTGAAAACATGCACAAGAAGATATGGAATCAGGCAGAAAAGAGCAAACTTACGAAGTTTAAGCTCAAGCTGGCAATGTTTGTCACAAACATGCTGTATAATACCTTAAAGGTAGATATCCGCAAGAATGTTTTTAAAGCTGTTCATGAAAGCTTAGGGGGCAGAATGAGGCTGATTATAACCGGGGCGGCTGCTATAAGGCCGGAGGTATCGAGATGCTTCAGAAGATTTGGGATACCTGTTCTTCAGGGATATGGGCTGACAGAGTGCGCACCTCTTGTAGCGGGAAACAGGGATTCCGATTTTATGGATAGCGCAGCGGGGCTTCCTATTCCAGGCGTTGAGGTCAGGATTGTCAACCCTGACGAAAAGGGAATAGGAGAAATTGCGGTAAAAGGAAACAACGTTATGCTGGGCTACTACAAGAATGAAAAGGCTACAGAAAACAGTATCCGCAATGGGTGGTTTTATACCGGAGATTTAGGGTATACAGATAATAAGGGATTTGTTTATATATCGGGACGGCTTAAAAATGTCATTGTTACTAAAAACGGTAAAAACATATTTCCCGAAGAAGTAGAAACCTATATAAACCGCAACCCTCTTGTGCAGGATGCACTTGTGTGGGGGAAGTATGACAAGGAATCGGGTGAAACATTAATTTGCGCGCAGATACTTCCCAATTTGGAGGCCATAAGGGAAAAGCTTAAAATGATTAGTATCTCCAGCGAAGAGATTATGAAGGTGCTTGGGGATGTTGTTAAAAATGTAAACAGGGAAATGCCTCTTTATAAGCATATACGGGAGTTTACAGTCAGAGAAAAGGAGTTTGTAAAAACCACTACACAAAAGATAAAGCGTTACGTGGAAAATTCTGTTGGGGGAGAAATGGCGTAAAGGGCTTTATGCCTTCAAAATATCAGCCAATAGGTGTTTATAAAAGTAAGAAGCGGCAAAAAGAGAAGGGATTTTTGCCGCTTCTTACTTTATATTGCTTTGCAAAGGTATTAACCTTATGCTTTTTATGGTAATATACATATTGATATATTAAAATTATATTCTTTGTTAAGGATGGGACATACATGTCAAAAATGCATTTAATAGCTACCTCTGCATTCGGTATAGAATCGGCTGTAGGAAGGGAGCTGGAAAGGCTGGGCTACGGCGACCAGCACATTGAGAACGGAAAGGTTACATTTTCAGGGGATGAGGCCGCCATATGCAGGACCAACCTGTGGCTCAGATCTGCCGACCGTGTATTGGTGAAGATGGGGGAGTTTAAGGCATTGTCCTTCGAAGAGCTTTTTGAGCAGACAAAGTCGCTTCCCTGGGATGAATGGATTCCTGAAAACGCGGAGTTTCCTGTTGACGGTAAATCGATATCCTCAAAGCTCTCAAGTGTTCCCGACTGTCAGGCTATAGTTAAGAAGGCCGTTGTGGAGAAGCTTAAGCAGAGATACAGGAGAGAATGGTTTGAAGAAACAGGGCCGCTATACAGAATAGAGGTTGCTCTTCTTAAGGATATGGCAACCCTCACCTTGGATACCACGGGTGCGGGGCTGCATAAAAGGGGCTACAGGAGGCTTGCGGGCAGTGCTCCTCTTAAAGAGACAATGGCTTGTGCCATGCTGATGATAAGCAGGTGGAACAGGGACAGAATATTGATTGACCCGTTTTGCGGATCGGGAACTATACCTATTGAGGCGGCCATGATAGCAAAAAATATTGCTCCAGGTCTGAAAAGGAGCTTTTCCTCGGAGGGGTGGAGCTCTATACCAAGGGAGCTGTGGAAAAAGGCCAGGGATGAGGCGCGGGATTTAATAAGGCATGACTCTGAGCTTAGAATTCATGGCTCGGATATAAGCGAAGAGGCAATAAGCCTTGCACGGCATCATGCAAAGCAGGCCGGAGTGGATTCCGACATTCACCTGCAAAGGATGGATATGGCGGATATAAGCTCAAGATACAAATACGGCTTTATAATATGCAATCCTCCGTATGGACAGAGGCTGGGAGAAGTCCGGCAGGCGGAAAGCCTGTACAGGCATATGGCAAAGACCTTTAAAGAGCTTGATACCTGGTCATATTATATACTTGCGTCTCACCCTGAATTTGAAAAGATTTTTGGCCGCAGAGCGGATAAGAAAAGAAAGCTTTATAACGGAAGGATTTTGTGCAACTACTATCAATTTTACGGCCCTCCGCCTCCTAAAAGGGAGCCGGGCGCCGATATGCTAAAAAAGGTTTGACTTATATTTTAGGCTATATTATTATATTGTATAAATTATTAAACTATATAGGATGCAATAAAGCTTTTACAAACATAGAGGATATAATTGCTTACAGAAATTTTTAATAACAGCGAAAAAGTGCCTTGTGGAGATATGTAGAGTCTTTATTGTGTTATATAGGCTTAATAAATTTGCAGCATGGCAGAAAGGGTTTTAAAAATGTATTTAAAGGTTATGAAATCCGAGACCGGAGGGATAGTAAACATACCGGGCTCCAAATCCCATACCATAAGGGCTTTGTTTATTGCAGGCCTTGCAGGAGGCGTATCCGAAATTTTAAATCCCCTTATTTCAAGTGACGCACTATCCGCTGTGGAGGTATGTAAGGCACTGGGAGCGGAAATACAGGCATTTGACGGTAAATTTACAGTTAAAGGCTTTAACGGTGTTCCTGAAATCCCTTCAGATGTAATAAATACGGGAAATTCAGGTACGACAATTAATTTTGCCGCCTCCGTTGCCGCGCTGGGAGAAGGCTGTACGGTGTTTACAGGCGACGGGCAGATAAGAAGCAGGCCTATGGGTCCATTACTTGAGGCTTTGAATAATCTTGGGGCAGAGGCCTTTTCTACAAGAGGCACCGGAGTGCCGCCAATTGTTATAAAGGGCAGGCTTAAAGGGGGATATACGGACCTTGACGGTATTACCTCACAGTATCTTTCCTCACTGCTGCTTAGCCTTCCCATGTGCCTTAAGGACAGTGAAATAGCCTTAACCAGGCTGTATGAGGTTCCATATGCCGAGATAACGCTGTGGTGGCTGGATAAACAAGGTATAAAATACCAAAATAACAATTTTAAAACAATTTCGATAAAGGGGAGTCAGAGCTATAAGCCTTTCAGCTCCTCCATCCCCGGGGATTTTTCCTCAGCCACGTTTTTTATGGTGCTGGCTGCCATATCGGGAGGCGAGTTTGTGCTTAAAAACCTTGATGTGACCGATCCTCAAGGGGACAAGCTTGTTCTGTCAATACTCCGCGATATGGGCGCAAGAGTTGATATAGGAAGCGATTATATAGCTATTAAAGGAAACGGTCTTAAGGGAAGAGAGATTGACATGAACTCCATCCCCGATGCTTTGCCTGCAATGGCTGTGGCTGCGTGCTTTGCGGAAGGAGAGACACGGCTTGTCAATGTACCGCAGGCAAGGCTCAAGGAAACAGACAGAATTCATGTAATGTGTACCGAGCTTTCAAAAATGGGAGCGGACATAACAGAGCTTCCCGACGGGCTTGTAATAAGGGAGAGCAGGCTTAAGGGGTGCAGAGTGTCGGGACATTGCGATCACAGGGTTGTTATGGCTCTTTCCGTTGCCGGATTAAATATTGAGGGTGGCACCGTCATTGATACGGCGGAGGCTGTTAATGTCACATTCCCGGAATTTATAAAGTATATGAATGCATGTAAGGGAAGCATGCTGCTTATGGAAGACTGATTTTTTAAGGTGAGTGATATAATATATGAAAAATATAGTGCTTATAGGCATGCCCAGCTCGGGCAAAAGCACCGTCGGAAAGCTTTTGTCGGAAAAAATGAGTATGGAGTTTACCGATACGGACGCTTTGATATTTAAAAGAGAAAACCGGGCATTAAGGGATATTGTAAATAATAACGGGCTGGATGCCTTTCTTAAGATACAGCAGGAGGTTGTATTAAAAATTAATTTAACCGGCTCTATAATATCGACAGGAGGAAGCGTAGTCTACAGTGAGGCTTCAATGCTTCATCTGAAGCAGCATGGGGTTGTCGTGTATCTTGAGGAGGAGTATAGTGAAATAGAAGGCAGGGTGGAAGCGGGGAGAAGGTTTGCCAGAAATGGAGATCAAACGCTTTTGGATTTATATAATGAGAGAACGCCGTTATATTTAAAGTATGCCGATATTACAATAAAATGTTCGCATAAGTCGGCAAATGAGGTGGCCGAAGAGGTTAAAAGCATTATTGAGGCGTTAAATGCGGGAGGTTAGGCTGTTATGATGGGAAATACGTTTGGAAGGATGTTCAGAATAACTACATCAGGGGAATCCTATTCGGGAGGGTTTCGTAAATACCCCGGTGTTCCGTCCGAGCTTTATGGAGGACTATTGACTATAGTTGACGGTGTCCCGCCGGGTATAAAAATTACATCAGAGGTGATTCAGCAGGAGCTGGATAAAAGAAGGCCGGGACAGTCCGAGCTGGATACCCCCAGAAAGGAAAAGGACAGGGTATATATTTTTTCAGGAGTAATGGAGGATGATATTACTACCGGTGCTCCGGTAGGCTTGATTATTCCCAATGGGGATATTGAGGACAATCAGATAGAAAACCACAGAAGCTACAGAGATTTTGTCAGACCGGGACAGGCAGCGTATACCTTTTATAAAAAATATGGGCAGCATGCGGATGTGTTTGGGGCGGGCCGTGCATCCGGGAGGGAAACTGCTGCCAGAGTTGCGGGAGGAGCAGTTGCAAAGGTCGTGCTGGATAAAATGGGGATAGATGTAATAGGGTTTGTTTCAGGAATACACGGAATAAATGCCGGGGGCATAACCTATGAAAAGGCAAAGGCTAATTACAGGAAGAATGAATTGAACTGTCCTGATGAGGAAAAGGCAGGGCAAATGATAGAGGAGCTTTTAAAAATAAAAGCTGAGGGAGATTCCTGCGGAGGAATAGTAGAGGTTATTGCAAGGGGAGTGCCGGCAGGTTTGGGAGAGCCTGTATATGACAAGCTTTCTGCTACAATTGCCCATGCGGTTATGTCAATAGGTGCCGTTAAAGGCATTGAATTCGGTGAAGGCTTTGCCCATGCCGCGCTGAAGGGCTCAGAGTCGAATGATACCCCGTACATTGATCCTCAATCGGGAAGGGTACGCTTCAAGACCAATAGGGCGGGAGGCTTTTTAGGCGGTATTTCCAATGGAGAGGATATCAGAATAAGAATAGCGGTTAAGCCCACGCCTACCATTTCGATACCTCAATCAACAGTTGACATGGACAAGGAGGATAATGTAAATATAGCGTTTAAATCCAGAAATGATCCTTCAATATGCCCCAGAATATACCCTGTATGTGAAGCAATGGTGCGTATGTCCATACTGGACGCAATTTATATGGCACAGGGATATGCGTCTGTTGCAGATATTGGCGATAAATGGTGCAGGCTGTAAATTCATTTGCAAAAATAATTGAATATTGAAGGAATTTGTAAATTTTTATAGAATATATATATTAAAATAAGATTTTAATTGAATATTTTGCTGCTTTATATTATTAATAAAATCTTTTTACATGGGAGATGTATATTTTAAATGGGAAATGGAATTTCCGTTTTGATTGCTGATGATAATATAGAATTCGGTAATCTGTTAAATGCTCACATGAACCGTGAGAGAGATTTAAATGTTGTGGGAGTGGCAAGAGACGGAAAACAGGCTATTGATATGATTACTGATTTATTGCCGGATATAGTTGTGCTGGATATAATAATGCCTGAAATTGACGGTATAGGAGTTCTGGAGACTTTAAAAAGCTCCGGGCGGGCAGGCGGCTCTATGTTTGTAATACTTTCGGCAATAGGGCAGGATGTATTTATACAGAAGGCAATGGCTTTGGGAGCTGAGTATTATGTGGTAAAGCCTTTTGATGTTAACGTGTTTATTTCAAGGATAAGGCAGATTTATGAAAACAAGGACAGCTCGCCGTTCAGTGTTATCAAGAAGATGCCTGCAGGAGGCTTTGAAAAAAAAGAGGAGTCTGTTTTTGATGTTGAGCTTGAAGTTTCCGAGCTTATGAAAAATATAGGAATACTTCCGTATATGAAGGGATATAAGTTTGCAAAAGAGGCTATAATTCAAGCCATTAATGATGGAAAGGCGTCAATGTCCATAACAAAGGTGCTGTATCCCTCTATAGCGCAAAAATTTAATTCCACACCTCAGAAGGTAGAGCGGTCTATAAGAAAAATTATTGACGAAATATGGACAGAGGGTGAAGAAAGCCCGAATGAATCTGTCTTTGGGCATAAGCTGAGCTTCAGCAGGGGCAAGCCCACAAATTCGGAGTTTATAGCTATAATGAGGGATAAGATAAAAACAGAGAATGGATTGAAATAGATAAAAGGCCCTCGGATATTAAAATAACTGAGAGCCTTTTACATATTTAGCTGTTTACTTTATCTTTTAACCCCTTACCGGCCTTGAATACTGGAGCATTTGAAGCGGGAATGGTAATTTCCTTTTTAGTTTGAGGATTTCTGCCCTTTCTGGCAGCTCTTTTTCTTACTTCAAAAGTACCAAATCCCACAAGAACAACCTTGTCCCCTTTTTTCAGAGAATCTTCTACTGACGCTATAAAAGCGTTAAGAGCGGCTTCACTATTTTTCTTGTTTAAGCCCGAAGCGGAAGCAATTGAGTTTATCAGATCTGTCTTGTTCATTTATATAACCTCCTAAATTTGGAATTCGACATTATTTTATAATGAAAGCGGTGCCAAGTCAAGCTTTTCAGAATAAATTAGTATTTAAGCCCTAATTTTTTGTGCAAAAAAAAGGGGCTTCGGGGACAGTGTTTTACAAAGCATAAAAGAATTGATTTAAATGGCTTGAAATTATGGTTAAAAGCAATAAACTAACGCCTTGAATTAGGTATTACCCGGATATTAACATTTTGAAGCAAACCCTCCAGCTCCTGGGAAAAATTATTTTCTTTGTGATCGTTGGGAGACTCACCTATGATTATGTAGCTAATACCGTTTTCCTTTATAAAATTCATAATGCTTTCTATGATGTTATCGGATTTCAGCACCGTGAGGTTGGCACCTACCGACTTGGATATTCCAAACAGATATTCTAGTGCCTCGCCTTCCTTTGCGTTATCTAAAAAATTCCATCCGTTTTTAGCTACGTGCAGTACAAAAAGCTCCCCCTCCATTTCCACATTCATTTCGGCTGCTTTTCTTATCAGCCTTTCACAGGTTTTTTGCTGGGTTACACACACAAGAATGTTATGTGCCATATTTAAGAAAAACTCCTTCCGTTTTCAGCTTAAAGCCGATTTTAGCTTAAAGCTAAAATTACTGTAAAATAAATATATAAATTCTGCTGAAACACTTTCCGGGAAGTATTTCAAATGCTGGTATTAGTTGCTAGTCAAAAGGCCTAAACCTTCTAAATATATTATACTAGAGAATAATAATAAAGTCTTTTATCACAGAGCTAAATTTAGGTAATAGAAATGCTTTAGCGTGCTGTTTCTATTTTTTGCGTGTTCTTATGAGATTGTTGCTTTGGGGAATACGAAGAAGAGCTTTGTTTTATACATGGTAGCTTTTCCTTGCTTTTTATTTTTTGGTATATTAAAATTATTTCATGATATCATGTGGATATAGGAAAATTTTACAAATACATATCTGTTGCTCGGAGGTAGCTTATGAGAAGTGTGGGCATTGGACAAATAATCGACACTGTGGAAAGATTATGTATAGATGCAAACTATTACTTAAATAGAGACATCATGTGTGCTTTAAATTCAGGGCTCGAAAAAGAAAAGTCGGATACCGGCAAAATTATTATGGGTCAGATTATAGAGAATGCGGAAATAGCCAGTGCAAATAAAATGGCTATATGTCAGGATACGGGAATGACAGTTGTATTTATAGATATCGGACAGGATGTGCATGTGGAGGGCGGAGGCATAATACAGGCGGTCAATGAGGGAGTAAGGAGGGGGTATAAAAACGGATACCTGCGCAAGTCTGTAGTAGAGGATCCCATTCATAGAATAAATACAGGTGATAATACTCCTGCGGTGATACACTTTGATGTGGTTGAAGGGGACAGTATTAAAATAACTGTGGCACCTAAGGGCTTTGGAAGTGAAAATATGAGTGCTCTGAAGATGCTGAAGCCATCAGATGGTCTGGAGGGAGTAAAAAGCTTTATACTGGGGACAGTTGATAACGCAGGCCCTAATCCTTGTCCGCCCATGGTTATAGGAGTCGGAATAGGAGGGACAATGGAAAAGGCGGCCATATTGGCTAAAAAAGCGCTTTTAAGGCCTATTGATATACGAAGCAGTATCCAGTATGTTAAGGCTCTTGAAGAGGAAATGCTTGAGGCAATTAATATGCTGGGCATAGGGCCGGGAGGCTTAGGAGGAAGAAATACTGCACTTGGTGTAAATGTAGAGACATTTCCTACTCATATTGCCGGGCTCCCTGTTGCAGTAAACATAAATTGTCATGCCGCAAGGCATGCTGAGGCAGTGGTATAAGGAGGTTATAGTTTGCATGGTATATACAATTGAAGCGCCGCTGACAGCGGAAAGGGTAAGATTGCTTAAGGCCGGAGACAGCGTAGAGATAAACGGCACCATATATACGGCAAGAGATGCGGCGCATAGGAGAATGGCGGCAATGATTCAGGAAGGGAAGTCGCTGCCGTTTGATGTGAAAAATCAGATAATTTATTATGTCGGGCCATGCCCCGCAAGGGAGGGGGAGGTAATAGGCTCGGCAGGGCCTACCACCAGCAGCAGAATGGATGCGTATGCACCGGCGCTGATTGAAATGGGGCTTACGGGAATGATAGGAAAGGGCTTAAGAAGCAGTGCGGTTATAGAGGCTATGATGAAGCACGGTGCCGTATACTTTGGCGCCACGGGAGGGGCCGGAGCACTTATATCCAGAGCCATTACGGCTGAGGAGGTGATAGCCTTTCCAGAGCTTGGGCCTGAAGCGGTAAGGAAGCTTACTGTTAAGGGATTTCCGGCAACGGTTATAATAGATTCATATGGAAATAACCTGTATGAACAGGGGAAGGAGCGGTACAGAGTGGTATAGGCTTTTTTGACAATATATTAATAGTTATTTTATTCTATGGCATTTCAATGCAGTATGGCACTGCAATAGAGGCCCTTTTAGTCTAGGAGGAAACAAACGTGAATAAATATGGTATAGTAATCTTTCAACTAGCGGCTATAATTGTATCAGCAGTTTTTCTACTAATTCACCCTTTAGGACATATATCGGTAAACATTCTGGCATACCTCTTTATAGCGGCGGGCTCCATGATTGTTGCAGCAAAGGTAAATAAAAGGGCGGCGGCGGAATATAACCGGCAAATCAATTCTCTCAGAAAAGAAATAAGCAGGTTTAATTTTGAGGTGCAGGTATCCTCCAGCCAGATATCATCCGTGTCCCAGCAGTTAGCGATTACGCTTGACGAGAATAATGCATTCGCTCAGCAGTTGTATGCAGAAACAAAGGAAATGGCAAGCCTTAATTCTGAAGCCAATTCCAATATAAACAGCACAATTTCAGGCGTGAAAAATATAATAGAACTCTTAGAGGATGCGGGGGAAACCATTTCGGATATGGGAGAGACCAGCGAGGCCTCAAACAATGTTATAAAAAGCAGCCTTAATGAGATAATGGAAATCGTAAACACTATTAACGAGATAAAGAAATCTTCAAACGGTACAATGGAGTACATGGATAAGCTCAACACAACTTCAGGGGAGATAATTCATATACTGGAAACAGTAAGCAATATATCAAAGCAAACACAGATGCTGGCTTTAAATGCTTCCATAGAGTCTGCCAGAGCGGGAGAGTCGGGAAAGGGCTTTGCCGTTGTGGCTGGAGAAATAGGAAAGCTTGCCACTGATACCAGCGAAGCTGTGAAGGATGTGAATAAATTAATAAAAAGCATTCAGGACGAAATAAGCAGTGTTTTCAAAGTGGTAAGAGAAAATTCATCTAAGGTCGAGACCGGTGTGAGGGTATCGTGCAATATAGAGAAGAATTTAAGTAAAATAGATATGTCGTTTAGCAAGGTTATTGATATGGTTGCTAAAATAAATGAGCTTTTTCATCAGGAGGTGCTCATGACAAAGGACATTGAGGACAGAATAGGTGAAGTAGAAAAAATAATGAATGTTACTGAAAAAAGTGTTGAGGATGTCAAGCAGTCGGTGCGCAAGCAGAAGAACAGCGTAGAGGACATAGCCGAAATGGGGATTAGGCTTAATGAGTCTTCCCGAAGCCTTGAGGAGCTTTTTAGCCTTTCGGACAGTGGAGCAAGCATATCAGTGGACAAAAATAAAATAAATGAGGCGGTGCAGTCTTTTAGGCTCATATGCGGAGAACTGGCAAACGGAGGGCTTTTAGACAGCATGGATAAGTCGGTACATAGAGCGTTGCTTGAGAAAATTATTAAGAATAATTTATTTATAGAAGCGGCATGGACTAATGAAAGCAGAGGCAAATTTATATGCTCAATTCCTGAAGCCGGCATAGCCAATGCGGGGGTCAGGGAGTGGTTTAAGCGGGGGATAGCCGGGGAAGAGTATGTATCTCCCGTTTATATATCAGCTATAACTAAAAATCCTTGTATTACTCTTTCAGCACCATTAAAGGATAATGTGGGCAGGATAACAGGAGTAATAGGAATTGACGTTAAGCTTCAATAAGCTTAATTAGCAATATTATACCGGGAGGGTCCCAAGCTATGAGATCTGAGTTGAAAGATAAAGTGGACATAGAGAAAATAATTAAAAATGAACATATAACAATATGCTTTCAGCCTATTATCTCAATCAGGAAAAACTCTATGGCTGCTTTTGAGGCCTTATGCAGAGGTATTGACGGAGAAGAAATAATCCCCCCCAATGTTTTGTTCGATTGTGCCAGGGATAAGGACCTTACGCTTGAGCTGGATAGGCTGTGCAGAAAAAAAGCATTGGAGGAGTTTGCATCTATGACAAAATCCTCGGAGGATATGCTGTTGTTTTTAAATTTTGATGCTTCCGTCATAGACCGCGGAGTAGTGGGCTCAGGCAATTTACATGATGCGGTATCATATTTAAACTTAAACCCAAGCAATATAGTAATAGAGATAAATGAAGCAAAGACTAACAATACCCGGGCATTAACAGCCTTTATAGATACCTATAAGAATTATGGCTTTATAGTGGCGCTTGATGATATAGGCTCAGGGTATTCAAACTTAAACAGGCTCGCCGTGGTTAAGCCTGACATACTGAAGATTGACATGGCGTTGATAAGCGGTATAGATAAGGAGTTTTACAAACAGGAGGTTGTTAAATCCATGGTGGAGCTTGCCAGAAAGATAGGTGCTCTTGTAGTGGCGGAAGGGGTTGAAACACAGGAGGAGGCAATAAATTCTCTTGATTTAGGCGTAGATATGCTTCAGGGATATTACTTTGCCAGGCCTCAGAATATGAGAAGCATTGATTTTGAAGGGCTGCGGCAAAAAAGAAGTAAGTTGACCGGGGTTTTCAAGCAATATATATTAACAAAGCTAAAGACTGAAAGGGATAAAAAAGACTATTTTGCACGCACTGCGTCGCAGGTTGCAAAAGAGCTTTCCAAAGTATGCTCATGCAGCTTTGATGAAATTTTGACACATATAGCACATTCCTATTGTCATGTAGAGTGTATTTATATTCTATACAAAACAGGTATACAATTCAGCGAAACGGTATGCAGCTTCACAAGCTTTTCATCGCGGAAGAAGTCCATTTTTTATCCTGCCGCCAAAGGAACTGACCATTCTCTTAAAGATTACTATTATCTTGCGGTGGGAAACGGACAAGGCGGATTTGTCACAGAGCCTTATGTTTCAATTGCGACGGGCAGCTTATGTGTAACCATTTCTGAGACTTTTACAAATGTCGAGGGGGATGAGTTTGTTCTGTGTATAGACAATGTTATAAATGATACATAGTGCTCTGTATTGGAATTACTCTTAGGAAATTAAATTTTTGTATATTTTTAAGAATACATAGTGTATAATATTTTTAAGACAGGAGGTATTGATTTATGGCAAAGATTACACGAGATATGATAATTTCGGATGTTTTGAAGCTTGATAAGGGTACTATACCTATATTTTTAAATAACGGTATGCATTGTCTGGGATGTCCTTCTTCATCGGGTGAGAGCGTTGAAGAAGCCTGCGCTATTCATGAGATAGATGCAGATGTGCTGGTCAGGCAGTTAAATGAATATCTGGAAGGGAAATAGTTTTTAATGTGAATAGAAATGGGATGGACCATTGGATTTTCCATAGCCGCCGTTAAACGTCTTATTTTTTTGCAAAGGCGTGTATTTTTGTTTGTTTGCAAGACGAGTATTGGCAGATTTGCTACGGCGTGCTTTGTTATGCAATAATATAAAATACTATATTGTATTAAACGACTATAAGCATATATCGTTTGAAGCAAAATACACGGGAAATTATATGCTTTATTGACAGGGGGGAATTTGGTAATGGCTACAAGAGTTGTTATTGGCACGCAATGGGGAGATGAGGGCAAGGGAAAATATATTGACATGCTTGCTTCGGAGTCTGACTTTGTTGTGCGTTTTTCGGGCGGAAACAACGCGGGACATACGATAGTTGCCGGCGGTGTAAAGTATGCCCTGCATTTAATACCTTCGGGGATACTTCATAAGGGAAAGACATGCATAATAGGCAATGGAGTGGTTGTTGATCCTGAGGTGCTTATAAGGGAGATTGCCGAGCTTAATGAAAAGGGAATTGATACGGATAAATTATTCATAAGTGACAGAGCCCATGTTATAATGCCGTACCATAAGGAATTGGATGAGCTGCAGGAGCAGTCAAGGGGAGAAGCCTCTCTTGGAACCACTAAAAGGGGAATCGGTCCGGCGTATGCAGACAAGACCGAGAGATGCGGAATACGCATATGTGATTTTATAGACGAGAGGCTTTTTGCAGAAAAAGTAAGAAAAAATCTTGAGATAAAAAATCTGATAATCGAAAAGGTATATGGCGGACGCGCACTTGATGCTGAGGAAATTATAGCATCATATTCCGGGTATTCAAAGATTCTTAAAAAGCATGTTGCGGACACCAACGCAATGCTTTTCGATGCGATAGACTCAGGCAAAAATATACTATTTGAAGGGGCCCAGGCCACATTCCTGGATTTGGACTTCGGAACCTTCCCGTTTGTAACCTCATCCAATCCTGTTGCAGGAGGCGTATGTACGGGAGCGGGAGTCGGGCCTGTGTATATTGACGAGGTGTATGGTGTGCTCAAGGCGTATACATCAAGGGTAGGGGCGGGGCCCTTCCCGACAGAGCAGGACAATGAAACGGGAAATAAGATAAGAGAGCTGGGGTGGGAATACGGTACCACTACGGGAAGGCCAAGACGCTGCGGATGGCTTGACGCGGTCATGATAAAATATGCCGCCAGAGTAAACGGGCTTACAGCTCTTGCCATCAACCATGTGGACACTATAGGGAAGCTGGACAAAATAAAGCTGTGCAAGGCCTATTTAAAGGACGGAAAGGAAATAACCCATTTCCCGGCAAGCCTTGAGGAGCTGGCTAAATGCCAGCCGGTCTATGAGGAGTTTGACGGGTGGAGTGAGGATATTTCAGGTATCAAGAAGTATGATCAGCTTCCTGGAAATGCAAAAAAATACCTTTCCAGAATTGAGGAACTGGTCGGAGTAAAGGTAAAGCTTATAGGAGTGGGAAAGGAAAGGGAACAGACCATAGTAGTGTAAAAGTAAATATTTAAATATATTAAAAAAATGGTTGACAAAAATGGAATGAATGCTGTATTATATATACTTGTTGCGGCTCAAGAGAAAACGCTTGAGCCATAATTTCGGGCCATTAGCTCAGTTGGCAGAGCACTTGACTTTTAATCAAGGTGTCCCGCGTTCGAGTCGCGGATGGCTCACCAGAACCCTATAACCTGACTGGTTATAGGGTTTTTCTTTTTTCTGGCCCAAGATGCAGCAGTTGATTAAATATCAAATAGGAGGTGTGAGTGGGATTAAAATCCCTGTCCGGGCTTTAGCTTCCGGCAGTATCCTTATTCATTTCCTATAAAAGATTGTACAGCGTGTTAGCATTCTTTTATACGATTAAGCATTCATTTGCTGGCCTTGGAATCCGTGCGGAGTCTTTATTTTTTGTGCAAATACAAAGACTTTTGTCAATAGACTATGGAAATATTATAATATATAATAATTTATATTCCTAAATATATAAACTAAGAGAGATAAAAATAGGAATATTAACAGACAAAAGAATGATTAGTTGAGCAATATCAAATGACAGAAATTATCTCGTATATTATCTCGCATGGATTGCTGTATGTTACTTCATACTACAAATAAGCAATCTATTGTAGAAAGGAAGGGAATTTCGTTGGGGATAAAGAAACGCAGAAATAAGGCTATAATACCACTAGTAATATTTATTGTGCTGATGATTGCTGTAATTGGGGCAACTACAGGCTGTGGTACGGGGCAGTTCAACGAACAGGGGAATAACGGGGCTGATACCACTATTTCCGCCACTCAGGAACCACAAGAAAACACAGTGCTATTGTCATCTGCTGAACAGCTATTGAAAGCGCATTTTATAGACGTTGGACAAGCTGACAGCATACTTGTGCAGGCGCCCGACAACAAAGTAATGCTTATAGATGCAGGCAATAACGGTGATGCTGATGCTGTTACAGAATATATTAAAGCTCAAGGGATTAACAAAATAGATATTTTGATAGGAACACACCCGCATGAGGATCATATTGGCGGGATGGACGCAGTAATTAATACCTTTGACATTGGCAGCATATACATGCCCAAAGCTATATCCGCAACAAAGACCTTTGAGGATGTGTTAGCGGCTGTAAAAAATAAAGGGTTGAAGGTGAAAACTGCTGCTGCAGGTGTTCGGTTAGACATAGGCACAGAAACTAAGGCAGAACTGCTTGCGCCTAATGGAGATTCGTATGAGGACTTAAATAACTATTCTGCTGTTGTAAAGATGACCTATAAGGACACAAGCTTTTTGCTGACTGGGGATGCTGAGTCTGTCTCGGAAAAGGAAATGCTGTCAAAAGGATTCGACTTAAAGGCTGATGTTTTAAAGATTGGGCATCACGGGAGCGGTTCGTCTACATCAGCAAATTTTTTGACAGAGGTTTCTCCAAAACATGCAGTAATCTCCGTTGGAAAGAACAATGACTACGGACATCCCCACAAGGCGGTTATGCAGAGGCTTAAAAATAAAGGCATACAAGTATATAGAACGGATCAGAATGGCACCATTGTAGCAGTAAGCGATGGGAAGACTATAAAGTTTAACGTCAAACCGGGAGATTATAGTTATAACAGTGAGGGTGCCGGGACTGTACAAGAGGAATCCGGCAATAAGCCCGAACAGAAGCCTTCTAGCAACACCTCCGGCGTTGAGCAGCCGAAGCAAAATAATAATAAAACAGTATATTTCACGCCGAAGGGCAAGTCATATCATTACAGCAAAAGCTGCAGAACTTTGGCAAGAAGCAAGACCATTCTTGAAGGGACCCTGGAGGATGCAGTCAACAGCGGACATTCCGACCCGTGCGATGTATGTACAAAGTAGGAGGAGTATTATGCAGGTAATAATAGACAGGTTTGAGGGCGCTTACGCTATTGTGGAGCTGCCGGACAAGACTATGGCTAATATCCCAAAGACATTGCTCCCAGACGCCAAAGAAGGCGACGTAATTAATATTACGGTGGACAAAAATGCTACTGAAAAAAGAAGGAAGGATATACAGTCTCTCATGAATGACGTATGGGAATAGAGATATCGGTACTAGGCTCTGGCAAAAACCCGCTTATCCTCTCGTGGGTAAACGGGTTTTTCATTACCTTTTTTCTTAAGCAATTACTTGAAGTTTATAATGAGCTTGCCATCCTCAAAAACAATAAATTTATTGCTCTTATTCACTTGAGGCTTATCCGGTGCCGCAATTAGGTTATTTCTTCTCCATACCGATAAAATAACGCCTACAAGCGCCATATCTATGACATAGTCCGTGCCGCCATATGAAATAAACGGAAGGCTTACGCCCATAGGTGGAAACAGGTTGAAATTCATTAATATGCTTATAATAAACTGTACCGACAAAACAGTGCACGAGGCAAGGGACAGGTAATATCCGTAACTGTTTTTCACCCTTTTTGCTGTCATAAGCATTCTGAGAATAAAGAGGGCTGCAAAAACGATAATTGCTATGCCTGCCGCCCAGCCCAGCGTGGCTATCACATTGATGAGGACATAATGTGTAGTGGCGGAAGGCATTGCCATATCTATGCCGTAACCGCTTATTGTTTCCGTTGTCTTGCCAAAAAGCTTCGAGACCGACAGCCAGTTATCAGCCATTACTTGCTGCCACCCGCTTCCGGAGGGGTCATTTCTGCCTCTTGCAATAAATACTGCTATTCTGCGAAATCTATGGGGTTCGGAGATGACACTCACTGCCAAAGCAAGCATCCCTGCGGCGGCTATACCGCCTAAAGAAAACAGTTGAAGCCTTCTGCTGCCGCCAAAATGCCCTCGCCTGACTGCGGAAAAGGTCAAAACAGCATATCCCGCAAGCAATACAAGAGCTTGTGAAAGGCTTGGCAGCAGCATAATGGGGAGAAGCGATACGCTGCCTATTCCTATTAAGTACGCAACTGCAAGGCCGCCTTTGTTTTTAAGCTTTTCCATAAATCCTGCAAATGCAATTAAAAACAGCAGTGTGGCGTAATTGGACGAAAGCGAAAGGCCGACGAATGAAATGTATTTTCTTCCTGCCGTTATATTTCCGGTACAAATAGTAAATATGAGGGCGGCAAAGGTTAGAAGATAAATTGGAAGTGCAAGCCTTTTCAGCTTGGTATAATCAAAAAAATAAAGTGCTGCCGTTACGGCAATTCCAATAAAAGCAAACAGCAAATACTTCTCAAAGCTCACAGCCTGAAGCGATTCAAACTTACTGCTTGTAAACATGATTATGCCTCCGATAATTGCGATAATTGCGGTAAGTATTATTATAGACCATTCTGTCTGGGGCTTATGCTGCTTATTCAGCCTGCTGCCGATTTCATCGCAATCTCCCATTGAGGCAATTGCCATATCAAGAGCCGTTTCCTCCGTGCTGCCCTGGCGCAGGTATCTATCCCGCAGCTCAATAATATGATTTGTAAGCTCTTCCCGAATATCCTTATGTAAAGATTTACAATTGATATGAATGCAGACATTGTCTAAAAACGAAGATATTTTATTATCCACAGCAAGCCCCTCCGATCACAGTATTAACTGCTTTTGTATAAGTTTGCCATTCCTCTTTTTTATGCTTAAGAAGCTTTTTGCCTTCACGGGTAAGCCTGTAATACTTCCTGCGTTTTCCGTTATCAGCGTCAAGCCAATAGGCCTCAATTGCTTTTTCGTTCTCAAGCCAGTGAAGCATGGGATATAGGGTACCTTCCTTCATTTCAAAAACATTTTCAGACCTTTTCCGGAGTTGCTGTGTAATCTGATAGCCGTACATATCCTCACTTTCAAGAAGTGACAGAATAAGTATGGATGTACTGCCTTTCATAAGCTCCTTATTGATTTTCATGTTCAACCCTCCATACATAAAATATCTATATACATAGATAATCTATGCATAGAATACCATAATAAAATTAAATTTGTCAACGGTAAAAACCAATGCGGTACATTTCCGGCAAATGCAAATGTAGCGAAAACGTAGGGAACGCCCCCCGTAGCGTTCCGAACGGGGGGCGTTCCCAATGGGGACATTCCTCAACAATCTTCCAATGGGGACGCTCCTCAACAATCAAGGTCCTTTTTCCTGCCCCCGCTTTCCCATAATGCTTTTATAGCTCTTCTGGCCTGAGATATGGTGAGAGCATTTTCTGAGAAGCAGAATCCATCCTTGCTGCTTAATATTTCCATAAGATGGCCTATTCTGGGAAGCCTCAAATTCACTTTTCTTAGCTCCTCTTTTTGAGAAAATATATTATGGGGAGTTCCTTCCACAACCAGCTTGCCCTGGTCCATTACGTAGGTGTAGTCGCAATAAAGGGGTACAATATCAATATCGTGTGTTGCAATTATCACAGATATGCCAAGATCCCTTTGAGCCTCCTTAAGGAGCTTCATTATTTCACTGACTCCATTCGGATCCAGTCCCGCAGTGGGCTCATCAAGCACCAGCACCTGCGGGCTCATGGCGAGCACACCCGCTATGGCGGCACGCTTTTTTTGTCCGAAGCTTAAGGAATGAGTAGACTTATCTTTAAGATGAAGTATACCCGTTCTTTCCATAGCCGTTTTAACCCTTGAGGCGACCTCTTCCTCCGGCAGCTTCATATTTAACGGCCCGAAGGAAATATCCTGGTATACGCTTGCGGAAAACAACTGGCTGTCAGGGTCCTGGAAAACTATTCCCACACGGCTTCTCAGCTCCTTCATACCCTTGCGGGAATAGTCTATGGGGCTTTGCTCAAAAAGGATGCTTCCTGTCTGAGGCTTAAGTATCCCGTTGAAGCAAAGAAACAATGTGGATTTTCCTGCGCCGTTGCCTCCAAGCACTGCAGTTGTTTTCCCCTTTTCTATTGCCATTGTTATTCCCTTTAAAGCATGTGTACCGTCGGAATATGTATAATTTATGTCTCGGGCTTCCAGAATGCTTTGGCCCATATAAAATCAAGCCTCCTTTACAGCTGCCTCAAGGCAAGAGCGGTACATATAAGCAGCATATTCAATATTGCCGCCTGTATATATCCCACCCGGCTTTTATTATAGCTTCGGGGAAGTACCCTTAGCTCTCCTTCATATCCGCGCGCCTCAAGAGAGGTATACAGCTCGTCCGACCTTCTGTATGCATCTATAAAAAGCGTAGAGGCCAGAGCAGCGAGGGAACGGTAGCCTGTTGAAAGAGTCGAGTAGCCCAGGCGTGAGCTTTGAGCCGTAAACATTGTATCCGATCTTTCAATCAGCACAAAGATGAACCTGTAAACAAGCCCCATAAGCTCTGTAAGAAGCTTTGGCACTTTTAGACGCCTCATAGCCTCCAGCAGGTCGGTTACAGGTGTCGTGAGCGATAAAAAGTACAGGCACGAAACCGAACCTATAGCCTTTACAAACACATTAAAGGCCCTTGTTGCACCTAAGGAAGTAATCCCTATTGCTGTGCCTGCGGCCGGTACTGATATCAAAAAAATTTCAGCATTATCCGACGCATTTATTGCAATAGAAAGAACCCCTATAACAAGAAATACCATAGGAACCAACAGCATTTTTGCGAAAATCCTCACGGATATTCCTCCCTTAACGACAGTAGCCCATCCCGCTATAAAAATTGCCAGCGAGGATATTACCCAGTCATTGGCCCAAATACAGACTCCAAGTGTAAGAAAAGCAAAGAAAAGCTTTTGCATGGGATCTATGCCCGCAAGCTTTGAGCTGTATGCGTATTTATCAATTGAAAGCATGGCTACTTCACATCCTGATTCCTTGCGCGCCCTCTAAGCCACCCAAGCCCATAGCCTATAACTCCTGCACCTATAGCCGCCTGCAGCGCAAACAGCAGGCTCTCAACCTCACCGCTTTTGGGCTCAACTAAAGGAGAAAACCACGGCCGGTATTCTGCATTTATTTCTGTAATAGCTGCCTCGGCTTCACCGTCGGAGCCTCCGAATTCTCCATCCTTTACAATAAATAATGGCAGAACGGCCAATGCTACTACTATAAGAATCATAGCTATGTTAGCTGTCATCCCGCTTCCGTTTTTCTGCTTAAGTGTCTCACTTTGCATGGCTTGCACCTCCCCGGGAAAATAATTTTAACGCCTTAAGCTCGTCCTTTCCATATGCTGCAATGGCATTAAATATAAGTACAGTAAGTATGCCCTCACTTATGGCAAGCGGGATCTGGGTTACCGCAAATATCCCCGTAAACTTTGCAAGGGAAGCTCCGAGCCCTCCAACCTCAGCAGGGAACGCAAGCGCAAGCTGTACAGAGGTCGTAATATATGTAAGAAGATCCCCCAGCGCCGCTCCCAGAAACACGGCAAGCCACTGCGGGCCTCCGGCTTTTTTAACCAGCCGGAAGGTAAAATATGCTGCCAGAGGCCCGACCACTGCCATGGAAAAGGTGTTTGCGCCTAAGGTTGTCAGGCCGCCGTGGGCAAGAAGCAGGGCTTGAAATAAAAGCACAATAAGGCCCAGCACCGACATAGCGGCGGGCCCGAAAAGAATTGCTCCAAGTCCTACACCTGTAGGATGTGAGCAGCTTCCCGTAACTGAAGGTATTTTTAAGGCCGAAAGCACAAACGCAAATGCCCCTGCCATTGCAATAAGAATTTTTAACCGGGGATTCTCCCGGACAGTTTTATTTATTGAAAACAAGCCCATAACTATAAAGGGTATTGTAAGCGCCCCCCATGAAATACACCATACGGGAGGCAGAAATCCCTCCATTATATGCATGGCCGAGGCCGGGACAGGAATAAGGATCAGCATAAGTGTCAGACCCAGAGTCAACTGCAATCGCTTTGACAATATAATCACTCCTTCTGTAATTTTTGTTAATTTCCAGAGCAGGTTAAAAAGCCCCCTAACCGTGAATAAAACGGTCAAGGGGCTTAGAAAGCAAATGGTATTTTATGGCTATCCATACGGAATACACCCCCTATCACTCGTAGAGTTTATGGTGTCATACTAACAGGCAGGTATTCTGGCTTAAGCATTATCACCCTTCCGGCCTTCCCATTTCTGATCCACCCCTTTATGTTAGAAAGATGGGGCTTTTAAAACAGTGGCACTTGTTGAAAGGACTCCTCTTTTACAGCGGCGGGACCGCGCAGGATTTACACCTGACTTCCCTTTTAACCCGCGGAAGCGGCAGCAAAGCTTCTGAATTCATTTTTGAATTTAGAAATATGGCTGCTGCCGGACAACGGGAACCTGTTTTCTATATTAACTTATCTTGATTTATTATAATCCTTTAATCTGCCATATTCAACAATAAATTTACATCATGTATGATATTAGCTTACAGGCTTTTTCTGAATTCCCTTGCTGCTTCCACCAAGTTTTTAAGGCTTAAGATTGTTTCCTCCATTCCTCTGGTTTTAAGACCGCAGTCGGGATTTACCCACAGCTTGCTCTTATCAAGCCTTTTACTCATTCCGTCAAGTATTTTAATAATTTCCTGCTTTGAAGGGACCCTGGGAGAATGTATATCATAAACTCCAGGTCCCACTTCTGTCCGGAAATTATTTTTCTTAAGCACATCCAGGATTAAAAGATCCGATCTTGCGGCCTCAAATGTAATAACATCCGCATCCATATCGTCTATTTCCTTTATTATATCGTCGAATTCGCTGTAGCACATATGAGTGTGTATCTGTGTGCCGGGCCTTACATGCGAGTGAACCAGCCTGAAGGCTTTTATTGCCCAGCAAAGATAGCCGCTTCTCCAGTCCGCCTTCCGCAAAGGGAGCTTTTCTCTCAAAGCCGCCTCATCAATCTGTATAATTTTTATTCCTTTAGCCTCCAGATCCCTTACCTCTCCTTTAATGGCAATAGCAATCTGATATGCGACCTCTGCAAGTGAAAGGTCTTCTCTGGGAAATGACCAGTTCAATATGGTGACCGGACCTGTAAGCATGCCCTTTACAGGCTTTGAGGTAAGGCTCTGGGCATACGTGACATATTCTACGGTAATGGGCTTAAGCCTTTTTACGTCACCGAATATTACAGGAGGCTTTACACATCTGGTTCCGTACGATTGTACCCACCCGTTTGCGGTAAATAAAAAGCCTGAGAGATTTTCTCCGAAATATTCTACCATATCATTTCTCTCAAACTCCCCATGGACAATAACATCAAGCCCTATTTCCTCCTGAAGGGCCACTACTTCTGCAATTTTCTCCTTTATGCTTTCTTCATACTGCTCCTTTGATAATTGTCCTTTTTTAAGCCTGCTCCTTAAAGCTCTTAATTCTGATGTCTGGGGAAACGATCCTATAGTCGTGGAAGGGAGCAGGGGCAACCTCAGATTTTCCTTCTGCTTTTTTATTCTCTCCTCAAAGGCAGGCTGCCTTATGAAGTCGGAATCTATGAGAGACGCCGCATCCTCTCTCACATCCTCATAGAAAAATTCCATACTCTCAAGCTTTTCCTTTATTGCAAAAGAATTTTTTATAAACCTGTCCTCCAGCTTGAAGTCTGCACTATTCCACAGCGATGAGATTTCTTCAAGCTCCTTCAGCTTCTGATGAGCAAATGCAAGATGCTTCTTATATTTGCCCTCCATTTGCAGCTCGTTTTCTGTTGTATATGGCACATGAAGCAGGGAGCATGAGGTGCCCAGCACTATATTGCTCCTTTTCACCTGCTTTGCGGCAGTGTCGAGTGTATTCAGGGTTTTTTCATAATTGTTTATCCATATATTTTTGCCGTTCACTATCCCTGCAACTAAAAGTACATTGTCAGGAAACCCATTTTTTTCTATAAGCTCAAGGTTTTTCGGTCCCTCCGCGAAATCCAGTCCGACGCCGTCAAATCCAAGTGACATAACCTCATTGTATATATCCCTTATATCTCCGAAGCAAGTATGAAGGAGTACTTTCACACCGCCCTTTTTGCCAAGAAGCCTTTTATAAATTGCTTTAAAGTATTCAATATCCTTATCCGACAAGTCTGTTACAAGCACAGGCTCATCTATCTGTATATACTCTACCTTCAATTCGTTGAACTTAAGGAGCATATCCTCATAGGCCTTTAAAGCACTGTCCAGCAGTCTTTGCAAGTGCTTTTCCCCATCGCTTATCTTTGACAGCTTTAAAAAAGTCAGCAGCCCTGTTATGACAGGCTTGGTTTTTATACCCAGCTCCAATGCTTCTCTGTACTCGTCAAAGGGCTTGCTGCCATTTAGCTTAAGCTGAGTAGTGCCGTCTAAGAGAGGCACAATATAGTGGTAATTTGTATTAAACCACTTTTTCATAGGAAGGGCTGTCACATCCATATTATTCTGCTGGTATCCCTTGGCCATTGCGAAATATGTCTCCAGGCTGCAAAGCCTGAGAGCCTTATACTTATCGGGAATGCAGTTTAAAAGATAGGCTGTGTCCAGGAAGGTATCATAAAACGAAAAATCATTTGAGGGTATAAAATCTATACCGCTTTGCTTCTGCTCAAGCCAATGCCGCTTTTTTAGCCTGAGGGAATTCTCCTGCAGCTCTTGCTCTAAGATTTTGCCTTTAAAATACCCCTCAACCCAGTTTTTAAGTTCCCTTTGAGCTCCAATTCTAGGATAGCCCGCTACAGAAAGTCTCTGCATTTTAATTTCCTCCTTAATTCAAAAATAAGCTGGAGGAAATAGATACAATTTGTTTGCAAACCGTCTCTATCTCCATACCCAAAGAATGAGATGAAATAATATAAGGCAGGTTTCCTGGCTTCCTATCATCCTAATTTTCCAGCCTTCCCATCCCTGCAATTATAGCCTCAAGGCTGTGAATGTAGGGCAGTGGCATAAAGGAATTTCGTCCGGGTTACAGTAGTGGGAGCTGTCCGGGATTCTCACCCGGTTCCCTATTATCTTCAGACATTATTTTCAGATAAAGCCTGAAGCACCTTATATTCGTTTAAATTTAATTATATTCATTCATATACAGTCTAGCTTATTTTCTGGAAATAGTCAATAAAATAAGCGGGCAAAATCCATATTCCGAATAATTTAATTGACAGTAAAAAGGGAGCCTTTTTAGAGCTCCCGATTCTACTCCTTATCCTTTGGAAACATTGCTATAAACAGCAATGTAAGAAAAGAGCCGAATAATCCTGCAAAAAAGGCAGGCACAGTATTAAAGCCACGCTTTTTTGCCATATTAACTGCTACTACACCTATAATAATGTTAATTATAAAAAACAAAAGCATGGGCAATAGTGTCATAGCAATAATGGAGACGTTTGCTGCCAGATCCATAGTTAATTCCCCTTTCCCTTATTTAACAGATCTCTTCGATTTGATATTTCTGTGTGCCGAGTTTGCGTTTTTCAAGCTCATGCAGCTGAATAAAAGGATTCTTTCCATGCAGCCTTTCAAACAGGTGGCCTTGCTTTCCAAGCTCCATCCCCTGCGGAATTCCGGAAGGAATCAGGTTCTCCAGCTTCACGGCGTCCAAGCTGGCCCTCTCAACAGCCACTATATCGGTAGAGGCCATAATTCCTATATCCGGAACAAGAGCGGGTGTTGTAAGTCCCCAGCAATCGCACAGTGCAGTAATATTTGTAAGAAAATTAATGCCTAGCCATACGGAGACATTTCTCAGCTATTTAGCAGAGGCACTTTTTTAGGTCTTTTTACTTCTATATATGCATTTATTATCGAAATTGAATACCAAAGGTAAAGTTGCCAGGGCTTAATAAAATTAGTTTTTAGGATAGCCTCAGAAAGGAATGGCAGCTATAGCTTTAATAAGATTGACTATAGTTCACATTGAATATGAAAAATGGCACTGGGGTGCTTTTCACGGGACTTTCCGGGCATATTTGACTCCTTTTCCGGCAGGGAGCAAATGAAAGGGCAATGTTGCAATTCTAAGACAATCATTTAAGCATGCACGCCGTAATATACTATTTTCTATATTTTAACACAGAACGTAAGTTTGATAAAGAGGCTTTAAGTAAATTTTTGAAGAATTTTGCTGATTTGCCGAGAAAGGTCCCCCCTCAAGCTAATCACCATTCTGAGAACATATTGCATATATTATTGTAGAACAATATATTGTTGAAGGAAGAGGTGTAATTTATGTCAGATGAAAGAGGCGGATTTGGATTCTTCGGCGGAGGCTGTGAATGGATATGGATTATTATAATTATAATAATCCTGTGTAGCTGTTGTGGTGGCTTCGGAGGATGTGGCTTCGGATGTAAGGACTAAAAAGTTACTGTCTTATAAACAAACACGGTCTAACACCTTGATGGGGATGCCTGTCAAGGTGTTTTTATCTCCTGTCTATAAATTTCGAATAACACGCCGGTTTTTATCCCGAATATTATCACAAAATTATAGGTTGAAAGATTTTAATAATTAGAGTAGAATGAAATAAAAAATTTGTTTACATCTGTAAGGGCATACAGGCCCTTTTATTTAAGCGATCTAAGGCATACGTCTCTTTAATTATAGTGTTGTTTACAAAGCCGAAGTACCATTTTGGCTCCCCAGCTTTAAATATTGTACTGAATAACTACTGTATTAAGCAATAATCATATATATTATGGAGGTAGATTATGAAAGCACTGTTCATCGGAGGTACGGGTACAATCAGCTCTGCTGTTTCAAGGCTGCTGGATGAAAAGGGCTGGGAGCTGTATGTTATTAACAGGGGCACAAGAAATAATGCTTTGCCCGACAGCGTGAAGGTTATTAAGGCAGATATAAATGATGAGGAGAGTGTGGCACGGCTTATTGACAAAATGGAGTTTGATGTGGTGGCCGACTTTATAGCGTTTGTACCTGAACACTTGGAGAGGGACTACAGACTGTTTAAGGATAAAGCCAGACAGTTCATTTTTGTAAGCTCTGCGTCCGTATACCAGAAGCCTTTATCACACTACGGTATTACCGAAGGCACTCCTTTGTCCAATCCATACTGGGAGTATTCCAGAAATAAGATTTCATGCGAGGAATATTTAATGAGGATGTGCAGGGAAGAAGGATTTCCTGTCACTATTGTAAGGCCAAGCCATACTTACGGAGAGCGTTCCATTCCTCTTGGAGTACACGGAGGCAGGGGGAGCTGGCAGGTTGCTTTGCGTATGCTGCAGGGAAAGCCCGTTATTATTCACGGAGACGGAACCTCTTTGTGGACAATGACCCATAACAGCGATTTTGCAAAAGGCTTTGTTGGGCTGATGGGAAATATCCATGCTATTGGAGAGTCTGTGCATATTACTTCGGATGAAACGCTGACATGGAACCAGATATATCAATCCATAGCAGACGCATTGGGGGTAAGGCTTAATGCTGTGCACGTCTCGTCTGAGTTTTTAGCCTTATGCAGCAAGGACGATTATACGGGATCTCTGATAGGGGACAAGGCTAATTCAGTAGTGTTTGACAATACAAAGCTCAAAAGGCTTGTTCCGGAATTTACTGCGACTACCAGGTTCGATCAGGGCATCAGGCAGACTGTCAACTATATACTGGAGCACCCTGAATGTCAGGTTGAGGACATAGAGTTCGGCCAATGGTGCGATAAAGTGGTAAATGCACTGGAAGCTGCATTGAAGTCAATAGCCAACTGACATATATTACCTTGCTTGTTTTTTGCTCAAAAAGGATATTCCTATGCTATAATAAAACCGTATACTGTAAACGTTGGAGCGATTATTGTGAAAATATTTAATTTCCGATCCATTCAGACAAAGCTTATTGTTTCTATAATAATGTTTATGGTAATACCTATGACCGCTCTTTCTTTTTTTACTGCCCAGGGAACCAGAAGCATTGTGAGTAAAAAGGTAGAGGCGCTGACAATGAATACCCTTGAACAGATGAATGCAAATTTTCAGCAGATAATTGACAATATGCTGGCAATTTCCAATGTTGTTGAGATGGACAGGGATTTTACATCGCTTGTGGATGAAAAAGCCGATGGTGAATACGGTCAATATCTTAAAACGCAGAAAATTGTGGACAAAATAACCAGCTATTTGGGTATTGTTCTAAGGTACAACAGCCATATAGCGTTTGTCGACAATGATAATAATTTTTATACTACATGGAACAGGCCGTCTGATTTTACAGTAAATAATGATATAGTAAATTCCAAAT
This sequence comes from Bacillota bacterium, assembly GCA_023390115.1. Taxonomy (GTDB): domain Bacteria; phylum Bacillota; class Clostridia; order Acetivibrionales; family DSM-27016; genus Anaerobacterium. The sequence goes on from JAEWDM010000016.1 coordinate 74,488, forward strand.
GGTACAGGCAAACAATAGAATACGGGGGAAAGGTACTGTGGATTGTACCTCATCAAAGCTATATACCCGACGAAAAAATTTCCCGCAAGCAATTTATAACCATGTCAAGGCTTGTAAAGGGCGATAGGAGCTTCGGTAAATATGGTGTATTAATCGTCAGCATTTATGCGGAAGACCTTGAAAATAATATAAACAACAGTCTGGCCTCGGAGAATGAGGGCTTTTTAGTGGTTAACGAGTCGGGAGAGACGGTAATCAGGACAAGGTTTGCTGTGAATCAGGGAATCACCGGACTGGATTGGTGCTTTGATCAAATAAGGGATAAGGATGAGGGGAGCTTTATTGGATTTTATCAGGGCAGAAAAATACATGTAGCATTTAAGGGCCTTAAAAATGCCGGCTTAAAAACAGTATATCTTACGCCCTATGACGATATTCAAAAAGAGGTAAGCCAGCTTCAAAGCAGGAATATCCTGTTTGTGGTTGCTTTTATGATGCTTTTTATATTAATTACCGTACTGATTTCATTTACCATATCAAAGCCCATCAAGCTTTTAACCAGGAGCATGGCCAAAATAAAGGACGGAAATCTTGACGTACAGGTCCGTGTCAACAGCAGGGATGAGGTAGGTGTGCTTACCGAGAATTTTAATCACATGCTTAAGGATTTGAAAAAGCTGATGCGCGAGATTCAAAAAAAGGAAAATGAAAAGAAAGAGGCACACTTGGAGGCTCTCCAGGCCCAGATAAATCCGCACTTCCTTTTCAATACGCTCAATGCAATCAAATGGGCTGCTTATGTAAACGGGGTGTCCAATATAGGGGATACAATTGCTTCTTTAGGAAGGCTGTTTGAAATTATAATTGACAAGAAGCCTGAATTAATCACAATAAAGGAAGAGATAGAATATCTGGACAACTATATAGTGCTTATGAGCTTTAAGAGCAACTGCGAAATAAGTGTGGAATACGACATAGAGCCTTCAATAAATAGTTTTTACACCTTAAAATTTGTATTGCAGCCGCTTGTTGAAAATTCAATCATTCATGGGTTCGGTGAGGATATTTCCGGCGGCAGGCTTGTAATAAGAGGGAAAAGACAGGAGGATTCTATAATATTTACAATTGAGGATAACGGCAAGGGAGTGTCCCGTGAAAAAATAAAGGAGCTTCTTGATATGGAGAATAACTCCGACAGGGGCAGATTCAGCGGAATAGGGATAGCCAATGTCAACGAAAGAATAAAGCTGAATTTCGGAAGCGGGTACGGCCTGAAAATTGAGAGCGAGGGCAATAACGGAACAACAGTGACGGTGAGAATACCCGTAATTATCAGCAGTGAAGAGGGGGGAGCTTAAATGATAAAGGCACTGATTGTTGATGATGAGGTGATGTTCAGAATAGGGGTCAAGTCTTGCATCAATTGGAATGATCACGGGTATGAGCTGATAGGAGAAGCCGCCGACGGGAAGCAGGCTCTCGAAATTATTAAGGAGCAGAGGCCGGATATTGTTTTTACCGATATTAAAATGCCCGTTATGGATGGATTGGAGCTTACGAGAAATATTACAAGAGACTTTGCCGGTATCAGGGTGGTAATATTAAGCTGCTATAATGATTTTCAGTACGTTAAGGAGGCCCTTAAGCTGGGTGCAAAGGATTATATTCTGAAGCTTTCAATGAAGCCCTCGGATCTCGTAGAGCTGCTGGATAAAATGAGGGATGCAATTGAGGAGGAAAAAAGGGTTTGGCAGCAGACCTGCGCTATTAGACAGGAATTTAACACCAACATTGACAAGCTTAAGGAGGAGCTTTTAAAAAAGGCAATACTTGAGGCGTACAATATAACACGCGGGGAATTTTCTCTTAAGGTCAAAAGCCTGGGCTTGAAAATCAACTATGACAATAACAGGGTGATGGCTATAAAGGTGGTTGATTATGCAAGAGCGCTGGAGTCAATAAAGGATGAAACGCTTTTTCATTTTGCATTTATTAATATGGCAGGTGAAATTATCAACAGAAGCCTTGGCGGAGAGGTTATACAGCTCTGGAGGGGTGAATTTATATGTATTGTAAACAGCACGGGCAGTGATGAGCAGGAAAACAGGATAATGCTGGCCCGTATAATAAGGGACATAAATTCATCCATGAGGAAGTATTTGAATTTTTCCGTATACGGTGGAGCGAGCGGGCACACAGGACAAATATCGGATATTAACATGCTTTATAAAGAGGCTGTGTCGGCTATGGATAAAGGATTTTATGAGGGAGAGGGCTTTTTTGGCTTTTACAGTTCCGGGCATGAAAATATTAATTCAAAGATTAATATAGGGCTGGAGGTGGAAAGCAAATTAATAGACGCAGTTGAAACAGCCAATAGAGAAGAGGCCTTTCAAATTCTGGAGCAAATTTTTTCCGGAGTTACCGGAAGGACTGCGTCCTCTGACGTGAGAGGCGCCTTTAAGGAAATTCTCTATATTCTGAACAGGGCGGTAAAAAGGTATGGGGGAAGCATTTTTGAATATTCCGACAGGGATGCCGCCGAGGAGATCGACAGCCTTGATACATTTAAGGCAATGAAGGCCTGGATGAGAGACTTTCTTGAATTTGTACTGGATTATGTGCGCCGGTTAAAGGACAGCTCTGTCAGAGCTGAGGTTATGCTGGTTGTGGACTATATAAAGTCTCATATGTCAAGGAGCATAAGCTTAAAGGATGCGGCCAGGATTGCAAACATGAGCGAGAAATATTTCTGTATATTGTTTAAGAAGGAAATGGGCAAGAACTTTATAGACTATGTAAATGACGCTAAGGTTGAAAGGGCTAAGGAATTTCTTAAGAACAGGGAAACCAAAACGTATGAGGTGGCACAGCGGCTGGGCTTTGAAAATGAGGGCTATTTCAGCAAGATTTTCAAGAGGTATTCCGGCTGTACCCCTCAGGAGTACAGAAGGGTCTATACCTCACAGTAAAAATTACTTTTATACAGGAAAATCCGAATAAATTTCAATATTCATATCATAAGCTCTGTCCTTGGCAGAGCTTTCGGAAAACAGGTGAAGAATATATACCTTCTTAGAACTTTTCCCCATTAATAGACTCTATTGCACATGATATCATTAATTATGCCGGTAAAATTGTTTCTGTAAAGGGGTGTAATTTGATGAAGGGGAGAGCATGGCATAATTATGACGTGGTAGTGGTGGGAGGAGGGCCTTCGGGAACTGCTGCTGCAATTGCCGCTTCCAGAATGGGAGCAAAAACGCTTGTGGTCGAACAGCAGGGGTGCCTTGGCGGGATGGCTTCCTCGGGGATGGTGGTCCCGCACTTTGAAGCTCACAGATGCGGAATTTCCCTCGAAATTACGGAAAGAATGACAAGCTTGGGGGCATGGGCTACACATAACTGGGAGACCTCTTACGACCCGGAAATATGGAAGATAGTAACGGAGCACATGCTTATGGAGGCGGGAGGGGATATTCTTTACCATACTTTTTTTACGGATGTATCTAAAAGCGGCGACAGTATTGAATATATTACTGCCGCCAATAAAAGCGGCATGATGGAAATCCGGGGCAGGTATTTTATAGACTGCACAGGCGACGGAGATGTTGCTTTTAAGGCGGGAGTGCCTTTTGAAAAGGGAAGCCCTCAAACGGGAAAAATGCAGCCCATGACGATGATGTTCAGGCTTGATAATGTGGAATATGAGCAGCAGGACGAAAATCAGCTCTATAACGATGTGCGGGAAGCCTGTGATAAATCGGGTTCAGAGTTTAATTTGCCGTATAACCGTCCCTGGGTAATAAATTTGCCGGCAAGGGGACATGCCGTACTGATGCTCACGCATATATACGGTGCGGATGCCACTGATGCCGTGGATTTAACCAGAGCGGAAATCGAGGGAAGGCGTCAGGCTCTTGAGGCGTGGACCTTTTTGAAGCAATATGTAAAGGGCTTTGAAAAATCCAATTTAGTATGCACCGCATCCCATGTGGGGATTAGAGAAACCAGGCGTTTTAAGGGTGAGTATGTCTTAGCTGGCGGCGATATAAAAAATGCAAAGCGGTTTGAGGATGTTATTGCTTTATCGAGATTTCCCATAGATATTCATGAAACGGATAAAAATGGGCAGATTAATCTTCCTCTCGAAAGGGATTATGAAATTCCCTACAGGTCGCTGCTGCCGTTGGGGTGTAAAAATCTTTTGCTTTCGGGGAGGAATATTTCGGGGACACATGAGGCCCATGCATCCTACAGGGTGAAGGGTACCGCAATGGCAATAGGACAGGCGGGAGGCACGGCTGCGGCTCTTGCTGCCGGAGAGGGGGTTGCTCTTAGGGATATACCGGTAAAAAGGCTTCAGGAAATTCTTCAGGCAGACATGGTTAATCTGGGAAGGGATGGAGATATTAATTCCGTTGAGATACGGAACTTTCCTGAAGGCTGCCGGCTTATGGGTAAATAAAAATATATATGCATTGATAAAGTGAAAGCCATAAATAAACCTAAAAGGAGATGAGCTTAAAAATGAAACCATTATTAAAGGTATTTTGCATGATTCTTATAGCCTCACTTTTGCTGTCGGCGTTAATTGGCTGTTCGTCGGGTGAAAACGCTCAGACCGGGACAAATACCGGAAGCGGCGACAGCGTGAGCAGTCCCGTGACAATTAAGATATGGGGAGGAGTTCCCGAGGATATGGGGCCTCTGGACCTGGTTGAGGCCTTTAATGAAAAGAATACTGATATTAAGCTTGAGTATTACAGATATGTAAATGACGAGCAGGGGAATTTGAAGCTGGACACCTCCTTAATGGCAGGAGAGGATATCGATGCCTATTTCTCGTATTGGGACGAGCTGATAGTGAAAAGGGTGGACGCCGGAATGGCCGAGGATCTTACTCCTTACATGGAGCAGGACGGGTTTAATATGGAGGAGAATTATGGAGACGCATATTTTAAATATAAGGATACGGTATATGCTATTCCTACGGCTGAGGAATTGATTTTCATATACTGCAATAAAAAGATGTTTGATGATGCCGGTATACCCATTCCTGCCGATTGGACCATGGAGGAATACAGGGATATTACAAAAAGATTGACAAAAGAGGTTAACGGCAATAAGGTATATGGCGGAGGCGCGAATGAATGGGAAAATGTCTGGAAAAATCTTTTTCATACACAGCTTTTAGGCCCCAACTCCTTCTATAAGCAGGACGGAACCTCCAATTTCGATAATAAGGCTTTTAAAGATTCACTTCAGTTTATGAAGGATATTATGACTGTTGACAATTCCCATATGTCGCTGATTGAGGTGCAAAGCTCAAAGCTCACGCCTTATGGAGAGTTTCTCAATCAGAAGACCGCCACGGTGGCGGTTAGTGCATGGATTACCAGAAATATTAAGGATACGGAGAAGTATCCCCATGATTTTGTAACGGCTCTGGCTCCGTTCCCTGCTCTTGAAAAAGGAAAGCCCGACTACGGATGGGCCGGCCTTAATAATTACCTTATGATGAATAAAAACAGTAAAAATAAAGAGGCCGCATGGCAGGCTATAAAATTCTGGGGTACCGAGGGACAGCTCTACATGTGCAAGGCAGGAAAGGTTCCCTCCTGGAAAAAAATCGATCAGGAGGAAGCCATGAAGGCGATGCTGGGAGACAATCCCGAAGAGCTGTTTGATGTCGATTCTTATAAGAGAACGATATTCCAGAATCAATCCAAACGCTTTGTAAATACTGAAACCATAGCATACCCCGAGATAGTGAAGGTGTGGAAGGAAGAGACTGAAAAGGTAATAGGGGCAAATAAGGATATTGATCAGGCTCTGAGCGATGTCAAGAAAAGAGCCGACGAAATAATTGCAAACGCCAGAAGGTAGAAGGCTTTGTAAAAATATTTATATAAGCTTGAAAACGGGTGAAATTATGAAAACAAAAAATATAGAGACTATAAAAGGGTATTTATTTATAGGGCCCAACCTTGCGGGCTTTATTATACTGACGCTGCTGCCTATTATCTTTTCTCTGGTTTTATGCTTCAGCGAATGGAATATGGTGGGGGGAATAGGCGACATAAAGTTTGTCGGACTGAGAAACTTTACGGATATGTTTAAGGATGTCTGGTTCACAGATTCCTTGAAGAACAACATTATTTTTACGTGCATATCAGTCCCGGTTTCGGTTTCAACAGCTTTGCTGATAGCCCTTCTTCTTAATAAAATGGTGTATTTGAAAAATGTTTTGCGAACGCTGTTTTTTATTCCCTATGTCACAAATGTAGTAGCGATATGCCTTGTGTGGATGATGCTTTTCCAGCCAAGCTACGGACCGATAAACGGATTTTTGAAGGCTGTGGGAATGAGCAGCCCTCCGGGATGGCTTTCAAGCAATTACTGGGCGCTTGTGGTTATAGCAATGGTTCATATATGGATATTCACGGGATATAATATGGTAATATACCTTGCGGGGCTTCAGGGAATACCTGTAGAGCTTATGGAAGCGGCGGATATAGACGGTGCAACGGGGGCCGGGAAGTTCTTTCATATAACCCTTCCGCTGCTGTCCCCAACCACATTTTTTATACTTATAACAGGACTTATAAACTCTTTTAAGGTATTTGCCCCTATTAACATAATGACTCAAGGGGGGCCGGGAACATCAACCACCGTACTTGTGTACCAGATCTACGTCTCAGCCTTCAGATTTTTTAAAATGGGCTATGCTTCCGCTATTGCCTGGGTATTGTTTATTATTATATTTATTATCACATACCTCCAGTGGATTGGACAAAAGAAATGGGTCAACTACATGTAATAATGTGACGGATAGAGGTGCTTTTCAATGGAACAAAATATAAAAACACAATATGCTTTGAATTCTCAGGTAATTAAAAAAATCTGCCTTACAATTTTACTGTTCATAATTGCAATAGCCGCATTAATTCCTTTTATATATATGATATCGGGCTCTTTAAAGAGAGAAATTGACATATTTAAATACCCTGTTGAATGGATACCGTCTGTATTTAAAAACAATTATGCAGAGGTGTGGACGGGCAATTATAATTTTTATCTTTACTACTTTAACTCCATTAAGGTAACGCTGCTGTCGGTTATAGGCATATTGCTGACCAGTAGCCTGGCGGCTTACGGGTTTACTAAAATTCAATTTAAGGGAAGGGATTTGATTTTTCTGCTGTACCTGTCAACCCTTATGATACCGCAGCAGGTTATTATGGTGCCCAGATTTATACTGTTTAAATACCTGAATATTAACGATACGCACTACGCACTTATACTTCCGGGGATATTTACCGCATTTGGGGTATTCCTTTTGAGACAGTTTATGGTTTCCATTCCCAACGAGCTTTGTGAGTCTGCTAAAATTGACGGAGCAGGACATTTGAGAATCTGGCTCCAGATAATAAGCCCGCTTACGGCGTCTGCACTGGTTACACTTGCCCTTATAAGCTCTGTCTGGTCGTGGAATGATTATGAGAACCCTCTCATTTTTCTAAAAACCATAAGCCTTTATACAATTCCTCTGGGGCTTATAAGCTTTGTGGACGAGACAGGAAAGCTGTACTCCTTAATACTTGCCGCATCGGTATCTGCAACCCTTCCCTTGATTTTGCTGTTCCTTGCGGGACAGAGGTTTTTTATAGAGGGTCTTACAAGCGGTGCCGTAAAGGGATAAAAGATAATAAAACGAACACGGAGAATCCGGGAAATAGCCGAGAAATGGGCTGTTCCCCGGATTTTTTATTAAGCGGCAAAAACCATATTTCTCTATTTGCTGTTGACTGATAAGAACGGCGGGTATATAATGATGTTATAAATGCACATTGCATGTTAATATGTAACATGATTATGTATATTTATATGTGCTTTGGAAATATATCAGTAAAGAATTGCATAGGGCGCAAAATTTAGAGGCTAAAAGCATTTTAATTAAAATATGATTGTGAGGAGATAATGAATGAATTTTGAATTATTGCATCCCGCTGATCAGCTTGTCATGATTATGGAGAGAATTTACCAATACGGAATGACCACAACCTCGGGAGGCAACCTGTCCATATTGGATGATGACGGAGACATATGGATAACCCCGGGAGGAATAGACAAGGGAACGCTCACAAGGAAGGACATAATATGTGTGAAGCCCGACGGCACTATGACAGGGATTCATAAGCCTTCAATGGAGCTGCCCTTTCATGCGTCGGTGTACAGGAAAAGGCCCGACGTAAGGGCTATTATACATGCGCATCCCCCGGCTCTGGTGGCCTTTAGCATTGTCAGGCAAATACCCAATACAAGGATTGTGCCCGATGCCTATGTGGTGTGCGGAGAGGTGGGAATGGCTGAATACGACCTGCCGGGAAGCACCAAGCTGGGTGATAAGATAGCTGCTGTGTTTGAGAAGGGCGTTAACACCGTTATGATGGAGAATCACGGCGTTGTAGTGGCACATAAGGATTTGTTCAACGCATTCAAGTCCTTTGAAACCCTTGAGTTCTGTGCAAGGCTTGAGATTGAGGCCAGTAAGCTTGGAAATATTGTGGCTCTGTCCGACAAGCATGTGGAAATGTCCAGAAACAAGCAGCAGGTGAAGCTGGACGAGTTTGTGCCCAAGATCCGCACCAGCAAGGAAAAGGAAGCCAGGAGGCAAATGTGCGATCTCATACACCGCGCATATAACCAGACCCTTTTTACAAGCACTCAGGGGACCTTCTCACAGCGCCTTGAAGGAGACTCCTTCCTCATAACCCCATATATGAAGGACAGGAAATACATGGAGATAGAGGATATAGTGAGGATAGACAGGGGAATGTGCGAGCTGGGCAAAACACCGAGCCGATCTGTTATGCTTCATAAGATTATTTATGAGAAGCATCCTGAAATAAACTCTGTAATAATTGCTCATCCGCCCAATATTATGGCTTTTGCCGTTACTAAGGAGGAGTTTGATTCCAGGACTATTCCCGAGAGCTACCTGCTTCTTCGGTATGTGAAGAAGATAGCCTTTGGCTCAAGCTTCATGCAGCCGCAGATGGTATCTCAGGTGATAAATGACAGGACTCCTGTGATTCTGGTGGAAAACGATTCCGTTATTGCCACCGGGACCAGCCTGTTAAATGCCTTTGACAGGCTTGAGGTTGCGGAGTACAGTGCAAAGGCGCTTATTGCCTCTAAGAGCATAGGCAGCATAGTTGCCATAAACGATAAGCAGGTGAAGGAAATAGACAAGGCATTTAATCTTAAATAGGAAGTGGGGACACTTCTCAAAAATGTTGCTCATATTACCCGGGGCTTGGGCAGCAACGCCGCATGACATAAGTGGGCCCGACTGTTTTTTTGAGAAGTGTCCCCATATTAGATCCCCTTTTTTTGCTTATACTCTGCGAAGGACATGCCAGAAATTTTCTTAAAGCACTTTACAAAGTAATTAGGATCGGGTATGCCCGCAAGCTGTGCAAGCTGGTAGGCCTTATAGTCCTGATCCTCCAGAAGCTTCATTGCGTTTTCTATGCGCACCTTTATAAGGTATTCGGAAAAGGAAATGCCGGTGTCTTTTTTAAAAATTCTGCTTAAGTAGCTTGAATTTATGAAAAATTTATCCGCTACTGCTGTTAAGGTGAGGCTGTAATCGCTGAAATTTTCATCGATATAGCTTCTGATCTGGGCGACGACAGAGCTGCTTTTAGTACTGAGGGCTTCGTATATCAGGCCGCACGCTTTTTCTATAAGGCCGGTTACGGTATTTTCCACATCCGAATACCTTGGAAGACTGAAAACCTTAAGCAGCATTTCTCCAGGCAGTGATAAATCCCCGACAGGGGCTATTTTCATTTCCGAAAGCAAATCCTTGACATATATAAATATATTGAGAGCAAGAATCTTGACTCCGTTTAAGTCGTTAATGTTTTCTCTGGCATAAGCCTTTAGTATTTTAGACGCAATATCGACAGCCTGAACGGCGGAGCCTGATTTTATAGCGAGCTTTAAATTATCGTCCAGCATATGCTGCGGTGGCCCGCCTTGCTGTGCTTCGGCTATCTGAGAGTCGGCAAAGGTTATTTCTTCGCCTGTGATATAGCATAGCTTGAGTGCGTTCAGGGCTTGACGGTACGATAGAAACACCTTGCCTATGCCATGCACAGGCATACCTATCCCGCAGGACACGGGAGCGGAAAGCTGTTCCTTGAAATACCTTACCGCGTGCTCCGAAATATCGTTTAAATATATTGAGGGATCATTGTTTAAAAGCACTATATTGTTGTATATGTCTGTAAACGCAAAGGCGCCGGACGATAAAAGGCAGGAATCCTTTATATAGCCGCAGCAGTTTTGCAGCAGCATTTGACTCTCCAGAGCGGTATATTTGCTCCTGTCAATTGCCGTATTTATAAGCGAAACCTGATAGGTGTCATAAGCCGTGTCGAGGTTTATATCCACAAGGCTTAATTCAGCGGGCTGGAAGGAGAATTCCGGGCTGTTTGATATCAGATCGTTGAGCACCTTGCCCTGAAGCACGTCGATGCTGTTTTTGATATACTGGTGGGAAAGCTCAAGCCGGCTTAAGCGCAGCCTGTTTGAAATTATGCTGTCGCCCAGTCTGGAAATGGTTTCAAAAAGCACATCCCTGTCAATGGGCTTGAGAATAAAATCCGATACGCCTATTGAAACGGCGCTCTGAGCGTATGCAAATTCATCATGAGCCGTTAAAATGACAATGGCAATATCGCGGTGCTTTGCCTTAATGATTTTGCTAAGCTCCAGTCCGTCCATATACGGCATCTGAATATCAGTTATAATTATATCGGGCATAAGGACCTCGGCCATATCGATAGCCTCCAGCCCGCTTGAAGCGTCACCCGCTATTTCCATATTGAGGCTTTGCCAGTCTATGCACAGCCTTAAAAGGTTTTTTATATTGCTTTCATCATCAACCAGCATGACTCTGAGCGGCCTTTTATTCATTTCGTTAACCTCCCTGCAAAGGAATCTTAAGCGTAATTTTTGTACCGGCATATTTTTCACTTTCAACTGTATATATATCTTCCGTACCATAATGGATGCTGAGGCGGCGGATTGTACCTCTTAGGCCGAAGCTGGCCTGATTCTGCTCCAGCCTGCCGTTTGCTATGCTCTCTATTTCTGAGGAGTCCATGCCTATTCCGTCATCCTCCACGGCAATGAAAAGATGCTCCGGCGTTGCGTATGCAGAAATTTTAATAACCCCTGCGTCACCGCCGGGTCTGATTCCATGATAAATGGAGTTTTCAACCAACGGCTGCAATATGTTTCTCAATATCTTTATTTGCATGGCATTGCCTTCAATATTGTATTCATCGGTAATCATTTCGCCGTACCTTAGCTTTTGCAGCGTCAGGTAGTTTTTCACAAGCTTTATCTCATCGGAAAGGCTTATTGTCTCTGAGCCCTTGCTGAGGCTCATCCTGTAAAAGCCCGCCAGAGCGTTCAGAGACTCATAAACGCTTGTGTTATTATTCGACAGGGCAAGGAAAGCAATGCTGTCTAAGGTATTATAGAGAAAATGGGGCTTTATCTGTTCATTCAGCATACCAAGCTCAAGCTTCATCTTTTGCTTTTCCTCGTTAACCAGCTTTATAATAAGGTTGTTGATCTCTATAATCATCAGGTTATAATTATTTTTCAGCTCTCCTATTTCGTCATTTCCAGTGTTATAGCTCACCCTTTTAAAAACGCCGCGGGTAACTCCCTGCATGGAGTTTATAAGCTTTTTTATGGGCGAGGTTATCAGGTTTGCGGTAAACACCGAGCCAAGTATAAACAGCAGCATGGTTATTCCGATAAAAAGGATATACACTATATTCAGCGTCCTTGTGCCCTGGGACAGGTGTGAAAGGCTTGAGCAGCTTATTATTTTCCAGCCCATTTCGGCAACGTCCAGCTTATATATAAAATACCTTTTGTTATTGATGCTTACGATGCGCTCAGTATCTCCGGCCTCGGGGAAGTAGGCATTATAGGTATCATAGGAGGCGGAATTCTTTATAACCGAATTATTGTCCGCGTCTAAAATGACAAAGGAGGATAAGGGATTTGCGCCCGCTTCCTGAAGAATATCAGAAAGGCTGCTTTCAGATATATTTACAATCAGCACCCCTATGGGCATAAGGCTGTCTATGTCGTTTATAACTCTTGCGACAGAGATGAGATTTTCTCCCGAGGTTGAAAACAGGGTTTTTTCCGCGTTAATGCTGATTTTATATTTTCCTCTTAAGTCAAGAAGTTCCTTGTACATAGGCGTGTTGGTGATATCCTCTACGGTGGAAAAGGTGAGAAATTTTGTGGATCTCAGACAGGAGCCGTAAAGGTTATAAAGGTATATGGAGTCAATATTTGCAAAGGTTATATGAGTATTGGACAATATTTCATTAACTCCTCCCGACAGCTCAATAGGCGGCTCCTGGTCTGAGAGGTATCTTCTTACAGCGGAATTGATTGTAATGATTCTTGAGATATTTCCCGCGCTCTGCACAAGGGCGTTTATATTGGAGCGTATCAGCTCCGTTGTCTGGTGGGAACGCTGTCTTATCTGGCTCGAGGTTTCTCTGTTTAGTATATTGATGTATATTATCGAGCTGATGCAAATGTAAAAAAGCATAAAGGCAGTGAATACGATGAGCATTTTATGCTTTATTGAGGAGTTCAAAAACAGTGCTTTCATACTGTCTGCGGCTTTATTAAAATAAGTCATTTGATACGTCACCCCGTTATATTTTCTATGGCAATGCTCTTAAAATATACAGCGCAACATTTATTATACCACAGTTATGGACAAGGTACTCTAAAGAGTGAGCACTCGGGACGGGGACATTCCTCAAAAAACATTAACTGTTTCGCCCAAGGTAAGCAGCGATACCGTATGACATAAGCGGACTTGCCCGCCCTTTTGCTGCTTTGGCAGGGAAGAGATGCTCGTTTTTTGAGGAATGTCCCGTTTTCCAATGTGATAAACCTCTTTAATTATGAATCTATGCAGCTTTTATAAGTATCTTTTATATAATTAATTGTTTGTTCAATAGTTTTTATACTCCACTGTGCAAATGTCATGTTTAAGATTCGCAATGGCCAAGAATTCGATATATCACGTAATTTCACTTCTGAGCTCAGATTCTTGAGTATTCCGGCATCTTTCTGGGGAGGTATTATTTTCAAGTACTCAACGGACTTGAAGTGGACTAATTCGTTTCTAATTGAAATAAGTTTAAATAAATCATTATAAAACATACCTACTTCAGAAGACCATTTTCCGTTACAAAAAATACTCGCTATTACATTTATCTTATCTGTAAATCTGGCTGTTCTTTGATATTCGGTATAGTCAGCTATTAATTCGCCAGGTATTTTTTCACAAATAAATTCCGGAAGTTCATCGGAAGGTATTGTAGCTAAAAAATAAATCAACTGATTTAAAAAAGCTTCGAGAGCGGAAACGCTCAACAATGCTGCACTTAGCGATATACTTATTTCTTGAAGCATATCTTTATATTCTATATTTGAAACAAGGGACTTAGCTGATAATAAGTAGATATTTGCCATATCAGGCAATTCATAAATTTCTTGTAATGCACCATTATGTATTACTTCAACCCAGGATAATCTTATCTCATTTTCACTTAGTTTTCTAAGTATTAATCCTAATCTATCCTTACTCTTTGTTAATGATTGTTTTATAGAATCATCAATGGTTTTTGAATAAGGAATGATATGATCCAGGCCTAAAACTTTACCTATATCGTCATAATCAAAGTCGGCTTCGCCACAGCATTCTTCAAATGTTTTTCCGCTCCCGCACTCACATTCCGATTTAGGGCCCATTGTCTTGCCATTCAAATTTAGTTCCTTTGCTATTTTATCAATTTTCTTAATTTTCTCCGAAATAAAAATAGCTAAACTTGTGTTTCGAGTCTGCTCAGCAATTTGCATAGCTTCTCTTACTGTTGCTCTGGCATTAGATATTTGCCTTAATGCAATATAGATATCACTCAGATTTAAAAGTGTTGAGATTTCTTCCCTTAGAGTACCAAATCTCTTTGTTATCTGTAAATCTCGCTTTGTATAGGCTATAGCTTGTTTATAATCTTTCTTTTTTAAGTAATATAATCCTAAATTACAATAACTATTTGCGACACCAACTATGTACCCACATTTTATTTTTTCATCTATTATTTGAAGCATTTGTTCAATTCCTTGATTTTGGGTATCCTCCGATTCACTTCTCAATAGCAAAGCGGCTTTATTGGATTTTGCACCCAAATAATGATCTATATCGTTATAATTGTTTAATTCATAGTTCTCTATCAATTCGTCAAAAATCTCAATTGCCTCACTATAATCTGCATTATTTCCGGTCTCGTTTGAATAAAATATTGATAATATTGTTAGTGATTTTCCGATTTCAATTAATGAAGAACTTTTAACAGATTTGTTTAATTTGTCAGACCAGTCCAGCGCATGAACCATATCCTTAACCAGATTTATTTCTTGCAAAGCCTCTATACCACTTCCTAAGTTAAGTAAAATTTTTATTTTATTAATTAAAACAGATATCTTTCCAGCGGTTTCCAGTGAATCTATATTAATTGAATTGTCTATTATATCCAATGCTTTTTGATCTTGACCCTGCAAAATATATAATTGGTATATATTTAAATATACATTCCTTAGTTCGGAATCACTAAGCTTGTTTTTGCTGATTAATTCTTCAATCAGATTTACCCGTCTATTCAGCTCACTACGTTCAATATCTAATATTGACAATGTTTCATGAATTAACTTAAACAATTCATCATTAGCTGAGGCAGTTTTTAAGCAACACTTCTTATATTTTTTTCCGCTCCCGCATGGGCATAAATTATTAGCTTCAGCAAATTTCCCCATATTCTTTCTCCAATGTCAAAGTATTTTCTTTAAAAGCTTATGTACTGAAACATTAGTTATCAAATACATTTCAGCTTTCTCTAATGGCCTTGCTTACACCCAAAGCTTCCCTTTATGCAAATAAACATTAGAAGCATTACACATATTCTATTTGTATATTTCTCCATAAGCTCCCGAATTCCTCTGTTTATACACGGCAGGCTTCAAAAAAATGAAGTCCCTTCCTAAAGTGGGGACATTCCTCTAAAAGCATTGACTATCTCACCCAAGGTAAGCAGCAATACCTCATGACATAAGCAGGCTTGTCCAGCCTTTTTGCTGCTTTAGCAGGAGAGGGTTGCTTGCTTTTTTGAGAAGCGTCCCCATTTTTGTTTTGGACTAAAAACCTTTTACTAAGGGTATAACAATAATTCCGGGTAAAAATATTGCATGATTTTAAGTAATCATTTTGCGTGTACTTTACTGAGCATTGACAGTATCATATGTCTATAATCATATTAATTTAAGGGAGGAAACAATATGTGGAAAGGCTCAGTATTTAAAAGAGGACTGGCGTTGGGGGTCGCAGGGGTGATAGCTTTCAGCCTGGCTGCGTGCGGGCAGGCTACGCCCGGCAGCGGCGGTGGAACGGGAGATACTTCGGGAAATGAAGGCCAGATTGAGCTGAAATTCAGCCATATATGGGGCTCGGACACAGATCCCTTTACTGCCTCTGCTAAAAAGGTAATAGAAGATTATCAAAAGGAAAACGAGAATGTGAAAATTATTGTTGACACGAATGAAAATGAAGCATACAAGACGAAAATTAAGGCAATGGCTGCGGCAGACGAGCTGCCCGACCTTTTTTCCACATGGGGAGGAGGCTTTTCAAAGCCGTTTATAGATGCCGGCAGAGTTTTGGCAATTGACGAATACCTCACGGAGGATGTTAAAAGTAAAATTGTAAACGGAGGACTGGTTAATGTCCAGTATGACGGAAAAACCTATGGACTGCCGTTTTTGCTTTCGGTTGGGGGACTGTTTGTAAACGAGGAAATGTTTGAAAGCAATAACATAAAAATCCCTTCCACCTATGATGAGCTTCTGGCAGCCATAAAGGAGTTTAAAGCAAAGGGAATTACACCTATGGCGGTATCCGGCAAGGACAAGTGGACAATAGCCATGTATTTTGATGTTATGGCGCTGAGGGCCGCAGGGTCTGAGAAAATCACAAAAACCTTGAGCAAGCAGGGCTCCTTCAAGGATTCTGAGTTCCTTAATGCAGCGGAGAGGTTTAAAGAGCTTATAGATGCGGGTGCGTTTTCAACCGGAGCCTCCGGAATATCCAACGACGAGGCTGAAGTACCCTTCTTTGAGGGCAAGATACCCATGATGTTCAAGGGCAGCTGGACGGCAGGCAAGGCCGAGGGAGACAGCTCCAAGGTGTCCGGAAAGATTATACCCATTGCCTTCCCTGAGCTTCCCGGAGGAGCGGGAAATATAAAGGAGTATACCGGCGGGGCGGTTGATGCCGTAATGGTCAGCGCAAGTACGAAAAATAAGGAAGAGGCCGTTAAGTTCCAGATGTACTTTGCCGAGAACATGGCAAGGGAGTCATACCAGTCCGGAGCATCAATGCCGGCGTGGAAGGTGGAGGTTGACGAGAGCAGGATAAACCAGTGCCTGGTTGATGTGGTTAAGCTCACAAGCGATGCTGAGTCATATACAATCTGGTGGGATACAATGCTTGAGGGCAAGGACACCGAAACATACCTTAACGCTTTGCAGGAGCTGTTTATAGGTACTGCAACCCCTCAGCAGTTTGTAGATAAGCTCCAGACAATATATAATTAGGCCCTGCCTGCCAGAGAGGAATTCTGTTACAGGGCACTAGACAGAGGCTGTCAGACAGGGGACATTCCTCCTTAGCAAAGGGGAGGAGTGTCCCACTACATTAGAGGGGGAGTGAATTGTTTGGATAAGGTAATGAATGACAAAAAAGCTATAATATTATTTCTGCTGCCTGCGCTGGTTATGTTCATATTGATTATCTGCGTGCCTATAGCCATGTCCTCCTACTATAGCCTGCAGGACTGGAGCGGATTCGGCAAAGGGGATTTTATAGGCCTGAAAAATTTTACAGACCTTTTTTCCGACGGCATATTTCTTAAATCAGTGGCTAATTCCTTGATTCTGGCTGTAGCCTCGGTGCTGATTCAGCTTCCCATATCACTTCTGCTTGCAATGGTTTTGGCCAAGGGCGTGAAATTTGAAAGGGCGTTTATTACGATTTATTTCATACCGGTTATAATTTCAACGGTTGTTATAGGCCAGTTGTGGATGAGGATATTTAATCCCGAATACGGACTTTTAAATATTCTATTGCGCTCGATAGGCTTGGAGACCCTGACAAACGAATGGCTCGGAAATCCTAAAACCGCCTTGTTTGCTACGTTTGTGCCTATTATATGGCAATATATAGGTTACCATATGCTATTGATGTATGCGGGAATCAAATCTATTTCAACTGATATATATGAAGCGGCAGTAATAGACGGGTCCTCCTGGTGGAATACCTCGGTTAAAATAACCATACCCATGTTAAAGCCTGTGCTTAAGGTATGTGTCATATTTGCGGTAACAGGATCCTTGAAGGTGTTTGACCTGGTATATGTCCTCACCGGAGGGGGGCCTGCCCATGCCAGCGAGGTAACCAGCACTCTTATGGTCAGCACCATTTTTAAAGGAAACCAGTATGGATATGGAAGTGCCATGGCGGTGTTTGTTATAATTGAATGCTTTGTGCTTTCAATGGTTGTTGAAAGAATATTCAGAAGAAAGGGAGAGAGTTAAATGACAGGAGCATTAAATCGCCTGCAAGGGAAAAAAATTAAAAAAATGCGGCTTCCGGGCATTCCTGAAATTCTACTGTATGCAATGCTGTTTGCAATAGCTGTTATTCAGCTTTTTCCTCTTTACTGGATGCTTACGTTTTCGTTAAAAAGCAATTCCGAAATATTCGGAGGAAATCCCGTAGGCCTGCCTGGTGAATGGCTGTGGTCAAATTACGGCAAGGCGTTTATAGGCGGAAATGTGGGGCAGTACTTCTTAAACAGCGTAATTGTAACCGGTGTAACCATAGTATTGACGGCGGCTATATCACTTATGGCATCATATGCTCTGACAAGAATGGTGTTTAAGCTTAAGGGACACTTAAATGCCCTTTTTATACTGGGGCTTACTGTTCCCATACATTCCGCGCTGCTTCCCATATTTATTATGTTAAGAAGCTTTAAGCTTGTTAACTCCTATGCCGCGTTAATTATTCCATATACAGCGTTTGCAATACCGATGGCAATATTGATTTTTTCAGGCTTTATGTCATCCATACCCAGAGAGCTTGAAGAGGCGGCATGTATTGACGGCTGCAGTGTTTACAGAATATTTTACAGCATTATATTTCCTCTTATGAAGCCTGCGATAGCTACTATAGCTATATTTACCTTCCTGCAGGCGTGGAATGAGCTTATGTTTGCAGTTGTTTTTATAAGCGATGCAAAATATAAAACTCTGACAGTTGGGATACAGTCTCTGGCGGGGCAGTATACAATTGAATGGGGCCCGATGGGAGCAGGACTGACGGTGGCGACTATACCTACATTGATTATATATGCGTTAATGAGCAAAAAGGTTCAGGACAGTCTTGTAGTCGGAGCCGTAAAGGGATAATATAAAATAAATATGTGATGGAATTAATTACGGAGGACTGTTTATGGAAGCTACTCACAAATATTTTGACAAGAATCTGTCTTTTAAGGAGAGGGCCGTTGATCTTGTATCGAGAATGACAACAGAGGAAAAGGCCTCGCAGTTAAGATATGACGCTCCTGCTGTGCAAAGGCTGGGCATACCGGGGTATAACTGGTGGAATGAGGCTCTGCATGGCGTCGCCCGTGCGGGTGTTGCCACTGTGTTTCCACAGGCAATAGGCCTTGCGGCAATTTTTGACGACAGCTATCTTGAGAAAATAGCCGCAGTCATTGCCGATGAAGGCAGAGCGAAATACAATGAAAGTGTAAGAAAGAACGACAGGGACATATATAAGGGGATAACCTTCTGGTCCCCTAACGTAAACATTTTCAGAGACCCCAGATGGGGAAGAGGTCATGAGACTTACGGAGAGGATACCTACCTTACCTCCAGGCTCGGGGTGGCATTTGTAAAAGGGCTTCAGGGAAACGGCAGGTACTTGAAAGCTGCCGCTTGTGCCAAGCATTTTGCAGTGCACAGCGGTCCTGAAAACGACAGGCACCATTTTAACGCCGTGGTGTCTCAAAAGGACCTTTATGAGACATACCTTCCGGCATTTGAGGCTCTTGTGAAGGAGGCGGGGGTTGAGTCTGTTATGGGGGCGTATAACCGCACAAACGGAGAGCCCTGCTGCGGAAGCAAAACGCTGCTGGGGGACATACTGAGGGGTAAATGGGGCTTTGACGGACATGTGGTGTCCGACTGCTGGGCAATAAAGGATTTCCATGAAAACCACCGTGTGACGTCAACGGCACCGGAATCGGCTGCAATGGCTCTTAAAAACGGCTGTGATTTAAACTGCGGAAACACATACCTGCATATCCTTACGGCGCTCAGGGAGGGGCTTATTTCCGAGGAGGATATAGACCGTGCGGCTGTAAGGCTTATGACAACCAGAATAAAGCTTGGAATGTTCGATGAGGACTGTGAGTTTAACAGTATTCCATATGAAGTAAACGACAGTGAGGAGCATAATGAGGTTTCACTTGACGCCGCAAGAAAATCCATGGTTTTGCTCAAGAATACCAGCGTACTTCCTTTGGATACAGCAAAAATAAAGAATATTGCCGTTATAGGGCCTAATGCGGACAGTGAAATCGCACTTAAGGCCAACTACAGCGGTACGGCTTCATATAACATTACTCTTTTGGAGGGCATACGCAAAAGGGTATCACAGAATACACGGGTATGGTATGCTCCGGGCTGTCATCTTTACATGAACAGAGTGGAGGACTTAGCTCAGCAGGACGACAGGATAGCGGAGGCCGTTTCGGTATCGGAGAGGAGCGATGCCGTTGTTCTCTGCCTTGGACTGGATGCTTCCATTGAGGGAGAGCAAAACGATCAGGGTACTGTAATCCTTGATGCAGGCGGCGACAAGGCCGATCTTAATTTGCCCGGGTCTCAGCAGAGGCTGTTGAAGGCAGTGCTTAAAGCAGGCAAGCCCACCATAATCGCACTGTGCTCGGGAAGCTCGCTGGCAATAGGACAGGTTCCCGATAACGCTGCCATCATACAGTGCTGGTATCCCGGATCGAAAGGCGGACAGGCTCTTGCCGAGCTTATATTCGGGGATTATTCACCGTCCGGAAGGCTGCCTGTCACATTCTATAAATCAACAGAGGAGCTTCCTCCCTTTGAGGACTATTCAATGGATAACAGAACATATAAATTTATGAATAATGAGGCGCTCTACTCCTTTGGCTTCGGGCTGTCATATACCAGCTTCGAGTATTCAGGCATTAAATGCTCCCATAGGACTATAAAAAACGGGGAAGGCATATATGTTAGCGTTGATGTGCAGAATACCGGCAGCAGAGCGTCCGATGAGGTGGTGCAGATATACATCAAAGATATGGAGGCGTCGGTAAGGGTGCCTAAATACAGCCTGTGCGGCTTTAAGCGCATTCACTTGGAGCCGGGACAAAAGGAAACGGCCGGCTTTGAAATATCCCCCGAAGCAATGACAATAGTTGACGAGGAAGGCAGGCGTTATATAGAAAACGGACAATTTACCATATATGCAGGAGGGTCGCAGCCCGATATGAGAAGTGTTGAGCTGTTGGGCAGAGTACCCCTTGAAGCGGTATTCACTGTAGAATAAAAATACTTAAATAACAAGCATGCGGGCACCGGGGACGCTTCCTGGCAAAGAGAGAGTGTGTTTTTGGTGCCTTGTCACATGACACAAGGAGGAGAGAGAAATGTCGGAAAAAATGAAAGCAGCAGTAATGCACGGAATACGTGATGTACGGCTTGAGGAGATAGACAAGCCGGTATGCGGGGATGATCAGATACTTGTAAAGGTTCAGGCGGTGGGAGTTTGCGGATCGGACCTTCACTACTACACAGAAGGCGCCATAGGGGATTTTGCTGTTAAGCCCCCGTTTATACTGGGGCATGAGAGCGCGGGAGCTGTCTGCGAGGTTGGAAAGAGCGTATCGGGCTTCAAGGCGGGAGACAGGGTGAGCTTGGAGCCGGGAGTGCCTTGCGGCAAGTGCGGCTTCTGCAAGGAGGGCAGGTACAATCTCTGCCCGGATGTGATTTTCTTTGCCACTCCGCCGGTTGACGGGGTATTTGCGGAATATGTGGCGTACCCGCCTGAGTGGGCCTTCAAGCTGCCCGATAATATGAGCTTTGCGGAGGGGGCATTAATAGAGCCTCTTTCAGTTGGAATACATGCCGCAAATCAGGGAGGGGCGGACTTAGGTAAATCCGCTCTGATTTTCGGCTGCGGCTGTATTGGGCTTGTAACGCTTATGGCCTTGAAAAGCAAGGGCGTGTCGGATATCTATATGTGTGATATGGTTGGCCTCAGAATGGAAAAGGCAAAGGAGCTTGGAGCGTCGGCGGTCTTTGATGTATCAAAATGTGATGTAATTGACGAGGTAATGAAATTGACCGACGGACAGGGCGTGGATACGGTATATGAAATGACAGGTGCCGAGAAGGCTGTACAAAGCTGCGGCAAAGCGGTAAAAAGAGGCGGCACTGTCGTGCTGGTGGGTATGGGCAGTAAGACCAACATTATGTTTGATTTCGGCGATATACTGTTTAAAGAGGCCGAGATAAAGACGGTTTTCAGATACCGCAATATATACGGCGGGGCCATACAGGCTGTGAAGGGCGGCAGCATACCCTTAAAAAAAATAGTCTCTCACAGCTATAAGCTTGACAATATTTCCAAGGCTCTTGAATACCACGTAGAAAACAAGAGTGATATTATAAAGATGGTCATAGAAATGTAAGGGGCAAAGGGACATTCTAGGAAAAGCAAGGGCAGTGTTCCTTTAAAATTATGTTTTGTGTAAACTCCTGGCCGGCTTTTCTAAACTGTGGATTTGAGTATCCCAGGACATACTGGTCTGTTGCATGGGCTTCAATCTGAAGCATCCTTTTCAAAAGAGGATTGCATGAGTTTTTAAAATCGGCGGTTTTCACAATCACTGGAAGAGTGGCTTTTTTATTGATTTCGGAAAGCAAAGCCCTGCCTGCATCGTTAAAGCCCAGCACCCTTATATACTGAGGACCGGAATACCTGCTGAAATTATCCAGCTCTTCTCCCGCCAGACCTGTAAGAATACTGAAAAGTATTCTTTGTATACGGGTCTTAGGGTATCTTTTAGTACTGATCGTGTCAATTAATTCATTCAGGCTGCCGGAGCTGGCTGCTGCGGACTTAAGCCTGTTTTCCATTCCCTCGGATACGTAAGGAAGCTTCCTTAAGGAGCTAAGGGGTGCGCTGCGTATATTGCTTATAATAATGCTTTCATAGTCTGAGGCAGAGATTGGCCCTCTTCCCGCATTAAACTCCTCCTCCAGAATGGAGATAACTTGAGTGGGAAGAGCTCTCCCAGCCTGTGACGAATAAACGGCTTCGCCCGGGCTGCCGAAAATATTTTTTCTGATGGAGGTGGCGCTGGAAATGCTGCCTGTCATCTCTATAGAATTATACTCATTATGTATGCGCTTTATTGTAAATGGCAGCATCTTGCTGTTTAACCTCTTAAGAGCCTTTAAATACTCTATTCCGAGGATGTTGTTTGAGGAATTCAAAATGGGCCCTATGCCTGAAGAAAATGAAAGATAGCCCGCCAGGGCCTTTTCCCGCGAGGAGGCATATGACAGTCCCCGGGCAAGATTTTCTTTCAGCAGTCTTTTATAAGCGGCGGGCTCGTCTGCCAGTACACCTGCCAATATGTCCAGCTCTTTAATGCTGCCGCTTTCGCTGCCGAAGCAAATACTGTCTACAACTCCTGTACTGTCCAGCAGCCTGACTGCGCCATACGCGAAAAACTCCGCGCTTGACATTGAGTAAACGACAGGAAGCTCAAGCACAAGGTCGATCCCTGAGGCTAAAGCCATTCTGGCTCTCGCCCATTTGTTTACAATGGAGGGCTCGCCTCTCTGTATGAAGTTTCCGCTCATCACACATACGGTGCAATTTGCTCCGCTTATTTGCTTTGACTGCCGCAGGTGATACAGATGCCCGTTATGAAAGGGATTGTACTCTACAATTAAGCCTGTCGCCTTCATATTCATTTACAGTAAGCAAGCCTTTCTAAAAAAGTTTGTATTTAAAAATTGAGCTTCCTTCCGCTCCAGAAAGCATGGGGCACGGTTCCTCTGCTTTTCCTTCAGTCCTACGCTATGCTACGGAAGCATAGGAAGCCGTCCCCAAGCCTCCTCGGAATCTGCCTGAAAGATTCCGCCTGCTTTTTTGCAGGTGCCAAAAGTATGGTTTCTAAAATTATAGCCCAAAAGCCGGCCGTTTACAAGTATTTGTGCAACAGTATTTATATAAAATCACCACCCGGCTGCTTTTACTGAACCGAGCCTTGTCCGGCTTCAGAATTGACTTTTTTGTTGACGGCCTTTTCAAGCGATTCAACATTTGAGAGAGCTATTTTGCCTTTTATGCTTATAAGTGTTCCGCTCTTTTCCTGTATTACCTTGTCGAGCTCCGATATGGAAAAGTCAAGCATGTTTGAATCGGACTGCTGCTCCTTGTCAAGTGTGTTTTTGTACAGTGCCCAGGACGATTTGAGGCTGGCCATATCCTTTTGAACCGTCTGCCAGTCTGAGCTTATTGAGCAAAGCATTGCGTTTCTTATATAGTATCTTATCCTCTTTATTTCAGGGGACACGCTTGTCTTATACAAAGAGTATAAATCAGGCACATGGCCGTATAAGGAATTTGCAGCCAGCAGGGTTTTTGTAGAGTTATTTTCCAGTGCGGTGCTTGTGAGCCTGTTAAGAGATTTGCTGAAATTCTCTACCAGTACATTGTTTGCCCCCTTTTTCACGGCCATGGGCATATACCCGTTCCACTGGTAGTGAAGGCTGTTTATTGTGGGGAAAATAGTATCAAGGGGTTCCTTTTTTAGCGACTGCTCCTGCTGTTTATTCTGACCGCCTTCCTTTTTGCTCTCTTCCTGCTTTTGTCCACTGTCTTTTTTGTTCTCATCTTCCCCTGTTTGACTTTTATCGGAGTCTTTGCTTTCCTCACCGGACGAATTTTTAGTATCGGAGGTTCCCCCGGAGCCGCTGCTTTCCCCGGAGGTGCTTTCCATATTAGAGCTCTCTTCGTCCTTTTTTCCGTATTCATCGCCTTTCTCCTGCTGTATTTCTACGGCAGGACCATTTAAATCCTTAATTATTTTTTCAATGCTTGCTTCAAGCTTTATTAATTGCTCAGGTATTTTATCTCCTTGCTGCGTACCTTCCATTTCCTGGGCCTGGGGATCGGAGCCTGGGGATTTCTGCCCGCAGCCTGTAAGGAACAGGCTTAAGACTGTGGCAAATAAAGCAAGCCTGAATGTATGGTGTTTTATCATAATCATAATTAATTATTACAGTTCTATACTGTCCTTTCTGCCGGTGCGATTAATTTTATACATAAATTTTATTATTATTATTATTTCATTAACTTTAGATTATAATACCGGCAGGTTCCTTTATATAAAATTGAAGTGCCTAACATAGCATGAAATAATTACATAAAGGAATTTAAAAAGCTTTGTCAAATTATAAACTAAGAGGTTATACGCTTTTTTAGGTATATCCTTTAAATATTTTGCAGCTTGCTGTGCTATGTGAATTAAGGAGGCAGAAGGATGTCTATTGCTGTTAGTTTATGCTCTGAGCAAAGAGGGGAAATAAGAAAATTTCTGGAAAAATATTATGATAAGCAAATTGCTCTGGATGAGGATGTAGAACATTGGATATATGTATATCATAAGCCTGTCGATGCCATTGATATTATAAGCATTGTTGTCGACAACAGGGATAAGTACGACATTTCGCTCTGTGTGCAGATTGATGCGGAAGAGCTTTATCCCGTAACCTTTGAAAATCATAATGACGTTATAAAGGGAATACTGTGCTTGTATTATGAAGAATATAATAAAATTATAGAGCCTGCATATTAAACAGACTGTATTAATTTGTGATATAATACTATTTTGGGAGGCATTTTTCAATTTATGAAGGATGTCTTCTAAATATATTGAAATACACAGGTGAAAAAATGAGAAAGACACACTTTGTTTTACTTGTAATAACTGTAATGATGGCTCTGCTTTCAGCCTACTCACTTGGAGCAATAAACCAGGTATATGACATAGAGTTTGAATGGTATTCCGAATATGAGGGCAGGTTCAGCAGCATTAAAAGAGACACTGCTTCTGACAAATGGGCGCTGGATAACTATCCTGACGGAATGGAAATGGAAATCATCAGCAATGCGGAGTCATATAAAAGCTTGGAAAAGCAGCTTGAGGAGGATCTGGCGTCCAGGCTTAAGGATAAAATCTTAAGCACTGATTTCAATAAGTACATATTGATGTATTGCACATTGGGAGAGGTTTATTTACCTGAATACAGAATCAAAATACTTGATATAGCTCAGAGGGGAAGTGTCATTGAAGTAAAGGTCAGTATGAACAGTCCTGATAAAAACGAAGATAGCTCTCCCGGTACAAAAAGGTATATGCCATATGATATAGTTCTGATAGAAAAATCATCATTTTTATCCCGGGGGGGACTTCACTTCATTTTCAAGACTCAAACAGGCAGGCAGCTTGCGGAAAGATATTGTGAAATCAGATAAAGCTGTGCATTATGGAAAATGTATTAAGTAAAGCTTTATAAGTTAAGGCTGTTGATATTTGGAAAGGGCAGAGAAACTTTTATTACGGGGGCAAAGCATGAGAGGAAATTATTCCATATATCTTTTTTATTTGAATATCCTTGTTGGTATATTTCTTTTTCTTGGGCTGCTGTTAAGGCCGAAAAAAAAATCAAATAAAAAAAATAACGGTAATTTTTCTCCAAACCCGGCTGATTCCGGAAATGCCAGCGTGTTTTTTGATAGAGGTAATAATGTTACGGTAATATCTTATGTTAAGGACATGTTCGGTATGGGAAGGGCAACCGGAAGCCCGGTATTTCTCGAAGCTCCCTATAGCATGGAGAAGCTTGGGCATTCGGTAAGAGCTGCCATGAGAAAATGTGAGGGAGGAGTGCCTTGCTCTGATATTAAGCTTATGTCGCATCTGGGATTTGAAGGCTGGAGGCAGTTTTCTGCGGGGAAGCGCAGCATATCGGTGAAGTATTGCAAAAATACCGGTATAGTGCTGAATGCTACAAGGCGGAGTGAGGACGGAACATACCAGATGAATTATGCTGTTCCGGGAAGGGTTCTTGAGGGTACCTGCACCGACAGAGAATTGGGAGCAGCCATTAAAAAGCTTATTGAGAAATGTACGGCATGACTGTTATTTGTTTTGAGGAGTTTTAATTCGGGATATAGTTAAAAAATAGTAAAATATATAATAATAATGTATATTTTTTACAAGTAGGTGTTGACATATCCGAATTATTCTTTTATAATTCATTTTGTACACTTAAACTTTTTAACATACTTTTACCTCCTTTATAGGGGAAGCGACTTATACAAGGTCGCTTTTTTTTTATTATAATAGTTTACTTAAAAGGTGTAATATTATATTAAATGTAAATTATTAAAAATAAAATAGCTATTGACAAATTTCCATATTAATATATGATAGTATTGCTGATGTATTAAAATAAATACAAAAAAAGACAGGTCGCTGCAGTAAAGGTCTGTTAAAAAGAGACAGTGTACAGGGAAAATCCTCCTTAAAGAGTGTGCTAAGGAGGATTTTCCCATGTTTATATCGTATATCATAATATCCGGCGTTTTGATAGCGATTATTGGTAATAATATTTATGTGCTTAAGTTTAGATGCCATAATTATTGACGTAGTCTGTGCCATTTTATATAATATTTCTAATAAGTGGGAGGGAACTTTATGAAAATAACAAAAGAAACTATTGAACATGTTGCGAATCTTGCGAGGCTTAACCTTTCCGAACAGGAAAAAGAGAAGCTTACTTTAGAAATGGCAAGCATTATTTCTTATGTCGATAAGCTGAATGAGCTTGACACGGAAGGTATTCAGCCTACCTCACATGTTCTGCCGGTGCAGAACGTTTTTAGAGAGGACTTATGCAGCCGGTCCTTTGACAGGGAAAGGATCTTAAGTAATGCGCCGTCGAGTGAAGATGGCTGCTTTAAAGTGCCTAAGGTAGTTGAATAGGCTTTTTTTAAGGGTTGCTTTCCTTGAGATATAAAATTTTGTTATAGAGAGAGTACATGATATAACGGACCTTAAGGAAAAGAAAATATTTAGTGTTACAGATCGTTATCTATAATGATTGGAGGAGATAGGGTGGAGTTATACCAACTTACAGCGCATGAGCTTGGGCGGCTGATTAAAGACAAAAAAGCAAGCGCAGTGGAAATAACCGGATCGCTTCTGGATAGGATTGAAAAGCTTGATTCCAGTCTGGAGAGCTATATAACGGTTTGCGGGGAAGAAGCATTGAAAAGGGCGCAAAGCGTTCAGGATAAGATTAACAGAGGGGAGTCCGTCTCACCCCTTGCCGGAATACCTATGGCTTTAAAGGATAATATATGCACTATGGGCATAAAGACTACCTGTGCGTCAAAAATGCTTGAGAATTTTGTGCCTCCGTACGATGCCACTGTTGTTAAAAAGCTTTATGATTCGGATACAATACTTTTAGGCAAGCTTAATATGGACGAGTTTGCTATGGGAGGGTCTACCGAGAATTCGTTTTTCAAGCAGACCAAAAACCCGTGGGACTTAGAAAGAGTTCCCGGAGGCTCCAGCGGAGGGGCGGCGGCATCGGTGGCGGCTCATGAGTCAGTATTTGCTCTGGGCTCGGACACCGGGGGATCGATAAGACAGCCTGCCTCGTTCTGCGGAACAGTGGGATTAAAGCCCACCTATGGAGCCGTTTCACGCTTCGGACTGGTGGCGTTTGCGTCTTCTCTGGATCAGATAGGACCTTTGACAAAGGACATAACGGACTGTGCCTTGGTGCTTAATGCCATATCCGGTTATGACAGCATGGATTCCACTTCTGTCAAAACAGACTACCCCGATTACACAAAGGCTCTGGTGAATGATGTCAAGGGGATGAAGATAGGCATACCGAGAGATTATCTGGGGGAGGGCTTAAATCCCGATGTAAAAAGGGCTGTGCTTGATGCGGCTGAGACATTCAGAAGACTTGGGGCCGAGGTCGAGGAATTTCCCCTGCCTATAACAGAGTATGCAATTCCCGCGTATTATTTAATAGCCTGTGCCGAAGCCAGCTCGAATCTGGCAAGGTATGACGGAATAAAATACGGGTACAGGGCTGAAAAATTCACCGATTTGCTTGACCTTTACAGGCAGACCAGAAGCGAAGGCTTTGGAAATGAGGTGAAAAGAAGGATAATGCTTGGTACGTATGCCTTGAGCTCGGGCTATTATGATGCATACTACAAAAAGGCTCTTCAGGTTAAGACATTGATTAAAAAGGGCTTTGATGAAGCGTTTGAGAAATACGACGTGGTTATGGGACCTACATCTCCCACAACTGCTTTTAAAATAGGAGAAAAGGCAGAGAATCCCCTTGAGATGTACCTTGTGGATATATACACCGTATCGGTAAATATTGCGGGCCTGCCGGGGCTTGTGGTGCCCTGCGGAAAGGACGTGAACGGTTTGCCTGTAGGGCTGCAGATGATTGGCAAGCCATTTTCGGAGAGTACCCTGCTAAGAGCGGGATACACATTTGAGCAAAACACTGAGTTTCATAAAAATAAAGCGGAGATTTGAGGTGAAACAGATGGAGTATGAAATAGTTATAGGCCTGGAGGTACATTCTGAGCTTGCTACCAAATCAAAAATATACTGCTCGTGCACAACCGAATTCGGCGGCGCTCCCAATACACATTGCTGTCCCATATGCACAGGCATGCCGGGAGTGCTGCCGGTGCTTAACAAAAATGTCGTTGAATATGCCGTAAAGGCAGGGCTGGCAACCAATTGCACCATAGCCGGCTACAGCAGGCAGGACAGAAAAAATTACTTTTACCCTGACCTTCCGAAGGCATATCAGACCTCTCAGTACGATCTTCCTCTTTGCAGAGAGGGATATATTGATATAAATGTTGACGGCAAAAGCAAAAGGATAGGAATAACAAGGATACACATAGAAGAGGATGCCGGAAAGCTGATGCATGACGAATGGGAGATGGGGACTCTTGTAGATTATAACAGGTGCGGGGTGCCCTTGATTGAAATAGTAAGTGAGCCCGACATGAGATCCGCCGAGGAAGCCAGAGCTTTTTTAGAAAGCCTGAAGGCCATTTTGGAGTATACCGAGGTATCCGACTGCAAGATGCAGGAGGGTTCTTTAAGGGCCGATGTAAACCTTTCCGTGAGGCCTAAGGGACAGAAGAAGTTTGGAACAAGGACAGAGATGAAGAACCTGAATTCCTTCAGGGCCATTATAAGAGCCATTGAATCTGAAGCTCAAAGACAGATTGACGAGATAGAATCGGGAGGCACTATAGTTCAGGAGACAAGAAGATGGGATGATACCAAGGGCATAAGCTACGCCATGAGAAGCAAGGAAGAGGCTCACGACTACAGGTATTTTCCCGAGCCCGATCTTGTTCCCATAGTTTTGGAGGAGAAGTGGGTTTGTGAGGTAAGAAAATCCTTGCCTGAGCTTCCGGAGGCCAGAAAAAGCAGGTATATTTCAAGGTATGGGCTTCCTGAATACGATGCGGCCATAATAACCTCATCAAAGGTGCTTGCAGATTTTTTTGAAGCGGCCGTGAGTGCAAGCAGCAATTCAAAAGCTGTAAGCAACTGGGTTATGGGTGATCTAATGAGGATTCTTAAGGATAAGGAGATGGAAGTACAGGATATTCCGTTTCCAGGACAGTATCTGGCTGCCATGATAGACATGATTGACAAGGGAAGCATAAGCGGTACTATAGCTAAAAAGGTTTTTGAAAAGATGTTCCAGACAGGAAAGGATCCCGAAAGCATTGTAAAGGAAGAGGGGCTTCAGGTAGTAAGCGACGAGGGAGCCTTGGTTTCCATTGTCAGGAAAGTGCTTGAGGCAAATCCACAGTCGGTATCCGATTATAGGAACGGAAAGGAAAAAGCAATGGGCTTCCTTGTAGGACAGGCCATGAAGGAGACAAAGGGGAAGGCAAATCCCCAGGTTATAAACAAGATACTGAGGGATGAGCTTAAGTAGTATACAGCAGAGAGAGCAAGCAGTACAAAAAAGTGGGATACGGCAAATGAAGCACATCCCGCTTTACTGCACCGGATTAAAAATAAGACTGGCATTATATAAGTACATAGAATTATCTGCATTTTTATTGCTGCAACATTTTTAGACTGCTTGCATAGAGCCGAGTGCATGGATAGGGATCTTAAATTAAAAATTAGGGGTGAGCTTTATGAGGTTTACAATTCGTCTAAAAATGACTGGGGCATTTGTGCTTATAGTTTTGGCTTTGGTATGTCTTATAATATATTCTATAGCATCTTTGAATGCCATGAATTCCAAATCTACAGAGATTGAAGCCGTCTGGCTTCCGGGAGTTAAGTACTCCCAGTCCATAAATACTATGGTGGCTAACTATAGGATTAAGGAGCTGCAGCATGTTGTTTCCGCTGAAAAGTCTGGAAAGGAAGCTATTGAAAAAGAGGCAGAGGAGATACGCGAGACACTGGAAAAGGAGCTTGAGTCATATGAAGAAACTCTGCATGATGATAAAGACAGGGCGCTGTTTAACTCAATTAATGAATATTGGGCCAAATATGTGAAGCTTCATGAAGAAGCTGTTTTGCTCAGCTCGCAAATGAAAACTAAGGAGGCTCTGGCAATAGTGAACGGGGAATCGAAGACCGCCCGCGACAGCTTGCAGAAGTCTGTAAATGAGCTGGTGGAATATAATTCTTCAAATGCTTCAAGGGTAAGCCTTGAAGGCAACTCCCAATATGCAAGGTCATCTGCTCTTCTCTTTATTGTCAGCTTAATAACCGTAGCCTTTGCAATAGCTGCGGCAACCTTTATACTTATGAATACCCTTATACCGTTAAAGAAGCTGAGAATAAGCTTAAGGGAGCTGGCGGAAAAAGGTGGGGATTTAACACAGAAAATTGATATAAACTCAAAGGATGAGATAGGAGATCTGGCACGGGGAGTTAATGCCTTCATACAAAACATAAGGCAAATTTTAGGGGAGGTCAAAGTAGCCTCGGACAGTGCGGGGCAGGCGGGAGAAAAAGTCTCGGGGTACCTGCTGGATTTAAATTCCTACGTGGAAGAGACATCTGCCGCGGTAGAGGAGCTTGCTGCGGGCACTGAAGAAACAGCGGCTGCGGCGCAGGAGGTAAATGCATCCTCTCATGAAATAGAGAGTGCCGTTACATCCATAGCCGAAAAAGCCCAGGAGGGCTCGGAGGCTGTTCAGAAGATCAGTAAAAGAGCCGCAGGGCTAAAGGCCAGCGCTGCCCAATCGCAGCAAAAAGCCAATGATATATATGTAGGAGCAAAGGAAAAGCTTGAGAAGGCAATGCAGCAGTCGGAAGCGGTCAAGCAAATAAGCATTCTCTCGGATGCTATATTGCAAATATCCTCACAAACCAACCTTCTGGCTCTGAATGCGGCTATAGAGGCAGCACGTGCAGGTGAGGCAGGCAAGGGGTTTGCTGTTGTTGCGGAAGAAATAAGAAAGCTGGCTGAGGACTCCAAAAATACCGTAAATGAGATTCAGAGGGTAACCGGTGAGGTTGTTGCATCGGTTGATGAACTGGCCGGCAGCTCGGGCGAGATAATGAGCTTTATAGACTCGACTGTTATAAAGGATTATGCAGAGCTTAAGAATACGGGCGAGCAGTACAGCAGGGATGCTGATTTTGTAAATGACCTTATTACCGATTTCAGCGCAACCTCGGAGGAGCTTTCGGCTTCTGTTGCAGCAGTAATAACGGCTATTAATGAAGTGAGCAAGACCGTTAATGAGGGAGCGGCCGGCAATCAGATAATTGCAAATAAATCCGTTACCATTACTGAAAAGGTGGATCAGGTAAAGAAACAGGTGCAAATAAGCAGCGACAGTATGCAAAGGCTTAAAGCTTCGATAAGCAAATTTAAAATTTGATATACAGTGAAATGTGTAAATAAAAAGGAGCTTTTAAGGTGAAAGCACCTTAAAAGCTCCTTTTTGAAGCTTAATTTCTACCATCCGGAATTTGCACTGAAATTCCTTCCTCCGCCTGAATTTCTACCAACGCCAAAGCCAGAACTGTTAGACCTTCTCTGCTGCTTTTTTGCTTTTCTGCAGTCTCTGCATCTCTGTGGTTCGTTTTCAAATCCTTTTTCCTGATAAAAAGCTTGTTCTCCCTCTGTAAAGATAAATTCCGCTCCACAGTCTTTGCATACCAGAGTTTTGTCCGCCATATTAAATACCCTCCTTAAAAATTGGATTTAACTGATTTCTGGACTTTGACTCTCCAAACGTGTTTAAGGAGGGCAAGTGTCTGAAAAACAAATTAAATCATTATAATATTATATATCATTAACTGATATGGAATTGATTATAACATAGCATGTAAATAAATTCAAGAATTATCGGGACTATTGCCCAGAATAAATACAGAATTTTACTTATTACACGTATAATTGTTTTTAAGCTATTCCGTCTTTATAGCCTCAAGAGCACTCAGCTTCATAGCTCTTCTTGCGGGATAAAATCCCGAGATTAGGCCTATAAGTATTGCAAAGCCTACCGAAGCCATTATAAGCCATAGCGGAATAACGGATATTTTTTCGGAAGGGTCTCCCATATATATTCCGCCTGCCTGCATGAAATTTCCGCCCACATAATTGAGAAGAGCAGATGCACCGAGACTGAATGCTATCCCGGCAATTCCTCCCATAAGACCTATCATTCCCGCTTCGAAAAGGAACAAACGTCTTATATCTCCGAGCATGCAGCCTAATACCTTCATTACTCCGATTTCCCGCGTTCTCTCATATATTGACATAATCATGGTATTGGTTATTCCGAGCGCTGCTATGAGAAGAGAAATTGCACCTATGCCTCCAAGCACCGTTTGTATGGTTCTTGCCTGCTCCTGCATGGACTTTCTTATATCGGAAAGACTGAATGTACCGAAGCCCAATTGCTTTATCTTTTCCTGAACTCCGTCAACATCCTTTATTTCCTTAACCTTTACAAGCACTCTGTTATAGCTCTCCTGCTGCTGCGTATTCCTGCGCCTTTCCTGTGCGCTCTGGCTCCGCTCATATTCCTTCATCAGCTTTTTAAGCTGATTTATGTCCATATAAATATTGTAATCCTTTTCATCATTGGACTGGGCCAGCAGCCCGGCAACCTTAATCTTATAAAGCTTGGCGGGCTTGTTTGAAGAGTCGTCGCCGGTTGCGCCTATAGGCCTTTTTTCTCCATAGCTCATGTCAAAGGTAAGCTCCAGCTTGTCATTCATAATGTCAACAGGAGGCTTTTCACCTTCGCCTCCCATGTATCCTCTGAAGCTGTTACTTGATTTGGGGTTGTAAAAATTGTACGGGATGTTTACCCCAACAACTATGGTATTGGCCTCTCCCTCCTGAAGAAGCCTTCCCTCCGATACCTTATAATCAAATGAACTCATAACCCTTGTATCAATACCTATAAGCTGGGCATACGCAACATATTTTCCCGATACCAGCTTAGGATATGCTTCAAGCATGGGTGTAGCGGCCTCCACCCCCTCCATATTGGAAAACTGTGACACAGCCTTGTCGTCTAAGACAGAGGACTGGCTCATTCTTCCGCTTTGATCAGGCATACCGTAATTATTTACTTCAATTATATTAAGGCTCCCCATGCTTCTTATTTGTTTTTCCGAACGTTCATTCATGCCGATGCCAAGGGACAGCATAACTACAATTGCGGCTGTGCCTATGACAACTCCAAGCACCGTGAGCAGTGTACGGGCTTTTCTCCTATAGAGATTTTTGAGCCCCATGCTGATTAGATCGAGGCTATTCATCCAGCATCAAATCCTTCCTTGCCTTGATTTTTCTGCGTATAACTACTGCTGCAATAATTATTCCCGTCAAAAGAACCAGCCCGCCGGCAGCAGACAGTATGAGCCTCAAACGTCCTTCACCTGTATTTTCCGGAGGCATATTAGCAGGGTCTATGCCTTCCATGTCCATTGGCTGGGGCATGTCCATTACAGTCATTGTAAAATCCTTTCTTATTTCCATTTGCTTTCCTGAAGCATCCTCAAATGAGAAAACAATATTTCCCTTGGCCTCTCCGGCTGATGCAGGGACAACGGTCACATCAAATATATCGCTTTTTCCGGGCTCAAAGTTTCCTACAAAATAGGATGAGCCCTGTACCTGAAAGTCCCCCTCGGCTTTTATAATAAGGTTGTATAAAATAGATTTGCCCATATTGAAAAACTCTGCGGATATAGGCACAGCCTGGTTTGCAAAGACTTCAGGATATATGGAAATTTCTCCTGTAATCAAACGCGGAGTCTGGACAACGGGTATGCTGATTATATCCTTGGAGGTGTAGGGACTACCCTTGTCATCCTCATACTCATAATTAATACTCAATACATATTGCTTTGATTCGGCATCGGCCTTTGTGCTGAAAACCAGCTCCCTTTTAGATGTGCTTTTGGGAGATATGCTGTCGATGTAAAATGTATTGCTTGAGTCAACAGGTGAAAAGGTGCCGTCATCGGAGGTTATGGAGATCTTAATGTTTCCTGTCGAGGTCTGCTTGCTTGTGTTCATAAAGGATACGCTAAGAGCAAAATTTTCTCCTGCTATAACCTGTGAGGGCTCAAAGCTGTATTTGTCTATAATTATTCTGGGAACGGACTTCCCCTGGCCGTTATCAATATACACGCCGACATACTGAGAGACAGCCTGCTTTACCCTTGCACCTGCCTGATCTATTTCATATTCTACGTTGATTGCAACGGGATAGTTTTTTGTAACGGCATCCTGTGAGGCGAACATAGTAAAAGTAAGCTTCTGTGTCTCGCCCTTTTTTAAGGAGGGGAGGAGCTTTGTATTAGCAGATTTGGGAACAATTTCCTTATCGCCTGCCACACTTATTTTGACATTGAAGGCATCCGCGGCTCCCGAATTTAATAAATCAAACGCTATTTCGAAGTCCTCTGAGGGACTCACGCTGTCACTCGGGGAAGTAATATTGCCTATTTCAACATTAGCCTGCCCGGAATTGCCAAGAGAGCTGATAAAAAACTGACTTTCCTCGGTATATGAGGTGTTAAGCTCGTCCTTATATTCAATTTTGGCTGTAAGGCTATTGTTGCCGCTTTCCAGCTTTGGAGAGCATGAAAGAGCATAGGTGAGGACGGCCTCCTTCCCTCCGTTTATTCCGTCAAGATATCTCTTGTCGGTAGATCCCACAATACTTATTCCGTCGTTTTCAAGGCCCGCAAGAGATACCTTTATATCCTTTGCAGGCATATTTCCCTGGTTGCGAAGTGTTATGTCAAGCTTGAAGGGGCTTCCGGGCTGAATGGAGGAGGGATCGGTCGCAACCGAATCCACAACAATTCTTGGGGTTTTAAGTGCATTCCCTATCCTTACATACACAGTTTCGTTTGAGGTAAAGGTATTTCCATAGGCATTTGCGTACTGGAAGCTGAACTTTAAAGGGTAAACCTTGGCAGCGGCATTTGGAGAAATATCAAAGCTGAAGGCAAATTCCCTTACCTCATTGGCTTTTATAGTGTCGGCATTCACGGAGAGGTTCATCTTGTCCAGGGAAAGCAGCCCTCCGCTGGTGTCGTCTATCACGGGGGAAATCACTATGTTTTTTGCGGTATAGCTGCTGTTGTTTCTCACGGGAAGTGAAAAGGAAAGCTTTCCTCCCGCCCATCCCGTGGGGATGAGTGAATTGCCCGCAATAATAAGCTGAGGAGCATATTTGGTTGTGTCGGAGGGATAGGAGGATGAAGAGGACGAGGAGGAGCTGTCGGTAGGCGAAGCACTGCTTATGGCAATAAAGTCGCTCTGCTCGTATACCGTTGTGCCGTCACCCCGCGTATATTTAATGGTCAAAGGCAGCTTGGTGCTTGATCCTCCATCGTATTGTAAATAAAAAGCTACCTCAGTTAAACTTCCTGAAACCAGATCGCCTGACAAGAACTTTATAGAACCGGAATCTACAGGCGAAAACGATGAACTGTCATTAATTGTTATAGATATGTTTTTTAAGGGTTCTGTTGAATTATTGTTTTTCAGATCAAATTCTAATCTGAATTTATCTCCCTCCACGATATCATTAGAGGAGCCGCGCCCAGATATTTCAATATTCTCTATTGTGATGTCGGGAGAAGTAATATCGTCATCTGCAAGGACTGTCCCCGATCCTGTTAACAGTACAAAGATAATTAAAAATTTTAATATCACTCTTCTCATAATTAACCCCTTTCAACCTGTGTATTTATTTCTGTTTTTTCAATATTGCCGTCAAGTATATGTATAATCCTGTCGGCATATGCCGCTATGCTTATGTCGTGTGTGACAATTATAAGCGTCTGGCTGTTTTGCCGGGCCATTTCGGTAATGAGATCCATAACATCCCTGGTCGTTTTGGAATCTAAATTGCCTGTCGGCTCGTCTGCAAAAACAATCTCGGGCCTGCTCACGAAGGCCCTTGCTATTCCCACTCGTTGCTGCTGTCCTCCGCTCATCTGGGACGGCTTGCGTTTGAAATGAGAGCCCAGGCCCACTGCTTCCAGCATAGCTTTTGCTTTTTTATCCCTTATTGATCTCGGAACACCCTTAAAAGCCAGAGGCAGGCTGACATTTTCCAGTGCGGTTAGTGTGGGCAAGAGGTTATAGGATTGAAACACGAAGCCTATGTGGTTTTGCCTGAAGACGGCAAGCTTTTTTTCGTTCAGCTTCTCTATATATGTATCCTTTATCCGTATCCGGCCCCGGTTAGGCTTTTCGAGCCCTGCCATAAGGTTTAAAAGAGTGGATTTGCCCGAACCCGATGTGCCTAGAAGGCAGCACAGCTCGCCCTTTTCTATGGAAAGATCGATATTGTCCAGGGCCACAACCTTTTCATTTCCTACCCTGTATACCTTTCTTATTCCGCTAAGCTCAATTATGACCTCCAAAATTTATTACCCCCCGTTGATCATTTGTACAAGCATAAATTGACACCATTAAAGACGAAAATAAATCTAAAAAGTTTCCTTAAGGGAAATATAAAAATACAGTGAATCTAAGTAACATGTTTGTCAATAGCAGCAAAAAAAAGACAGCCATAGAGGGTTTCCCGCATGGCTGCCGCTGCTTTTGGTTTTTTAGCTTGTATATACCGGTAATTTGCTGCTACACCTTCTCTACGTCAGGATAATCTATACCGAAGGTGTCAACAGTTACCCTTTTCATTTTCTGCTCCTGACGGGGCTTATCCCTGAAATCG
This sequence comes from Bacillota bacterium, assembly GCA_023390115.1. Lineage (GTDB taxonomy): Bacteria > Bacillota > Clostridia > Acetivibrionales > DSM-27016 > Anaerobacterium. Next base: position 112,133 of record JAEWDM010000016.1, read on the forward strand.
GTATCTACCGCAACAATTTTATCCACAAATTCAATGCCCTCTATTGCCTTTCCGAATGCGGCGTACTGTCCGTTTAAATGAGGGGAGCTTTCAACCATTATAAAGAACTGTGAACCGGCCGAATTTGGAGATGCGGCTCTTGCCATTGAAATTACGCCCTTCTCGTGGAGCAGGCTATTTTCAAATTTATTGGCTGAAAATTCTCCCCTTATACTGTACCCGGGGCCGCCCGTACCGCTTCCGTCAGGGTCTCCTCCCTGGATCATGAAGCCCGGTATTACTCTGTGAAATATAAGGCCGTCATAGAAGCCCTTTTTTATAAGAGAAATAAAATTATTTACGGTATTAGGAGCAATATGAGGGTACAGTTCAACCTTTATAATATCTCCGTTTTCCATTTCAATTGATGCTATAGGATTTTGACTCAAAATAATCTTCCTTTCTTTAATCTTTAATCAATATGCTCTTATACATATCTTTTGATTTTTTTTGTTGTGGTTTTTGCAAATTCCTCATGCCTTAAGGTTATATGCTTTACATGCTTATAGGAAACCAGCCCCTTATTGACTGTTTTTATATCACTTTGTATCATATTATATATATCTTCGTGAGACAAGCTATTTCCTTTAAAATCCTCATTAATTTTATCTGTATCTGGAACCACAATGGCGGCTACTGTTAAATCTCCCGAATCGGAATCGTTTTTGCCGTAAACGATAGATTCCTTTACAACAGGTATTCTGTTTATCAGTGCTTCTATTTCCTCGGGGTATATATTTTTTCCGTTTTTAGTGACAATTACGTTTTTCTTACGTCCGGTAATATATAAAAAGCCTTCTTCGTCCATATAGCCAAGGTCTCCTGTATGAAACCAGCCATCACTGATGCCTTTGGGCGAACCCGTTTGCCGGGTATCGTCAAAATATCCAAGCATTACACTGGGCCCCTTAACAACTATCTCTCCAACGCCATCCTGTCCCTTATTATCTATTCTTACCTGAAGGTTGGGAAGAGGTATTCCGGCGGCGCTGTCATTGAAATCAACATCGCGGTTAAGTGCGGCTATAGGAGAACACTCGGTAAGGCCATAGCCCTGTACAAACTGTATGCCCAATTCACGGAAGCCCTTTGCCACAATAGGGTCTATTGCCGCAGCCCCGCTTATCAGTATCCTTATATGTCCTCCTAAGCCCATATGCACCTCTTTAAATATCTTTTTAGTAATGTCAATGCCTATGCTGCGGAGCAGGCTGCTTACCCTGATAGCAAGCTTAAGCTTTTTAACCAGTCCTTTCTTTTTGGAGGCCTGATCCCATATGCGCTTGTATATGGCTTCAAAAATAAGGGGTACTCCAAGCATTACCGTTGCTTTTGATTCCTTGAGATTTTTTGGTATATGCCTAAGACCCTCGCAAAAAGCTATGGTGGCCCCTCTGTACAATGGGCACAGGAACCCGCAGGTGCATTCATAGGTATGGTGGATGGGCAGAACCGAAAGGAATATATCCTTCTGATCTATATAAAGCATAGAGCACATTGCGGTAAGGTTTGAGGATATATTTGAGTGCGAAAGCATAACGGCCTTTGAAATATCTGTTGTGCCGGATGTAAACAGCAATATGTCAGGTGCCTGACTGTCAATTTCAGCGGCGGTAAAGCTTGTATCTCCCGAAGAGACAAGCTCATAGCCCTTCTCAAGCAGCTTGGCAAAGGAAAGGGATTTTTCGTTATCCTCCGCTTCATCCATGTCAATATAGTATTGACAGGCATAATTCATTTCCTGGATTTGTTTTCGGTGATTTCCTGAGAATATAATGGCACTGGCCTTTGACCTTGAAATAAGGTTTTCTATTTCGTTAGACGGCAGCTCCTTGTCAAGAGGGACTATTGTACCCGTGCCATTGATTGAGGCAAGGTACGAAACACACCATTCGTAGCGGTTTTCACCTATCAGGGCTATTCTTTTTCCTTTGAGGCCCAGCTTGACAAGCATTGTCCCCAGGGCATCAACATCTTTCTTGAACTGAAGGTAGCTTATGGGCTTATAATCACCTTCCGTCTTGCTTTTTACAAGAAATGCAGGCTTATTCCCAAAGGCTTCTGCGCTTCCTTCCAGCATTTCCTTGAGGTTGGCTATTTGTCTTACATGATACAATGCAATGTTCTTCATTAAAATATACACCTCGCAGTTAATTAGCAGGCCGGATTTCAACCCGCATAAGAGATATTATATACAAAATTTACTGTTATTAAAAGAGAGTAAAATATAAAACTTTCTTTGCCAGGGAACTGAACCTATGCAGGGCTGCTGAATATAATAGAATAAAATGTCTTTTAGGAGTGAGAATATTGATTATACATATTGTACAATCCGGGGATACCATTTGGCTTTTATCCCGGAAATACGGGGTATCTGCAGAAAGAATCATCACTATAAACGGCTTGCAGCAGCTTCCCAATCTGGTAGTGGGCCAGGCCTTGGTCATGCCGACTACGGAAAGGCCTTACACTGTTGCGGCCGGGGATTCTCTGTGGTCGATAGGCAGAAAGTTTAATGTTCCGTACAGCAGAATTATAGAATTAAACAGGCTTGTGTACCCGTATATCATATACCCCGGAATGGTTCTTAGAATACCCCAGCCTTATAAAAATTACGGGTATATAGAGGTTAACGCGTATATTGAGCCTACAACGGATGAGGTCGAGACAAGGCTTGTAAATGAGGTCGGCAGATATCTTACATATATAAGTCCGTTCAGCTACCAGGTCAGCATGGACGGCACTTTAAACAGCATCAGTGACGATGCTGCCATACAGGCTGCAAGGCAGTACAGAGTGGCCCCTCTCATGGTAATTACCAATTTTAGGGATGGAAATTTTGACAGTGACATTGCCCACGCAATACTTCGCAGTGAAAGCATACAGGATTCATTAATAAGGAATGTAACCGAGGTTATGAGGAATAAGGGCTATTACGGCCTCAATATAGATTTTGAAAGGATACCGCCTGAAGACAGAGATCTTTATAACAGCTTTTTAAGAAGAATAACAAATGCACTTCACGCGCAAAACTTCTCTGTTTCCACGGCGCTTGCACCCAAGACCTCGGACTACCAGACGGGTGCGTGGCATGGCGCGCATGACTATAGGGCCCATGGAGAGATAGTTGATTTTGTAATTATAATGACCTATGAATGGGGATGGTCCGGGGGCCCGCCATATGCCGTTGCACCGATAGACAAGGTGAGAGAGGTACTCCAGTATGCTGTTTCAGTCATGCCGAGCAATAAGATTATGATGGGTATTCCGCTGTACGGCTATGACTGGAAGCTGCCGTACGTAGAGGGAGGGCAGTGGGCCAGGCGTGTGAGTCCGGTATATGCCGTAGAGCTGGCTGCAAGGTATAATCAAAGCATTCTGTATGACGTAAAAACCCAATCCCCGCATTTTAACTATACAGACAATACCGGTACGCGGCATGAGGTGTGGTTTGAGGACGCCAGAAGCGTTCAGGCCAAGTTCAGGCTTGCAAGCGAATTAGGCTTAAGAGGTGTGAGCTACTGGGTGCTTGGTGTGGAATTCCCGCAGAATTGGTATGTCTTAGACAACATGTTTAATATAGTAAAATTAATAAGATAAATAAATTTACGCATTATAGGAATGAAAAATAAAATGGAACTATGGCTGCCTTTGTGATAAACTTAAAAATAACTTCTACAGGACAGGTGATTTTATGAGCTATGGGTTTATAAGGGTGGCTGCTGCGGTGCCGGGTCTTAAGGTAGCCGACTGCGTATATAATACCGGAAATATAATCGCACTCATCGCAAGGGCGTGTGAAAAGAGAGCACAAATTGTTGTTTTTCCCGAGCTGTGTATATCAGCGTATACATGCGGGGATCTTTTTCATCAGGAAATGCTTTTAGAAGAGTGCCTAACGCAGTTGGAACGTATAATTTCAGAAACCCGGGATAAAAATATCATATCAATAGTTGGCCTGCCCGTTCGTGCGGACAGCCAGATTTTTAACTGTGCTGCGGTAATCCAGCAGGGAGAAATTCTGGGAATAGTGCCTAAGGCTTATATACCGGGCTACAGCGAGTTTTATGAGGAAAGATGGTTTTCGCCTGGAAGCAAGGCGTTAAGCAAGAGCATAAGGCTTTTGGGGAGGCAAACAGCTTTCGGCACCGATCTTTTGTTCCGGGCTGACAACGGCAGCAGTGTTTGCTTCGGCATAGAGATATGTGAGGATTTGTGGGTGCCGTTACCGCCAAGCTCATACCAGGCTGTCTGTGGAGCGTCAATTTTGTTTAATTTGTCTGCAAGCAATGAGGTTATAGGCAAGTATGAATACAGGAGGCAGTTGGTAAGGCAGCAGTCTGCGAGGTGCTTTGCGGGGTATGTCTACACTTCGGCGGGAATTTGTGAATCTACCACCGACGTGGTTTTCGGGGGACACGCACTGATATCCGAATATGGAACAATACTGTCGGAGTCGGAGCGGTTTTGCGATGAGGATCAGCTTATTTGTGCTGAAATAGATGTTCAGAGGCTTTTAAATGACAGGTGCAAAAACACAAGCTTTATGGAGTCTCAGCAAAAGCCTGATTGCAGGTTTATAGATTTTAAGCTGAGATGCTCAGAACTGGAGAGGCTTGAGCGTGCGGTGGATCCGCACCCATTTGTGCCCGCCAGCCCGGAAAAGAGAGATGAGAGGTGCAGCGAAATATTTTCCATACAAACCTCCGGACTGGGAAAAAGATACAGGCATACGGCAGCCCAATATGCCGTTATAGGTATTTCGGGGGGACTGGACTCCACGCTTGCGCTGCTGGTAACAGTAAAAACCTTTGACCTGCTGGGGCTTCCGAGGGAAAATATTATTGCCGTAACCATGCCGGGCTTTGGTACGACAAATGCCACATATACCAATTCGATAGAGCTTATGGAGGCAATGGGGGTAAGTGTAAGAGAGGTTGATATAAGGCCTGCTTGCCTGCAGCATTTTAAGGATATAGGACATGACGCCGAAATTCTGGATACAACCTATGAAAACGTTCAGGCACGTGAGAGGACTCAGATACTCATGGATATGGCAAACAAAACGGGCGGGCTGGTCATAGGCACGGGAGATTTATCCGAGCTTGCGCTTGGATGGTGCACCTACAACGGAGATCACATGTCAATGTATGCCGTTAACTGCAGCATTCCAAAAACGCTTGTAAAGTTTCTGGTGTTGTGGGCCGCCGAAAATGTAGTGGAAGAGAGAACCAGAAATGTGCTGCACAAGGTGCTGGATACTCCCATAAGCCCGGAGCTGCTCCCGCCGGACAAGTCGGGAGAAATAAAGCAAAAAACGGAGGACATAGTGGGGCCTTATGAGCTGCACGACTTTTTTCTTTACCATATGATGAGGTACGGGGCGCCTCCATTGAAAATACTGTTCCTTGCAGAGCAGGCCTTCGGGAATTCATATAAGCCGGAGGTAATTAAGAAATGGCTTAAGGTATTTTATAAGAGGTTCTTTAGCCAGCAGTTTAAGCGGTCATGTCTTCCCGACGGTCCAAAGGTGGGCACAATCAGCCTTTCGCCCAGGGGGGATTGGCGTATGCCAAGCGACGCATGTGCTGAGGTCTGGCTTAGGCAGTTGGGTTAGGATTTTGCAGAAGTGACAATGAAATGTAGAAAATTGTGGGAAATATTTATTTGAAGAATTTCCTTGACAAATTGATATATCTGTCTTAAAATATCTAATGTGTCTTGCGGGATGCAGCAAATAATGCCGCAAGCGCATATGCTGTATGTATTGTGGTGGGTATAGCTCAGTTGGTTAGAGCGCCAGATTGTGGCTCTGGAGGCCGTGGGTTCAACTCCCACTATTCACCCCACTTTAGAGGTGAGGAGTTGAGATATGAATCCGACTTTTCATTTCTTCTTAAATTATTGGGATGTAGCCGGGTCAACGAAAGTTGGCTTTGGTCTACATGACCCAGTAAGATGTGGTACATGTATTCAAGCATTGGGATGTAGCCAAGCCGGTAAGGCACCAGACTTTGACTCTGGCATTTCGTTGGTTCGAGTCCAGCCATCCCAGCCAATTTAGAGATGGGGGAGCAGGGAGATTAACTAAGACGGCTGTCTCATCTCTTAAATATGGGCCATTAGCTCAGTTGGCAGAGCACTTGACTTTTAATCAAGGTGTCCCGCGTTCGAGTCGCGGATGGCTCACCAGTAAAACCGCTTAGCGGTTTTTTTGTTTGGTGGGGACGCTCCTGTTCTTCGAACATTTGTTCTTGACAATCATTACCTTGAAAGGTTATAATATCAATAACAAATATTCTGAGGTGAGTGCTATGCCAAGAGCAGCCAGAAAAAAATCGGCGGATTCGATGTATCATATTATGTCCAGAAGCATAAGTGAAATAGACCTTTACCAGTGTGAAGAGGATAAAGCATATTATTTAGGATTGCTGAAGCGCTACATAGAGAAGTATCACTGTAAAATTTATGCTTACTGCCTTATGGATAACCATGTTCATTTTTATATAAATACCTGTGGCTTTGACATTTCAATATTTATGCGCTGCCTTAATACCGCTTATGCTGCCTACTATAACAAACGTTATAGCAGGCATGGTCACCTTTTTCAGGGGCGTTTCTGCAGCAAGACAGTAGACAATGATACGTACAGTCTGACGTTGTCTGCCTATATACATAATAACGCAAAGGATATTGCAGGTTATGATGGAAACGAGGACTCATATATGTATTCTTCCTATGGTGTTTATACAGGAAGGAGGAGGAATGCCGAGGGCATTGTTGACGATGATTTTTTACTGGAGCTTTTTAGCAGTGATAGAATAAAAGCGCGTCAAAAGTATAAAAGCTTCACACAATCAATGAGGGATACAGGTATAATGAGGGAATTACATGAAGGTATTATGCGTGAATACACTGAGAATGTGTATAGCAGCGGTAAAAAGTATATTATGAGACATGAGACGCCTAAAGAGCTGATAAAAAGAATAGGGGCACTTTTAGGTGAAAGGCTGCCTGAAATGCTTAGAGCAAAATTCAGCAGAGAAGCAAGCCGGGTGAGAGCTTTTACAGCTTACGTCATGCGCGCCTTATGCGGGTATACATATATGGATATATGCAAATATATAGGAAATATGTCCGTTTCCGGAGTGTCAAGGCTTTCAAATGAGGGCTTTAGGCTACTGGGAAGTGATATGCAGTACTGCAGTGTATTTAGAACATTGATTTACCCGGATTAAAACAAGGCATATTTTGTTTTTAAAGGATATTGAAATATTCTGTAAAAGTCTATTTCATTCTATTATCAATAGAGATTTTTCTTTCAAAAGCGAACGAATTTAACGTAAAAACGATTACCAAGAGTAATACTAATGCTCTCATCTCTAAAACAATTCTTTTGAGCTCCATCTAACTTATTTTCTTGTTCAAAGCAAACATTTTTTATTATAATCTATAATATATAATGCATAAAAGCATATAAAATTTAATTTTGAGGGCGCTTTTAATAGCAAAAAAAGAAGAAGCGTCCCGATACTGATATAAAGAAGAGCGGCGGATTGGAAAAGCTGCTTGAAATGGTTCCCGACATAGTAGAAAAAATAAATGATAAAAAATGCTGTGAATAGTCCACAAAAGCACAAAACAGCCTCGAGACGGGCTGTTTTGTGCTTTTGGCCTTTTTACCTCAGCCATTTTTTGAGCATATACCCCCAAAACATGCCTTTGACAAAAACAAGGGCCGCTATCCCTGCGGCGGCGGCACTGAAGGAAATGCTTTCATCCTCCGGCTCTTTAGAATTTTTCTTTTTATATATCCTCGGATACTGTCTGTACCTGACATCGTCCATTAATATCCCTCCCAACTCGTGCATATATCTTTAAAGAAACAGTCTTTTTTTCAATTTATATTATTTTCAAATAACGCTACTATTATTTATAAGGAAATTATTAATACCGTGCTATTTTGCTCTAGACATTTATTTTCCCAAAATATTGAATACTTCAGTGTTTTTTTATTATACTAATACTATGAAAATCACAATAATGCCGATTTAACGAAAGGAAGGGTTTGATGCGCAATATGTTGCCTAATGAGCAGGTGAAAAATATTTACTCAATGAATGGCATAGAGATATATAATATCCGGGCCGCCAAATTTAAAACAAATACTATAAACATTTTTTTTCATGACAGCCTGAGCAGGGAAAATGCCGCGAAAAATGCTTTAATACCTGCGGTCTTAAGGAGGGGCAGCGAAGCTTATCCTACCTTCGGAGACATAGCTCTTTATATGGAGAGCTTGTATGGGGCTTCCTTTGATTGTGGTGTTGCAAAAAAAGGAGAGAGGCAGATAATACAATTTTATATGGACTTTGTATCCGACAGCTATGCGGGAGAAGGCCAGCGCCTGTTTGAAAAGGCATTTGAATTTTTAGAGGGCCTGATTACAAAGCCTGCACTCCAAAACGGAGTGTTTAACGGAGAATATGTCAGGCAGGAGAAGGAAAACCTTAAAAGACTCATTGAAAGCAGGGTAAACGACAAGATGCAGTACGGAGTGGAAAGATGCCTGGAGGAAATGTGCAGGGAGGAGCCTTTTGGAATATACGAATACGGAAATGTTTCCGATCTTGATTCAATAGACGAGAAAAACCTTTATGAGCATTACGGCCGCTTTTTAAAAAGCCTTCCCGTAAGCATATATATAACCGGAGATATGGACGCAGAGTACATAAAAAAGGTTACATCAAAATTCACGGCGATAAAAAGGCAGAATGTCAAAAAAATCAATCCCCCCGTTATTTCTGTAAACCGGAGAGAACAAAAGAATATAACGGAAAAAATGGATGTGAACCAGGGCAAGCTGTCCTTAGGCTTCAGGACCAATATTTGCGCAAGCGGTCCCGATTATCATTCCTTAATGGTTTATAACGGAATATTGGGAGGGGGGCTTCATTCAAAGCTGTTTCAGAATGTAAGAGAAAAGGCGGGGCTGGCGTATTACGCTTTTTCCAGGCTGGAAAAATTCAAAGGGCTTATGGTTATAAGCAGCGGCATTGAGATATCCAACAGAGATAAGGCCGAGGAGATTATTTTAAAGCAGCTGGAGGAGGTTAAAAAGGGAAATGTTTCGGAATATGAGTATCAATCATCTGTTAAAAGCCTTGAGACAGCAATTAAGTCCTTAGGGGACAGCCAGCTCGGCATAGTGGATTTTTACCTGGGCCAGTCGGTAGCGGGCACAAACGACACATTCGATACAATGCTTGAAAAGATAAAAAATGTATCGGTACAGGACGCCATTGCGGTATCGCAAAATATAGCGCCGGATACGGTGTATTTTTTAACCTCGAAATAATTACGGCAGTTTTTGAAATCATGAAGGGAGAGAAGGAATGGATATTAAAACAATAGAATATAAAAATATAAACGAACTGATATATATGTATACCCACGAAAGCGGCCTCAAGGCTTTTGTCATACCTAAAAAAGGGTATTCAAAAAAGCATGCCACCTTTGCCACCCATTACGGCTCAATAAACAATGAATTTGTAATTCCGGGTGACAGCACATCCTCACATGTGCCTGACGGAATAGCGCATTTTCTTGAGCATAAGCTTTTTGAGCAGAAGGACGGAAGCGTAATGGATAAATTCTCCGCCCTGGGTTCAAGTCCCAATGCCTATACCGGCTTTAGCCAGACTGTATATTTGTTTTCATGCACCGATAAGTTTAATGAAAACTTCCGGCTGCTGTTAAATTTTGTGCAGAATCCGTATATTACGGAGGAAAGTGTTGAGAAGGAAAAGGGAATTATAGGGCAGGAGATCAGGATGTATGAGGACGACCCCGGCTGGAGGGCGTTTTTTAATCTTCTGAAGGCGTTCTACAGCAATAATCCTGTCAGAATTGATATAGCGGGCACTATCGAAAGCATATCAAAAATAGACAGGGAAACCCTTTATAAATGCTATAACACCTTCTACCACCCATCGAACATGATAATTCTTGTTGTCGGAGATGTGGAGCCTCAGGAGGTTTTCCGCCAGGTTGAGAGCGGCATAGTGCGTAAGGGGGAAAAGAGGGAAATAAAGAGAATTTTCCCCGAGGAGGGCTGTGCCTTGAATAAGACATACGCTGAGCAGGCGCTCGCCGTTTCCATGCCTCTGTTTCAGATGGGCTTTAAGGATAATGCAAAAAATACCGGGGGCTATGACTGCTTAAAACGTGAGGTTGCCGTTAAGCTTTTGCTTGAGATGATTATGGGGAAGAGCTCTAAGCTTTACGATGAGCTTTATGGAGAGGGGCTGATTAATAATACCTTTGAGTTCGACTATACTATAGAAGAGAATTACGCCTTCTCGATGATGGGAGGAGAGTCGGCAGACCCGGCAAAGGTGAGGGATAAAATAAGTCAGGCAGTAGCCTCTATGAATAAAGCGGGGCTTGACAAAGACAGCTTTGAAAGAATCAGGAGGGCTATGAAGGGCCGGTTTATAAAGCAGTTGAATTCTGTAGAGCGGATATCCCACTCATTTATTTCTGTATATTTCAAAGGTGTTTATTTGTTTGATTATTTAGATGTTTATGATAAAATATCATTTGAGTATGTAAATGATGTTTTTAAGGAGCATTTTGATCTTGGGAATATGGCACTGTCGGTAATAAGGCCGTCTTCGTCAAAATAGCTGTAAATATCTTGAAAAACGAGGGGGATAAGAGATGATTGAATTTCCGCGTCTGGGGCTGGAGTTTGAAATCAGCAGAGAAGCTTTTAAAATTTTTACGCTGCCCATTTACTGGTATGGAATTATTATAGCATTTGCATTTATTCTGGCTGTAATTCTTGGGATGAGAAGCAGCAGGAAATTTGGAATAGAGCCTGAAAGCATAGTCGATCTTGTATTGTTTGCCGCACCTGTGGCGATTGTGTTTGCCAGGCTTTACTATGTTGTATTCAACTGGGGAGAGTTTAGGGACGATTTGCTTTCGGTCTTTAATACGAGGCAGGGTGGTCTGGCCATATATGGAGGAGTAATAGGCGCCGTAATAGTTGCGTATTTCTTCGCAAGGTACAAAAAAATAGGGGTGCTTAAGCTGATAGATTTTGGTGTGCCGTATCTAGTGCTTGCGCAGGGGATAGGGCGCTGGGGGAATTTTGTCAATCAGGAGGCCTTTGGGGTAAATACGGGGCTTCCGTGGGGAATGACGGGAGATGCGATAAGGGAACAGCTGGCATTTCTTCAAATGAAGGGAATGGATGTAAGCCCTGATCTTCCTGTTCATCCTACCTTTTTATATGAGTCCTTAATGGATTTGGGAATATTCCTGTTTTTAATATGGTATAGGAAAAGAAAGAAGCTGGAGGGCGAGGTTTTCTTTTTGTATATGATACTTTACGGTATAGGCAGAGCATTTATTGAGGGCTTGCGCACCGACAGCCTTATGCTCGGAAGCTTAAGAATTTCTCAATTGCTCGGTTTCCTGTTTGCGATTTCTTTTCTTATAGCATTTGTTTTAAGAAGAAGGAAACTCAACCTGTCGTTGGAGGAAGCAGGTCAGGCCGGCTCCAGCAGGTACGGGGAAATACTTAGGAAGCTCGAGGAGAGCGGGAAGGAGCAGGACGAAGAGGACCTTTGCGCCGACGATCCGGACTGCAAAGACAGTATTGAGAGTGAAGAGGATGCCGGGGAAGATTTGATGCATGAGGAGGATGTGTCTTTTAAAGAAGAAAAGAAGGATAAATAGGTTTAAGGTTTTTAAATTTTACTGTAAAAAAAGGTGGCTCCAATGTATTCTGTGGAAAAAACAAAGGGCATAAGCTTTATAAAAAGCTTTGATTATATCCTGTTTATAACTGTGCTGGCACTGTCCGCTATTGGGCTGGTGGTGCTCTATAGCGCCACATTGTCGTTTGATGACGGCGTAAGCAGGGTTTTAAAGCAGGGAGCGGCCCTTGCAATAGGTATAGCTATGGCACTCATTATAAGCTGTGTCGATTATAAGGACTTCAAAATAATAGGGATTATTTTTTATATTATAAGCATAGTCCTGCTTATATATGTTAATTTCAAAGGCGTCGGGGCCGAGACATGGGGAAGCAACAGCTGGATGCAGATTCCCGTTTTCGGAAGCTTTCAGCCTTCGGAAATAGCGAAAATTACCTTCATTGTGGTGATTTCTGCTTTTCTTGAAAGAATTAAGGAGGGGCAGGGAAGTAAAAATATAGCAAAGCTCTTAATTTACTCTGCAATTCCTATAGCACTTGTTATTTTGCAAAAGGATTTCGGCACATCCATGGTATTTATATTTGTTTTTTTCGTTATGCTTTTTATTTGCGGCTTGCCCTACAAATATATGCTCGGAGTATTTATAGCCGCAATTCCGTGCGGAGTACTCACATGGATCTTTTTGCTTAACGATAAAAGACGCGACAGGATAAGGTTTTTCTTTAATCCTGAGGATGACCAGTCAAATGCAGGCTTTCAGGTGCTGCGATCCATAAGGGCAATAGGCTCTGGACAAATATTCGGAAAGAAGCTTTTTCAAGGCATACAGACGCAGAGGGCTACGGTTCCTGTAAAGGAGTCTGACTTTATTTTTACCGTCATAGGGGAGGAGCTTGGGTTTATCGGCTCTGCAATAATTGTGCTGCTTATATTTTTCCTGCTTCTGAGGTGCGTTTATATAGCAAAAAACTCCAGGGATCTATATGGAGCCTTTCTGGTAACGGGCTTGACTGCAATGCTGGGCTTTCATTTTGTAGAGAATATAGGAATGAATATAGGGATATTTCCCATAACGGGTATTCCCCTGCCATTTATCAGTCTGGGAGGGAGCGCGATGGTGACAAATTATATCGCCATAGGAATAATACTTAGCGTGTCAATGCGCCGCAAGCGCAGTATTTTCAACAGCTCACAGTAGAGGGTAAGTTAAACAAAAAAGATAGGACCTATGTCCTATCTTTTTTGTTTGCTTTTAAAAACTATAAAATTTGCTTGATTATTTATTGTTTTTAAAATAAAATAAGTACATAAGTGGTGGGAAGTGGTGAGAAGTGGTGAGAAAGACCGGAGAAGCAGGGGTGAAATAATTGTTCTATGGAGAATACCAGCATACCGTGGATTCAAAAGGACGGGCAATTATTCCTGCTAAATACAGGGAGGGGCTGGGAGAAAAATTTATTTTAACAAAGGGCCTTGACAACTGCTTGTTCGCATACTCCTCCGAGGAGTGGTGCAATCTTGAGTCGAAGCTTAAATCGCTTCCTTTTACCGACAAGGATGTCAGAGCTTTTGTAAGATTCTTTTTCTCAGGCGCCGCCGAATGTGAGACGGATAAGCAGGGCAGGATATTAATTCCGCAGAATCTCAGAGAATATGCGGCTCTGGATAAGGACATATATATTATAGGTGTTTCAACAAGAGTAGAGATATGGGACAAGCATAAATGGGAAAGCTATAACGGGGATGATAATATAAGTGCCGACAAGATAGCCGAAAAGATGGCCATACTTGGTATATAAATTGGGAGTGAAGTGCATTAAATGGAATTTAACCATAAGCCTGTTTTGCTTAAGGAGTGCATTGAGGGGCTGGAAATAAAACCCTTTGGAACATACATAGACGGTACTATGGGCGGAGCGGGGCATTCCCGCGAAATTTATAAACGGCTTGACAGCAGGGGTATGCTTATAGGAATAGATCAGGACTCCTTTGCCATACAGGCATCTAAAGCGGCATTGGAGGAGGCCGGGGGAGAGGCGGGATTAATTTTTGCCAATCGGAATTTTAAGGATATAAAGGATGTCTGCCGGGAGAACAGTGTGTGTTCTGTCGACGGAATATTGCTGGATCTGGGTGTCTCATCCCACCAGCTTGACGAAGGAGAAAGAGGTTTTAGCTATCGCATTGATGCCCCTCTCGACATGAGAATGGACAGAAGAGGCAGTGTGACCGCCGAATTTATTATAAATGAGTATGAGGAAGGCAGGATAAGGGATATCATAAGGGATTATGGTGAGGAAAGATGGGCGGCCAGAATAGCGGTGTTCATTGTCCAGGCCAGAAAAAAAAGGGCTATAAGAACTACGGGAGAGCTGGTGGATATAATAAAGGCGGCTGTACCCGGTTCGGCCAGGCGAGGAGGTCCTCATCCCGCAAAAAGAACCTTTCAGGCAATAAGAATTGAAGTCAATAACGAGCTGGGAATATTGGGAGATGCCATAAGGGACGCTGTTTCGATGCTTTCACCGGGAGGAAGGCTTTGTATAATAACCTTCCATTCGTTGGAGGACAGGATTGTTAAAACGGAGTATCAAAAAATGGTTAAGCCGTGCATATGTCCGCCTGAATTTCCGGTATGCGTTTGCGGAAAAAGGCCCTTGGCAATGCATATATCCAAAAAGCCCATATTGCCTTCAGCGGTTGAAATAGAGCAGAATCCCCGGGCAAGAAGTGCAAAATTACGGATTATACAAAGGATTTAATATAAATATACTTAAGAAAAGCAAGCTTAAAAAATACAAAAGAGAATTGACAGGTGTTTTAAGATTTACAAAGGAAAAGGAAAATATAAAAAACAAAAGCATAAAATTCAGGAAATAAGCTTTTACCGGGGATTGACAGGCAAAGTCAGTCCCCGGGCTTACTGTCTCTTGGCCTGTTGTATATGCTAAGTAAGGTTTAGAGGTGATTAAAAGGATGGAATCCGGGAAAAATTATATTCATGGGTCTGCAGCTCCTAAAATTGAGTATGACGTATACGAAGAGAATAAGGTTTTAAAAGCTAAAAAGGTACAGAGGAGCAATAACAAGGCGAAATTAAAGATAGTATTCGCCATATTTCTTGTCTTTATAGTGGGCTCTGCCGTTATGCTCAGGTACACGATGATTACGCAGATTAATTATGTCATAGACAGCCGGAATAAGGAGTACGCGAGAGTTTCCAATGAGAATGCCAAGCTGGAAATTGCCATACAGCAGGAGATGGATCTTGTAAAGATAAAGGAGATTGCTGAGGACAGGCTGGGTATGCATAAGCCCGATAAATATCAGATAGTCTACGTGAATATTCCCAGAGAGGATTTGTCTATAGTATCGGAAAAATATAAGGAGAAAAGCAGCGGAGGAGAAGTGCTGCAGTCGGTGCTTAATAAGCTTGAAGAGCTTGTGGCGTTGCTGTACTGATTGTCTATTTAAGGTATATGGAACCTTTAGTTGAGATAATGGGCTGTAGATGGTATAAAATATATTTTTATGCGGTCTGTAGTCTTTTTGCTTTATATCATAGAAATAATATTTAAGTGTCGGGAATAAACTAAAAAAGGCAGTGATTTTTTAAAAGGGTGCAAAAAGCTTTTTGGGGGGGGGTGCGAATTGGCAGGGCTTGGATTGACAATGAAAAAAAGACTGATTTTTTTGCTGGTTACGTTTTCAGTATTAATAGCTGCTTTAGTAGTTAGGGTTGGATGGATACAGATAGTACAGGGTGATTTCTATCAGAAGAAGGTTTCCCAGCAGGCGAGGGGACGCGACATAAGCCCTAAAAGAGGAACTATTTTTGATAGAAACGGAAAGCCTCTTGCTGTAAGCGCTTCTGTGGAAAAAATAACCATTAACCCCCAGGAGGTAAGGGATTCCGAGCTTGATCAGGAAGCTATTGCTGAGGATTTGGGAGAAATTCTTAACATGGACCCCGAGGGCATACTTAAAAAAATAAAGAGAAACAGCATGTATGAAATAATAAAAAGAAAAATAGATGATGAAGCCGGCAATAATATAAGGAAATGGGCAAAGGAAGAGGATGTGGGAGGAATATACATAGACGAGGACAGCAAGAGGTTTTATCCTAACAGAAATCTTGCGGCTCATATTCTTGGGTTTACGGGTGATGACAACCAGGGTCTGGACGGAATTGAAGCGGTAATGGATAAGTACCTTAAGGGAGTTCCGGGAAAAATCCTCAGTGAAACGGATGCAAGAGGCAGAGAGCTTCCCCTTAATGAGGAAAAGCACATAGGGGTTCAGGACGGTGCCAACATAGTTTTGACGATAGATGAAACGATACAGTATTTTGCGCAGAGATCTCTTGAAAAAGCGGTGACCGACAATATGGTGCTTAACGGAGCCACTGCTATTGTAATGGACCCCAGAAACGGAGATATTCTGGCTATGGTTTCCAAGCCTGATTTTGATCCCAATGATCCCTTCGGCTGCCCCACTGATACAGACAAGGCAGAATGGGAGGCCATGTCCTCCGAAGAAAAGAAAAGCCTGTTCTCCGTTGTATGGAGGAATAAGGCGGTGGTTGACACCTATGAGCCGGGGTCTACCTTTAAAGCTATTACTGCGGCTGCAAGCCTTGAGGAGGGAATTGTGACGCCTCAAACCAGCGTTAATGACTTCCCTGTTACTGTTCAGGGCAATTCCATTAAGTGCTGGAGAGACTACAGGCCTCATGGAGAGGAAACCTTCGCAGAGGGTGTGTATAACTCCTGCAACCCTGTATTTGTGCGGCTGGCTCAGGTAATGGGGGTAAGCAAATTTTATAAGTATATGAAGGCGTTCGGCTTCTACGACAGGACTGGAATAGAGCTGCCTGGAGAGGCACAGAGCCAGATCCATTCACAGCCCAAGGAAATTGATATGGCGGTAGCTTCCTTCGGCCAGAGGTTCCAGATATCCCCTATTCAGCTAATATCCGCTTATGGAGCTATTGCCAACGGGGGAACGCTTATGGAACCGAGAATTATTAAGGAAATAACCGATTCGGATGGAAATATTGTTGAGAAGTTTGAGCCCCAGTCAGTGAGGAATGTTATTTCAAAGCAAACCTCAGATACCCTGTGCGAAATACTGGAAGGAGTTGTCTCGGTTGATACTGCGACGGGAGGCAATGCATATGTGGCGGGGTACAGAGTGGCAGGCAAGACGGGTACGTCCGAGACGACTGAGACAAAGAGCAAGGGAAGGTATATAGCCTCCTTTTCCGCTTTCGCACCTGCCGACAATCCTGTTATATGCGTCCTTGTGGTGCTTGATTATCCTGATCCCAGCTCTCCCTTCGGACATGGAGGGGGCAAGATAGCTGCTCCGGTAGTCAGGGATATTATTGAAAATACTCTTGAATACCTTGGCGTAGAAAGAAGGTATACTGAAAAGGATAAGGAGGAGCTTGAGGATCAGGTTACCGTTCCCGATGTCAGAGGCAAAAGCACTGCCGAAGCCAGACAAATACTGTCCGACGCAGGAGTTAATCTTAAGTACAGCATAGAGGGAGAGGGCTATGACAACAATACAATAGTAGTTGAGCAGTCTCCTAAGCCCGGAATAAGCTTGACTAAAAAATCTGTTGTTATATTATATACCTATAAGCCTGAACAGGGCATTAAGGTGAAAATGCCCGACATTAAAAATAAAACTATTGATGAGGCCGTGGAAACTCTCAGCAAGGTGGGCTTAAATGTAAGAGGCAAGGGAATAGGAGTGGTGGTTGAGCAGGAATTTGAGCCCGGAACGGAGCTGGAAAAGGGTACGGTTGTAGAGGTGGAATTGAGATTTTTGGATACCGAGTAGAGAAAATATTTAGTTTTACAGTTCGTTACCTATAACAAGAAAGGGTTGAATTTTAATTATAAGGGCAGACTGACATATGGAGGTTTATATGCTGTTAAAAGACTTAGTTGATAATTTGAAGGTAATAAGCATTTTGGGAAGCACAGAGCTGGAAATATCGGGTATTGCATATGATTCCAGAAGGGTTAAAAGCGGGTTTGTATTTGTGTGCATTGAAGGCTTTAAGGCCGATGGGCACAATTATATAGCATCAGCGGCAGAAAACGGAGCGATCGCGCTTTTGGTCCAGAGGGATATGGATGTGCCGGAGGGCATTACCGCTATTAGGGTTGAAGATACCAGGGAAGCTCTTGCGAAAGTATCGGCGGCATTTTACGGTCATCCCTCAAGGCTGTTTTCCCTCATAGGCATAACAGGGACTAAGGGAAAGACTACCACCTCCTTCATGGTTAAATCCATTTTGGAGACTGCGGGGCGGAAGGTGGGGCTGGTAGGCACGCTGGGAAGCAGAATAGGCGGAGAGGTGCTTGTCACAGAGCGTACAACACCTGAGTCTCACGACCTTCAGGCGTTGTTTTCCGAAATGCTTGAGAAGAAGGTTGAGAGTGTTGTGATGGAGGTTTCATCCCAGGGACTGGAGCTTCACAGGGTGTCTCAATGCGACTATGATACAGCGGTCTTTACTAATATATCCCAGGATCATATAGGCCCCAATGAGCATCCTGATTTTGAGCACTATCTGAGAGCTAAAGCCAAGCTCTTTACAATGTGTAAAAAGGCTCTGGTGAACTTAGACAGCAAATATTCGGAATATATAATGCAGTCCGCAAAGTGCGGTATCTTAACATATGGAATAGGCAGCGAAGCGGATATCAGAGCGGTAGATATTGCAGAACACCCCGGAGGCGTGGATTTTTATGCAGTGACACCGTGGTTTGAGGGAAAAATAAGGGTTAACATTCCCGGCAGGTTCAGCGTATATAATGCGCTTGCCGCCATAGGCGTATGCGGAATTGCAGGCATAGGGCATGATGCGGTTAAAAAAGGTCTTGAGGCAATAAGCGTACCGGGCCGCGCGGAGATAGTTGAAACGGGAAGGGATTTTACCGTAATGATTGATTATGCCCACACGCCTGACAGCCTTGAGAATATATTAAGCGCAGTTAAGGCATATGTTCCCGGAAGATTGATTTGCGTCTTCGGGTGCGGAGGAGACAGGGATCGGGCCAAAAGGCCGGTAATGGGAGAGGTATCTGGAAGGATAGCGGACTATACCGTTATTACATCAGATAATCCAAGGACGGAAGAGCCTGAGGCCATACTTAGAGAAATAGAGGAAGGCATTAAAGGGACGGGAGCGGAATATGCAACAATTTCAGACAGGCGAAGCGCCATAAAATATTCCATACAAAACGCGGCACAGGGAGATATAATAGTGCTTGCGGGAAAAGGACATGAAACATATCAGATATTCAAGGACAAAACAATTCATTTTGATGAGAGAGAAGTTGTGGCGGAAATTCTTGGGGAATCGGACAGCGGCAGCTTGAGAATGAGTATATAGGGAGTATTTAAATGGAGAGTTTAAAATGTAGGGAAATATTAGAGGCTACGGGAGGCACATTAGCCTTTGGGGATGCGGAGCTTGATATTTGCAGTATTTCCACCGATTCAAGAAGGATTGGCAAAGGAGCTCTGTTTATACCTATTGCGGGAGAGCGTTTTGACGGGCATGATTTTATAACAAGCTCTTTAGAGGCGGGAGCAGCCGCTTCACTTACCCAGAGCCGCCTTATTCCCACAGTGCCGGGAAAGGCTGTAATCAGGGTTTGTGATACTGTTGAGGCTCTTGGGAAAATAGCAAAATACTACAGGAAAAAATTCGGTATTCCTTTTGTGGGGATTACCGGAAGCGTTGGCAAAACAAGCACCAAGGATATGGTTGCAGAGGTATTGGCCTGCAGCTTCAACGTGTTGAAGACGAAGGGAAATTTTAATAATGAAATAGGCCTTCCGCTGACCATTTTTAATATTGACAGAAGCCATGAGGCCGCCGTTATTGAAATGGGAATGAGCGGCTTTGGTGAAATAAGCCGTCTTACGTCGATTGTCAGGCCCAATATTGCAATAATTACAAATATAGGTCTTTCTCATATTGAAAAGCTGGGATCGAGGCAAAATATACTGAAGGCCAAGCTGGAAATACTGGAAGGACTGGATAACGGCGGAATTGTTGTTTTGAACGGGGACGACAAGCTTTTGTATGGTATTAAGGATCTGGTGAGCTTTAAGACCATATTCTATGGTATGGAGGAGGGCCTCGACTATCAGGCGTTCAATATCAAGACTGAAGGGGAAAAAGGAACAGGCTTTGAATTGACGGTAAATGGAAGGGATTATAAGATACACGTGCCGGTACCGGGCCTTCATAATGTTTACAATGCCCTTGCCGCAGTTGCGGCAGGCCTTGAGCTTGGAATGGATATGGATTCCGTTATAAACGGGATTGCCCGGTTTACTCCGTCTAAAATGCGAATGGACATAATAAAGCATAAGGGGGCAACTATTATAAATGATACATATAATGCAAGTCCTCAGTCTATGGAAGCAGCTATAAATGTGCTTAAAGAGGTGGCCGGAAGCAACAGGACAATAGCTGTGCTTGGGGATATGCTGGAGATGGGGGAATGGGCCTTTAATGCCCATGTGGATGTGGGAATATTTGCAGTATCAAGGGAAATAGACTATATTCTGACAGTGGGGGAAAGCGGAAGAAATATTGCTGTGGGTGCAATTGAAGCGGGAGCTGAAAAATGCAGGGTGCACAGCTTTGAGAAAAATGAGGACGCGGCGGGATTTTTAAAGGAGCTGTTTAAAAAGGGAGATGTAATCCTTGTAAAGGGATCGAGAGGAATGAAAATGGAAGAAATTATAGAACGGTTTACGGCTTAATGCTTAAGAGCCAATTAATTTACAACGCGAGGTGAAAAAGTTTGGATATACAATTTTATAACTCCATACAGGTAGTGGTCTTTGTCGCAACCTTTTTTCTTGCGTTGGTTGCGGCGCCGATTTTTATTCCAATGCTGGCAAGGCTGAAATTCGGCCAGACTGTCAGAGACGACGGGCCGGCCACGCATTTGAAAAAGACGGGGACACCTACTATGGGAGGAGTAATTTTTTTGATACCGCTGCTTCTGGTAGGCATATTTTTTGCCAGGTATAATGCTGAAATTTTGCCGCTTGTACTTGTTACCATAGGCTTTGGTGCAATAGGATTCATTGATGACTTCATTAAGGTTGTAAAAAAGCGCAAGGATGGGCTTTATGCAAGGCAGAAAATGCTGGGGCTTTTGATTATATCCACCGCCTTTATCCTTTATCTGGCTCTTGGAACGGATGTTGATACAGATATATCAATACCCTTTTTCGGGACTGTAAATTCCATATGGTTTTTCGTGCTGTTTAATGTTTTTGTACTTATTGCAACTACAAACGCAGTAAATATTTCAGACGGTCTGGATGGTCTTGCCACAGGAATGACGCTTATAGTAATGGTGTTTTTTACCGTTGTAGCAATGACGAGGCCTGAATGGGATTATGTAAAAATCTTTTCAGCCTCGGTAGCAGGCGGATGTCTGGGCTTTCTTACATTTAATATACATCCCGCAAAGGTATTTATGGGAGACACCGGCTCGCTTGCCCTTGGAGGTGCGGTGGCTTCTACGGCAATTATGCTTAAAATGCCATTTATAATACTTGTGGTGGGTGCCGTTTATGTTATTGAGCTGCTGTCTGTTATAATTCAGGTTGTATCCTTTAAGCTGAGAGGGAAAAGGGTGTTTAAAATGGCTCCCCTGCATCATCACTTTGAGCTTTGCGGGTGGAAGGAGACTAAGGTAGTAGCTGTTTTTTGGGTGGCGACACTTTCCTGCTGCATTGCGGGACTGGTAGTGCTTGGATTTAGATTTTTTTAGTATAATAACGCTTGGTCTGTTTTGGAGGTAATTGATGAAATCGAAAAAGCCTTTTGATTTCTGGATATTTATGACGGTGTTGATTTTATTGGCATTGGGGACTATAATGGTATTCAGTGCCAGTGCGCCTTGGGCATATAATAATAATGACGGGGACGCTTATTTTTACCTTAAAAAACAGCTAATGGTTCTTCCTGTCGGCTTTGCGGCCATGATTGTGGCAATGAATTTCAACTATAAGAAGCTGGGAAAGCTGTCCCCGGTTCTTTTGGTTATAAGCATAGTTTTGCTGATAGTTGTTGCTATACCCGGAATAGGGGTTGAGGCCAACGGAGCCAGAAGATGGATAAATATAGGCCCCGGCTTTCAGCCGTCGGAGTTTGCAAAAATGGCTGTAATAATTTTCTTTTCCTACAGCCTTTCAAAGAGAAAGGATCAACTAAGCTCCTTTTCAAAAGGGCTGCTTCCATATCTTGTGATTATCGGTGTGGTGGCACTGCCTCTGGTGCTTCTCCAAAAGCACTTAAGCGCCACACTTGTTATTGTTGCCGTTTCATGCGTAATTTTATTTTGTGCCGGAGCAAAAATCAAGCACTTTTTACTTATGGCAATTCCGGCTGCGGCAGGTCTGGCGGCAGCTATCATAATAGAGCCGTTTAGAATGAAAAGGATATATTCGTTTCTGGACCCGTTAAGTGATCCTCAGGGAAGCGGATGGCAGATTAAAAACTCCCTTTATGCAATTGGTTCAGGAGGGCTTTTTGGAAAGGGACTGGGAAAGAGCATGCAAAAATTTCTGTACCTGCCTGAACCGCATAATGATTTCATACTTTCGGTTCTCGCCGAGGAGCTGGGTTTCATAGGTGTGTTTGTTGTGTTAATCCTTTTCCTTATACTGATCTGGAGAGGAATAAAGGTTTCCATAAACGCTCCCGATGCTTTCGGAAGCCTGATGGCTATAGGCATTACATCTCTTATTGCAATACAGGTTATAATAAATGTTGCCGTGGTGACCTCTTCAATGCCTACAACAGGTATGCCTCTTCCTTTTTTCAGCTATGGAGGGACATCGCTTCTTTTCCTTATGGCGGAAGTGGGGATCCTTCTGAATATATCCAGGTATGCAAACTATGATCGATTATAGCCGTATGGCATAAATTTAGTAAATGAGGTGAGCTTTTGAAGGTATTGATAGCCGGTGGAGGCACTGCCGGGCATATAAATCCCGGTATATCCATAGCAAAGCATATTAAAGATAAAAACCCGGATGCCCGGATAGTATTTGCAGGGACAAAAAGGGGCCTTGAAACTGTGCTTGTCCCCCGTGAGGGCTTTGAGCTTAGGCTTATAACTGTAAGGGGCTTTAAGAGAAAGCTGTCGGCAGACACGTTTATAGCCGTAAAGGAGCTTTTTCAGGGTATAATAGAAGCGCGAAGGATTATTAAAGACTTTAAGCCCGATGTGGTTATAGGCACAGGGGGTTATGTCTGCGGCCCTGTCCTGTTTACTGCCTCAAGAATGAAAATTCCTACGCTTATACATGAGCAGAATGCGTTTCCGGGAGTTACCAACAGAATACTTTCCCGCTTTGTGAATGCCGTGGCCATAAGCTTTAAGGAGTCAAAGGACTATTTTAAGCCTGCAAAGGCGCTTTCCTTTACAGGCAATCCCGTGAGACAGGAAATGGCTTCCGCAAACAGGACGGAAGCCAGAAAAAATCTCGGTCTGCCTTTGGATCAGCGCGTGGTAGTGGTTATGGGAGGAAGCAGGGGTGCTGAAAGAATCAATGATACTGTGGCGGATATGGTTTTGAAAAATCTTAAGGACAATGGCTGCAGGCTTGTATTTGCTACCGGAGAGGGACAGTTTGAAAGGGTAAATAACAGGCTTAAGGACGCAAATCCGCAATATGTACAGGTTGTTCCATATATTTATGATACCGCAAACGTTATGGCTTCGGCAGACCTTGTAATATGCCGTGCGGGGGCCATAACCACAAGCGAGCTGACTGTTCTGGGCGTGCCTTCGATATTGATTCCCTCGCCCTATGTTACCGCAAATCACCAGGAGTATAATGCGAGGGCTCTGGAAAAGCAGGGTGCAGCCGTTGTAATTCTTGAAAAGGATTTGAGCTGCGATATATTATACAATCAGATGACAGAGCTGCTAAAGGACAAGGAGCAGCTTGCAAAAATGTCCAGAAACGCAAAAAAAATGGGCATATCAAATGCCTGTGAGAAGATATATGAAATTATTACGGAAATCACCAACACGGCAAGAGAGATATAGATTACATAAAGCCTTCTACCAGTCCGGCTGGACAACACGCCAACACGGGACATTCCTCGACAAAGGAGAGGAGTGTCCCGTTCCCCTTCTCTGTCACAATTTTATATGCCATGCATAGAATAATAATGTGCTTAAACGTGCGAATATAAATGTTTTTTGTTGCCATATGCCGTATTCCACCGCGTTTTATGGAGGTGTATTTTTGTGAGCAGAATAGAGGTGATCGGTGGGCAGAAACTAAAAGGGGAAATAACTGTTGAGGGTTCCAAGAATGCTGTTTTACCTGTTTTAGCTGCAACTGTTCTAAATGGAGGCATTAATATAATAAAAAATTGCCCTAAATTAAAAGATGTAGAAATAATGTTTGAAATATTAAAAAATATAGGATGCAAGGTTGTGGTGGAGGATAATACGGTAATTGTAGACTCTTCAACCATAAGCAGTACGGAAATATCCCAAGAGCTTGCCACTGAAATGAGATCCTCGGTTATATTCATAGGCCCTATGCTGGCGCGGTGCGGAAAAGTGAGTATATGCTACCCAGGAGGGTATGTATACACTGTGTATAATATCATTTAAAAACCCATGCTGTTGTTGACTAACATTGACAACTATTTCATATTATGTTAGTATGTATACATAAATAGTATAATTTATATGGAGAGGGTATTTGAAATATTATACTTTCAATATTTAGACATATTTTTGCACACTATCTTCTAAAATATCTGCTAAAGCACCTGCTTAAACTATCCTGCCCTCATATAAACAATTAAGCTATTGTACAAGTATCAGTTATTGCATTATAGAAAGTTGATTTGGGCTATTTTGGAGGATTATCAGCAGATAAATATATATAAAAGTTTATTTCGTGAGATTTACATAAAATTCAAGTCATTAATTTAAAAAAATTTTTGATTTAAAAAATCAGACTTTTTTATCTGTGTATACCCCGCCATAATTCATACAAGCTACTTCTTTTCTATAATGCAAAAATAATAAGAAAAAAGGCGTAGCCTTATCAAAGACGATTGTGCGCCTTATATGCAAATATAATTTCAGCATGAATTTTAAAAAGCGTAAGGTGGATATGCTGAAGCTTGATTTAAGAAAAAGACATTAAGGAGGACGGGGAAATGGCAGACACTAATACGGAAAGTGTTTTGGAGGGCATAGCGGTTATAGGAGTTTCGGGGCGTTTTCCAGGGGCCAAAAATACGGCTGAATTTTGGGACAGGCTAAAAAACGGGCAGGAATGCATAACTTATTTTTCAAAGGAAGAGGCAAGAGCTTGCGGCATAGATGAGGAAAGCATAAATGACCCCAACTACGTTTTTGCAGGAGGTATATTGGAGGATATTGAGCTGTTTGATGCCGATTTTTTCAGTCTCAATCCCAGAGAGGCTGAGAATCTTGATCCTCAGCAAAGGCTATTTTTAGAGTGCTGTTATGAGGCGCTGGAGGACGCCGGGCATTCATGCAATGACTACAATTATCCCATAGGAGTATATGCGGGCAGCAATATGAGCTACTATTTTCTTTACCACCTTTTTAATAAGCTTGGTGTGAAGGACGATCTTGCAATAGCAGTGGGAAATGACAAGGATTATCTGGCAACGAGGGCATCCTATGAATTTAATCTCAAAGGGCCCAGCATTAATATACAGACTGCCTGCTCCACCTCCATGACTGCAATTGCTATGGCGTATGAGGGACTGTTAAATTACCATTGCGATATGGCGCTGGCAGGAGGTGCGGGGGTAAAGCTTCCGCAAAAAACCGGCTATATGTTTCAGACAGGCTTTATAGGATCTCCCGACGGGCATACGCGCCCATTTGATGCCGATGCTTACGGAACTATTTTTACCAGCGCGGTGGGCGTTATACTTTTAAAGCGTGTAGAGGACGCCATAAGAGACGGAGATCACATATACGGAGTAATTAAGGGAATGTCGGTAAACAATGACGGCTGCACCAAGGTGGGCTTTACGGCGCCCAGCAGAGAGGGAGAGGCTGAGGTGATTGCGGCTGCACAGAACTTAGCCGGAGTCAATGCGGAGGATATAAGCTACATAGAGGCTCACGGCACGGGGACCTCTTTAGGAGACCCTATAGAGGTGTCGGCGCTTACCATGGTATTTGAGCGGCAAACCAGCAAAAAGGAATTCTGTGCAATAGGCTCGGTAAAAAGCAATATAGGCCATGCAATTTCGGGGGCCGGTGTTTCGGGAATGATAAAAACACTTCTTGCGCTTAAGCATAAGCAAATACCCCCAAGTATAAATTTCCGGAAGCCCAATCCCAAGATTGATTTTGAGAACAGTCCCTTCTATGTAAATACAGAGCTTGTTGACTGGCAAACAAATGGAAAGCCCAGGATAGCGGGAGTAAGCTCCTTTGGCTTTGGAGGGACAAATGTACATGCGGTAGTTGAGGAAGCACCGCCGTCAGAGCAGCATCCTTCCACAAGGCGTTATCAGATAATAACGCTGTCGGCAAAGAGCCTTAATGCACTGGATTGCATGTGCGGCAATCTTGCGCGGCACTTTGAGGAAAACCCTGAGATTAATTTGGCGGATGCCGCATACACTCTTCATGTGGGGAGAAAAGAGTTTGAATACAGGCGTGCAATAGTTTGCGATAGTGTAAGCGATGCAATCGGCATGTTAAGAGCCGGTAAAGGAGAGGGGATTTTTTCGGGGCAGGCAAAAAATATAAGCTCTGCCGGCACAGGTGCCGGTGCAGCTGTAGACAAGGAGCTGGGACAAAGGGAGGCTCTGGAATCATTGGCAAGGCTGTGGACTGAAGGCTCCCCCATAGACTGGCTTTCCTTCCATGAAGGTGAAAAAAGGCTTAAGCTGCCGCTGCCCACATATCCGTTTCAAAGAAAAAGGTATTGGGTGGATCAATACAATATGTCGGAACTGATAAAGAAAAGCAATTTGCCGTCTGGTGGAAGCGGTGATTTAAACAATTGGTTCTATACTCCCCTGTGGAAAAGGGCGAAAAAGCTTCCCTTTGTCAATGAAAAGCTGGATAAGAAGGGCATATGGCTTATATTTGAGGATGAAACGGGGCTGGCTGAACAAATAAGGAGCCGGCTGCGAGAGGAAGGGATTGAGACGGCAACTGTTTCAATGGCGAGCGGGTATTGCAGAACAGGCAGTTTAAAATATGCAATCAATCCCCAAAGCAAAGCAGACCATTTGCAGTTGATAAGGGATGTATTCCATGACAGAAAGCCGGGCCCCATCCTTCATCTCTGGAGTGTCACGGGAGATAAGCGTTTTAATTCAAGGAGAGAACTCTCCGGGTGGTGCGCAAGGTACGGCTTCGGCAGCCTGCTTTTTCTTGCCCAGGCGCTTGGAGAGTGCATCATAGATGATAATATAAGACTTGCGGCCATATCGACGGGTATGCATGCAATATCGGGAGAGAGAGAATGTCAGCCCGAAAAGGCGGTTGTTATAGGTCCATGCAAGGTAATACCCATGGAGTACAGCAATATTTTCTGCCAGTCTATCGATGTGGACTTGCCTGACAGCAATGCACCGCAGGACAGGCTTGTATCCATGATTTTAGCAGAGCTTACCGCCAGGAAGCCTGAGACGGCAGTAGCATTGAGGGGTTCGCACAGATGGGTTCAATCCGTTGAAAATATAGAAATTGAAAGCTGCGACGGCGGCTGCTGGATAAAGGACGGAGGAACATACCTGATTACCGGAGGGCTTGGGGGGATTGGCCTTGCTCTTGCCCGGCATATGGCGCAATTTGCAAAAGTCAAATTGATCCTGACAAGGTATTCGGAGTTCCCTTCAAGAGAAAGGTGGCAGGAGTGGATTGACACTCATGACAGCGGGGATAAGACGAGCGGTATTATCGGGCAGCTCCTGCAAATAGAGGAGCTTGGATGCGAAATTATGGCGGAGGGTGTTGACGTTTCAAGCCTTGAGCATATGAGTGAGCTGATAGACAATGCTAAAGTGCGGTTTGGCCCGATAAACGGAATTATACATGCTGCGGGAATTTCAATAAACGGCCTGATTCAGGAAAAAGACTTCCGGCTTGCTGAACAGGTGCTTGCTCCAAAGGTTTCGGGTATTCTTGTTATAGACGAGCTTATAAGCAGAGACGAGCCGGATTTTATAGTATTATTCTCATCCAGCAGTTCTATTCTTGGAGAGGCAGGATTTATTGATTACTGCTCGGCGAATTCCTTTTTGGATGCATACGCTCACTACAGGAACACAAAATCAGGCACCTTTACCGTAGCGGTGAACTGGGATGAATGGGGCGAGGTAGGTATGGCGGTTAATACCGGGGCCCGAAGCGCAAGAAGAAAAATTACCGTTGCCGAGGGGATGAAGCTGCTTGACCGCATTATATCAGCGCGGTCGTTCGAGCAGGTGGCTGTGGTTCCGGGAGACTTTTTAGGGAGGCTTGAAGAGATTCAGAGCTTCAGGCTTTCACCGGACGGCGAGCAAAAGCAGAGCGCAAATAAAGCCGTAAGACAGGATAACCGTCCGAATCTGGGTACAGAATATGTGCCTCCCAAAAGTGAGACGGAGAAAGCAATTGCCGACATATGGCAGGATCAGCTCGGTGTTTGCCCCGTTGGGGTAAATGATGACTTTTTTGAGCTGGGAGGGCATTCTCTGCTTGCTACCTCAATGATTTCGATTCTGAGAAAGAAATTTCATAAAAATGTAAATTTGCAAAGCTTTTTCGAAAGGTCCACCGTTGCTCAGTTGGCGGAAATATTGGGCGATTATCAGGAAGATATGGAAGGAGAATATGAAGAGGGCGAGCTATAGGAGCCCTGGCTTCCACGAACGCAGGCAAATGATTGCCTGCGTTCAGACTATACGGTTTAGGTTTTAACATATCGTATAACGGAGTATGTAAAACAGTGTTTTCTGGTGTCCTCCGGAATAATTTCTACTCTAACTTTAAGAAACAATCTATATATGATGTCTGCGTTCAAATTTGTAGTAAGGTAAAAGCATACCTCTGCCAATGTATAATACATAACGATAACTAACAACCTGGAAAATTAAATTATACAACTATTATTGCCTCAACATGCAATAAAATTTAATCTGAAGCTCAATACATGGCTTATCTAGGCCGTTTGACTATATTTCAAAGCTGCTTAATGAAAGTTCAGTAAAAAAAAATTGCAAAAATGCTTGACAGGACACTTAATAGTGATATAATAAAACCATAAACAAACTAATAAATCCTTACGTTTTAAACATTTTTATTCCAGAATGAATTATAATGGCTTTGGTTTTACGGTTGCGGTAAATTGTTATCACTGTTAATTATCGGAATTTTGTATCAGGATGTTCTTGCCAATCCACGTTTGCTTGCGAGAATTACATGCCTTTAAGCAATATCTCTAAAAATACCCTGGCGTATTTTATTAAACCTTACAGTTTTGTACTAAAGTATTCTTTAAAAAATATAACACAGCTTGTTAAAGAGCAATGCCTAATGCTCTTCAGGATGCCACGGATACCCGCTTTAAGGAGCGCGCGGCAAAAAGGCCTATGGATACCACGAAGATCCATGGGGCTTAAGTTATATTTAAAATTCCAGTTGTAGCGGTTTTAATAGGGCTTACCCATTTTTTCCTGCATAAAGAGTCCGGACGAAAGCCAGGGAGTTATTATTTAAGATTAGGGTACGAAAGGGAGGTGATGCCTTAATATATATTTTTGAAAGCATTTATATTAAAAATAACCGTTCAAAAAAAGCTTCATGGATACCACGAATACCCATGAAGCGTAGGAAACCTCATATACCCAGTGGCACCAGGTTTATTTGATTTACCCATTTTACATTATAACAGCACGATTAGGGTTTTTCAAGAAAATTTTTAAGCAAAAGCAGCCAGAAAAAATCAATATTTTTAAGAAGAATGTCAGGGATTAAAATGATGTTACCGAAACCCGAAAGTTTAAAAAAATCTATGTTAATTATGAGAGGAGAATATTAAAATGCCAAGAAAAATTGCGATTTATGGTAAGGGAGGAATAGGCAAGTCTACCACCCAACAAAATACAGCAGGAGCTATGGCTCACTTCTATAATCAAAAGGTGTTTATACATGGATGTGACCCTAAGGCAGATTCAACACGGCTTATTCTTGGAGGTATGAATCAGAAAACCTTAATGGATATGCTGCGTGACGAAGGAGAAGAAAAAATTACTGCCGACGCAGTTGTAAAGGTAGGATATGAGGGAATACGGTGCGTTGAGTCGGGCGGGCCCGAGCCGGGAGTAGGATGCGCGGGCCGAGGTGTAATTACAGCTATTGACCTTATGGAAAAGAACGGCGCGTATACCTCGGACCTTGATTTTGTATTCTTTGACGTTTTGGGGGACGTTGTATGCGGAGGATTCGCAATGCCTATACGCGACGGCAAGGCTCAGGAGGTTTATATTGTGGCGTCAGGAGAGATGATGGCTATATATGCGGCAAATAATATATGTAAAGGTCTTCTCAAATATGCAAAGCAAAGCGGTGTGCGCCTTGGAGGAGTTATTTGCAACAGCCGCAAGGTTGACAGGGAAGCCGAGTTCCTGGAAGAGTTTACTGCTGCCATAGGTACGACTATGATTCATTTTGTGCCTCGCGACAATATTGTTCAAAAGGCTGAATTTAACAAAAAGACGGTTGTTGAATATGATGCTGAATGTAATCAGGCGAAGGAATATGGAGAACTGGCAAGGAAGATTATTGAAAATAAAAATTTCGTAATACCTCAGCCCCTTAA
Organism: Bacillota bacterium; assembly: GCA_023390115.1. Lineage (GTDB taxonomy): Bacteria > Bacillota > Clostridia > Acetivibrionales > DSM-27016 > Anaerobacterium. Next base: position 142,798 of record JAEWDM010000016.1, read on the forward strand.
AATGGATGAATTGGAAGCTATGGTTGTTAAATACGGTATTGCCGACTAGTGCTTTTTAACACAACAAATTTTTGGCAAATAAAGTGTTAAAAAGCACGAGAATACCGGCAGATTTCATCGTCACTGCCATTGTTAAAGGTAAAGGAGGAAATAATTATGCCATTTCATGAGTTTGAATGCAGCAAGTGTATCCCTGAAAGGAAGAAGCACGCCGTAGTAAAGGGTCCTGGCGAGACTCTGGCTGACGCACTTCCACTGGGATATTTAAATACAATTCCCGGGACGATTTCCGAGCGCGGGTGCGCATACTGCGGGGCAAAGCATGTTATAGGTACGCCTATGAAGGATGTTATCCATATGAGCCACGGCCCGATAGGGTGTACCTATGACACCTGGCAGACCAAGCGCTATATAAGTGATAACGACAACTTTCAGCTTAAATATACCTTTGCCACCGATATGAAGGAAAAGCATGTTGTGTTCGGAGCAGAAAAGGTTCTTAAGCAGAATATGATTGAAGCCTTTAAGGCGTTTCCCCATATAAAAAGGATGACAATTTATCAGACCTGTGCCTCAGCACTTATAGGCGATGACATGAATGCCATTGCAGAGGAGGTAATGGAGGAGCTTCCGGGTGTGGATGTTTTTGTATGTAACTCTCCCGGCTTCGGAGGACCAAGCCAATCCGGCGGACATCACAAAATCAATATAGCATGGATTAATCAGAAGGTCGGTACATTTGAGCCTGAGATTACCAGCGATTACGTAATAAATTATGTTGGAGAGTATAACATTCAGGGCGATCAGGAGATTATGCAGGATTATTTCAAGAGGATGGGGATACAGGTGCTTTCGACGTTCACCGGAAACGGAACCTATGACGGCCTCAGATCCATGCATAAGGCGCATCTTAATGTGCTTGAATGTGCCCGCTCTGCGGAGTATATCTGCAACGAGCTGAGAGTAAGATACGGAATCCCCCGGCTTGATATCGACGGCTTCGGCTTTGAGCCTTTGTCCGCTTCGCTTAGAAAGGTTGGAATGTTCTTTGGGATAGAAGACAGGGCTCAGGCCATTATTGATGAGGATACAGCAAAATGGAGGCCCCAGCTTGACTGGTACAAGGAGAGGCTTAAGGGTAAAAAGGTTTGCCTGTGGCCCGGAGGCTCCAAGCTGTGGCATTGGGCGCATGTCATACATGAGGAGATGGGGGTTGAGGTTGTATCTGTATATACAAAGTTCGGACACCAGGGCGACATGGAGAAGGGTATTGCAAGATGCGAGGAAGGTGCTCTTGCCATTGATGATCCGAATGAGCTGGAGGGTCTGGAGGCCATGTATAACCTTAAGCCCGATATAATTTTCACAGGAAAGCGCCCCGGAGAGGTGGCTAAAAAAATAAGGGTTCCGTACCTTAATGCGCATGCTTATCACAACGGTCCGTGGAAGGGCTTTGAAGGATGGGTAAGGTTTGCCAGGGATATTTACAACGGAATATTCTCTCCCATTCACCAGCTTTCGTACCTGGACATAAGCAAGGATGAAATACCCACAGACAAGGGCTTTGTGACCCAGAGAATGCTTTCTGATGTCAATTTGAGTGAGGAAGTAAAAAATTCAACTACTCTTAGGGAGTATACAGGAAAGTATGATATCGTTACACCGCTCAGAACCAAGGTGTATGAAGAATTTCCACAGAAGCAGCTTTGCAGTGCGGTATAGGGGGTGTTTACATGGATGATAAATGTAAGGACAGGGTAGAGCAACTGGTAGATTATATTATGAAGAAATGCTTGTGGCAGTTTCACTCCCGTGCATGGGACAGAGAAAAGCAAAACGAGGGAATCCTTACGAAAACCATGCAGATACTGTGTGAAGAGCCTGTGGAAAAAGACAGCCCCGCAGACAGGTGCTACTGGGTGGATGCCGTTTGTCTGGCTGATGCCTACAGGAGCCGGTACCCGTGGCTGTCTGAGATGAATAAAGAGGAAATTAAGCTGCTTATGCAGGAGGTTAAGAACCGCATGGACTACTTAACTATTACCGGTTCTTTAAATGAAGAGCTTACAGTCCCACTCTATTAGGAAGGAATGATGTTATGTCTTGTGAACTGAAAGAAAAAGAACGCGTAGGCGTTATTAATCCCATATTTACATGCCAGCCTTGTGGGGCCCAGTATGCCAGCATAGGAATAAAGGATTGCATAGGTATAGTGCATGGAGGGCAGGGCTGCGTTATGTTCGTCCGCCTGCTGTTCTCCCAGCATTTTAAGGAGAGCTTTGAAATAGCCTCATCTTCTCTGCATGAGGACGGTGCGGTGTTTGGTGCGCTGAACCGTGTTGAGGAGGCGGTGGATGTACTGCTTATGAGATATCCCCATGTAAAGGTTGTGCCGATTATTACAACCTGCTCTACCGAGGTAATAGGCGATGATATAGATGGTGTTGTTAAAAAGCTTAATGAAGGACTGCTTAAGGAAAAATTTCCCGGGCGTGAGGTCTATCTTATTCCGGTACACTCTCCAAGCTTTAAGGGCAGCATGATAAGCGGATATGACTGTGCGGTAAAGGACTTTGTAAGCTATTTTGCCAAAAAGGCCGGGCCAAACGGAAAGCTGAACCTCATTACAGGCTGGGCAAATCCTGGGGACGTAACGGTATTAAAGCATCTTCTTGCCGAGATGCAGGTGGATGCCACCGTGCTTTTTGAAATAGAAGCCTTTGATTCTCCTCTTATGCCGGATGGAAACCATGTGTCCCACGGAAACACTACAATTGAGGATCTTAAGGGTACTGCAAACGCAATAGGAACCATAGCGCTTAACAGGTATGAGGGCGGACTGGCAGCCGAATACCTTGAAGAGGAATTCGGGATTCCGGCAATTATAGGGCCTACTCCTATAGGAATCCGTAACACCGATGTATTTCTGCACAATGTTAAAAAGCTGACAGGAAAGCCAATCCCCGAATCTCTTGTGCGGGAGAGGGGAATCGCCATTGACGCTATAACCGATGTTACGCATTTATTCCTTGCAGACAAAAAGGTTGCCATATATGGAAGCGCTGATCTGGTAATAGGGCTTGCCCAGTTTTGCCTTGACCTGGAGATGAGGCCTATGCTTCTCCTTTTAGGCGATGATAACACAAGCTATTCCAAAGACCCGCGCATTAAGGAGCTGCAGGAAAATGTGGATTTCGACATGGAAATTGTGACAAATGCCGATCTGTGGGAGCTGGAAAACCGCATTAAGAACGAGGGTCTTGAGCTTGATCTCATTCTGGGACATTCCAAGGGACGCTTTACCTCTATTGACAACAATGTACCCATGCTCCGCGTAGGCTTTCCCGTGTATGACCGCGCGGGATATTACCGTTATCCTATTGTGGGATATGCAGGTGCCATGTGGCTTGCGGAAGCCATGGCCAACACCCTGTTTACCGATATGGAATACAAAAAGGACAGGGAATGGATATTAAATGTATGGTAGTACCATGACGGGAAGAGGGTTGATATTATGGAAAGCGAGGTAGATCTGGAGGCGTTCGAAGAAAATTACCGGGGAGCAAAAAGCTATCACCGGAGGGCGCTGCAGTTCCTGGATGAAGGACAATGCCACAGCGTTGTGTTTAATGTGGCTGCGGTTGCTCTTGAGTGCTATCTTATTGCCTTGTGCGAATTATACGGAGAAGAGCCTCTTAACCACAACTACACATGCCTTATGAATACTATAGAAGGCATCATGGACTTTCCTCCCGAATTAAACGAGCAAATAAGATCCCTTGACTCTATTTTCGGCATTTGCTCTCTTGAAAATTACTATCATGGGGAGCCTGAGCCGTATGACTCAGACCGGGTGCTTTCAATGTGCGGAGAGGTGGAGGCCTTGTTTGACCAGGCAAGAATCTCCGCGCTGAGGGCTGCTTTTAAAAGCGATGCTGAATAATCAACCGTATATTCTCTTTAATGTTTAGGCTCTGCAGCTAATATAAGGAATATCGAAAATATGACTTGGGTATTCCGGGAAAAGGAAGGGCGAGAGATCTCCAAGGTTTTAATAGAAAATCGAAAGTTGTTTCTTGCTCTTTCCTAAACTAATATGGATGGGGGAATTTGTATTATGTTAATGGTGAGAGCTATTATAAGGCCTGAAAAGGTATCTGAGGTACTGGATAAAATAAGTGAGGCAGGACTTCCGGCGGTTACAAAGGTTGATGTAGTAGGAAGGGGAAAGCAGAAGGGTATCAGGTTCGGCGATATTTATTATGACGAAATTCCAAAGGAAATGCTTATAATGATTATCAAGGATGAAGACAAGGATAGGCTTGTGGAACTTGTAATGGAAGCGGCAAGGAGTGGCGAAGACGGTGCTTTCGGAGACGGAAAAATTTTTGTAAGCGCTGTTGAGGAGGCCTATACCATCAGCTCCGGCAGTAAGGGACTGTAAATAAGGAGGCAATAATTATGAAGGAAGTAATGGCATTTATACGTTTAAATAAAATCAGCCAGACCAAAAGAGCACTTCTTGACGCAGGGTTTCCTTCGATCACTTGCAGAAAGGTGCTGGGCAGGGGAAAGAAAAAGGTAGATTTCACGTTGATAGAGGAGCTGCCCAAAAACGCGGCGGTTGAAGCTCCGGAGCTGGTTGAGGCGGTATCTGAGAAGCACAGGCTTGTACCTAAAAGGTTTTTAACTCTTATTGTACATGACGACGAGGTGGAGGAGGCGGTAGAAGCCATTATGGAAGCAAACCGCACAGGCAACCCCGGAGACGGAAAAATATTTATTATTCCCGTCAAGGAGGCCTATAGGGTAAGGACACGCGAGACTGGCGAGGATGCGATATAACTTCTGTAAGGCCATAAGCTTGTGAGAGGGGAATGCAAATTGAGAATTCACTATCTGCAGCATGTGCCGTTTGAGGGGCCTGCAAAAATCGTGCAATGGGCGCATGAGAAGGGTCATGCGCTGACGGGCACTCATTTGTACAACTATGAGTCTGTTCCAGATATGGACGGGTTTGACTGCCTTGTTATAATGGGCGGGCCTATGAATATTTATGAAGAGGAAAGCTACCCCTGGCTCAAATACGAGAAGCAGTTTATAAAAAAAGCTATTGACATGAGTAAGGCGGTATTGGGAATATGCCTCGGAGCGCAGCTTATTGCCGATGTTCTTGGCGGAGAGGTGACAAAAAACCCTGAGGGCGAAATAGGCTGGCTGCGTGTAAAATTTAATGCCGAGGCCTTTAAATCACCGCTTTTTAAACATTTTCCCGATGAGGTATATGTTTTCCAATGGCATAATGACACCTTCAGCAGGCTTGGAGAGGGAGCGGTGTGCGTAGCAGGCAGTGAGGCGTGTGCGCATCAGGCATTTATTTACAGGGATCGGGTGGCAGGTCTTCAGTTTCATATAGAGAGCACGGAGGACAGCATAGCTTCGCTTATTAATAATTGTGCCGATGATATGAAGGGAGGGGCATATGTACAGACAGAAGGAGAAATCAGATCGGGAATGTCTTTTTTAAAGGAGGCCAACTGCCTGATGGATTCCCTCCTTGAGCGGCTTGCAGCCTATTGCCCGGAACAGGAGCAATTATGATGGAGAAAATAAGGTATACACAAAGGATTTGTGAGGATGAGGAAAAAATTAATAAATTCCTCAATGAAAAAAGAGCAGGTGCATTAAGCATGTGTGATACAGGAGAGAGGCCCTATGTCATACCGGTAAACTATGTTTACATGGACGGGAAAATTTACATACATGGCATGGGGAGCGGCAAAAAAAATATGCTGCTTGAGAAAAACCCTTCGGTCTGCTTTACTGTTTTTGAAGAATTCGGGACAGTAAAGGATTCCGTTCCGTGCAAATGCGATACCTCTTACTTAAGTGTTGTCATCTTTGGCAAAGCGGCATTGGTGCAAGACCTGGAAGAGAAGACACGTGCTCTGGAAGGCTTTATGAAAAAGTTTATGCCGGGGTTTTTCAAAAATCCTCTTTCGATGCAATTTGTGGATAAATACCGCTCATCCTTTGACAATAAGGCTGTGGCTGTTTATTGCATATGCCCCGAAGCCGTTACGGCAAAGGAAAATCCTGTTGACATGGAGAATATGTTTAATACCGGAGCGCAAGGGAGCTGAGCCTCTACAGCGGACGGACCGCAATGATGTAAATAGGACGCAGGAGGCATATGGCTCCTGCGTCCTATTTATGCCCTGTGGCTTTGGTGCGATCTGCTGCCTGGAATGCTTGATAGACACATAAATTTCCTGTATAATACTATTAAGTAATGTTGTGGATATTTATCAAAAATGCACAGGAGGGGAGGTATTGCCAAAAGGTGCGGGTATTTATTCTTCATGCTTAAAAGAATTTGTCTGGGAGGGTTTATATGTTAAGGAAAAAGAGTGTACTGTTTATTTTACTGTCGCTTGTTATGATTTTTTCTTCTATAGCGTGTAATACATTGACTGCGGCGGCTGCCTCAAGCGATTTGACCCTGGACGATATGCCGCAATCATTTAAAGCTTCTATTGAATGGGTATACACCAATAGAATGGTTAAGGAAGGAACCCCGAGCTATAAAAACCTGATCTTTGATCAGATATATGCGGGAAAAGGTACGCTTAACTATGTTGTGCGCTGGCAGTCGTCAAAAAGTCTGACATTGGAGCAACGCAATAAAATTACGGCCATGATAAGGAGGCAGGTTACCAATTGGACACAGTATCTTAAAGGATACGACGGGTGGCCTTACGATGATATAGCTGTAAATGTGGTGGGCTGGGCATGTGCCGATGCATCCCGGATTCTGGACAAGCAGCCGGGTGAAACAGTTTATACCGACTACATAGTGGATGATCTCAGCAAAACCGATTCAAGGATTCCCGAAAAGCTGCCCTGCGCTCCTGATGCCCTGTCAAGGTTTTTGCATTACAGTAACCCGAACTATACATATCCTGGGGGCCTGGAGAAAAGGTTCGATATGTACCTGTGGGGCACAACGAATTTTAATGGCGGAGCAGGGGGGGACTGGGGACAGAGAATATCCGATGATTATATATTGAGTATACTCGACGTAAATGAGGCCCATATTATTGAGCATGAGATAGGCCATGGCTTTGGTTTCCCGGATTTCTACAGTGAGGCTGATCGCCCGGTTGGGGGCTTTCCTGTTCCCACAATTATGTGGGCGGGCAATTCTTCTACCATTACAAGCTGGGATTGCTGGCTGTTGCGTTATACCTGGAGCCAGCTTAAAAAGGACATTTCGCGTTTTCCTGCTGCAGAGCCTCCGGAAATTTCATATGGCGATTTGAACGATGACGGTACTATCAATTCCACTGACTTTGCATTATTAAAAAAGTACCTTCTGACAGGAGAGGCCGGGGATGTAAATCTGCAGGCAGCGGATGTAAATGCTGACGGGGCAGTAAACACAATTGACCTTGCGCTTCTAAAAAGCTACCTGCTAGGCAATATTTCAGGCTTTTAAACAGTGAGGCTGCTGCAAAAGGTTTTAGACATATTGAATTTAACATTTTGCAGCGGCCTTTTTGCTATTTACTGGACGCAGAGAGATATTACAGGTATAATTATATTAAATAATGCTCAAAAGCAAAGGAGTCTTTATGCCGAAAAGAAATTTTATACTGGCAAGCGCGGTTATATCTTCAGTATATTGGGTGGGGTTTTTGGCCTACCTAATCCATATAAACTCTGTAAGTAGCTATGATGTGGTGGGTGCGTGGCAAAATTTATTTGATTTCGTACTGTTTATTATCCTCATACCTCATCTCGTTTTAATGCTTGTTGCCTGTCTGTTTAGTTGGGCGGCTTTTTTAAAGTGTAAAAAAGGGCTTGCACTGGTTTCGGCTGTCCTTTTTTGCCCTGCTGCTCTTTTGGGATTAATATTCATTAAATCGGCGCTTATTACAATTCCTCTTATTGCGTTCAGCTTTGTTGGATATTCAGAATTAAAAAAAAATAATGATTTTGTCTGAAATCACCTTCTCCTTATTGCTTTAACAGATGATAAAAGGCCCGCGGCTATAAAAAAAGTAAAAACTAATATAGGAAAATAGAATTGAATAAATTCCATTCCAGCATCCGGATTGCCATTGGCTTTTTGGACATAAATAAACAATGCCATAGAAATTACCGAGGTTATTGACATTATAGCTCCGGTTATCAGTCTTGCTCTTTTCCATTTAAACAGAATGGAAATAAGTAGAATTATAAACAGAACAACTATCGTGCCACATAAAGCAAGTGTTAATTCGAGCATTGAAACACCTCCCAAACAGAGCTTTATTTATTGCAATATTTAATTCCGATGCTTAAAGTATATCCTTTGTTGAATTTAGCGTCAAGCCGGGAACGAGGAGAGAGGTTCCTCATCCCTTTTTACAACTATTTCACGGCATTTATGATGTAATATGTATGTCTTATTTACCAAAATTATCTTGAAATAAGGAAGGATATAGGAATAAAATATAGAAATATAAAATAATATTACTTGTAATAAGATCGAATTTTGTGCAGCTTGTAATTTTTGGGAGAGAAGAAAATGGAGCCGATCATTTTTTTTGATATAGAGGTTGAGCCTAATAGTAAAAAGATTCTTGACGTTGGAGGCATTAAGAGTGACGGCAGTTTATTCCATTCCAATTCTGTTGCCGGATTTATCAAATTTATAAAGGGCTTGCGGTATGCTTGCGGACATAATATTTTGAATCATGATTTAAGGTATATTAAAGCTTCTGTTGATGCCGCGGGAATAAACGATTTGAATTTTATAGATACCCTCTATCTCTCTCCTCTTATGTTTCCGGCCAGACCCTATCATGCACTGCTCAAAGATGATAAGCTGCAAACGGAGGATGCCAGCAACCCGCTGAACGATTCTATGAAAGCGAGGGCCCTCTTTTTTGATGAGGTTGCAGCTTTTCAAAGGATGGATAATAAGCTAAAGAGGATTCTCTATTTTCTTTTAAGGGACAAAAGGGAATTCAGCTCATTTTTTTATTTTTTAGGTTATACTGAAGGTCATATGAATGTTGAAAAAGAAATTCGTGAAAAATTCAAATCATGGATATGTGAACAGTCGAATCTTACCGATATAATATTACAATACCCTGCTGAGCTGGCTTATTGCTTAGCTCTGATAAATGCTGACAGCAGGTATTCAATCACTCCCCCATGGGTTTTGAGAAATTTTCCGGCGGTTGAGCAGGTTATGTTTTTATTGAGAAGAAGTCCATGCATTAAGGGATGTGCTTATTGCAATGAGGCTTTTGATGTTCACAAGGGCCTAAAGCGGTTTTTCGGATTTGACTCTTATAGGACATATGCCGGAGAAGCTTTGCAGGAAAAGGCGGCCAGGGCGGCCATAGAGAACAAATCACTTTTGGCTGTGTTTCCGACCGGAGGAGGCAAGTCAATTACTTTTCAGGTGCCGGCATTAATGAGCGGAATAAATTCAAAGGGCCTTACTATTGTCATTTCACCTTTGCAATCACTGATGAAGGATCAGGTGGATAATCTGGAGAAAGCGGGTATACCATATGGGGCTACTATTAATGGACTGCTCGATCCCATTGAAAGGGCAAAATCCTTTGAAAGAGTCGAAAATGGCTCTGTCTATATTCTTTACATCTCCCCGGAGGCCTTACGCTCAAAGACTATTGAGCGCCTGCTTTTAGGAAGGAATATAGTGCGGTTTGTAATTGACGAGGCACACTGTTTTTCCTCCTGGGGACAGGATTTCAGAGTTGATTATTTGTATATCGGCGATTTTATAAAATCAATCCGGCAAAAGAAAAACCTTGAAGAAGGAATTCCTGTCTCTTGCTTTACTGCTACTGCTAAGCAAAGAGTTATTGAAGATATCCGCAATTATTTTAAGGAAAAGCTGTCTATTGAAATGGAGGTTTTCAGATCGGGCGCATCAAGGAGCAACTTGAGCTATAAGGTGCTTGAAAGAGGAAGTAAGGAAGAAAAATATAATACCGTAAGGGATTTGCTTGAACAAAAGAACTGCCCCTCAATTATTTATGTTTCACGTACGGGCAGAGCACGCTCTTTAGCGCAAAGATTGACACAGGATGGATATGCCGCCAGACCCTACCACGGGAAAATGGACAGTCAGGAAAAAATTGATAATCAGGACTCTTTTATAAAGGGAGATATCCGGATCATGGTCGCGACCTCGGCTTTTGGAATGGGAGTTGATAAAAAGGATGTGGGAATGGTCATTCACTACGACATTTCTGATTCTCTTGAAAATTATATCCAGGAAGCGGGAAGGGCAGGACGTGATGAAAATATCTCTGCCGATTGCTTTGTTTTGTTTGATGATGACGATCTGAATAAACATTTTATGCTTCTAAATCAAAACAAGCTTAGTATTCAGGAAATCCAGCAGATATGGAAGGCAATTAAGGACATTACCAGATTCCGCCTTAAGGTGTCGCAGTCTGCTCTGGAAATTGCCAGGAGGGCCGGATGGGAAGACAGCATCACGGAAATAGAGACAAAGGTCAAAACAGCGATTGCGGCGTTGGAGGATGCCGGATATCTGAAACGGGGCTATAATATGCCAAGAATATTTGCAAACAGCATCCTGGCAAGGAATGCAGAAGAGGCCATTGGCAAAATTAATGCATCGGACAGGTTTGATGAAAAGCAGAAGGAAAAAGCAGTGAGAATTATAAAAAGGCTTTTCTCCAGCAAAAGCAAAAGGCATCTTGGAGATGAGGAAGCCGAATCAAGAATTGATTATATATCCGATCATCTGGGAATTGTAAAGGAGGAAGTAATCAAGATTATAAATCTTCTCAGAGAAGAAAGGATTCTGGCGGATACAAAGGATTTGACGGCATTTATAAAAAAAAGGGAGAATGTAAACTGCTCATTGGGAGTATTGAAGTCCTTCCGCAGGATTGAAAGATTTCTTTTGAATTGTATAGACGGCGAGGAAAAGACCTTTCATATAAAGGAGCTTAACGAACGGGCCGAAGAAAGCGGGTGTGAGGATGCCAATCCTGATAAGATAAAGACGATTATTAATTTCTGGGCTATCAAAGGATGGATAAGGCGTCAAATCTCGGAATATTCCAAAAACCATATTACTATCATTTGTATGCAGGATATAAAAGCATTTGAAGAAAGGCTTTCCAAAAGGCATGAGCTTTCGCACTTTATTTTAGAATACCTCTATGGCAAAATCAATAGGGAAGCATTAAAGGATGACTCTGTTAAAGATGAAGCTCTGGTTGAGTTTTCGGTTTTAGAATTGAAGGAGGAGTTTGAAGGCAGATTAACTCTCCTTGATTCAAAAGCCTCTATGGACGATATTGAGGACAGCCTTTTTTACCTGTCAAGAATACAGGCGCTAAAAATAGAAGGGGGCTTTATGGTTATTTATAATGCTCTGACTATTGAGCGTATTGAAAGGGATACTAAAAAGCGCTATAAAGTAGAGGATTACCAGAAGCTCAGCCAGTTTTACCACAACAAAATGCAGCAAATCCATATTGTGGGTGAATATGCCAGAGCAATGCTCAGCAATTACAAGGCAGCATTGCAATTTGTGGACGATTATTTTCAGTTGAATTATTCATCCTTTCTAAATAAATATTTTAAGGGTAGCAGGCAGGATGAAATTAAAAGAAATATTACCCCCGCCAAGTTTAAGCAGCTTTTCGGAGAATTGTCGCCGACTCAATTAAAAATTATCACTGATAATGAATCAAAATACATTGTTGTAGCAGCCGGGCCCGGAAGCGGAAAAACCCGTATTTTAGTTCACAAGCTGGCTTCATTGCTGTTAATGGAGGATGTAAAGCATGAGCAATTGCTGATGCTGACCTTTTCAAGGGCTGCAGCTACGGAATTTAAAAAGCGTTTGCTTAAACTGATAGGCAACGCTGCAAATTTTGTAGAGATAAAAACCTTTCACTCCTATTGCTTTGATTTATTGGGCAGGGTTGGTAATCTTGAAAAGTCAAATGAAATAATTCCAGAGACTATAAAAAGAATTAAAGGGGGAGAGGTTGAGGCGGGTAGAATTACTAAAACAGTATTGGTTATAGATGAAGCTCAGGATATGGATGCAAACGAGTTTAATTTAATATTGTCATTGATGGAGCACAATGAGGATATGCGTGTTATTGCAGTCGGAGACGATGATCAGAATATTTTTGAGTTCAGAGGAGCAAGCTCAAAGCATTTGGAGAGTCTGGCCTTTAAGGAAGAGGCTGCTATGTATGAGCTTATAGAGAATTACAGGAGTAAAAGCAACCTCGTGGACTTTGCAAATCAGTACGCAAGCAGAATCCCGCGCAGGCTGAAGAAGTCCCCCATTATTGCAGTTCAAAGTGATATCGGAAAAATAGAGCTGATAAAATACACAAGTAGTAACCTTATTATACCGCTGGTAAATGATATACTCTCGGAAAGCCTTGCAGGAACGACCTGTGTTTTGACTAAAACAAATGAGGAGGCGCTGCAGATCTCCGGAATGCTTACGGAAAAAGGGATACAGGCGAAGCTTATTCAAGCAAACGACGGATTTAATTTGCACAACCTTCTGGAAATCAGGTTTTTCCAAAATAAGCTAAGTTTAGCTGACGGTATTTATATTATTGGTGACGATATTTGGGGGGAGGCAAAAAAGAAGCTTGAGGACAAATTTAAAGACAGCTTGAATTTAGATATATGCACTAATATGCTCAAAGACTTTGAGGCTGCAAATCCCAAAAATAAATACAGGTCTGATTTTGAGGCTTTTATAAGGGAATCAAGATTTGAGGATTTTTGCGGTGAGGATATGGAAACGGTATTTGTTTCAACAATTCATAAGTCAAAGGGGAGAGAGTTTGACAATGTCTTTTTGATGCTTGATCAATTCAATGCCGCAAAGGAAGAAGCGATAAGACAGGTGTATGTAGCAATGACCAGGGCAAGGAAAAAGCTTACCATACACTGCAATGGAAATCATTTTGATTTTATAAGGACAGAAGGACTTAAAACGGTTACAGATTCTAAGGCTTACCTGCAGCCAGATAAATTAGCTGCTCAGTTGACCTTTAAAGATGTATGGCTGGACTTTTTCCAGTTTTGTCAGCAGCCTGTTTCAAGGCTTATGAGCGGGGACAATCTTAATATCTGTGAGGATGGTTGCCGTGACTTAAAAGGACGACAGGTGTTAAAATTTTCAAAGCAGTTTATTCGGCAGGTAGATGCCATGAAGAAAAACAACTATTTTCCTGTGGCGGCAAAAATCAGGTTTATAGTGTATTGGAAAAAAGAAAACTCAGAAAACGAAATTAAAATTATTTTGCCGGAGGTTTACTTTAATAAAACAAATGATAACCATGGATAATTAAAATATCGCGCTTAAAAACTTATATGGAAAGAGATATAAAAAAGGGCTTTAAATCGTTCTTGACAGCCTGATTATTTATGGTGTATACTTTTTGTAATAACGTTATTACAAAAACCATGAGGATGATGTGATGTGAGAACAAATCTGAAGCATGTGGCAGAGCATCTGGGGATTTCTGTCTCTACTGTTTCCCGCGTTGTAAACGGTAAGGACAGGGTAAGTCCCGAGACAAGAGCTGCTGTATTGACGGCTTTGGAAAGCTTGAATTATCAGCCGAACGAGATTGCCAGAAGCTTAAAAACTCAAACGTCTAAGGCGATAGGGATTATTGTTCCCGATATTACCAATACTTTTTTTGCCAGCGTTATAAAGGGTGTGGAGAGCACTACAAGAAGAAATAACTATTCCGCTATTATTTGCAATTCCGAAGGGGATACAAAAAGGGAAAAGGAATATTTAAAGCTTCTGCTCCAAAAGCAGATTACGGCGCTGGTTGTAGCCACTGTGAGCGAGGATGTAAGTATATTCAAGACCTATAGGGACTTTGGAATACCAGTGGTTTTTATTGATAATATGCCTAAAATGAAAACAAAATTTGATTTTGTTACAATTGACAATATAGAGGCAAGCTACAGGCTCACTAAACATATTATCTCATTGGGACATAAAAGTATAGCTGCCATTTCCGGGCCTGTGTCGGAATCTACAGGGTCGGAACGTTTGCAGGGGTTTAAGAAGGCGATGCAGGAAAGCGGTCTTGAGATAGAGCCGGAATATTTTCAGCATGGGACATTCCAGCTGGACACAGGCTATCGCATTGCCAGGAAGATGTTCCAGTCGCAGAAGAGGCCCACTGCGCTGTTTGTTGCAAACAACATGCAGGCGTATGGAGCGCTTCATGCATTGAAAGAATGCGGACTTGGAGTTCCCGAGGATGTGGCTCTGGTTTGCTTTGACGCAGTTGATAAGACGGGCCTTATGACGCCTGAGATAACGACTATGGTACAGCCTGCAGAGAAGATAGGAGAGCTTGCAGGTGAAATTATAAGCAGAAAGCTTAGTAAAACTGATTTACAGATATACGAGAATATTATTTTGGACGCGGAGCTCAAAATAGGAGACTCCTGCGGATATAAGATGAATCAGAGGTGACGGTGCCCGCCGAATTTATAGTGCGCTGTCCTTGAGAGACGAATTTCATTTGATTCTGGAGAGAGGTGGTTTTACCTGGAGGAGCGGTATTGTAAGAAAGGAGGAAATTTTTTTGCAGTTAGTGCAAACGTTATTACAAATTTTATCTGCTCTTTCGGAAAATACTATAAATCACAATTATTTATGTAACTGGGATCACGCAGATAGTAAACAAAAATAACAGGAGGAAATTTTATGAAAAAATTAGCAGCATTGATTCTCGCGGTTTCTATGATTTCGATGGTATTATTCTCCGGTTGCGGTTCCTCTTCAGGGACAGATACAAATGGAGATAACGGCTCTCAGGCATCATCTTCCGGCACACAGGCGTCAACGCCTGACGATAAATCGGGAGGTAAGAAGTATGTTATCGGCGGAGTAATTATGAATATGGCGTGGCCGTGGTTCTTAGGCACGCAGGTTGGAATGCAGCAGTATGCGCAGGAGAAGGGCCTGGATGTCGAGTTTCAGTTTGAGGACAGCCAGAACGACATTCAGACACAGATTAAGCAAATGGAAAATATGGCTCAAAAGGGAGTCGACGGTATTGTAATATTCCCGGTAGACAGTAAGGCAATCATACCTACAATGGTTGACTTGCACAACAATAAGCAAATCAAAATTGTTGTCGGTGATTATGCACAAAATCCGGATTCAGAAGAGGATATAGTTTGGGAAACCTTTGTGGGGCATGACTTTAAGGCAATGGGTACTGTTGCGGGCCAGATTGCCGCTAAAGAGATGAAGGCACAGGGCAAGACAAACCCCACCTGCGTTTATTTGTCGCTGCCTAAATCGGGCGAGGCTTCGGTAAAGAGGTTTGAAGGATTTAAGGAGGCTATTTTGGCAGAGCTGCCCGATGCAAAAGTCATTGAAGAGGGAGATTCGACAGGCGACCGCAGCTCTTCCCAGACCTTGTTTGAGAATGTGCTTCAGAGGTCTTCCGATATAGACATTGTTTGCGGGCATAACGATGCGCTCGTAGTGGGTGCTTACAATGCGGCAGTGGGTGCCAATGTTGCCGATAAAATGAAATTTATAGGTATGGCAGGAGACAAGGAGGTTATCCAGTATCTTGCGGACGGAAATAAGGCATGGATTGGAGAGGTTCTTCAGGACCCCGTTGTGCTTGGATATACCGCTATGGAGGCTCTTATAAAGGCACTGGACGGAGAGAAACTGCCGGATAAATTTGATTTGCCTGCTCCGGAGGCTCTAACGCCTGAAAATATCGGCCAGAAGGATTGGAAGAGCTGGACCTGGCTGGGTTAATCAGTGCCGTTATATTTCACAATTCATTAATGCCTTGAGCGGCACCGGAACGTATGCATTTTAATTATAAGCTGCCGGCCCCTTTAAAGGGGCGGACGGCAGCTTATATGGAATGCTCCTTTAAGCATAATACCCATAATGCCGGGACGTTTCTGAAAGGTGCATCTTAAGCTCTCATGCTTTTTAGCGCAACAAAATTCTAGTAAATAAGGTATTAAAAAGCACGAGAGATGATTTTTCAAAAACGCCCTTTCTAAAGAAAAATATACGAGGAGGAGTTATGATGAATTATACTTTGCCCAAGGTAAAGGTGTATAAGAAAAAAGATGGAACTACACCGTGCTTTAAAAATTTTGATTTGGACTGCAGTGCGTTGGATGAAAGCCATGGAGATATTTCGGAGCTGTTTCGGTACAAGCTGTGGAATTACAGTGAAATAGCTCTTTCATCAGAGAATTCTGTTGTTATAAGGCTGGTTTGCGAGCTTCCTTCGCGGGCGTGTACGGATAATGATGAATTATACAAAAAGCAGGGCTATTGTATTGACGTTGACAGAGAGGGCGTCACAATCAGATTTTTATGCCGTGACGGGCTGATAAATGCAATTTCTACTTTGAAGCAGCTTTTAACCGTAAAGGATGACGGCTATGCCGTTGATTTTTGTGAAATTGTCGACTGGCCCTCGGTAGAAATAAGATCGGTTTCCAATACATTTGCATGGTATGCAGGCTACGGGCGTCTTGGCTTTGATATGCAGCTATGGGGCTTTGAGGAGTGGAAGGAATATCTTAATATCTGCTCCGACTTCAAAATCAATCAGTTCAATATGTGCATGTATGGCTACTGGCCGTTTGAGTTTGATGAGTACCCCGAGACTGTGCTGCGCGATTACCCGGTTAAGGTCTGGAATAAGGAAAGCAAAAATTGGGCCCGGGTCAAGTACAGCCACCCCAATTTATCGGAGGAATTTTTAAGCAAATTGTTTGATTATGGGCATAAGCTGGGCTTTAAATTCTTTGCATATGTGGGACTGAACAGCTACAGCGGGGGCTATCCCAGCATTTATAAGGAAAAACGGATGAGCTTACCGGAAAACGGCAAATTTATAAATGATTTTGATACGCTTTGCCTGAGCCAGCCTGATACCATTGAGTATCTTAAGTCAGCCATGCGTCGCATTGCCTCTCTTGGCTACGACGGGATTGACTTTGAGGAGAGCGAGGAATCCTTTTGGTTCTGCAACTGTGAAAAATGCAGAGAGCGGTATGTCGATAAATACGGAACTCCCGCCGAGGCAAAGCACCATGCAAATTATGAGCTTCTTAAGATACTGTATGAAGCCATGAGAGAGGTAAACCCCGATATTATTATAGGCGCCAGGATGTGGCGGGAGCCTCCCCTTGAGAAGCCGCAGGAATATTTGAAGGAAATGGTGGCCTCAGTGCCGCGTGATATGGTGCTGTTCTGGGCTCCGGGGCTTTACTGCGGAGAGAATGAGTTTGAGAAATGGGCAAAAGCCTTCGGGAAAGACAGAATATGGGCAAGGGATACCGAATCTAACGCCGTTTCAGCCTGTCTGGGCCGTCTTATAAGAACCTTCCGTTCCAACGGTCTGCGCTGTGAGGAGGAAACCAACCACCAGTATATTGAGGAGGACATACGGCAGCACATAGGTTCTGTTAAATTGGGGGTAAAGGGCATCAACGGATATATGTTTGAATGGTATGGATTCTTCCTTCACCTGTTTGCCCATGCAAACTATGGATGGGGAAGCATTATGGAGCCGGAGGAATTCTATGACTATGCCGTGACCGCGGTATTCGGCGCCGGTTTAAAGGATGACATTCTCTATGTTCTCAAAAATATGTTTACAATACACGAAAGCCAGATGAAGATATTCCCCACAGAGTTTCCGTTTGCGAGAAACAAGGTTGAGAAGCGTGATGTTCCGGTGATACAGGCGGCAATTGCGAATCATGAAAATATAATGCAAAAGCTGTACAGGGTCAAGGCTGATGTAGATGCGGATCCAAAGCTTAAGGTCTACGCCCCGCACTTTGAAAAGCTTATTGTGGCAAACATGAGAAACAGAGTAATATATGACCTTGCACTGGCATCCATAAATTATGATAATGCCTCGACAGAAGAGGAGAGAATAAGGTATTTGGAAGAAATGTCGCTTCATAATGAAAGGGATTTTGAAATAGTAAGGAGCAATTATTTTGATGTTAATCCTGTATCGGAGACAGGTACTAAATCATGCATGATACCGTATCACGAGCTGAAGCGTGTCATTAATAACGGACTGAATCCTGCCAATGCGGACAATGTTCCTGTTTATCTCGGCGTGGAAGCACTTGGATGGTTATGGCTGTAGGAGGCGTAAAGCATATGAGGAAAGATATTTCCGTATTGATAGGAGTAGATGTAGAAACGGATGTTGGGAGCTTTACTCCTTTTTACGAGGGAGTTAAGAAGGGTGTTCCCATCCTTCTTGAGTTGTTTGGCAAGCATGATATTAAGGGCACCTTTTATTTTACGGGAGAGTCTGCAAGAGAGAACCCGGAGCAGGCAAAAATGGTCGCTGCCGGTACCAGTGAGGTGGGGTGCCATTCACTGTACCATGAAACGGTTGGAGATGAGCTTTTCCCGCTCCCGGGGGTAAAGCCTCTGCTGCCCCATGAGGTATTCCCACGCTTGGAAATGGCTACAGAATGGGTAAAGGAAGCTTCGGGTACAGCCCCGAAGGCATTCCGCTGCCCGCGGCTGTGGGGCTCGACCGCTGTGGTGAATGCCTTGGAGAGACTGGGCTATACCTCGGATGCAACCTACCCTATGTACTTTTACAGAGATAAATTTGCACCATATCACCCATCCAGGGAGGACTGGACAAAGGAAGGAAATATGAAGCTGGTTGAAATCCCCAACTTTGCGGATATGACAATGGTCAGCAACGACAGCCCGTTAGAGCGTGACCGCGACCAGTGGCCGCTTTTCAGGACAAAGGGGGCAGAGTACCTTATGAAGCGTTCTATGGATTTCGCCTCCTTTGCCGGGGCAAAGGGGCTTCCCGTGGTGCTGTGCTACTATATACATCCGTGGGAGTTTATACCCTGCAAAAAAAGCTATAACTTTGGTGAGGCCACGGTTATACCTGATGAATTCATTACCTTTGGCTGCGGAGATATTGCAATAAAGGAGCTTGAGAGGCTTATTGTGCTGCTGAAGGAGCAGGGAGCGTCATTTAAGACTGCCGCGGAAATTGCCCGGGAGCTTGAATAGCGCCTTAAGCGCCCTTTAAAGGTGCCGGAGAGGAATTCTGCCGCAGGGGCGCCAGGACCTTATATTCTTAAAGAGGGGAGTTGAGTTTTTTGTCTGATAGAGCTAAGCAAAAGCCTTTAATAGATATTAAGGGCTGTTCGGTAACATTTCCCAATGTAAAGGCTTTAGACGATGTGTCCTTCAGCCTGTATCCGGGAGAATGCCTGGCTTTGGCAGGGGAAAACGGTGCCGGTAAATCTACACTTGCCAAAATTATTATAGGTGCATATAAAGGAGAAATAAAAAGCTTCGAGGTGGACGGGCAGGATGTGCTGCATAAAAACTATAATGTCAAAATGTCTCAGCAAATGGGTATAGCGGTAGTCCATCAGGAGCTGCAGCTAATTCCGGAGCTTAACGGGGTTGAAAATATTTTTATTGGAAATTACTCCAGGAAGGGTATGTTTGTAGACTGGAAAGGCTTAAGACAGAAGGCCCGGGAGGCTCTTGAGTTTCTGCAGTGTGAAATACCCCTGGATGTTCCGGTGAAAAAGCTGAGAATGGCGGAGCAGCAGATTATACAGCTTGCAAAGGCGATTGCTGTTAAGGCAAAGGTTGTGATTCTGGATGAACTGACCGCAGTGCTGCAGGAAAGCGACATAGAAAACATATTTCGGCTGGTGCGCCTGCTTAAATCCCAGGGGATAGGAATTATATATATTTCACACCGTTTAGACGAGATTTTTCAAGTGTGTGACCGTTTCAGCGTAATGTGTGACGGAAAGCTGACCTATAGCGGAAATGTGGCTGATATAGATAAGGACAGGCTTATAACCATGATGATAGGCCGCGAGCTCAAACAGGTATTTCCCCCTATAAACCGGGATCTCGGAGAAAATGTTCTTGAGCTTAAGAATTTTACTTCTGAAAAAACCTTCAGAAATATTAACATGACACTTAAAAAAGGTGAGGTAGTCGGTATTGCCGGTTTGGTAGGCGCAGGCAAAACAGAGCTTATCAACTCAATCTTCGGCTCGTATCCTTTAAAATGCGGGGAACTTTTTCTAAATGGAAGGAAAGTAAAAATCAAATCGCCTATTGATGCCATTAAATATAAAATTGCCCTTGTACCGGATGAAAGAAAGCGTCTGGGACTGATTCTGGGGGCGGATATAAAAACCAATACTTCACTGGTCTCCCTGCGCCGCTATAAAAAATTCCGCGGGCTGCTTTTAGATCACAAGAGGGAAGCAAAGGAAGCCTTTTTGATGTGCGAGAAAATGAAGCTTAACTACTCCTCAATCAACCAGAGGGCAGCCAAGCTGTCGGGAGGAAATCAGCAAAAGATTGTTATAGGGAAGTGGCTGCTGGAGCAGGCTGAGATTATAATTTTTGACGAACCGACAAGGGGCATTGATGTCGGAGCCAAATCGGAGATTTATAAGCTGGTTAACCAGCTTACCAGGGAAGGCAAATCGGTAATTATAGTTTCTCCGGAGCTGGAGGAGCTTATAGGCCTCAGCAACCGTGTTTATATTATGTTTGAGGGCCGGTTCAAGGGCTGTGTTGAGGGAGACGGAATAACACAGGAAAATATTATTAATAAAATGCTGGGGGTATAAAAATATGAGTTCTGTAACTGCTGAGTTGGAAATGAAAAACAGAAGATCCGCGAGGCTATTTATGCAGGAATGGATCGTATTATTCATCCTTTTGGGCCTTCTGGTGGTATGCTCGATTTTCGTTCCCAATTTCTTTGACAGCAAAAACTTCTTAAATATTGCACGGCAGGTTTCGTTTATTGCCATTATTGCAATAGGGGAGTTCTTTGTAATCCTGGTGGGCAATATGGATATGTCCATAGGCTCTGTAATAGGCTTTGTGTCGGTATTGATGGCTACTCTGGTAAAGAGCGGAACAAACGTGACAACCGCTATTATTCTTGTTTTAACGGCAAGTGTGGCGATTGGCTTTATTAATGCCATAGTGTCCGTTTATGGAAAGGTTCCGTCCTTTATAGCCACACTGGCAACAATGCTTGGGATAAAGGGTATAAATTATCTGATGTCCAACGGTATTCCCATTTCCGGACTGCCGAAGTCCTTTAATGTGATTGGTATGGGGTATATAGGCGGCTTCCTGCCTGTCCCCGTGGTGCTGATGCTTGTTGTGGCGCTGGTGTGCTGGGTGTTTACAAGCCATACCCAGACAGGAAGGAATGTATTTTCTGTCGGCGGCAATGAGGAAGCGAGCGCGCTTTCGGGAATAAACACAAAAATGATTAAGACACTGGCCTTTGTACTGTCTTCCGTACTGGCGGCAGTAGGCGCTATCGCCCTTACCTCCAAAACGATGGCAGGTCTGCCTGCGGTAGGGGATAACATGCTGTTTGATGTTATGACAATATGTGTGCTTGGAGGAACCTCTCTGACAGGAGGACGCGGAAAGGTGTGGGGTGTGGTTATAGCCTCGCTGATTCTGGGTGTTATGGACAACGCGATGGTTCTGCTTTCAATAAACACTTACTGGCAGTGGATTGTAAAGGGAGTTATTCTTGCTTCTGTTGTGCTGATTGACATGAATTCAAAAAAAGACTGATAAAAAAAGAGGTGCGGCATGGAAAAGGAGTATGGAAAAACAGTGTGGTTTTTCCCCGATGGAGAGCTTCCTCCGCCGGGTGAAGGAGAAATGAAAGGACATGAATCAATTGTAATTTTAAACCCCAATTCGAGGGATGCCAGTGTTTATATTACATTGTATTTTACGGATGGGGAGCCTGTTGAAAATATCAAGGCGGTTGTTAAGGCAAAAAGGGTAAGATGCATAAGAACTAATAATCCTGCGGATTTGTGCGGCTTTATTGTGCCCCTGGAGACTCAGTATGCTATTAAGCTTTGCAGCGATGTTCCCATTATTGCGCAGTACGGAAGGTTGGATAACCGCCAGTCCAACATGGCGTTTTACACA
The DNA here is from genome assembly GCA_023390115.1 of Bacillota bacterium. Lineage (GTDB taxonomy): Bacteria > Bacillota > Clostridia > Acetivibrionales > DSM-27016 > Anaerobacterium. The sequence continues at coordinate 164,882 of JAEWDM010000016.1, forward strand.
ACAATGGGAATATGTGAGTAGCAAGAAGTCAAATTAACCGGCACAACGGATTAAATTAAAAATAATGCATAAAAAAGGAGACTGTTACTATGGCAAACCGTATATGTATACCTGACTATGAATATAAAGAGAGGGCGCAAAGAGCCGCAAGGCTTATTGAAAAAAATAATCTGGATGTTTTAATTGTTAATTCGAATGAGGCGGATTATGCAAATGTAAGATATTTCAGCGGGTTCTGGCCTCTTTTTGAGCGGGCGGGACTTGCGATAACGCCGCAGGGCAGGACCGCGCTTATGGCAGGGCCCGAAAGCAGGGTGTATGCTTCCGATTTTTCAAAGGTTCAGGACATTTTCACGCTTATGGAATACAGGGAGTCTGCCGATCCCAGCTATCCCGAGGTCAGGGCGGAAAGGTTTCAGGATGTGTTCAGCTTTCTCGGGGTAAAGGGCTCAAATTTAAGAATAGGCGTCGCAAGCCTTTTGGACACCAGTGTTGTGATCATGCAGGGCATAAGGGACAGCTTCCCCAAGGCGGAGATTGTTGACGCAAACCATATCATGATTGAGATGAGAAAAATCAAGTCTGAAAATGAAATTGCCTGCATGAGAGAGGGCTTCAGGATTACGGAGATTGCTACCCGTGAGGTGATGAAGGCTATCCGTCCGGGAGTGACGGAGTGCCAGATGGTAGGAGTGGCGCAGAAGGCGATTTATGAGAATGGAGCGGAATATGAGGGGCTTCCCATGTACGTGTTCAGTGAAGCCTCCACACGCCATGCAATTTCCCGTTCCTCCCACAGAGAGATAAAGAAGGGGGATATAGTCCAGCTTAACCTTTCTGCAAAGGTTGACGGATATTCTCCGTCCGTGGGGCTTCCCATAAGCATGGGCAAGCTGTCGCCGGAGCGCAGGGCGTATATAGATTTCTGCTGGAAGGCGCACCAGTGGACGGAGAAGCAGTTGAAGGCGGGAGTTTTAGCCAGTGATGTTGCAAAGGGCTTTTATAAATTTTATAAGGACAACGGCTATGAGAGGAACTACCTTTACGGTCCATGCCACGGTACAGGAATGATTGAGGTTGAGGCGCCGTGGATGGAGACCATTTCCGATTATATTTTAGAGCCCAATATGACCTTTCAGATTGACACCTTTATTACAACAGACACCTTCGGCGCAAGGTGGGAAAAGGGAATTGTTATAAAGGAGGACGGCATTGAAAATCTGTGTGAAGCAATAGGAACCTTGCATGAGCTGGATTTTTAACAGCAATGATAAATAAGGGGCCGCGCATGGGCTTATTCATGGCGCGGCCTCATGCTTAAAAATAAGGAGGAGTCAATTTGCGGTACGGGCAATTCATAAAGGAGCACGGGAACCGGAAGCTAACCTTAAAATTCAGTATTATGCAGCTTACCTTCTGGTCTACCTGGTGCTCCTTTTTCTCGTTTGCCGGAATGTATTTTATTCATAGCGGATACAGCTATTCCTTTGTCGGCGCCGCAATATCCGTGGCTATTTGCTGTGGAATCGCGGGTCAGGTGTTTTGGGGTTTTTTGTGCGATAAGCTGCAATCAATCAAAAAAGTGTTTATTCTGGCAAATATATTGCTGCTTGCGGCGGTGCTGGCGCTTGCCGAGCCGTCGTCGCCATACAGGGTGCTTATTTTCATAGGCTTTCTGGGATTCTGCCAAACCCCCCAGCCCGCCATTTTAGACAGTTGGATTCTGAAAAAGAATGTAAATATACCCCTTAACTACGGCTTTATACGCATGTGGGCTTCGATAGGCTTTTCCTGCTTCGGGTGGATTATAGGAATCAGCATTGAGGGAGCGGGCTATTGGGTAATGTTTGTATTTGCGGCGGCCTTCGTGGCGGTTACGCTGGCGGTTTCTCTGCTTGTTTCCGATTCGGGCGGGAATGAGGGAGTAAAGCTTCGTGATCTAAGGCTGAGCTATAGCAAGCTTATTAAAAACAGAAAATACCTGCTGTTTCTGGCGGCCTGCTTTTTGATCGGACTTGGCAATCAGGCGACGGACAATCTGCTGCCCCTGGTGGTATCTGAGGTCGGAGGCAGCTCAGGGGATCTGGGGATGATGATATTCCTTTCGGCCATAACAGAGCTCCCGTTTTTTTTCTATTCAGGCAGGATATTTTCCCGGTTCAGTCCCAGGCAGTGCTTCTGGTTCAGCTGCTGTGCCTATATACTTGAATATGTAATGATTGCGCTTGCGCACTCTACTCAGATGGTTGCTGTGGGGGTGCTTTTTCAGGGAATCGGGTTTTCGGTGCTGCTGCCTAACTTACGCACCTTTGCATATCAGAATTCTCCCGAGCAGATGCGCACATCGGCGCAGACGCTTACTGATGCTGTTTTCGCGGGCCTGGCCGGAATGGCTGCGTCCGCTTTTGGCGCTGTAATTATAGAGCGGGCGGGAGTAAGCGTTATGTTCGGGCTTTGCGCGGGCGCTGCCGTGCTGGCAATGGGCCTGTTTTTAAAGCTTACAAGGGCAGGCGGCGTAAGCTCTTGACACCTGCCTGCCCTTGCCTTTACTCACATGGTATATAGGTGCTGCTTAAATTGTCCTTTTTTAAATAATACATATAATCAGCCTTATCCTCTGAATTGCATGCAAGCAATATGTTTTTTTCATCTGCAAGAATGCACCCAATAGAGTACCCGTTTCCTATTTGGAGGCTAATGATGCTTATAATACCTGTTTCTGTGTCAAGCGTATAGCATCTGTTTGCCCCTCTTACATAAAAGAATGGGGTTTCCGGGCTTGTCTGACTAAGCGCCAGCTCCAGGTCGTTTTCCTTAACTATCGGCTCAATTGTGCCGCCATTAATTTTACCCAATAAGGCATAGTTTGATGTGTTATTTGTGTAGATATAATCTCCAAACACAGCTATCTCCTTAATTCCTGATTTTAAGATGTAACTCCTTAAATCGTCGTCAATGTTAATTGTCCGAAGCTCCTTCATATTTCTGTCGTAGGCCCTTAAGGAGGTAGTGGTATTGCCTTTGCCTGAATAGTTCCTATGAAATACATACACTGCCTCTTTATTGCCATATAAGCCGAATATAGCGGAGCCTTTATTGGTGCCGGAGTTCAGAGTATTTATATTTTCCTGCCTCCAGCTCTTTGAATCTACATCAAATATATCCAGGTATGTTGTGGCTGTTTCACCATCGATCTTATTTTTGATGGTTACAATATCTCCGCCGAATTGGTATGTTGTAATACCCGGCAAGGAATTATCATCATTTTCATAGCTGCTCATGCTGTTTTTAGCAAGATCAATGCAAAATAGAGTATTAGTAGTATCCTCCTTATTGTCCTTAATTACATTTACGTAAAAATACAGCTTGTTATCTATTACAACCGAATTTTTAGTGCTGAGATAAAAATTCTTCATTGCTCCGACGGCAACCTTCTTGTTATTATTGATGTAATGCCTGTAATAGGTCGCAGCGTTATTCCCGTCAAGGCTTAAATAGATGAAGCTGTCATTAATTAAGGCTTTATATGACAATATGTCATCAAAGTCGGCTTGCACGGGTTGTAGTTCATTTTTTCCCATAACCCCGGCAGGACTGTTATGGTATGCTATGATAAAAATGCATACTAACAAGATTATACCTGCTGATGCCAGAATGATAATTTTTTTTCTCATTTAGATACCATTTTCTTTCGATAAATATATTGATTCGTAATATTACGTCTACTCAGTATAAATGAAAATTTGTAATTTAATATTAAATTATACTATTAATTTACACCATATAGGCTAATATGTCAATTATTTATCTATATGTTTCATAATATATGGATAATATGGGAGGGGAGAAGCCCTATAATGATTTCTTATACGGTATGGTGACGGGATTCCTTGGGTGTGACGCCAACATTTTTCTAAGCTGTCTTGTAAAGTAGTTATGAGAAATAATGTGCCAGTAATGATTGTGCTGATTAAGGAGAGTTTTTATGATTAAAAGTCTAATATTGCCGGTTTTTCACAGTGCCGCAACGGCCGGATGCTGCAATCTTCCAGGCGATCTGGGAGCTTTACTCACATGGTATATAGGTGCTGCTTAAATTGTCCTTTTTTAAGTAATACTTGTAATCGGACTTATCCTCTGAAAAGCATGTAAGCAATATGTTTTTTTCATCGGCAAGAATATGCTGAATAGAGTACCCGTTTCCTATTTGAAGGTTAACGGTACTTATAGTCCCTGTTTCTGTGTCAAGCATATAGCATTTATTTGATCTTCTGACATAAAAGAACGGAGCTTCAGGGCTTGTCTGATTAAGCGCCAGCTCCAGATTTCTTTCCTTAATTACCGGCTCAATGGTACCGCCATTAATTTTACCCAATAAGGCATAGCTTGCTCTGTTATTTGTGTAGATATAATCTCCGAATACAGCTATCTCTTGAATTCCGGAGCCTAAAATGTAGCTCTTTAAATCACCGTCAATATTAATTGTCCGGAGCTCCTTCATATTGCCGTCGTAGGTCTTTAAGGAAGTATATGTATTGCCTCTGCCCGAGCAGTCATTATGCAATACATATACCGTCTCTTTATTGCCGTATAAGCCGAATATAACGGAGCCTGTATTGGTGCCGGAGTCTACAACATTTATGTTTTCCTGTCTCCAGCTCTTTGAATTGACATCAAATATGTCCAGGTATGTGGTGGTTATTTCACCATCAGCTCTATTTTTCAGGGTTATAATATCGCCGCCAAATTGATATGTTAAAATACCCGGCAAGGAATTGTCATCATTTTCATAGCTGCTCATGCTGTTTTTAGAAAGATCGATGCAAAATAGAGTATTAGTGATATCCTCCTTATTATCTTCAATTACGTTTACATAAAAATACAGTTTGCCGTCTATTAAAACTGTATTTTTAGTGCCGAGATAAAAGCCGTTTATTGTTCCAACGGCTACTTTTTGGTTATTATTGATGTAATACCTGTAATAGGTCGCAACGCTCCCGTCAAGGCTTAAATAGATGAAGCTGTCATTAATCAATGCCGTATGTGACAGCAGGTCATCAAAGCCGGCCTGCAAGGGCTGTATTTCATTGTTCCCCATAACCCCGGAAGGTCTGTTATGAGATGCTATAATAAAAATGCATACTAACAGAATCAAGCCTGCCGATGCCATAATAATAAATTTTTTTCTCATTTGAAGGTCATTTTCTTTCGATAAATATTTTGATTCGTAATATTACGTCTACTCAATATAAATGAAAATTTGTAATTTAATATTAAATTATATTATTAATTTACACTATATAAGCTAATATGTCAATTGATTATGAATATTTATATAATATATAGGTAGTGCAGGATGAGAGCTGCTCATAATTTCTTATACGGTATGGCAACGGTATTCCTTGGGTGTAACGCCCAACATTTTTCTAAACTGTCTTGTAAAGTAATTGCTGTCGGAAAAACCGCTTTCATATGCAATATCCGAGATGCTGTACGCACTGTTTTTTAATAGTGAACAAGCGTGCTGCAGTCTGAGCTGTATGATATAGTTCATTGGAGTCATATTGTAATTTTCCTTAAAAACTCTGATAAATTGCCTGGCGGATATGCAAGACATGCCGGCAAGCTCTTTAAGCTTGACAGGCTCCAGATAATGCTCCTCTATATAAGATATGGTTTTTGCTATGAGGAAAAGCTTTTCCGACTGCTCTTTACCGTGTATGGCATACTCCCTTGACAGGTAAACCACAAGCTCTGAAAAACGGGAGTATATCATTGTCTGGTAGCCCTGATGCCTGTCTTTATATTCTCTTAGCATCGCCGTTATCAAATTCATAACATATTCAAATCCGGGCATGGTGAGCTGAAGCATATTTTTAAACAAGCCCTCTTTTCTGTAAAAAGGCTCCGCCGCAAAAAGAGCCTGATACCCCGGTGATGCCTTCAGGTCGTAACTAATTTTGTGCAAATGCCCGGGCTTATACATAATATTGCATATTTTCAGGTCATGGGTATTGCTGAAGCCGTGTGAGGTACCCTCATTAAAAACAAATACATCACCTTTTTTTATTACATATCGATCTGAGTTTACAATATGCGTTGCCGTGCCGTTTAATACCACCACAAGCTCTGAAAAATCATAATGGGAGTGAAGAAATAAATCATCGGTATGCTCGCCAAGCTGAATAAAGAAAGGAAAATCAGTATTCTTGGTGAAATATTCCAAATACATACTGAACATCACATTTCCCTCCGTCTGTGTATATAATATCAGATAGCACAAGTATGCAGTCAGTATAATGCCTCTTAAGAAATATCTTACTAGTACGTATTAAATATGCTATGTCAATATAATGCTATTACAGGACAAAAAAGTCAAGGTGTTATTTTGATTTTAATCGTATTATTTATATAAATGAAAAATAATATGGAAGTAATAATTGTGATTATTAAGGAGACTTTTTATGATTAAAAACCCGATATTGCCGGGATGTTATCCTGATCCGTCGATTTGCCGCGTTGAAGATGATTTCTATTTAGTGACGTCTTCGTTTTCTTTTTTTCCGGGTGTGCCGATTTTTCACAGTACAGATTTGGTGCACTGGCAGCAAATAGGACATGTTCTTGACAGGGCATCCCAATTGCCTCTGAATCCCGGATATATTTCAGGAGGAATATATGCGCCCACCATACGCTACCATAAAGGCACCTTTTATATGATTACGACAAATGCCAGCTATGGCGGCAACTTTATAGTAACTGCGGAGAGCCCTTCAGGACCTTGGTCGGAGCCTCATTGGCTGGAAAACGCAGAAGGAATAGATCCTTCCCTGTTCTGGGACGACGACGGCAGGGCCTATTATGCAGGCAACACCGTAAACAGTGACAATAAGCCAATGATATGGATAAGTGAAATTGATTTAAAGGAATTTAGGCTTGCCGGAGAAAAGAAGCATGTGTGGGGCGGCGCACTTAAAAATTGTTCCTGCCCCGAATCACCTCACATGTATAAAAAGGACGGGTGGTATTATTTGATGATTTCGGAAGGGGGTACGGAATTCTACCATGCGGTCGCCATAGCAAGAAGCAGGAGTATATTTGGGCCGTATGAGGGCTGCCCCGGCAATCCAATCCTTACCCACAGGCATCTTGGGATGTATTATCCCATTTGCAATATCGGACATGCGGATCTTGTGGAGCTGAAGGATGGAAGCTGGTATATGGTAATGCTGGGGTCCCGAATTTACGGGGGATATCATAAAAATATGGGAAGAGAAACCTTTATTGCTCCCGTAATATGGGAAAATGACTGGCCGGTTGTGAGCCCGGGAGCAGGGAGGGTAGAAGGGAGCTACCCTGCGCCTAATCTGCCTGAGATGCCGGTAACCTCTCCTCCGGTAAGAGATGATTTTGATAAGGAAACCCTGGATTTTCAGTGGAACTTCTTAGGTACTCCGGTGAACGAGGTTTATAAGCTGGAAGGAAGTAATTTAAAATTACGGGCTATTGACAAATCCATATGTCCACAGGATGGAGAAGCTTTAGGAGAGACTTTTAAACCTGTGCAGGCTCTTAGCTTTGTTGGAAGGCGCCAGCAGCATATGGGCTACACAGTCAGAGCATGTATGGCGTTTACCCCTGGCGCTGAAAGGGAAAGTGCGGGCTTGATTATATTGCAGAATTCATACCATTCTATCAGGGCTGAGATAATAATGGAAAACGGCAGGAGAATGCTTCGTGTAGTGAAGGGGTATATTCAGCTTGAACCAAGGCTCCTTCATAGTTATCCTCCTGAAACCTCGGAATACCGTCAGGAGATATGCGGACAGACAGAGTGGAATTATGAGAGGGTGACCCTTGTTTTAAGGGCGGAAAATCAGAGCAACAGCTTTTATGCCGCAGACGATACCGGCAGAGAGCACATTATAGCAGAAAATATAGACGGAGGCTTTCTGGGCTCAGAAACCTCCGGCGGATTTATAGGGGCCTATATAGGAATGTTTGCAAGCGGAAATGGACGTGATACAGGTAATTATGCGGAATTCGACTGGTTTGAGTATGAGGGAAGGGAAGATGCTTAGAGCTTGATGTTCTTTTCTCTTAATTTAAGCTTTTTCTTTTACATTGCCTCCTTCCGGAAAATTTTTTAAACATACGGGAAATATATTGCTCATATTATCTTAGTATGATGTTTAAATTTAGGGAAGGGGGTAGCTGTACATGGTAGTTCAGCCGGGAAATACACATGGCGTAAGCGATGCGGTGCTTGTGTGGCTTTCAGCAAATGATGCGGAGGATGACACCATTCAGGATATACTGGCAGAGATAAAAAAGAAGCACAGGGTTTGCGTATACCGCTCGGGGCAGGCGCCGAGCGAGGATGTATACAGAAGGGTTATTCTTGAAAACGCTGTGGAAGGATGCTTGCCATGAGGTCGGTATATGTTGAGAGCGGTTGCGTATGTAAGGCTGTCGAGGGATGAAGACAAAAAAAACTATGCCTCGCTGATGAATCAAAGGGCTGTCATTAATACCTATGCTCAAAAAAATGCAATAAAAATTTTAAGAGTTTGCGAGGACGACAATGTAAGCGGGTATACCTTTGACAGACCGGGCCTGAATGAGCTTAAGAGCTGCTTGGACAGCAGTGATATTGATATTATTATTGCCAAGGACCTTTCAAGGATAGGAAGGCATAATGCGCTGACGCTGCTGTTTTTGGAGGAGGTAAGGGCTGCGGGCAAGAGAATTGTGCTGACTGATGAAATGTCGGGAGGCTACGACAGCTCAAAGGACGATGACGATATAATAGGCATTAAGACATGGTATAATGAGAGATATGTAAAGGACATATCAAGAAAGATAAAAAGCACGCTGAGAGAGAAGCAGCAGAGGGGAGAGCTTCTGATAAGGCCGCAGTTCGGCTATAGCATTGACAGAGCCCGCAATTGCCTTGTACCTGACGAGGAAAAGGCGTGTATAGTAAGGGAAATTTTTGCTTTGTATATGGAGGGTAACGGATACAGAAGGATTGCGGAATGCTTGAATGAAAAAAGATGCATTACTCCCTCGGAGGCGATAGCGGAGAATTGCGGGAGCAGGGGAAGGGAATATAAAAATATTGTTTCCCATGCATGGTCTCCCACACATGTATCAAGAATTCTCAAGGACGACGTGTATATAGGCAGCTTAAGACAGGGAAAGACAAAGAAGCCTTTGATAAAGGCGAGATCCGTCAGGGTCGGCGCAAATGATCACATGCTTTTTGAGAACAGACATGAGCCAATAATAACAAAAGAGGATTTTTATTTTGTTCAGAATATGATGAAGCAGAGGGACAAGGTTAAATACAGGGGTACAGGGAAGGGTGGCGTACGGGAAGGAAATATCTTCTCAGGGCTGCTTTTTTGTGCCGAATGTGGGTCATATATGGTAGCACGTACCCTTAAATCGGGTGAGAAGGGCTATGTCTGCGGCACATACCACAGGCGGGGAGCAAAGCACTGCTCCAGCCACAGCATTAAGGAACGGGTGTTGGTTAATTATATTAAGGGACACCTTATATTCATTAAACGCTGCATGAAAGGCTTTATAAGCTCACTTGACGGGGAAATAGCGGGCAGGCTGCAGAAGGAAAAGAAATGTGCTGAGTCCGCCGGAAGCCTTGAAAGGCAGCTTGAAGTATTGAAGGCGGAATATAGGGGGTTGCTTTCGCAGAAGATGAGGGATATTATGGTGAACGGTGATATGAGGCAAACGGTGGAGGAGGCTTACGGGGAGCTTGAGCGCCAAAAGCTCCAAAGCATAGCCTCCGTTGAAAGGCGTTTGGAGTGTATTGCCCAAAGGGCCTCCAGTATAAGCTCCTTTGAAGAGGGCGCGCGGAATGCTGTCAGTGTCCTCAACGGTGTCATTGGGGCGGAAAAGCCGCGCAGGTACAATATTGAGCTGATAGTCAAAAGAATACTTATAGGCTGTGGGGGCAGCGCTGACATAGAGCTGGCCGAGAACATTGACAGCTTGTGCGGAATATTCCCGGGAGCCGGAATTGAGCCCCTGCGGCAATAGCTTTAAGGCTTGAGTGTTTACACGGTGTACAGTTATCCGGGTGGGTATGTAATGGTATTGGCGCAACAGCCTGCCGGAATTTTGTTATATTAAAAAGCGCCGGTTATAAGGGGGATCAGGGAACTTGAAAGAATGCAGAGCAGGGTGCGGGGCGTGCTGTATAGCGCCGTCAATATCCTCGTACATACCCGGAATGCCTGATGGCAAGCCGGCAGGGATAAGGTGCGTGCAGCTTACGCCGGATAACAGGTGCAGGCTGTTCGGAAAGCCGGAGAGGCCTATTGTATGCCTGTCCTTAAGGCCCTCGGAGGAGATGTGCCTAAACAGCGCTGAGGAGGCTGAACGGTCTCTGTCTCTTCTTGAAAGCGCAACCTGTCCCGGTGGGGGAGGAGGGAAATAAAAAAGCGGGCCGGAATTTCCTTGGCCCGCTTTTTTTACTCTAGCGGCGGTGTCCTATCAGGTCGATTGAACCAAGCACTATATGTGCCAGTCCAAAGCCCGCTATTCCCCATGACAAATACGGCGCGGTACGCTTAAGCCCCAGGCCTGTTGCCGCAACTGCTGTCCCAAGAACTGTTGGGATTAAGCCCTCTCTAATTTTCATAGAAGCTCCCTCCCTCTGCTTTAAATACTCTGTAAAATTTTTATAAGGTCTCCGCTTATCAAGCAAAAATGCTGTTCAAGCTTTAGAATGCGTTGACTATAAATAGTCTGGGCACTTTTAAAAAAAATATTAAAGCATATATTGGAGCTGTATCCTGCCGTGTATTTGTTCATAAAATATTAACATTTCTTACACTGGTCCGTCACAATTATGGGATATTATTAAACTGATTATTTACATCAAATTGTTGGAATTTTGGGTGTCTAAAAGGGATTAGAGGAAATTCCGGCATAAAGTTTTTTAAAATAAGAACTATTTTAAGGAGGTATACATGTGCAGCTACAAGCGGTAAAAAAGGTTTCGGGATTTTTTAATAAAAGTGTTTTAAAGAAGGTTGCTATAGGGGTTGCGGCATTGGTTGCTGTCGGAGTGATTGTTGTGGTACTGGTATCTAAATTTGGTTCATCAAGTAATAATTCAGCGGTCCAGCAGAGGACTGCAATAGCTTCCAAAGGAGATATAAGTGTCAGCGTAAGCGGATCGGGGCCTATAGTTTCATCCAACGAATCCGAGATAACCTCGGCAGTGGCAGGGAAGGTCACAAATGTGCTGTTTAAAGAGGGCGATTCCGTTAAAGAGGGAGATTTGCTGATGGAAATTGATGATTCCGAGGCAAAGCTTAATGTGGAAAAAATCAGAAACAGCATTGCACAGGCTCAGCTCACTGCAAGCAGTGATTCAAAGAGCTTGCAGGGCCTTGATGTGAAGGCCCCGTTCAGCGGCAGAGTAAGTAATATTGCCGCATTAAAGGTGGGTGACGAGCTGGCTAAGAATGCCAATATACTTACAATTACCGATACCTCAAAGCTCACGGCAAATGTTACATTCAGCGAAGCCGTTATAAGCGATATAAAGGTGGGGCAAAAGGCCGTTGTAAATATTCAGGATATGATGCAGTCGGTGGACGGTACCGTTTCATATGTGGGGAGCTCTCCCTTTGCTTCGGGCTCCGGGGGGAGGGTCTATAACGTTGAGGTGACTCTTGACAACCCGGGGAGTATAACTGACGGTATGAGCGTAGGCGTTGAATTAGATACCAAAAGCGGCCCCCAGATGAGCGCGGGAACGGGGGTGCTTGAGTATGTAAACTCTCAGGTTGTTAAAAGTGTCTCGGGGGGTACGGTCAGAGACATAAATGTAAAGGAGAATCAGTATGTTGAAGCAGGCTCGACGTTGATTCAGCTTGAGAATGACGACCTTCATGTGTCGGCCCAGACCACATCCTTAAAAATTGAGGATCTGAATTCTCAGTTGGAATCTGCCCAAAAGCAGCTTTCGGAGTTTAAGATTTACTCTCCTATAGATGGTGTTGTTGTATCCCAGACTATAACGGTGGGAACAACGGTAAAAAATGCCGATATTCTTTGTGTTGTTTCAAACACCCAGGCTATGGAGTTCCAAATAGATATTGATGAGCTGGATATTGCAGAAATTGCCGAGGGCCAGAAGGCGAATATAACAATTGATGCCCTGCCTGAAACCACTTCATCCCCTATCACGGGGGAGGTATCGAACATTTCCATAGAGGGCAGCCCTTCAAATGGAGTAACTACATATCCTGTCACTATAAAGATAGACAATACCGACAGCCTTAAAATAGGCATGAATGCCAATGCGGAGATAATCGTAAGCGAGAAAAAGGATATTGTCATGGTACCTATTGACGCTGTCCAGACGGTTCAGGGCAAAAGCTTTGTCAGGCTGAAAAGCAGCGGAGGGGGCCAGACGGGCAATTTCCCTGCAAGGGATAGTGAAGACAGGCAGCCTTCAGGGGATTCCGAGAATAATTCTCCCGCGGGTGGAAGAGATTCTGATGCCGCTGCATCGGGATCAGATGCAGAACCGGGTCAAGACAGGCAGCAGAGGGGACAAGGCAGCCTTAGTTCAAGGCAGGGAGCGGGTCCGGTAAATTCAGAGTTTGTTATGACGCCTGTTGAGGTAGGTATAAATAACGATGAATATGTCGAAATTATAAGCGGTCTGAAGGAAGGGGACGAGGTCGCTGTTACCTCTGTTACATCGTCAACCGGCCAGAGCAATACTAATGTACAGACCCCCGGAGGCATGGGAGGCATGGGCGGTATGGGAGGCATGGGAGGCATGGGCGGAGGTGCAACCCGCACCTTCCAGATAAGCGGCAATTCGCAGAGAGGTGGACGTTAGCGGGATATGTCGGCAGTGTTCGGGGGAGGAAAATATGATTCAAATAACCAATATGTACAAAAGGTATAGAATGGGTGACAATGTAATAAATGCATTGAATAATGTTTCACTGCATATAAAAATGCATGAATTTGTTGCTATAATAGGACCGTCAGGCTCAGGGAAATCCACTCTCATGAATATGCTGGGATGTCTTGATACACCTACTGAGGGAACTTACATATTAGATGGTGATGAGGTCAGCAGACTAAAGGATGATCAGCTTGCAGAAATAAGAAATAAAAAAATAGGCTTTATATTTCAGGGCTTCAATCTCCTGCAAAAGCTGACGGCAATAGAAAATGTGGAGCTTCCCTTGATTTATCAGGGAGTAGGCACAAAGGAAAGATACAGAAGGTGCAAGGATGCTCTCGAAAATGTTGGGCTGGGAGAGAGAATAAATCACAGGCCAAATGAGCTTTCGGGAGGGCAGCAGCAGAGGGTGGCAATTGCGAGGGCGCTTGCAAGCCAGCCTCCGATATTGCTGGCGGATGAGCCGACAGGAAATCTTGATTCGAAATCGGGAGTGGAGATTATGCGCATTATGAAGGAGCTCCACGCGAGCGGAAATACAATAGTGCTTATTACTCATGACAACAATGTGGCGATGCAGGCAAAAAGGGTAGTGCGAATTCAGGACGGACAGATTATTGAGGACAGGGAGGTGGGATAGTGGGCTTTTTTCAAGCATATAAAATGGCTATAAAGAGCATTTTAAGCAACAAAGTCCGGTCCTTTCTGACTATGCTGGGAGTAATTATAGGGGTGGCCTCGGTTATTGCGGCGGTTGCGTTTGCACAGGGCAGCACAAAGAGCATAACAAGCTCCATAGAAGAGCTGGGGACAAATTTGATACAGGTTACAATTATGGGAAGGAACAGCAACAGGAGCGTAAGCTATGAGGATTTGCAGAAGTTTGCGGCGGAAAACAGCGCCGAAATAGCCATGATTGCTCCTCAGGTAAGCACCAGCGCTACGGTAAAGGTGGGTACAAAAACAGGGGATACTTCATTAATAGGCACCAGCCCGGAATATGAAGCTATAAAAAGCACCGGTGTCCAGGAGGGAAGGTTTTTGCTGTCCTTCGACAATGACTATATGCAAAAGGTTGCTATTGTGGGAACAGCTGTGGTTAATGATGTGTTTGACGGGCAGAACCCTGTGGGTCAGAGCATGAAAATAAACGGGCAGATATTCAAGGTTGTGGGTGTGCTGACAGAAAAGGACGGGGGGCAGGATCAGTCGGATGACGACCAGATAATAATTCCCTTTAAGGTAGCTCAGAGAATGGGCAGGCAGATGATGATTGCCAACTATCTGGTCCAGGCTTCAACCCCTGACACTGTGGATACTGCAATGGAAAAGCTGGAGGACTATTTCACAAAAATATATAATGATGAGAATGCCTTCCGTGTGTTCAACCAGGCTCAGATGATTTCCACTTTAAACAGCGTGACGGGTACAATGATGGTTGTGCTTGGGGGCATAGCTGCCATTTCGCTTATAGTCGGAGGTATAGGGATCATGAACATAATGATGGTTTCCGTTACTGAAAGAACTCGTGAAATAGGCATCAGAAAGGCGATTGGAGCAAAGAAAAAAAGTATTTTAATACAATTCCTCATTGAGGCTGTTATGGTAACGGGGATTGGGGGCTTGCTGGGTGTTTTGTTCGGAGTATCCATAATATATTTTATCATAGGAGGCTTCAACATAACAACTCCGGTATATTCTCCCCTGTGGATGAGCCTTTCTTTTGGGATTTCGCTTATAATAGGAGTTGTGTTCGGCATGTTTCCTGCTTATAAGGCGGCAAGGCTTAATCCCATTGAGGCGCTTAGATTTGAATAAGAATACGGAGGTACTGAAAAATGAGAAGGTTTATTTCTGCAATTTTGATTTTCACGTTAATATGTGCTTCATCTGTTATACGGGCAGGAGCGGCAGTTATACCGGATAAGGCATATTATATGGACTCTGCGGCCCGGCTTGCTTCTCTGGGAGTAATAGAGTCCGTATCGGACTCTTCATTTAAGCCGGAAGCACTTGTTACAAGAGGGCAATTTGCCGTAATGATGGTTACGGCATCCAATCTTAAAAGTGATGCGAATGCATTAAAGGGCTCTACAATGTTTTCAGATGTAGACCCGGCAAGCTCAGTGTCGGGGTATATTGCAGCCGCAGTAAATAATGGATATATTTTAGGAATGACCGATGGAAAATTCAATCTCGGGGGTAACATTACCTATGCCCAAATATGTACCTCCGCTGTAAAGGCGCTGGGGTATATCGATGAGGATGTTCCGGGAATATGGCCTAAAAACTATATTGATAAAGCGTCAAGCCTTAAGCTTACCGAAGGCATCAGCTTTAAAAGCAGTGACGGCGTCCAGCTGTGGGCTGCTGCTTTGATTATAGACAGACTTTTGGACACCGATGTAAAGAAGGCTTCGGCGTCTGATTCCGATAAAAGCTTTGCAGATGCATCAGGACTTTTTTCGCAATGCATAATACTTGCCAATTATGCTACCTCGGATAAGCTTGGGGATAACGAGGTATTGACAGACAAGGGAATATTGTATGTCAAGGATGAAGCAACTAAGCTCAATTTAGGCAATACGTACCGTTTGCTTGTCGAAAACGATACAGTAAAGGCATCTTACGGGAGCCTTAAATATACCGACGGAATTTCAGTGGATGGTATTGCCGACACAAAGATTTCATATACCGATGAGGACGGTAAAACACAGTATAAAATTCTTCCGGAGAAAACAGCGTATTATTATAATGGTGTTAAACAAAGCTATGACAGCCTGAAGGATATAATACAGACAAGAAGCTCAATTGTTTTTGCATATAACAGTGACAGGACGGGGTACGAATATGCCGTTGTTTTTGATCCTGTATACAGCAGTCCCGAGGTGGCAAACAGTTACCGTACTATTTCAAATAAGATTGGAGCCATTGATTTATCGGGCTTAAGTATTATAAAGGATGGTGCGTTGTCCCAAATTCAGGATATCGAAGAAAATGACGTGGTGTACCAGGTGTCGGATATATGGGAAAAATATAAGTACATACTTGTTACTTCAGATAAGGTGGGGGGCAAAATAACCGCTATGCTTCCCAATAAGCTTTCTCCCAAAACTCTTAAAATAGATGAAACTGACTACAGCTTCAGCAAGGACATGGACTTTTCACAGCTCAGCGATTTGGCCTCGAGCCTGGATGTGGACGACAATATAATTGCCATTTTAGGCTACGACGGGAAAATTGTAAGCGTGAAATACTCTGGGAGCCAGGATAACTCGGAATATGCAGTGGTTTTGAATTACAGCAGTAAAACAGTCAGCAACGAAACCTTTTACTCGGTGAAGCTGCTTACCTCGGACGGAGCAATCGGAGAATACAATTGCTCATGGGATGTTGACGAATTTAAAGGCAAGCTGGTAAAAGTAAAAAATCTCGGCAACGGTGAGGTGGATCTGGAAACTGTAGTATATAATTATCCTACCGGTATATATACCAATAAAAATGAAAGGCTGCTGAATTCAAATTATGTTACAAAAAATGTAAAAATATTCAATATAATATCAAATAACGATGATGAAGACGCAGTGGCAAATATATTAAGCTGGAGCGATATGCCGGAGGGCAAGATAACTGACGGAGAGATACATTTTACAGGTATCACGGGAGAGTTTGAGGATGTAAGCGTAATTCTCTCAAACGACATTCTCAAGGAAAAATATAAGCCGGCCATTATAAAGAATATAACCGCCCAAACTAGTGACAGCGGTGTGTCCAGATACTCTTACACCATGACTGTTAACGGGGAGGATTACCAATACAGCAGTGATGCTGCCGGAAAAATAGGGCAGATAGGCTCGGTATTTAAACTGAAATTGTCCAAAGGCTCGATTGACGGAGATTCGATAATAGGTTATGGGGCTGAGAAAACGGGCACCATGATACAGGCATTCGATTCTCAGAGAATAAAAATTGATGGAAGGGTTTACTGGTTTAAGAACAATTTGTCTGTATATCATGTGGACGCTTCGGGAAATGTTACCGTTAAGACAATAGCGGATTTAAAATCAAATGTGACATACGGAAAAATATCTCTATATCTTGATAAGCCCTCAGCCTCAGGCGGAAAGGTTGAGGTTATAGTGTTAAGATAATAAGAGGGAATTAAAAGCCTGACTTAAAATTTAAAAATTGTTCACAAATTCCACACTATTAACACACAAAATAGATCATACTAAGTGTTGGAGGAGGTGATACAATGAAGCTTATGAGGATTGCTGCCACTGCTGCTATTCTTGTGGGAATTATGTCTGCTACGGCCTTTGCGGCTGTTGAACCGTCATCAGGGCCTGCAAATACCGAGGTCCGGAAAAACAGTCCTGTAGAAGGCAAAAAGAATATTGAGAACAAAGACAATAAAGACAACAAAGACAACAAAGACAACAAAGACAACAAAGAGAATAAGCAGAACAAGGACAAATGCAGGAGTCTTGAGGAAAAGGATCCTGTAAAGAGGCTGGAAGCGAAAAAGGAAAAAGTACAGGCAATGCTGAAGGATGGGAAAATTACCCAGGAGAAGGCTGATGCGATAATTAAAAAAATAGACTCCAGAATAAAAGGAATCAAGGAGTTTGACAGCTTAAATCCTCAGCAGAAAAAAGAGAGGCTTTTAGCCGATTTTAAGGCAGAGCTTGACAAGAAGGTAAAAGAGGGAAAGCTTGAAAAGGATAAGGCCGAGCAGTTGGTAAAAGAGTTTTCAGAGAAAGTAGAAAAGTGGGATGGAAAGGGATATCCCGATTTTCATGGCAAGGGACCTGGAAGCCATAAAAGAAGTGAAGAAAAAAATAGCGCATAGCTTATTTTAAAGTGAAATCCGGATTAAAAGGGCCTGATCTCCATAAGGATTAGGCCCTTTTAACCTATATGAAATAGTTATATAATTATAGCTAAAAGGATGCTTTTTTGTGAGGGGGATATGCTTTTTGGACAGGGTCAAAATATTAATTGCAGATGATGAGCTGCCGATGCTGAAGTTGGTGTCCGATTTCCTGAAAAGAGAGGGCTACAGCGTGCATGAGGCCAGGGACGGAAAGCAGGCTCTGGAGCTGTTTCATAAAGAGAAGAAGTTTGACATGGTGATTTTGGATGTCATGATGCCTGAAATTGACGGATGGTCGGTATGCAGGGAAATAAGACAGGAATGCTCGGCTCCTATTATTATGCTTACGGCAAAAAGTGAGGAAACCGATGAATTGTACGGGTTTAACCTGGGAGCTGACGAATACATAACAAAGCCCTTCAGCCCGCTTATACTTGTTGCAAGGGTACAGGCGCTTTTAAGAAGGGCGGGAAG
This sequence comes from Bacillota bacterium, assembly GCA_023390115.1. Taxonomy (GTDB): domain Bacteria; phylum Bacillota; class Clostridia; order Acetivibrionales; family DSM-27016; genus Anaerobacterium. Next base: position 183,196 of record JAEWDM010000016.1, read on the forward strand.
GGATAAAAAACCGAGCAGGGAATATAACAGCTTAAAAATAGATGAGGTGGGGCATGTGGTCTACCTTGACGAAAAGACTGTTGAGCTGAGCCCGAAGGAGTTTGAGCTGCTGCTTTACCTGACTGATAATGAGGGTATTGCGCTGTCACGGGAGCAGATATTAAATACAATATGGAATTACGATTATTTCGGAGACGTAAGAACTGTAGACACTCATATAAAAAACCTGAGGCTGAAGCTTGGTAATAAGGGGGATTATATCCAGACAATAAGGGGCCTTGGATATAAATTTGAGGTGAAAGATGAAACTTACAATAAGACTTAAGCTTTTTGCTGTGACAGCGGGATTGATACTCTTCTTTGTACTGCTCTCCTGGCTGCTGAATATCTTTTTTCTGGACAAATATTATTTGTACAGTAAAAAAAATGCGCTCATGGAGGCTTATAGCCAGATAAACAGGATATACCGGGGCGATCCCGAGGACATATCCTTAGAGCTTGAAAAAATTGAGAGCATTAAGGGTATGCATATAACTATACTTAATAAGGAGCTTGAAGTAAAATACAATGAAAGAATGAGAGAGCCTGTGCCTGTTCCCAGACTGCTCCGGCGCAATGATGCTCCGGGATATGACGAAGTAAGCGGTATTGTAGGAAGGAGGCTTCCCCAAGAGCTTATTAAAAAGGGAGTAATGTTTGAGACCGGGAGGGACGACAGGCTGAACGCCAGCTTTATAAGGCTGTTTTCGCTTCTTGATAATGGAGACTACATATTTTTGAGCATGTCTGTATCTGCCATACAGGACAGTGCGGATATAGCCAACAAGTTTTTCCTGTTTACGGGCATAATAACGCTGCTGGCAGGAACTGTTATTATTTTTTTTATGACGGGAAAATTTACAAGGCCCATACTGGAGCTGAATAAGATCACAAAGAGGATGACAGCTCTGGATTTCAGCAGAAGATATCCTGTCAAAAGCAGTGATGAGATAGGTCAGCTTGGAGAAAGCATAAACTCTCTCTCCGAGCAGCTTGAGCATTCGATATTCGAGCTTAAGGAGGCCAACGAAAGGCTTACAAAGGATATTGAAAGAGAACGTAAAATAGACGAAATGAGAAAGGAGTTTGTATCCAATGTTTCTCATGAGCTTAAGACGCCTATTGCAATAGTTCAGGGCTATGCCGAGGGCCTTAAGGTGAATGTCAACAAGGATGAGGAAAATAAGAACTTCTACTGCAACATGATAATAGACGAGGCTTTTAAAATGAATAAGCTGGTCAAGCAGCTTTTGGAGCTGTCGAAAATAGAGTCCGGAATGCTGGCTCCCGAGAGGGTGGATTTCAGTATTTTTGAGCTTATAGACCTTGTGCTTGTAAAGAGCTCGCTTATAATAAAGGACAAGGGAATAGAGCTGCTCTTCGACAGGGAAGAGGAGCTGCGTGTAAATGCTGACTTTGACAGGTGTGAGCAGGTGCTGCTGAACTATATAAACAATGCGGTGGACCATGTTGACGGGAAAAAAGTGATTAGAGTCAGAACCCAGGTAAAAAACAGCAAGGCAAGGATATGTGTTTTTAACTCAGGTAGGCACATACCTGAGGAGTGTATCGATAAAATATGGATGAGCTTCTATAAGGTGGACAAGGCAAGGACAAGACTGTACGGAGGTACGGGATTGGGCCTTTCCATTGTCAGGGCCATACAGGAGTCTCACGGCAACGGGTATGGTGTAAAAAACATCGAAGGAGGAGTGGAATTCTGGTTTGAGCTGGATATATCTGATGAACATAAAAAATATATTTAAAAACCTTTAAAAAGAATGTATAATATGAATGAAAAGGATGATGGAAACAAGCTGTCATCCTTTCAGCTTTATTACATAAGAGAAAAGGTTTCAGGCATTGCATAATGCCGTTTCTCTCCAGAGAGGACAGGTTAGGCGTATGAATGAGGGGTTGCTCCTTGAGAAGGCCAAAAAAGGAGACGTTGAGGCATTTGAAGAATTGATTGCAGGCTATCAGAAGAGGGTATTTAATATTGCTTTAAAAATGATAGGGAACCATGAGGATGCAAGTGAGCTCGCTCAGGAGACCTTTATAAGGGTATTTAAATCCATTGGTAAGTTTAAGGAGGAGTCTTTGTTTTCCACATGGATATACAGAATAGCCACAAATATTTGCCTTGATGAATTGAGGAGAAGAAAGGGCAGGAAAGAGGTATCCTTAGATGAGGATATTAAGCTTGAGAACGGAGACGTAAGCCGGCAGATAGAGGATACGGGTCCTTCTCCCGAAGCTATTGCAGAAAGGAATGAGCTGAGGAGAAAGGTAAACGATGCTATCGGGCTTCTTACCGAGGAGCATAGGCTTGTTATCATAATGAGAGATATCCAGGGCTTCAGCTATGAGGAAATTGCAAAAATAACAGGGTGTCCTGAGGGCACTGTTAAATCCAGAATAAACAGGGCAAGGCAAAGCTTAAAACAATTACTTAAAGACAGGGTGGAACTTTTAAATGAGGAGCACGTCAAATAATATATTGCAGAAGGGAGGGATGGACGTGGAAAAATGTAATGCTGTAAGGGATCTGATTGTTCCGTATATTGAAAATGAACTGGATCAAAGCTTACGTAACGAGGTGGAAGAGCATATGGGGCAATGTGCGCTTTGCCGGGCCGAGCTTTATGACATAAAGCAGGTAATGGAGCTGTGTGCCGGTATGCCTCAGGAGGAGCCGCCTGAAGATTTTCACCGTGAGCTTCATGAAAAGCTGGTTAGTATAAGCGCAAAGCAAAATACTGCAGCATCATTAAAAAAGAGCAGGCTTGCATTTATAAACAGCAGATATTTAAAAATCTGTTCGTCAATAGCGGCGGTGCTGATACTGGCGGTGCTGCTTAAGGGCCTTTTCCCTTACACAAAAACACACGACCAATCCGCAGCTTCGAATATGAGACAATTCAGCTCTTCAGGCTCTGCAAGCTCTGAGCCGGATCAGGAGGATGACGCCGGCATGACTGCGTTGCCCGATGCTTCCTTATATAGTGCGGAGAATGGAGAGAGCGATATAAACCAGAATCAGGAGAATGCTGCAGGCGGCAGCAATGATGCAGTCCTATATGAAGAAGATAAGCCTGTACAGGCGCCTGCAAGGAAAAAGGAAGAACAAAACGCCGCAGATAAGAATACATCAAAAAGTGCCGCGGAGCATGAAAAAACACAGAGAAGCTTAAAAGAGGACAGAGGCACAGGTGAGGAATGTAAAAAGAAAGTCTGCCTGCGGTATGTAGATTTAATTTTGAAGGTAGATGACCCCGAGATAGGGAAAAAAGAAGTGACGGGGTATATTAGTGATTTCGGAGGGGTGCCTTCGGAGATAACGGAGGCTTCCGGCGAGTATGAGATTAGCGGGCTTGTTGAGCCGGCTGACGCAAGCAGTCCTGTTGAAGCTCCCGGCTCAGGCGAGCTGGCATTTGAAATGCCGCATGTCCGATACAGCGGCTTTATAGAGAAATTGGGAGATGCTTTTGGACAGGATTCTCTTGTGATGGGAGAGATTAGATCTGTAGATGTTAAAGGCCAGCTCGATTCGTTGAAAGAAAAGCTTTCGGATTTGAACGAAAGGAAAGCATTGGATTATGAAGAAGCGGTGCCTGAGGAAGCTCTTAAAATAGAAGAGGAAATATGCTATGCGCAATGGCAGCTGGATGATTTGAAACAGAGCCTTGATAATATCAACGTTCTGCTTTCCGTCGAAAAGAAGGACGCCGCCGGAGATGCTTCCGGTGATAAAGAGTTCCAGTCCGCGGCTTCTCCCTAAGGCTTTACCTGCTATAATTTAAATGATATCTAATTTTACAGGCAATTAGACTTTATTCAGTATTATGGTCCTCGGGCTTGTTTAGCTCAAAGCTATGTGCGCCAATTGCTAAATATTTAAACAACCGTTTACGGTTGGTTTTTTTTTGTGTAAAATAAGGTTTAAGGCAAAGAATATTTATTATAGAGATATTATTTATAAAGATGCAGAGGTATAGCGATGAACAGTGAGAAGCTAATGATAATTGATGGAAACAGCATTATAAACAGGGCCTTTTACGGGCTTCAGGGGAAGCAGCTTCTGGCCACCTCGGACGGGCTGTATACGAATGCCGTTTATGGGTTTATAAATATTTTATACAAGTATCTTGAGGAGGAAAATCCCGGATATTTATGTGTGGCTTTTGATTTGAAGGCCCCTACCTTCAGGCATAAGGAGTTTGAAGGCTATAAGGCCAACAGGAAGGGAATGCCTCCCGAGCTGGCGATGCAAATGCCTGTGCTCAAGGATGTGCTTGATGCAATGAATATTGTAAGGCTGGAGATGGAGGGGTATGAGGCAGATGACATAATAGGCTCTGTTTCCGTGTGCGCCGAGAGCATGGGGATGCAGGTTGTAATTGTGACGGGAGACAGGGATTCGTTTCAGCTTGTGACCGATGCCACACGTGTAAAGATGCCCACCACCAGAGGCGGAAAAACAGAGACAGATGAATATGACAGGACCAGGATACTTGAAAAATACGGAGTATCTCCGTCTGAGTTCGTGGATGTTAAGGGCCTAATGGGAGATCCGTCCGATAACATACCCGGTGTTCCGGGAATAGGGGAGAAAACTGCTTTAGATCTCATACGAAGCTTCGGAAGCATTGAAAATATATATGAGAGTATTGAAAAGGTGACAAAAAAGAGTGTCAGAGAAAAGCTTGAGAAAAACAGGGATATGGCTGCCTTAAGTAAAAGGCTGGCTGCAATAGACTGTGCCATGCCTGAGATATGCAAGGTGGTTGATTTAAGGAGAAGGGACTTTGACAGACAGAGGCTTTATGATTTGTTCAAAAGACTGGAATTCAGAAAGCTCATAGAAAAGTTCGGGCTGGGCGAACAGCATTATGAAGTAATGCCTGTGGTTGAAAAAGAAATAGCCGTTATAGACGAGCCTGAGGAATTAAAGCGTCTCAAAGAGAAAATCATATCCTCGGGGCACTGCTCTGTTGTGTGCCTGCTGGATAAGGAGGACGGCTTTAAAAAGAGCCTTGCGGGAGCGGCCTTTTGCTGGGCTGAGAATGAGAGTGCGTATGTAAGCTTAAAAAGCGGATATCAATTGACAGATGTGAAATACATTGAGGAGAGCGCTTTTCTGGATGAATTCAGGGAGGTGCTTGAAGACCCAGGTATTAAGAAATACGGACATGAAATGAAGGATTTTATTTTATATCTCAAAAGAAAAGGCATTGAGCTAAAGGGATTGGATTTCGATACCATGATAGCGGCATATGTAATTGATCCTTCAAAGGAAACATACAGGATTTCGGAGCTGGCACAGCAATACCTCGCAATCAATATCGAAGCGGTAGAGGAGCTTTCAGGCAGGGGAAAAGCCTTTGTGGCCTTCTGTAATATGGAGCTCGGGAAAATATCCTCTGCGGCGGGGGTGTATGCGGAGACGCTGTTTAAGCTTGTAAAGCCTATTGACGGGGTGCTGGAGGAGAATGGGCAAAGGGAGCTGTATTATGATATAGAGCTTCCGCTCATTGAGGTTCTGGCGGATATGGAATACCGGGGCTTTAAGATAGATCCGGGTTATCTTAAGGAGTTTTCGGCGGAGCTGGAGGAAAAAATAAATGCGCTGACGAAGGGTATATATGATATAGCCTCTGAGGAGTTTAATATAAACTCCCCAAAACAGCTTGGAGTTATACTTTTTGAGAAGCTGGGGCTTCCGGTAATTAAAAAGACAAAGACCGGCTATTCTACCGATGCGGAGGTACTGGAGCAGCTGTCGGACAGGCATGAGATTATATCGCTCATACTTGAGTACCGGCAGTTGGTAAAGCTTAAATCCACTTATGTAGAGGGCCTGCTGAATGTAATAAACCCCCGGACCGGCAAAATACATTCCAGCTTTAATCAGACGGTAACGGTAACGGGAAGGATCAGCAGCACTGAGCCCAATCTCCAAAATATACCGATAAAGCTTGAAATGGGGAGAAAGATAAGAAGGGTTTTTGTACCAAGCGACGGAAGCTTTGTACTTTGCGATGCCGACTATTCTCAGATAGAGTTGAGAGTACTGGCACATATAACCGGCGATAAAAATATGATTTCGGCATTTGAGAATAACGAGGATATTCATACAACCACTGCCTCACAGGTTTTTGGAGTGGCTAAAGCGGAGGTTACCTCCTTAATGAGAAGCAGAGCCAAGGCCGTTAACTTCGGTATAGTTTACGGTATAGGAGACTTCAGTCTTTCAAAGGATCTGGGAATAACCAGAAAGGAGGCCAGAAGGTATATAGACGGATATCTGGAGAAGTACCCCGGAGTGAGGCAATATATGCATGATATAGTACAGCAGGGAAAGGAATGTGGCTTTGTGACCACATTGTTCGGCAGGAGGAGGTATTTGCCGGAGCTTAAGTCAAGTAATTTCAATATGAGGTCATTCGGAGAGCGTATAGCCATGAATACACCCATACAGGGCAGTGCGGCGGACATCATAAAGATAGCCATGGTGAGGGTGTACAGTGAGCTTAAGAGCCGGGGCCTCAAATCAAGGCTTGTTTTGCAGGTGCATGACGAGCTGATTATTGAAGCGGACAGGAGTGAAATTAAAGAAGTGGAGGGCATTCTCAAGGAAAGCATGGAGGGTGCCGCAAGCTTAAGTGTGCCTCTTAGCGTAGAGGTAAAGACGGGGAGCACATGGTATGAAACAAAATAGTATTCCATATATGAATGATAGAAGAGGCAATTTGAGGATAATAGGTATAACGGGGGGGATAGGAAGCGGTAAAAGCAGCGTATCGGCCATACTTTCAAGCCTTGGTGCGAGAGTTGTTGATGCCGACCTGCTTGCAAGAGAGGCTGTTGAAAAGGGGAAAGGAGCTCTTTTGGAAATCGCCGGGGCATTCGGGCCGGAAATACTGGACAATGAAGGCACGCTGGATAGGAAGAAGCTTGCGGAGCTTGTGTTTGGAGATAAGGACAGGCTGCGTGATTTAAACCGCATAGTCCACAAGGCGGTCACGGAAAAAATTACCGGAATAGTTACAGAGGCTGTAAATCGGGGTGAGGGGGGAATACTGGTTTTAGATGTCCCTATTCCGGTTGAGCATGGGTTTATTGATGTTGCCGACGAGATATGGGTGGTAGCGGCAGACCTGGAAACGAGGATAAAAAGAGTAATGGCAAGAAGCGGGATGTCATATCATGAAGTAATGGGCAGAATAAACTCACAGATGAGCGATGAGGAATATATGAAAATAGCCGATAAGGCGGTGTACAATAATGGAAGCATTGAAGACTTGAGAGAAAAGGTGCTGAAACTATTGGATTAAAGGTGATATTTTTGAAGAAAAGTTGTTATACAAGATTTAAATCCATAGCTTTTATCGCGGCTGTATTGGTAGCGGTAGCGTTTATTATAAATAATTCGTCGGTGGTTTTGAAGCAGTTTTATCCGATAAAATATAAGGAGCAGGTTTACAGGTATTCGACGCAAAGTGATGTGGACCCGCATCTTATTTTTGCTATTATTAAAGCCGAGAGCGGATTTGACTCAAACGCCGTATCAAGGAAGAATGCCAGAGGTCTTATGCAGATTACCATAGAGACAGGCCACTGGGCTGCGGATAACCTTAAAATGAGCGAATTTAACGAAGATGACCTGTATGACCCGGATATAAATATACAGATAGGCTGCTGGTATGTTGCATGGCTTATGAAGCAGTTCAATAATGACACTGATCTGGTGATTGCCGCCTATAACGGGGGCAACGGCAATGTAAGCAAATGGCTTAAAAATAAGGAATTCAGCAAGTCGGGACAGACACTTGAAAAGATTCCGTTTAAGGAGACCGACAGGTTTTTGAAAAAGGTAAAAAATAACTACTCAAACTACAAAAAACTTTATGAGAGGGGATCGTAAAATGGACGAAAGCATTGTATACGAAAGGGACCTTTTGTATCCTACCGATGGCGCGTTTGATCCGGGAAGTATTCATGTGGAGCTGCATAGTCCCAAAAAAAAGGGAATACCCGTGGTAATAGAGGGAAAAACTCCTCATTCACCTTTAAAGTATATTAAATGCATAATACAGGTGCTCCAGAACGACATATTTGACAGGATAAATGTAAATGTCACAACCGATACAACTTTATACATAAGGATTAACAGCTTTATAAGAGATGAATGGCCCGACGGGACGTTTATTGAGGCGGCATATTCGGGTGACGAAATACAATTCAACGTCACAGACAGCATTAAATAGGTCATAAAAACCATGGATAAAGCAAATAGTGAGTATGTACAAAAAAAACAGGCCGGGCGGGGAAGAGGAAGGCTCAGGGCATTATTTTTCAGATGGGCGGCTCTTGCTATCATAGCGGCATATTATATAACGGGCGAGGGCTTTACTATAACCCGGGCTCTATCCTTGCTGTTTGCATTCTCTTTTATTTATAATATGCTTTTAACGTTATATATTATAAAAAAGGGGGATATTGCAAGAAGAAAATTCAGCATAAAGCTCATTTCGGCTGTTGACATAGCTTTAATATCGGCATTTTCAGCGTGGCTGGGAGGAACGGATTCTGATATTTATGTTCTTTTGTTTTTAGTTATCGGCTACTGTGCAATGCATTTAAAAAGGCTTTATACAATAGCAATGGGGCTGTTGTCTGCCGCTGCCTATTCCATTTTGTGCATTTATACAAGCGGCTATGCCGCCGAGCTTGAATATTCCGCAATGGTAATAAGATGCGTATTTATATTAATGGCTGCGTTTTTAATGACGTTGCTTAACAGAGAGGTTAAAAAATTCGGAGATCTTCATAAAAAAGAATTCAGGCTTGCAAGAACAGACAAGCTTACGGGTCTGGCAAACAGGCATTACTTTGATCAGGAGCTTGGCAAAGAGGCCAGGCGTGCCATAGACGAAGGCAAGCAGCTTAATATCCTGATATTTGACCTTGATAATTTTAAAAGGTTTAACGACACTTACGGACATGTATGGGGCGATAAGCTGCTCATTCTGTTTTCAGACATAATAAAGAAAAACATAGGAAGGAACGACATCCCTGTCAGATATGGAGGAGAGGAATTTGTCATACTGATAAGGGAGCTTGACATAGGGGCTGCAAAGGCAGCCGGAGACAGGATAAGGGGACAGCTTGAAAAGCAGAGGATTTATGTGGGAAATGACAGCACAAGAAAGACTGTTACCGTAAGCTGCGGGCTTTCCCAATACCCCAGGCATTCTCCGGATATAAAAAGGGCTGTTGAAATGGCTGACAAGGCGCTTTACAAGGCTAAGGAATCAGGCAAAAATATTGTTGTGACCTATGATGAAATTACCGCATAGCAAAACCTATAGAAAGTTGAGCAGTGCTGCGTAGCATAGTGATATTGCTCAATTTTTTGTGCTTGCTTATCGAGAAATGTCCCATATTTCCAGCTTATTTTCTCTCAAGGAAATGTCATTGGCTTTCCACACAACACAACAAAATAAAATGGTTCTCTCAATCCAGTCAAATTGTCACATAATATAAAAAAGCAACTTAATTTGCGCACAAATATTTACAATATATAATTTTTATGGTAAAATAATATAAAAAATACGTAATATGTGTAGCGCTGAAAGGAGATGTATTTATTAAATGCCTATAAATTTGTTCATGGTTATTTTTTCCTCTATCCCTGAATTTTTCTTTACTTTTCTTATGATGCTAGTTCTCTCAGGTAATAAAGAGAGGTTGAAGCTAAAATTAGGGAATGTCGTACGGATTATTGTAGCAATAGGTTTAATGGTTATAGCCACATGCATAGTACGGCCTTTATCTCTAGATCTTATGATGAATCTGGCACTTCATATGATTGTATATGTGGCAGTGTTGGCAGCAGTATATTGGATACGTATTGATATATCACTTTTGAGCGTAGGACTTTCATGTGCATATCTGTATACAATAGAAAATTCATTTATACCATTGGTAATAACATATTTAAGTAAAGGGTTAGACAATTTTTATCAAAGTACTAGTACAATGCTAATATGCTCTTTAATCGTAAGAGGATTGCAATTAATTACAGTGATAGCACTTTATAAACGGGATGTCCTATTTGAGATAGTTAGAGAAGAACGGAAGCACAGTATAATTTTTACGGCAAGTATATTTACAATGATATTTACAGAGAATTTTTTTACATACATATACCTTATGTATTTTGAAAGATTTTCATTTAATGTACAAATACTGTATTCTATAGGTTTGCTATTATTTATGTTTTCGTTCTATATGGCAATGTTTAGTTTTACAGATATACTAATTAAAAAATTACTAAAAGATGTAGTTGCAAGGGATAAACAGCATAAAGATGTAGTTGCAAGGGATAAACAGCATAAAATAAATACAGCTGTTGAATTAAAAAAAGCTAAAGATCAGAATGACAGAAAGCTTCAGAGTTTGTGTGACATGCTTGAAAGTGAAAAGGATATTGGTAAAGCTATAATTTCTCTGAAGCAGTATATAAATACAGATGCATAGGAAATTAATATTTTAAGAGAGGTGAGAAAGATATGGCAGAAATCCAGTCTACACGCCGCAAAAATCAGGGACTGTTAATCAAACCAATTGCAAGAGGGATAACGAATGTGGCCTGTTCAGGGACTAAATCAGCTTGTTCATGGCTAATGTACCAGCCCAAAGTTCCCAAAACCCTGCAAAAGAAGTAGATTGCCAATCACGAAGGAGTCGGATAGTTTGTGTCATGGAAGGGCACATAAACTATCCGGCTCTTTGCTCTGCTCTTTTACTCTCAATCGCTTCTCAACTTGCATCAATATAAATTTAAGAAGCAAATAAAAATATTTTTGTAAATGTTTATTGGAAATATATTGACACTGATAAATTCAAAAGGTAAAATTTATGATATAAAATCACAATAATAATTACCATATAGATTTTATAACACTAAAAATAATGCATATTTTAGAATTGAGTTAATATTAAGCTGCATGGGAACCTCATATATTGAAAAATTAGTGAAAGCCTAATATTCTCAAAGGCACTTTAACAAGGAGTCTGCAAATGGATAAATTATATAAAGGAATATACTATTTAATCATTACTGCTTTTATTGGTGTATTTATACTTTTTATGTTGTTTATATTTGTAAAGGAACCTGATTTAAATACAACCATGTTACTATTAGCAGCAATGTACATTTTTTTGATAGTCATAGGGAGCTATTTACCTTTAGTTTCGGCAAAAGCAGGCAGGCTGGAAGCTGTTTCACGGGGAGTGCTGTTTGATATGGTTAAAGAAATATTACAGTCAGCAGGCATACAAGGGCCGAAAATAAACATATATATCAGACCCCGTAAGAAAAAGCCTATAGCCAATGCTTCAGTCCAAGGGTATTCAAACTATACCGTAATATTTAATGAGGATTTTATTGACCGGCTTGAAGAAAACGAGATAAAAGCTGTGGTTTATCATGAAGCTTATCATATTATACAAAAGCATGATTTAATAAGAACTATTATCTGGGCAGCGTTCGGTCTTTTACCTTCAGTGTTTCTGACCATGATAGGTTTTTTTGACATACCCCCGAAGGGATATTCGATATTGTCTGTAACGGGGCTTTTTATATATATGGGTGCCGGGCTTATGACACTTCATTTTTTCAGAAGGCAGGAGATTAACGCTGATATATATGCTGTAAAAAGAATGGGAAATACTCAAGCTATCATAAAGGCTTTAACAAAAATGACGATAGATAATGGGGAGAAAACGGAGGTTAATATAGTAAGACAGTTATTAGCGACTCATCCATACTTAAATAAAAGGATTAATTACATCAAAAGAAGCAGCCTGCATATAGAAATAAAGGAATAATAGCCGGCATTATTCTTTTAGATAAATAATATTTATGGAGAAAGAAGGAGATTATTATGAATACTACCATTAGTTTTGCAGAGTTGAGTAACAATGAACTGCTAATTGTAGATGGAGGATGGGAACCTGCTAAAATCGGACAGGGGCTCGGTTCTATTGCGGCAGGTGCCGGTGTAGCCACACTACTGGGAGGATCCAGCGTGCTAAGTATGGGAGTAGGTGCAGCCTTAGCTTGCGGCCCTGTAGGTTGGGCATGTGTTGGTGCCGTAGTATTAGGTGCAGCGGCAGGGGGATATTTAATTGGTGACGGCATAATATAATTAGCTTTGGCCAGATTAAAGCCGGGACAGGGGGACAGGTTTGCCGTCCCGGCTTTTTTCCTATTTGCTTAAATAGAGTCAACTGTATCAACTGCTAAAGAAATTAACTTTAGTGACATAACAAAGGAGATATTGTTTCTTATTTAAACTATCCCAGAAAAAACAGTAAATAAATATTTTTGTAAATATTTATTGGAAACATATTGACATATTCCAGGATAAGGCATATAATTGTGATATAAGCTCACAAAACTTAGTATGTATACGTATTTAATGGAACATTGCAAAATAAACTATAGGAGCGCTGCATGTCCGGCAGTCTTATTGGTGCTTAGTATTTCCAACACCAGTATATATATTGGGAAGGGAGGCTGCCGGACAACTAAATTGAGATTAAAGCTTACCGCCTGTTATGAAATCAATCAGCGGCGATCTGTTATTTTCATAGCCCCAATTTCTTATACTATTTATATTTGAATTGTTCGTAACAGGCGGTATTTGCATACAAAACTTCTTAACATACTTTCCTTTGCTTTTTAGTGAAGAAAGACGTTGCAAAAGGGCTGCAGCGTCTTTCTTTCACTTTTATCTATAAGCTCCAGAAGTATGTATATACAAAGACAATAAAACCAAATTGCGGTAAAGCAAATATGCGGAGTAAATGAGTTCCTGCCCGGAGTATTTTACAAATCTGTCTTGAGCTTATTATTTTTACGGGCATATTTTATTATGCTTTCTGCATAATTATCCATATCCTGTATGTCAATGCCATGCTCTATAAGCTTGATTGCAAGACAGAAATAAGGAATAAAGGCCGGAGAGCCCAGATACTTTTTAAATCTGGCCAGCTCAGTATGAGAATTGAAAACCACATATTCGTCGTTTGTAATCAATGAATCCACAGATACGCTGTAGTGCCGGGATACTTTAATTAATGTTTCTATATTGGGTTCATTTTCTCCAAGCTCATATTTGGCAACGGCATCCCGGCTTTTGCCGATTGACTTTCCCAGTGTATCCTGAGACTCACCGTGTTTCTTTCTGAGCCATTTTAAATTATCGCTAAAAATCGACATGCATCTTACCCCCCTTTTTATAAAATATTATATGGCATAATTGTAATAAAAAGCAATAGAAAAGCAATATAAACAGCCTCATAAATGAAAAATACTAATATTTTACTGCACGGTAATCAATGGAATATGAAATAAATACAGGAAATATTTTGGAAATACATTGACATATTCTGGCATGGAACCTATAATTGTGATGAAAAGTCACTATATATATATGAAGTGTAGATTATTGAGCACGATCAGGAGGATAATCCTATGCCTCATTATATACAACAAATAATGAAATAAAGAGGCAGGGTTTTACATGCTTAAGAAGAGGATAGCAGAAATGCAGCAAGAGCTGGGTAAATTTGTGACAGAAGAAAATCTGGCTTCGGAAAGTGTTTTAAGAATCAGCAGGGAATTGGATAATGAAGTTGTAAAGTATCTGAAAAAAGGAAGACAAGCTATGAAGATAAACAGGGAAAAGGTATATAAAGAACTGTTTCTGGAATATTTCGGAGGCAACTATATGAGGACTTAATTGTCCGGGAATCGGCTGCTGATGGTGACAGTGCGGATATTCACCAATCCGGTGATTGATATGGAGGCCGGGAGGATTGAAGGCACGGATATTGAGGTAGAGGAGCTTTCCGGGGGCAGGATAGTATATGGTGTTGAAAATACCGGCAAGCCCGTCGTGATAGTCTTAAGGCTGATGTCCAGGACAAACGCCAAAACAGGCATGTCGTACAGGGTGGAGTAAAGCGGGGCTGTATTGGAATATATGAGTTAAAGGAGATATTATGGCGAGAAGAATATTTAAAATATCTGTTCTGCTGATGATTACGGTAATAGTAGTAGGATTGGGAATAACATTTAAGGATAGCTCTGAATACGGAGATTTTTATCTGGGATTTGGCAGCAGGGCTCATGCGGAAGTGTTGGATTGCAGCTATGGGTTTAAAAAAGATACAGTATACAGAAGTTATAGTGGGTTGGTGCCTAAAGATGCATGTGGAATGTTTGGGGAAGTATATGCTAGTATTGATACCTCTATTAACACAATAACGGTAAGATATGCATATTTAAAGTTAATTAATGCGAATGATGGTAATATAAGCATAACTTTTTACGGTGATATAGATAAAAAGAATTCTGTAGGACACGTGGATATAATAAACATATTTTTTCGTGAGGATATAAACAATAAAACGGTACAAAATCTAACTATACAGTACCCTTCTAATACAAAAGTGATAGTTTATAGGCATGACGCTTCTTATACTTTAGATCAAGGTGACCGCAGAATTAATTATGCGCTTGTTAATTGGAACAAAGAACCAATAGAAGGAGAAGACAAGGTAATTAATGTAAACAACTACCCTGATATTAGTATTATTCATCCTTCATCAAATGAATATGTTTCCGCTTCCTTCGTTCCAACAATATCGGTCTCTGATCCTGACGGAGATACATTAACCTGCAAATACTATATAGATTCGGTTGAAAAAGAAACAAAGATTATATCAAATACAGAAACTGCGCAGGTGGTCAGCTTCAGCACACTGGATACCAGTGCGATTTCGAATGGCAAGCACAATATGGTTTAAGTCCTGTTGACTTTAGAAAACGGCATACGGGATGAAACTGCTTATGAAATAGGGGAAAACTCTACCATTGCCAACTGTGGACTTCATAAGCTCCGCCAGAAAGTATTGAATGGAACTAATCTAAAAAATGTTGTGTTGCCTCACGTAACTTAACAAAAATTGCAATAAAAGAAGCAAGCGATAAGCAATAATGCGTGGATATTCTATCCTAGAGTTATTGCTTTTTGCATGCAGAAACAAACCCATTTAATACCCAATATAGTCTGGGTTAAAAAAATTAAATCTTTTATTAAGCAGCTTTTTATTGATGTGATACAATCCACTTAGAATCCTCTAAGGAACTAAAAAATATCTTTTACTTAAGTTTTTATCTGCATTTATGCTAGAAAATTATTTGCCTTATATATCAAGGTGGAATATTTCAACGAAATAGGATTATAAGTAATTTAATTATATGGTACAATTGACATGGTGATTAAATATATGTTGAAGAAAATTTGGGATAAAATACTACTAAAAAATGCTCCAATCAAGTTAAGATTACTGGTTTTTTTTGTTGTACTCTCAACTATACCTGTTATTCTAGTTGGATATATATCATTTTCTTTGTCTCTTAATATTCTTCAAAATAAGGCTGCGGATTTTTGTACTCAAAATATTAATCAAACATCAAATGAAATAAACGATCTTTTTAGAAAATGTGAGGAGATAGGTACACTGGTGGGGTCCGACCCTGTTATTCAAGAAACGCTTAGAAATCCTTTAGAAAAAAATATTTCTAAGCGTTTCTCAACTGAGTTGCGAACTGATGGAAGTTTGAATTTTATGAACAGCTTCGCTATTAAAGATATATTTGGGATATATGTTTTGGGGGAAAACGGCGGTCAGTATAAATCTAATCCGCTATCATTCAGATCAGATGATATGCGAAAGGAATCCTTTTACCTTGATGCAATCTCTTCTGATAAACCTGTTTGGTTCGTATCAAAAAATGGATCTTCTGTTGTAATTACTGTGCCTTATGCGAACTATGTTTCTGTAGCTATGCCCGTTAAAGATAAACTGACGGGGAAAAATTTTGGAGTTGTGGTTATCGACTTAAAGGAGGAATTACTTGTTAATACAATAACAAAATCAGAGATTGGTAATAAAGGTCTCTTCTTCATAATGGATAATGACAGGTACTTATTTACAAGTAAGACAAACGATAAAATTCCGATACTCAGAAATGGCAAGATAACGAATAACAGAAAGACAGTATATTTTACTTCTCAGGAAGGCACCAAGTATATTTTTCTATCAAACGAAACGATTTCAGGGTGGAAAGTAGTTGGATTAATTTCTATAAATGAATTACAAAGGGAGAGCTTTTCAATTACAACCAGTATAATAATTTTTACATTGATAGTATCTATTATAGCTGTTACGATTTCCTTTGGTGTAAGTTCTTCGGTTGCAAAACCAATAAAAAAGCTGATGAAATTAATGAAAATGGTGGAGAATGGCGACCTCACCGTAAAAATGAATTCTGAATATAATGATGAGATAGGCCAACTGATACGCAGTTTCGGACAAATGATCATCAAGTTGAACGAGTTGATGAATAAAATATACAGTGACCAGCAAGTGCTTAGAAAAGCTCAATTGGAAGTACTTCAATCTCAAATTAATCCTCACTTTTTATATAATACCCTTGATTCGGTTATATGGATGTCCCGAGACAATAGAAATAAAGAAGTGATAGAGATGGTAATGGCGCTTACTAAGCTTTTACGCATATCACTTAGCAAAGGGCAGGAGATAATATCGATTGAAGATGAGTTGATACATGTGAAGAGCTATCTGACAATACAGGGAATGAGGTATAAGGATAAGCTTAATTATGAAATAAATGTACCTGAGGAAGCTTACCGATATAAAATATTGAAACTTACATTGCAGCCAATAATCGAAAACGCAATTTACCATGGAATTAAAAATAGTCTGGAATCAGGGATAATAAAAGTTAATTGTGAATTTGAATCAGAGAAAATAATATTTATTGTGGAAGACACTGGGGTAGGCATGCCTCCAGAGAGGGTTGAAGAATTAAATGGAATGCTGACAAGTATAGGAAATGGTACTGGATTTGGCATTAGAAATGTAAACGAGAGAATAAAAATCCATTTTGGCTCAGAATTCGGAATTAAAGTTCAAAGTACTTTAGGGTTAGGAACGAAAATATTCATAACTATACCTATGATTGCAGGAGAAAATTATGTTGAAGTTATTAATCGTTGATGATGAAGAAATGATTAGGACAGGTTTAATGAAGCTATTTGATTGGAATAGTCTTGGTTTTGAAATTGTTGGCGAAGCAGCAGATGGCAATAAAGCTTTAGACCTTGTAAAAGAAAAAAAGCCGGATATTGTACTTACAGATATTCGAATGCCTTTCAAGGACGGTTTAGAACTTATAAATGATATAAAATTGATTAATGATGATATCCGCTGTGTAATCTTAACAGGTTATGATGAATTCAAGTATGCGAAAAGGGCAATTGAGCTAGGCGCATACTCTTATATATTGAAGCCTATTGAACCAGAAGTCTTAATTGAAGTGCTTAATAAAATCAGCTTGGAAATTACGAGGAAGAGTAAGGAAAAAGACAGAATCAATGATTTGATTCAAGAAGTAGAACAAAATCGCCGTATGGAAAAGGAATATTTTATCATAAAAATCGTTATTGGGGCATATGAGCCGAACATTGATGTCAATGTTGTAGAAAAACTTGGTTTTGATAAACATATATATTCAATTGCTATTATTGAAGAGGAAAGTGATAATGATTCATATCTAAGCACTTTGATAGAATTGACGCTTAGTTCTAAGAATGAAACAGGAAGGATAGGATGGATCAAATATAGTAAAAATACAGTACTTTTATGGGCATGGGGAGAAAATGAGCATGAAGTGGAAGGAATTCTAAAATCATTTGCAGAAGCATTAAAGCAAGAACAAAAAAAAGTTAACCTTTCAAATCTTACGATTGGATTGGGGACACCACATAAGGGCATTACAGGTATATCCCTTTCGTTTAATGAAGCAGTTGAAGCACTCAACTACAAATTTGTAGCAGGAAACAATATCATTTTAGAAGCTAAAACTGTTAGGCAAGAGAGAAATCAGCATAATTTGGCTACTAAAGGTATATTGGATGTTGCTGATGGAGTTCGAACAGGAAATAAGAAAATCATTGAAGACGGTATTGAAAAAATATACAGAAATGCAGTATCTATGGGAGTTCGTGCAAAGCCCTACATACACATGGCTGTTACAGATGCGTATATGCAGGCACTTAAAATTGTAAGTGATGTTGGTGGTAATATTGGTGAAATATTTGATGATCCGGTGGCAACCTTTGATGAGATTATATCATCTCCTACATTGGAAAAATGTTTAAGTGAATTAACATACGCTATTGGAGAAATCCAAGAATATATTTTACTTAAAAAGAATGGAAAATACGCTTCAATCATTGAAAAAGCAGAAAACTATATAAAGGATAATTTTCATAATGTGTCATTATCATTGGATAAGATTGCTCATTTTGTAGGGATGAGCTCATGCTATTTCAGTACAATTTTCAAACAAGAAAAAGGCATAAGTTTTATAGACTTTCTCATGGGAATACGTATCCAGAAAGCGAAAGAACTGCTTTCAAATCCGAAGTATATGGCTTATGAGGTTTGTGAAATGGTTGGGTATGAGAACTACTCACATTTTAGTACGTTGTTTAAAAAGAATACAGGTATGTCCCCTACAGAATATAAAAAGGGAATTTCAGAGTAAATAGACTTAGTATAATGCAATTCTTATGTAGTTAGTTAAGAGATTGCTGTTGTGATAGGTATATAACAGCAATCTTAATACAGTATAGCCTTTCTTAATATTTCTTAAAACAATTTATTGTATAACAAAACAAATTATTTGAGTATATCCAAGATATTACAAAAGAAAAACAAAGTATTTCAGAAGAAAAACTATTCATCTTTTTTTACATTGATGTAACATAAAATTAAAATTCAACATAGGAGGAAGCTTTCATGAAAAAGACCATTAGTGTTTTACAAAAATCATTTAAAGAAAAACAAAGTATTGCAAAAGAAATATTATTCATATTATGTCGGCTTAGATGTAACATAAAATTGCAAGACAAAATTGCAAAAAATAAGAGGAGGAAGTCTTTATGAAAAAAACCTTTAAACTCACTTCGGTTTTGATGGCTGTGGTTCTCATTGTTGTTGCTTTTGCGGCATGTTCTTCAGGTGAAAAAGCAGCAGATCAGAGTAAAACTGAAGTGAAGTCTACAACTGATGCTTCTAAGCAGCCGGATGCGAACAAACCTGCAACACCAGCGAAAAAGGTAAGAGTTGGATTCTCACAGTGTCAGAGTTCTGACCCATGGCGCGTAGCTCAGATTAACAGTATAAAGTCTGAGGCTGAAAAACGGGGTTATGAACTTGTCTATACTGATGCAGGCGGAGATGCGTCAAAACAAATATCTGATGTCGAAGACATAGTTGCACAAAAGGTCGATTACTTAATCCTTGATCCACGAGAAGAAGAAGGTTCTGTACCCGCTCTTCAAGCAGCAAACAAAGCTGGTGTGAAAACAATTGTAATTGACCGCCTTGTTAAGGGACAAGCAGGTACGGATTTCATAACATATATCGGTACAGATTTTGTTTGGGAGGGTAAGGCTGCAGGTGAATGGCTAGCAAAAGCTAAAAACGGTAAGGCAAATATTGTGGAAATTACCGGTACTGCTGGATCTTCAGCTGCGATTGACAGACAAAAAGGCTTTAAAGAAGCCATTTCGAAATTCCCTGATATGAAGATAATTGCATCTCAAACTGCGAACTTTTCAAGAGCAGATGCACAGAAAGTAATGGAGAATATAATCCAATCTAAAGGAAAACAATTTGACACGGTATTCGCACACAACGATGAAGAAGCCATGGGTGCAATACAAGCCCTAAAGAGTGCAGGGTTACAACCTGGTAAGGATGTGACGGTAATAGGTATTGATGGTGAGAAGGACGCGGTTAAAGCTATTATCGCTGGTGAGCTAAGTGTAACAGTGACGTGCAATCCATTATATGGCCCCATTACTTTTGACACACTTGAAAAGGTTATAAAGGGCGAGAAGATTGATACAAAGATAATTCTACCTGACTATATCATTGATAAGACAAATGCAGAGGAAATGCTTCCAAAAGCTTTCTAACAGAATTATTAGAAGTTGATAACTGGGAGGAAAGACGAGTGGTAACAAGCATGTCTTTTCTCAAATTTTTGGGGGTATTGTAATGACAAGCGAAGTATTACTTGAAATGAGGGGAATAGAGAAATCTTTTCCCGGTGTTCGTGCTCTTAAAGGAGTCGATTTTTCAGTGCATAAGGGAGAAGTGCACTCACTGATGGGGGAAAATGGTGCTGGCAAATCTACTCTTATCAAGGTTCTGACCGGCATATGCAATAAAGATAATGGAGAAATACATTTTGATGGGCATAAACTCAATCCGGATAATGCGTTGCATGTTCAGAAGGCTGGTATCAGTACCATTTATCAGGAGCTCAATCTGATTCCTTATCTTTCAGTTGCAGAGAATATTTTTCTAGGGAGAGAGCCAAGAAAGCTAGGTATCATTGATTGGAAAGCAGTAAATATAAAAGCGAAAGAGTTAATGAATAACTTTGGAATTGATATTGATGTGAAACAACCTGTTAATAACCTTAGTACAGCATATCAACAGATAACAGCAATTGTACGTGCCGTTTCAATAGAGGCAAAACTGGTAGTAATGGACGAGCCGACATCTTCACTTGACAAAGGAGAAGTTGAAGTTCTTTTCGGGATTATTAGAAAATTGCAGAAACAAGGGGTTTCAATTGTTTTTATAAGTCACCGACTGGATGAGATATTTGAAATCAGTAATAGAATTACAATTCTAAGAGATGGAGAATTAGTTGGTGCATATGACATTAAGGATATTAACCATCTGAAGCTTGTATCACTGATGATTGGCAGGGATGCTTCAGAGATTGTAAATTGTAAGTCGGTAGAGGTAAGCTGCAAGACGGCCGGGGATGTCCTATTAAAGGCTGACAATATTAAATCTGGAAACAAGTTAAAAAATACAAGTATAGAAATAAGAGAAGGCGAAGGTGTCGGTATAGCTGGTTTGCTTGGTTCTGGGCGAACTGAAATGCTCAAGGTCCTGTTTGGCGCAGACAAGTCTTATACTGGAAATATTGAACTGGCGGGGCAGAAGAGAAAGCTCAAAAAACCAATGCATGCAATTTCTAACAAGGTTGCGTTTCTTTCTGAAAACCGAAAAGTAGAGGGAGTAATTCCAAATATGAGTGTAAAAGAAAATTTAAGCCTTGTTCTTTTGCCTGAAATAAGTAGAATGGGCATTATTTCAAGAAAAAAAGAGGAAGAAGTGGTAGAAACTTTTATAGAAAGACTTAATATTAAAACACCGAACATGAACCAAAAAATTAAGAACCTTTCAGGAGGGAACCAGCAAAAGGTGCTGCTTGCAAGGTGGTTGGCAACAAGACCGAAATTGATTATGCTGGATGAACCCACTCGCGGTATAGATGTAGGTGCTAAAGCAGAGATAGAAATATTAATCAAAGAGCTGATAAATGAAGGGATAAGTGTTCTGATGGTTTCTTCAGAGTATGATGAGCTGATACGAAACAGTTCAAAAATTGTTGTTTTAAGAGACGGTACAAACGTTGCAGAACTTTGCCTAGAAGAGTGTACAGAGAAAAATATCATAAGCTGTATTGCTTCTGGCGGAAAGAACTATAATGGGGGTGAGTGTTAATGGAATTAGCTTCACTTGCATCACTGAAAAGACAAAGAGTCAATGTTTCAAAATTTATTTTGAATAATGGTGCATTAATATTCTTTTTTCTGATGTTAATTCTTAACAGTATATTTACTCCCAATTTCCTCAACATCAATACATTCTGGAATCTGATCATACAGTCTTCAACGGTTATTCTTGTTGCCATGGGTATGACCTTTGTAATATCTTCAGGAGGCATCGATATATCAGTTGGCACCATTATGGCGATAGCCGGTATGATTACTGCAAGGTTATTGCCGGATTTTGGTGCTGTACCAGCACTCTTAGTCAGTATGTTTGTTGGTATAATAATTGGCCTTTTTAGTGGTTCTATCATCTCCATATTTAATATTCAGCCGATTATTGTCACACTCGGAGTTATGATCAGTGGTCGTGGAATTGCGAAAATTATCGGAGATGGAAATATCTTACCCATAAGGGATAGCAATTTTTCGAATATCGCAATGGCACGTTTTGCAGGAATTCCAGTACAGTTGTTTTATGTAATAGTAATATGCGCGGTATTCCTCTTCATAGCAAAAAAAACTGTCTTTGCCAGATATATTGAAGCTATGGGTGATAACTTCAATGCATCTGTCTTAGCAGGCGTAAAAGTTAAGAAAATGATTATATGCATATATATGTTAAGCGGTTTTATGGCAGCAATAGCAGGATTATTGACTATTGCCCGTGCAGGTGCATCTGATCCGGATACAGTTGGATTGAGCGCTGAGCTGAATGCAATTGCAGCTGTTGCTATAGGGGATACACCTATGAGTGGCGGTAAAGCCAGGATTATAGGTACACTTGTTGGTGCACTTATTATGCAGCTCATCACCATAACATTCAATATGAATGACATTCCATATGATTGGTCGCTTGTTACTAAAACTGTGATAATCATTTTAGCGGTTTACATCCAGAATATAAAAGGAAATTAGTACAATTATAAAAATCTTATTTTGGAAAGCAGGATTAATATGAGCGAGAATGCTGTCATAAAAAAAAATGCACTCAATTTTGTGAGACAACAAAGTGCATTTCTGATATTTTTAGTACTTGTGGCTTTAGGATCAATTCTATATAGTGATAGATTTCCAACTCTTTTAAACTTCTCGAATATGCTTAGGCAGGTTAGTTTCATGGGTGTCATGTCTGTCGGAGTTACAATGGTCATTATATCGGGAAGGGGCGGCATAGATCTTTCTGTAGGCTCTGTTTTTGCCCTTAGTGGTATTATTGTAAGCTATATACAGGATAAACCATTGTATCTGATTATCATTGTGCCAGTAATAGCAAGTGCCGCTATGGGACTGATAAATGGCATGGCTGTTGTGAAACTCAGAATAGCCCCATTCATCGTGACATTGGCAACTATGATGGGATATAGAGGAATAGCCTATTTGCTTACGAATGGTGGAGTTACAAGGAGCATTTCAAACAGTGGTTTCATATATATCGGAAGAGGTTACTTATTTGGGGTTATACCAATACCTGTAATAATATATGTTTTAATTGTTTTATCAGCAATGTTCATTATGAAGTATACACGGTTTGGGAGAAACATTTACGCTGTCGGAGGGAATTCTGAAGCTGCAAAAATGATGGGGATAAAGAGTGGTCCGGTATACATTGCAGTTTATACAATCTGTGGGGCTTTATCCGGTATTGCAGGCCTGCTTTTATCAGCACGAATGGGTTCAGGGCAACCAGTAGCTGGAATAGGCTATGAGATGACAGCTATTTCAGCTGCTGTGCTGGGTGGAACGATGCTTTCCGGTGGGATAGGGAAAATGTCGGGAACTTTCTTCGGAGCATTGGTATTATTACTGATTGGGAACCTGATGAATATGCAAGGCAATATAAGTTCGCCATTACAAAATGTAATCATGGGAGCAATTTTACTTATTGTTGTAATTCTTCAATCTCGAGTTGAAAAGACTGCATAAGGGAGAGGAAGCCAAATGTCTGAAAAGAAAGTGCGTATTGTTGTACTAGGTAGTATTTTATATGACTGTGTAGTATGGGCAGACCGGTTACCTAAAAAAGGAGAAACTGTTGTTGGTTACAAAAATGGCTTTTTCTGCGGGGGAAAAGGTGCAAATCAGGCTGTACAGGCTGCAAAGCTTGGGGCTGAAGTCTATATGATCAGTAAGGTAGGACGTGATAATGAGGGCCAAATATTACTAAATAATCTAAAGGAAAACGGCGTAAATACAGATTTTATCAAAATAGAAGATAATTGCAGGACTGACACATGCTGCATACATGTCGATAAAAATGGCGATAACGCAATAATGATTGCTACAGATGCCGGTAAGCATATACAACCTGAAGATGTGTTGTGTGCTGAAGAAATTTTTAAAACTGCAGATGTGTTCCTTACCCAGCTGGAAGTAAATCCTGAAACTGTTGAATTTGCACTTAAACTTGCAAAAAAATTGGATAAGGTAACAATTCTAAATCCTGCTCCGCCCAGGGATATTTCTGTAGAACTTTTTAAATATGCTGACTATATAACACCAAATGAAACAGAGTCAGAGTTTTTCTCCGATATTGAAAATGATAAGGATGTCAGTACATGGTGTGATGAAGTAGGCAAAAAGCTTTTGAGCCTTGGTTCAAAAGCAATGGTTATAACGTTAGGTAAGAAAGGTGCGTATTTTACAGACGGAACGATATGCAGCATATTACCGACATTTGACGTTACTCCAACCGATACTACCGCTGCCGGAGATGCTTTCAATGCGGCATTTGCTGTTAAGATTGGAGAAGGAGCGAGTATTGATGAAGCATTAAAATATGCAAATGCAGCGGGCTCATTGGCGGCGTCGAAAGAGGGGGCCCAATCATCTCTTGCAACAAGGGAAGAAATTGAGGCGCTTGTTAAGAGCGGGAAACTGTTAGATGCCTAAATCAAGCAATAACAGCATCTATGCTTAACGGCATGATGAAAGGTAAGGATGGAGGGATTGATATGAGCGATAAAAAGTACTTACCTGTCGGCATAGACAGGGAACTAAGGACAAAAAAGCTAAATGACAGCATGAGAGGTACGAAGCCTGGAATCTGTATAGAAAGAGCAAGACTTGTAACTGAATCATATAAAATGACAGAAGGCGAGCCTACTCTTTTGAGAAGGGCTAAAGCTCTTTCTTATATCCTTGATAATATGACTGTCTTCATACATGAAGATGAATTGATTGTAGGCAATCATGCAAGTAAACAGAGATGGGCGCCAATGTTCCCGGAAATATGCTCTTTTAGTAAAAAGGAACTGGATCTTTGTCCTGTTCGAAAAGTTGATACCTTGCAAATCAGCGAAAAGGACAAAAATTATCTTCTGGATGAGATTTATCCTTATTGGGAAAAGAAAAATCTATCAGATATAGCATATCACTATTTCCCTGATGATCTGGCTTCTTTGCTTACATCAGAGATTAAAGTGTTTGACCCCATAAGCAGGACAAGAAGCGGCTATGGACATTATATACCCAATATAAAAAAGATTGTGGACAAAGGGTTTATTTCAATTGAAAATGAAGCAAAAAATAATCTTGATAAATTGTCTCTGCTGGATCCTGACTATGCTGACAAGGTAATTTTCTACAAATCATGTATTATTATATGTCAAACAATGAAAAGGTTTGCAGAGAGGTATTGCAGACTTGCAGAAGAAATGGCTGAAGAGACGCAAGACAGCAGGCGCAGGAAAGAGCTTGAATTGATTGCTTCAGTTTGCAAGGTTGTGCCATACCACCCGGCCCAATCATATCATCAAGCACTTCAATCATACTGGTTTACTTTACTTACAGATTATATTTTCCAGAATGGTTCAGCAATATCTTCAGGACGTTTTGATCAGTATATATATCCTTATTATAAAAAAGATTTGGATTCAGAGCTAATCACAAAAGATGAAGCGCAGGAAATACTGGAGGCACTGCTTGTAAAACATTGTGACATAATCAAGGCCGGGACATTCCATAGTGTTAAAAATAACGGAGGTTTTGCGACAACAATTCACTTAAGTATTGCTGGCGTTGATGAAAATGGAAATGATGCAACAAACGAAATGACATACCTTGTCCTTGAAGCTGATCGAAATGTATTTAATTTTGAACCTAATATAGGAATCAGAATCAGTAAAAAAACGCCGGATAGTGTTCTGGAAAAGGCAATTGAGACACTTGTCATTAAAGAAGGTGGCAAGTATCCCATATTTAATGATGATGGAGTTGTACCTGCATTGTGTAATGATGGTGTGCCTATTGAACTGGCAAATGACTATAGTGTTGTCGGATGTGTGGAAATGACCCCTTCAGGTAACTGTATGGGTATAACAAATGCTTCATTTTTCAATGTGGCAAAATGCCTGGAACTTGCGCTAAACAATGGAATATGTATGCTTACAGATAAAAGGCTGGGGCCTGAAACCGGAAACCCAATGGATTTCTCTTCTTTTGAAGATTTGAAAAATGCTTTTATAAAACAATTGTACTATTTTGTTGATCATATGATATTGTCTCTGAATATCATAGTCAAAACCATAGCTGAGAACACTCCACACATATATTGTTCACTGCTGCTTGATGACTGTTTGGATTTGGCTGCCGATGCAACAGCTGGAGGTGCACGATTCAACTATGTGGGTGTACAGGGCATTGGAGTAATAGATGCTGCAGATTCTTTGACAGCTCTAAAGAAATTGGTTTTTGATGATAAAAAGATCTCTATGAGTGAGCTTTTGGAGGCACTGAAAACCAATTTTGAAGGTAAGGAGGAACTGCGGCAGATTTTGATCAATTATGCTCCCAAGTATGGTAACGACATTGACGAAGCGGATGAATTTGCTCGTTTCGTCGCCGAAGAGTACTGTATGGCTGTAAAAAGGGGAAAAGATTTCAGGGGAGGCCAATACCGTGCAGGAATGTACTGCCTTTCTTCCAATACTCCATTTGGGAAACAAACAGCTGCACTTCCTAGCGGCAGGCATGCCTATACGCCTCTTGGCGATGGTGGACTTTCACCAAAGCATGGAATGGATGTGTGCGGTCCTACAGCAGCAATTAAGTCGGTTGCAAAGGTTAAGCATTCTCTGGCGACAAACGGTGTAAATTATAATCAAAAGTATCTTCCATCGCTGCTAAAAACACCATATAACCGTCAACTGCTTATCAATACTATCAGGACATATTTTGATCTTGATGGTTTTCAGATACAGTTCAATATAGTTACGGCAGAAACCCTAAAAAAGGCTCAATCAAACCCTGATGCATACAGAGGATTAGTGGTTAGAGTTGCCGGATACAGTGCATTTTTTGTTGAATTGGATAAGGATATACAGGACGAGATTATTTCACGTACTGAGCAAAACAGCATTTAAAAGATAAACTTGAATGCTTTGATCGGAGGATAAAATTTTGCAAAATGTCAAAGGCATAGTTTCTGATATTCAACGTTACTGTATACATGACGGACCTGGAATCAGGACGGTGGTATTTCTTAAAGGATGCCCTTTAAGCTGCGGCTGGTGCTCTAATCCTGAGACGCAGGACTTTAACCCACAATTACTATATACATCGTCAAAATGCATAGGCTGCTTACGGTGCGTAGAAGTTTGTCCAACCGGTTGTATTAGAGGTGTAGCTGGAAAGCCAATTAACATTGATAGAGAAAAATGCAACAAATGCTTTGAGTGTGTTAAGGTTTGCCCGAGTAAAGCCCTTGTGCAAAAAGGCAGTATATATTCTGTTGATGAAATTATTGCTGAAGTAGTAAGAGATGAACAGTTTTTTAAATCCTCTAATGGGGGAGTTACTCTTTCAGGCGGCGAAGTTCTCGGGCAGTACAACTTTGCAGCGCATATACTTAAAGCATTAAAACAATTAAATATAAATACTGCTATCGAAACAACAGGCTATGGTAAGTGGGAACATTTGAAACTCATTGCGGATTATTCAGACTTAATCCTATATGACATAAAACATTACAATAGTGAAGCGCACTTCCAGGGTACAGGTGTAAAAAACGACTTGATTATCGATAATCTCAGAAAGCTTATTGAATGCGGAAAAAAGGTTGTAGTAAGAATTCCTATAATTCCCGGCTACAATAATGATGCACCCAGTATAGAAGGTATAATAAGCTTATTGAAAAAACTCGATGTGAAAAAGGTCGATATCTTGCCGTTTCACCAGTTAGGAAGCAGTAAGTATGCTTTTTTAGGCATGGAGTATGCTCTTAAAGATTTGAACTCTCCTAAAGAAGAGGGAATAACAGAGATTAAAAGAATGTTTGAATTGAGCGGCTTTGAATTATCTTAGGGAGATAATGCTAAAGACTTTGCTTTTTCCCAAATAGATTAAATTTAATTAGTTACCTACTTAATCGAATTAATTGTCTCAATATAAAAGTAAAGGGGGAGAAATCAATTATAAAGTATATGAGTTTCTTCAATTTGAAATTATCATTAAAAGGGAAAATTGCAGCAGGCTACATTACTATTATAGTCGTAATGGGTATAATAAGTTTCATCTCCTTATTCACTTTGAAGTTATCAGTTCAAAAGCTTGACAGATCGCTTGAAACGACGTTGACAGCCAATGATATTACAAATTCAGCAAATAACGTTAATAAAATACTATACAGTTTAGTAAATGGATCTGAAAACGATAATTCAAACAAAATTTCTGATGAGATTAAATCCATGAGGTCAAATGTTGCGGTCTTAAAGACTACGATTACAAATAAAGATTCGTTGGAAGCACTCCTTTATGTTGAAAGGCATGTACAAACATTCATTGAATATACTGAGGGTGCTGTTGACGGAATAAAAAACAAGAATATTACAGTGGCTATTGATAATAAAGAAGCAGCTGACAAAGTTGTTGGTTTTCTTAAAAACTCTATTAACACATTTTTGTTTACCGAGTTAAAATACCAAAGACTCCAAAGAGATGTATTAAGGAAACAGATTTCCAATATCGAATTTCTGATAATGATTGCAATTGTATTTATAGGAGTATTAAGTACAGTAATTGCCTTTATATTTGCAAATAGGGTTGCAGGAATTATATCTCAAATAGCGCGTTCTGCAGAAAAAATCTCGAATGGAGAACTTAATCTGGAAGTGGTACAAGCTAAGTCGAATGATGACATAAGTTTGTTAACTATGTCATTCGGCAAAATGGTACAGAACCTTCGCACAATAATCGGCAGCATAAACAAAAGTAGTTCCGGCGTTGCGGCAGCAGCCGAATTTTTAAAAATCGGGGCCACACAGAATTCTTGTGCAATTGAACAAATATCTTCATCAATGCAAGATGTTTCAAACGGTACAAATAAGCAATTGGTGCAGTCAAGAAAGACAGTTGAATTGGTGGAGAAGCTGACAGACAGTAATAAAAAAATCAGCTTCAACGTTCAGGATTTATTGGCAACATCAGATATAGCTGCAAAATCTGCAATGACTGGAAATGAAAAGATGAAGCACCTTCTTCAGCAGAATAATATTATCCAAGAGAAAATAGTGGAAACTCAAAAGGGTTCAGATACATTAAGAATCTATACTGCTGAAATACAAAAGATTCTTGATACTATCACTATGATAGCTTCTCAAACAAATCTCCTTGCATTAAATGCCGCAATTGAAGCAGCAAGAGCAGGTCAATACGGAAGAGGTTTTGCAGTTGTCGCAGATGAAATCCGGAAACTCGCCGAAGGTTCGGAACATGCTACCAGGGATATTACAGGTATATTAAAAAAGATTCAGACTCAAGCCCAACAATTAGCGGATAGTATGCTTATTGGTGTAAATGAGGTAAAAGCGGGTTCCCAGGCCGCAGAAGAAGCAAGCGAGTCCTTTAGTGATATTGTTAGTACGAATGAAAGGGTTAACCAGCAATTGAAGGAGATTAATAGGGAAATAGAGGGTATAATCGGTGACATTAAGGAAATAGATGTAGGAAGCAATAATATTAGCTTTATTGCCCAAAAGTCATCGGATAACTATCAGGAAATAGCAGCAGCTATTGAGGAACAAACAGCCAGCTTGGAAGAGGTTATGTCATCAGCAACAGAATTGTCGGAAATGGCAGATCAGTTAAAAACAATAGTTGAACAGTTTAGAACCTGAACTATGAATAAATATAGGAGGCAGACAAATGTATGCAGCAAAAGTAATAGGAACTGTAGTCTGTACAAGAAAGGACGAAAAATTGGATGGCAGGAAATTTCAGGTGGTACAGCCCGTCAACCTTTTGACACTGCAGTATGAAGGTAAGCCGGCTGTTGCAATAGACTCTGTAGGTGCCGGAATTAACGAGATTGTACTAGTAGTTGGCGGCAGCTCGGCAAGGCAGACTGCCGTTACTGCAAATACTCCAGTTGATGCAACAGTAATAGCTATAGTTGATTTAATAGTCGTGGGTGATAAAAAAGTGTTTGATAAAGGACAACAGTCGGAGGAGTAAAGCATGTATCTAGCTAAAGTGATAGGTACGGTAGTAGCTACCGCAAAAGATGAATCACTTGCAGGGGTAAAACTTTTAGTTATTCAGCCTATAGACTCAGCAGGTGAAAATGTTGGATCAGCATTGGTAGCTGCGGATACAATTGGAGCAGGGAGTGGTGATATAGTGTTTTGTGCCAAAAGTAAGGACGGTGCTATGCCTCTAAAGGATCCTAATGCTCCATCTGATGCAGGAATAATAGGGATTGTAGATTACGTCTATTGTATTAAATAGAAAGGGATGCACAATGATATTTGCTCGTGTTGTAGGAAATATTGTTTCAACACAAAAGAATCAGAATCTAATAGGTGCCAAGCTGATGATACTTCAGCCTTTGGATACAAAAGGAAATGATGCTGGTGATGAGTTTATTGCAATTGATGGTGTAGGGGCAGGAGTAGGCGATCTTGTTATTGCTATTGCTGAAGGAGGCTCAGCACGCCAGGTATATAAAGCAAAAGAACCTCTGACACCAATTGACACGGTAATAGCAGGGATTGTAGATGTGCTTGAAAGCGAAGATGGTGTTATTCGATTATGAAATAAACTTTGAGGAGGCGAAATTATGCTATCCTATTCCAAAGTTTACAATATAAAAAAACAGAAAATATTATGAGGTGAGAAAATGGAAATCAACAAATTGATTGAAGAAATTACACGCGATGTATTAAAGGAAGTATGTAATGATAATGGATTAAAAGCGTTGAAAAGAGCCAATGATTTAGCGGAAGTTTTGCCAAATGGAATAGATATCAACAATTTGGCAGCTACTTGTGACCATACCGTTCTAAAGCCTGAAACTACAAAAAGTACAATTGGAAAATTTTGTAAAGAAGCAATTCATTGGGGGTTTGCATCGGTATGCGTCAATCCTGCAAATGTAAGATATGCAGCCAGTATATTAAAAGGTACGAACGTTAAAGTTTGTACAGTAATTGGATTTCCCTTAGGTGCTAATACTTCGTTTGTCAAAGCAGCTGAGACAAGGGATGCAATCGCAAATGGCGCACAGGAAGTGGATATGGTTATCAATATCGGTGCGCTGAAAGATGGGGAGTATGATCTTGTTTTCAATGATATTAAAGCTGTTGTTGATGCGGCAGCAAGACAAGCACTTGTAAAAGTAATTATTGAAACTTGTCTTCTGACTGACCAAGAAAAGGTCAAGGCATGTCAACTGGCTAAAGAGGCAGGTGCAGATTTTGTAAAAACATCCACTGGGATGAGCACTGGAGGCGCTACTGTTGAAGATATTTTATTAATGAGAAGGACTGTTGGCCCAGATTTGGGAGTCAAAGCTTCAACAGGTGTCAATAACCGTGAGATTGCATTGAATCTTATCAGAGCGGGAGCTACACGTCTCGGAACAAGTAAAGGTAGTATTATACAGACCGGGAAAATGCCTGATCAGGCGGCAGGAGCACAAGCTGCTAAAGACAATTACTAAAACGGCCTTGGAGGGATGTGTTTAACATGGGAAGTAGTATTGAAAATGATAATACGGCATTATCAATAAAAAAAGCAAATGAACTGATGGAAATAGCCTACAATAGTCAAAAAACAATAGCTGAATTTGAACAGTCCAAAATTAACCGAATTGTTGAAGCTATGGCTAAGGTTGGTTATGAGAATTCCAGACGTTTGGCTTCCATGGCTGTTTATGAATCAAAAATAGGTGTTGCTGAAGATAAGGTAATAAAAAATCAGTTTGCTACAAAGAACTTATATAACTATATAAAAGATATGAAAACAGCTGGGATTATCAATGAAGACATAGAAAATGGCATTATCGAAATTGCAGCTCCTATGGGGGTGGTTGTAGGAATCGTACCAACTACCAACCCCACCTCAACAATCATGTATAAAGCGATAATTGCGATTAAAGCTAGAAATTCCATTGTGTTTTCACCTCACCCACGAGCTATCAAATGTTCCCTTGAAGCAGCAAGACTTATGGAGGATGCAGCTGTTTCGGCAGGGGCACCCAAGGGATTGATCAATTGCCTGCCGATATGCACGATGGAAGCAACAGATGTCCTGATGCATCATCCAAAAGCAGCAGTGATACTGGCAACAGGTGGATCAGCTATGGTTAAGGCAGCATACAGTTCAGGTACTCCAGCTTACGGAGTAGGGCCAGGGAATGTTCCGGCTTTTATAGAACGATCAGCTGACATAGGTGATGCGGTAGATAAAATAATAGCAAGCAAGACATTTGATAATGGAACTATATGTGCGTCTGAGCAAGCAATAGTAACTGAACAAATAATTGCGGATAATGTAATCGCTGAAGTGAAGAAAAAAGGTGGATATTTTGTAACAGGACCTGAATTGAAGGCACTTGAAAAAACAGTGATAAAACCGAACGGGATGGTAAATCCTGCGGTTGTAGGCCAGAGCCCGAAGACTATAGCAGATTTGGCAGGAATCAAAATACCTGATGGAACAAAAGTCATAATTGCACATGTAAATGGAGTTGGAAATGAATATCCCCTTTCAGCTGAAAAGCTGTGTCCTGTACTCGCATTTTATGTTGAAAAAGATTGGGAAAAAGTGTGTGAAAGAAGTATTGAACTGCTTAGATACGGAGGACTGGGACACACTATGGTAATTCATTCGAAAAATAATAATATTATTCGGGAATTTGGAATGAAGAAACCAGTGTTCCGTATTCTAGTTAATACACCTTCTTCCTTGGGAGCTGTAGGATATACGACAGGTTTGGCACCAGCTTTGACGTTGGGCTGTGGAACTTGGGGCGGAAGCATCACTTCAGACAATGTTACTCCAATGCACTTAATTCACAAAAAGCGCATTGCTTATCATTTGGAAAAAGAGAAAAAACAGCTTGAACATAAAGTATTTAATTACTTTTATAAAAAAGAGGAAGTAATTAAAGCGATTGATGAAATGATAAAGGTCAAATAAAGTACACAAAAAATCTATGGAGGTTAAATCATGAGTGAAGCAATTGGAATGATTGAAACAAAAGGTCTGGTAGGTGCTATCGAAGCAGCTGACGCAATGGTGAAAGCTGCAAATGTCCAACTGATTGGTAAGGAAATTGTTGGCGGAGGTCTTGTAATGGTTATTGTACGAGGCGATGTTGGCGCTGTAAAAGCTGCTACTGATGCAGGGGCTGCGGCTGCTGGACGTGTTGGTGAGATTAAGTCGGTTCATGTTATTGCTCGCCCACATAATGAAGTTGCAGCAGTACTTCCAAAACAAGAAACTGCAAAGACTGAAAGCAAAACTGCTTCAAAATAAGGAGGAACTATTTTATGGAAAATGCATTAGGAATGATTGAGACCAGAGGTTTAATAGGAGCAATAGAAGCAGCGGATGCGATGGTAAAAGCTGCGAATGTCAAGCTTGTTGGCAAAGAATGTATTGGCGGTGCTTATATAACGGTAATGGTTCGTGGAGATGTGGGGGCCGTAAAAGCTGCTGTAGATGCGGGAGCTGCGGCGGCAGGACGTGTTGGAGAACTTAAGTCAGTTCATGTTATACCTCGTCCTCACACTGAAGTTGAGTCAATCCTTCCGAAATTTGATAAATAAAATATTGATAAATGGGGGTTTAATAAAATGGAAAATGCACTTGGCATGGTTGAAACTATAGGAGAAGTTGGAGCTATTGAAGCTGCTGATACGATGGTAAAAGCAGCAAACGTAAAATTGATTGGTAAAGAGAAGATTGGAAGCGGATATGTAACGGTTATGGTTCGCGGAGATGTAGGCGCGGTTAAAGCTGCAGTTGATGCAGGTGCAGCAGCAGCAAAGCGTGTTGGAGAACTTAAATCAGTCCAGGTAATTCCTCGCCCGCATACAGAAGTAGAGTCAATTTTACCAAAGGGATAATTTACATTAAAAGGTGGTGGGTAATTAATGGAACAGGAGGTACTTGAGCAGGTTATTTCAAAAATACTACTGAAGATAACGGCTTACTCCATTGCAGCAGTAAATCCCAGACCTTTTCCCATAGGTGTTTCCAATAGGCATATTCATCTCTCTCAAAGAGATTTGGAGAGTTTGTTTGGGCAGGGTTATACCCTTCAAAATATGAAGGAGCTTTCCCAGCCCGGACAATATGCAGCAGCAGAGACCGTAATTCTAGCTGGACCTAAAGGGAGTATAGAACAAGTCAGAGTCTTGGGCCCTGTAAGAAATAAAACCCAGATAGAGATTTTAAGAGGTGATGCATTCAAGTTAGGTGTGTCTGCTCCGGTCCGTGAATCTGGAAATCTTGATGGATCAGGGGAAATAACAGTAATTGGCCCAAAGGGTTCAATTTATATTAAAGAAGGATTAATTATTGCAAAGAGACATATTCACATGCACCCTTCTGATGCTCTAACTTACTGTGTTAACGATGGTCAGATTGTCCAGGTGAAAGTCGGCGGAGATCGGGGAGCAATATTTGATAATGTAGTTGTAAGAGTTAGTGATAAGTTTTCGCTTGATTTCCATGTCGATATGGATGAAGCCAATGGAGCCGGAATAAAGCATGGGGATGTATCTGCCCATCTTTTGACTACAAGGTTCTGTTTAGATGGAGATATCAATGATGCACAGAATATGCAGCAGAAGGACAATATAATTGTCGATGAACCACTAAAAATTATTACAGAGGCGACAGTACGCAGGGCATGGGAGAGAAAAGCTGCACTAAAAATAAATAAAGGCGTGATATGTACACCTTTGGCAATGGATACCATCAAGGAACTTGGGATAAAAGTAATCTAGATGTAAAAAATTGAGGTGATTTAAGTGGCGAATGTAGTGACACAAATTGAAATGATGAAATTCTCAGGAATGGATAGTGTTGCTTTCCCTTTTGGCACTATTGTGACACCGGCTGCAAAAGACTGGGCTAAGGATCATAAAATAAATATAGTAATCGGACAATGCGATGATAAGCCAAAAAATCAAGAAAACCAAGAACAGACTTTTGAAATTAACCTTGATAAGTCTGAACTGTTAAAAAAGACAACGGCAGCAATGATTCAAAATATTGGAGCTGATGCCGGTTCATTCAATGAAGATAAGCTTGCCGAAGCAATCATCATTTGCCTAGAGAGAATGGGATGCAAGGTTGAAAAATGATTTTGGAGGGAGGATTTAAAATGATACAAAGAGCCTCAAATATGGAGATAGAAGAAAGACAGGCTATGAAAGGCGGTAAGGGAACTATCGCTGTTACACATATACTTAAACAGATTCAGATGAGAGGTAAATGTCGCTTTTTTGGCAAAATGCTTATTAATCCAGGTTGCTCTGTAGGTTTACATATCCACGAGAACGAAGAAGAAATATATTACGTTTTAAAGGGCAGCGGAATCGTTGAAGACAATGGCATCAAGCAGGAGGTCAAAGCAGGTGATGTTATACTTACCGGCGGTGGAAGTTCACATTCTGTTGATAACAATACTAACGAACCGCTTGAAGTTTTAGGTATCGTTTTACTGTATTAAATATGAATAAGATTTGGAAAGATGGTGATTCTGTTGAATACTACAAATCTTGAAAGTATCATCTGTGAAATAGTCCGCAGAATATTAATTGAAAAAAACAATTATAACGGCAAATGTGATGGGGAATTTGATAATAATCTCGCTTTAATTATAGAACATTCTATGATTAGGGCTGATGCTACCCCGGAAATGGTAAAGAAGTTTTGTGAAGAGGCCATAAATTATAAATTTCGAAACGTTGCTTTGGCGCCATGTTTTGTTCCACTTGCAGCCCAAATTCTTGCAGGTACAGGAGTAAGGGTATCCACTGCTATTGCTTTTCCAATGGGAATTGCAACAACAAAAATAAAAGTTACGGAAACTATTGATGTGATAGAGAACGGCGCTACCGAGATAGATCTTCCGGTAAATGTAGGATTAGTTAAAGCGGGTAAATTGGAAGCTCTAAAGGCAGATATTGAAGCCGTAATCGTTTCTGCAAATAAAAGAGCATTAGTAAAAGTTGTGGTTGATCTCGGCGCTTTGAATCTTGAAGAACAGATTAAGGTTGCATTTATTGCAAAGCTAGCTGGAGCGGACTTTATAAAACTAGCGGCAGGGGCCAAGCCAGACGGGGTTACAGTGGAAGATGTAAAACGTATTCGCCAAGTGGTAGGCTCCGAAATGGGTATTAAAGCTGACGGTGGAATTAAGGACTATAAATCGGCTGTAGCATTGATTGAAGCAGGTGCTACAACTATTGGAGCCAGCGGTTCTGTGAAAATAGTTACTAGGGGCTAAGATATGAAGAATAAACTTGAAATATTTGATATGGTAATGAAGTCTGGGATTGTAGGTGCAGGCGGTGCAGGATTTCCAACTCATGTAAAAATTTCTGCCAAAGCTGAAATCGTAGTCGCCAATGGGGCTGAGTGTGAACCTATCCTTGAAACAGACAGGCACCTGATGCTAAGAGAAGCTCGCAAAGTTATAGAGGGCCTTAAGCTAGCGATGCAGTCCGTTGAGGCGGAAAAGGGAATAATCGCAATAAAGAAAAAACATAGTGACATTACTTTAATATTAAAAGAAATGCTGAAAGATGAAGAGCATATAAAGCTTCATTTGCTGGATAATTTTTATCCAGCAGGTGATGAACATGTACTCGTGTACGAAGCAACAGGCCGGGTGGTTCCTATGGGGGGAATACCTTTAGATGTAAATGTAGTAGTAAGTAATGTATTTACGCTATCTTTAATGGCTGACGCTTGTAATGGTACATCTTTTACACATAGGTATATAACAATTACTGGAGAAGTAAGAAATCCTTGTGTGACTAAGCTTCCAATAGGTATTTCCATAAGAGAGACTATAGAAAAAGCTTCTGGCGGTATAAAAATAGAGGATTATAAAGTTATTATCGGCGGACCTATGATGGGCAAACTGGAAGAAAATCTTGATAATCCCATCACAAAAACGACAGGTGCCATAATAGTACTTCCCAGTGATCATAAAATAGTAGATTTAAAAAGTAAAAATATAAAAAGTGCAATGAAAATAGCTAAATCTGTATGTTGCCAATGCAGTCAATGTACTGATATGTGCCCAAGATTTCTATTAGGACACAATTTAAACCCTCACAAAATGATGATGGCCCTTTCAGATATTGAAGATAAGAGTGATCTAAAAGGCTTATATCCCGCTACTTTATGTAGTGAATGCGGACTCTGCGGCTACTATACATGTACGATGGGTCTTCTGCCAAATGCAGTAAACCGATATTATAAAGAAGTCATTAACAAAAATAGAGAACGACCAAACTTTAAAAATATTATGACAGAAGAAGTACATGAATTCAGAGAATATAGAAAAGTTCCAACGGAAAGATTACTTGACAAGCTTGGACTAACGAAGTATAACTTTCATTTACCTTTCGTTGAATTAGATATAAAGCCTGAAAAAGTAGTGTTGCCTTTAAAGCAGCATATAGGCGCTCCATCAATACCTGTTTTGACTCAGGGACAAAGAGTAGCTGCAGGAGATTTGATAGCCGAAATACCTGAAAAAAGCTTGAGTGCAAGATTACATAGTCCTATTGACGGTGTTATCAAAGAAATATCTGA
Organism: Bacillota bacterium; assembly: GCA_023390115.1. GTDB lineage: Bacteria > Bacillota > Clostridia > Acetivibrionales > DSM-27016 > Anaerobacterium. Next base: position 221,112 of record JAEWDM010000016.1, read on the forward strand.
TAGTTTTGTAATTGAAAGCATATAGGAGGAATAAAATGAATGCTATTGGTATAATTGAGTCTTCCAGTATAGCAAAAGGTATAGAACTTTGTGACACTATGGTTAAAGCATCAGCAGTAAAAATAATTGAGGCACAACCTTTATGCCCTGGTAAGTATGTAATTTTAATATCAGGAAGTATATCAGAGGTAGAAAACTCTGTTTTAGTTGCTGCTGAGAGGGCAGGAAGCATGTTAGTGGACAAACTAATAATCCCCAATATAGATGATAGGGTGTTTAAAGCGATTAATTCTACTAGTAATATTTCAAAAATAGGTGCTATTGGAATTATAGAGACCTTTTCAGCAGCATCGGGGGTACTTGCAGCTGACACAGCTGTAAAGGCTGCTGAGATAGAATTGATAGAAGTACGATTATCAAGAGGAATGGGCGGGAAAGCTTTCGCTATTGTGACAGGAAGTGTGTCTGATGTAAATGCTGCAGTCAATGCTGGATGTGAAGCAGTTAAATCGGATGGGATGCTTGCTGGTTTCACTGTAATTCCTTCACCTCATGCAGACTTTAAAAGGTTTATAAGCTAGTTACTTAAGAAATTAATGAAGAATATAAAGCATCTAATACTGATTTTAAATATAATAATATTGCATTTAGAATGTCTATAAATAGATTTAATAAAGAGTGGGAACACCAAAAAGAACTGTCCGGTGTTTAATAAGATTTGTTATGGCAGCAGGAAATAAAGGGATTGATATGGGTAAGGAGCCTTTTTACCCTGCTTGTTATAATCTCCCAAATATTATTGTGGTTGCCGCAGTAAATCAATATGGTCTATTATATGAAAAGTCTAATTATGGTACATCCGTAGATATTGGTGCGCCTGGTGAAGATATTACAAGTATATATATGGAGGATCAATACATAAAAGTTCAAGGAACTTCGGCATCAGCTCCTTTTGTATCGGGGGTCTGTGCGCTTGTGCTTGAGAAGAATCCGAAGCTGCTGCCTCAGGAGGTAAAAAGGATAATAACACATCCGGATAATATAACTCAAATAAATGGACTTAGAGGGAAGGTAAAATATGCAGGAATCATAAACGCATATAAATGTATTATCACAGATGCCACAGGGCTGATCGAATAAATGGGACAACGGGACATTCCTCGACGAAGGAGAGGAGTGTCCCGTTACCTTGTTCGGAGAGGAGTGTCCCATTACTTTGTTGCCCCGTTACCTTGTTACAGACTGCGTCCTACCGCGCTGGCAACAGGCCCAAGCTCTTTCATAAGCTGGTCAAATTTTGAGGGGCGGAGGGATTGAGGGCCGTCGCACAGTGCTGCAGCCGGATCGGAATGGACCTCAATAATCAGTCCGTCTGCTCCTGTAGCTATCGCACCCTTCGAAAGAGCGGGAACGTATTTCCAGGTGCCGGTGGCATGGCTTGGGTCTACTATTATGGGAAGGTGCGAGCTTTCCTTCACTACAGGTATTGCACTGAGATCTATTGTATTTCTCGTGGCTGTCTCGAATGTTCTTACTCCCCTTTCACATAATATTATGTTGGGGTTCCCGGCGGCCATTATATATTCCGATGCCATAAGCCATTCTTCTATGGTTGCGGACAGACCCCTTTTTAAAAGCACAGGCTTTTTTGTCATACCCACCTCATGGAGGAGACGGAAGTTCTGCATGTTCCTTGCACCGATCTGTATTATGTCCACATATGAGGCTACGAGCTCCACATCGCGAGTGTCTACAACCTCGGTCACAATTTTCATGCCTGTGGCTTCCCGCCCTGCCGCCATTATTTTGAGTCCGTCCTCTTCAAGCCCCTGGAAGGCATAGGGAGATGTGCGGGGCTTAAACGCGCCTCCCCGAAGGATTTTAGCTCCTGCCTCCTTTACCTTTAAGGCTGTCTCAATAAAAATTTCTTCATTCTCAATTGCGCATGGGCCTGCAATGACAACTACCTGATTGCCCCCTATTTTAATATCTCCCACCTCTACTACGGTAGGAAGCTGTTTTAGCTCGCGTCCCGCAAGCTTATAGGGCTTCATTATGGGCACAAGGCTCTCTACTCCGGGCATTGTCGATATGGAGTGAGTGTTTAAAAGATGCTTATCGCCGATTGCTCCTATAACAGTTTTAACCTCTCCGAATATAGGATGAGTACTGAACCCCAGCTCATACAGCTTGCGCTCCACCTTGTCTATTTCCTCTCTTGTAGCAGAAGATTTCATTACAATAATCATTAAAATACCCCCTTGATGTTTAATTTACGGACAAAATAAAAACTCTCCGCCCAAAACATGCTATTGTTTTGGGACGAAGAGTATAATCCACGCGGTACCACCCATATTGGCTTAAATAAACAAGCCCTCTTAAAGTATGTACGGGAAAAACGAAATTCCGATACATTTCCTCTTTTAACGGCGAGGACTCCGGTTTAGCCTACTGAAAGCTTTCAGCCAACAGCTCTAAGGAGAACTTCAACTATCTTACCCATGCCGGACTTTCACTGCCACCGGCTCGCTTTAAAGGATACTATATGATAATTTACTTTTCCTTTTCATCGCATTTGGAAATTTAATTTTTTTAATAATAACATGTGTAAAAATATATGTCAATATACTAAGTAAAAAATTTACGAGGCTTTACAGTTATATAACTTAAGTGGACATATTTTAAAAATGGCCGCAGGGGCATATATATTATACCGGGAAAATACTTGTTTTGATAAAGGAGACAGCCATGATTGGAAGGCAGAAAAATTGCAGAGATGTATTGATAATTAAAAAATATTCCGGCAGCATACGTAAGGACAGGCTGCTGTATAAGCTCATAAGGCTTCTTGCCGGAAACATTGGTCCGGGAGGGCAATAGCTGCTATGGATAATACATGTAACGGGGCTAATAAGATAGGGGTATATGTAAGAGAGAGCAGAGATGACAATCAGGAAAATTTTGAGACTATAGAGACTCAAAGGGACCTGCTTATAGATTATGTGCAAAAAAACAGTATGGGCAAGCTGGTTAAGGTCTACGTAGATGATAATGTATCGGGTGCGGGCTTTGAGAGAAGAGGAATTGAAGAGCTTAAGCAGGACGTGTCCGCAGGAAATATTGATATGGTAGTCATTAAGGATCTCTCAAGATTGGGGAGAAATAATGCAAAAACACTTCTGTTTCTGGACTATCTGGAGGAAAACCGGGTAAGGGTAGTTACCTTTGACGGAAAGTATGACAGCTTAAGGGATAATGAGACTGTGGGAATTGAAACCTGGTACAATGAGAGGTATATTATATTATAGACATTTTTCTAAAATTTAGTGTTTATACGGATTTCAAAACTATCATTCCGCTGGCCTTTTGTTTTAAAATATTCTATGCTTTTAATAATGCCTTTTAGCATCACATTTTTCCCGGCAGCAGTTTTTATAAGGTGGTATACGTCCAATACCTCCTTGATTTTGGGGATAACCTCGTTTTCCGTACTGATTTTTTTGAGCTCCTTATGCACCTGTTCTTTGGTATTACTGATGGCCTTTTCTATAGAATCGATTTTCTCTGTCAGTATGTTTGAACGCTCAATAAAGAGCTCTGCAGTATAAATTTCCCTCTCAAGGAGATTGTGAAGACTTTCCTTCTGCCTGAAGGTTTCGGAAAGCTCTCTTTGAAGGGATATAATATTGCGGTTTAGGGCATCAACTTCCGGTATGCCTTTTGAATAAGCCTCTGCAGCCTGAATTTTGATTGAATAGCTGTCGAGCATTTCCTTTAAGCCTTTTAAAACCGCATCCTCAATATATTTGAACTTACTGCTTTTATTACCGCATTTGCTTATACATATCAGGTGAGGGTCCGACTTTTCATAGGTTCTGTATCTAAGCTTGCCGCCGCAGGTCCCGCACACCGCAAGTCCGGCAAAAGGATTACTCAAAGCTGCTTCAGGCTTTACAGGCACTTTTATATGAGCCTTTCTTATTTCATTGGCCTTTTGATATAAATCATAGGTGACAATGGGCTCGTGCTTGCCGTCTACTAAAAGCCACTCACTGCTTGGCCTTGTCTTGTGAGACTTTTTCTTTTTTTCGGAATAGTATCCCTGGCTTTTATTCCAGGCTATTTTACCTATGTACAAGGGGTTTTTGATTATGTAGGCCACTGAGGAAGAAGACCATTTATTTCCCCTGTTTGTACTGATACCCATTGAAGTAAGCCTGTCTGATATAATTTGACTTCCAATTTTATCATTGGCGTACCATGAGAAAATCATTTTTACTATTTCGGCCTGTTCTCTATTAGGTACCAACGTCCTGCCCGTCTTTTTCCGGGCAATGTCATACCCGAATGGGGGATAAGGCGCATTATAATTTCCCTCGTTGATGGAATGCATTATTCCGCGCCGCAGGCGCTTATTAATCATTTTATACTCCTTGCGGCTCATAAAAGCCTCAAATTCGCTATATTCCTCGTCAAATTCATTGTTTAAGTCATATGTCTTATCGGGCGTAATTATCAATGTTGCAGATTTTTTGAAGGTCTTGAGAATAATGCCCTGCTCCTCCAAATCTCCGCGTCCCAGTCTCTGTATATCCATTACAAGCACAGCGTCATAGAGGCCCTGTTCAACCTCTCTCAGCAGCAGAAGCATAGCGGGCCTGTTTAAGAGGCTTTCACCGGATACCAGCTCTTCGTAAACCTTGACTATATTAAGCTTTTTTATTTTGGCAAAGGACAGCAGCTCCTTCCTGTGAATGGCTAATGTTTCACCCTGGCCGAAATACCTTTCCTTTTCCTCGTCGGCTCTTGACTTGCGTAAGTATATAGCTGTTTTTAATTCCATTATTATGACCCCATTAATACATTTATAATAAATATTGTATTTTTATGCCAAAGCTGTGCTGGCTTACACCAAGGCTTCCTGCATTCAGCACGCTGCTTGCCTGTCATATTAATTGTATGCAATGCCCGGTAAAGTATTCGGGGGCAAATTTTTAAAAGAAGATATATTCCAAGGAAGAATTGTCCATACTAATTTTAAGAAAAATCATTGGTGGAAGGATAAGATTTTATTGTTTTTTGGATTTGTTATTCGCAAATTACGGTTTTTAAGCAGAGCATATTCCCATTCAGATGAGGATACGGCAGCTTGTGACATCGAACAGAACGCCGGCAAAGGTCCAAAGCCCGGCAAAAGTCAGAGAACAGACAGGATAGAGCCACAGCTTGGTGAAAACCTTGACTGCTTAAAGGAAATGTTTTGCGATAGCTGTGATTTGAAGACTCATATATTCCGGTTCGGGCAGGGCGACTGCCTGACCGGTGCATTAGTGTTTATTGACGGCATGGTGGACAATACCACCCTGACAAATGCCATACTGCGTCCGGTAACGGGCTGCCGGACTGAAGAAATACCTCTCCGTGCGGGAAAGGGTCTTATAAATGACATTGCACAGAGTGTTTTGTGTGCCGGGGATGTAAAAACGGCTTCATTTCTGTCGGAGCTTGCATCGGGATGCCTGTCAGGGGATACGGCGATCCTTATAGATGGCTGTACGGAAGGACTTGTTGTCAGCACTAAGGGATGGGATAAGCGAAGTATTACCGAGCCCCAGTCCGAGACTGTAGTACGAGGCCCCCGTGAGGGGTTTACTGAAAATCTGCGTACAAACACGTCAATGCTCCGGCGCAAAATTAAAAGCGCACAGTTGTGTGTTGAAAATATAACCGCCGGAAGGAAAACCAACACAAATATATGCATCATATATCTGGACGGAGTGGCTGCAGCTCAGGTGGTAGAGGCCGTTAAATACCGTATAGGCCGGCTGAAGGTGGATTCAATACTTGAATCGGGATATATTGAGGAATATATTGAGGATGCCCCCTTTTCTCCCTTTGCCACAGTGGGGTACAGCGAAAAGCCCGATGTTGTTGCGGCACGCATTTTGGAGGGCCGCGTCGCTATTCTGGTTGATGGCACACCGTTTGTGCTGACAGTTCCGATGCTGTTTATTGAAAGCTTTCAGACCGCGGAGGACTACTATACCCGTCCCCTTTATGCAAGCCTGACACGGATGCTGCGCTTCGCTGCTTTCATAATCACTGTGTTTGCTCCCGCCGCTTATATTGCGTTGACTGTATTTCACCAGGAGCTGATTCCCACCACCCTGCTGTTTACCATAGCAAACGCACGGGAAGGAACACCCTTTCCGGGTTTTATGGAAGCATTGATTATGGTATTTGCGTTTGAGCTTCTGCGTGAGGCCGGAATCCGGCTGCCACGTCCGGTAGGACAGGCCATCAGTATTGTGGGCGCCCTTATCATGGGTGACGCAGCGGTATCTGCGGGAATTGTCGGTGCGCCCATGGTGATTACCATAGCTATTACTGCGGTTGCCAGCTTTCTTGTACCGTCTCAGAATGACTCGGCGTCCGCTCTGAGAGTGGTGATGATGATATTGGCCTCATTTGCAGGCTTTTACGGTATTGCAATGGGATTTCTTGCCATACTGATGCATCTTGGGTCACTGAGCTCATTCGGCGTGCCATATTTTGACGGCTTTGCATGGACGAGCAATTTGCAGGATTCTGTCGTGCGAATGCCTCAATGGTTCATGACCCGGCGTCCAAAGGATATGGCCCGCGGCGATACAGTGCGCCGGCGCTTTTTTATACCCCCCTTACGTCCCTATGAGCCCCGGGATGAGGATGATACGGAGGGCAAAGGACATGAATAAGCAATATGCAGGGCTGCTTGCCGCCTCCGTGCTGCTCTTAACGCTCATACTGCCTTTATCCGGCTGCTGGGACAACCGGGAGCTGGACTCGCTTTTCATAGTAACAGGCGTGGCATTAGATAAAGCTAGCGATCCTGGACAGATGGATATCGCAGTGCAAATAGGCAAGACAAATCTGAACGACTCAAATTCAGGTAAATCCAACTCCGAAAAGGATTACTCAATTACGCTCAAAACTACTGCCGGTACCATGATGGAAGGGCTGGTACAGTTTGACAGGAATAGCAGCCGTGCCCTGCTCCTGCAGCACAATCAGGTGCTGCTGCTGGGAACGGATTTGGCTGAACAGGGAGTCGGAGACCGCATTGATTTGTTTATGCGTGATCAGGAGGCCCGCATGGAAGTACTGGTTATGGTGGCCGACGGGCGTGGGGAGGAAATACTTTCGGCAAAGCTTGGGCAGGAAGAGATTTCCGGAATGTACCTGTCGCGCGTAATGCAGGATCTGTATGCAGTATCGCCGCATTACAGAACCCGCATGCTGGATTTTTTATCCCGGCTTCGGGACGAAACCTCCTCGCCGGTAGCACCTGTCGTCAAGCTGTATGAGAAAGACGGCAGGCAGCAAATCAGTATTGACGGTATGGCGGTGCTTAAGAATGACAGGATGGTAGGACACTTAAACAATGATGGGGTTCTGGGCTATTTATGGGCTATGGGAGAAGTGAGAGGGTGTGCCGCCATTGCCCAAAGCGATTTGGGAAGGGTGGCGCTTCATATTGCCAATCTGGATACTAAGAGGGATGTATTCCTTTGCCCGGACGGAGGCGTCCGGGTGGTGCTGTCGGTGGACGCCACACTCAGTATTGGCGAGCTGCGCGGCTTTAGTGAAATGACTCCTGAGGATTTAATACCTTATCTTATCCGGTTGGCCCAAAATAAAATTCGCAGCCGGATTACGGACACCTTTAAAACTGCTCAGGAGCTGAACGCGGATATCTACCGGTTTGGAGCTTCGGTGCACCGTACGTATCCTAAGGAGTGGAGGGATATGAAGAAGCATTGGGATGAGCTTTTTCCTGAAATTGAATTAGAGGTTAATGTCAAGGTACACCTCCCGTCGACAGGACAAATATTAAAATCCATTGAAATGGAGGGAAGCAGGCCATGAGGATAGACAAAGGCTATATTTCCGGCAGGCAATTCATGTTTTCGGTTGCTTGCTTTATTCAATCGTCAGCGTTGCTGACTGCCTTCCTTGCAGCGGTTACGCTGCAGGATTCGTGGCTGGCAGTGCTGTCCGGCATCGTGGTCTGCCTGCCGCTCACATGGCTGTTTCGAAGCCTGATGATAATGTTCCCGCAGCGAAACCTGCTTCAGATTCTGGAGGAGGTATATGGTGCTGTTGCGGGTAAAATCATCGGATGCGCCTATATATGGTTTTTTTTCACTCTGGGGTCGCTGAACCTTATTGATCTTAGTGAATTCACCAAGCTGACCATAATGGAGAAAACACCTGCCACAGTGCTTTCCATAATGTGTATTTTGGTTTGTGCTCTGGCAGTGAGAAACGGTATAAAGCTGGTTACAAGATTCAGTGCACTGTTTGTGACTGTGGCGTTTATCATTCTGGCTGTTTCGGTACTGCTGATTTTTAACCAGATAAACCTTGGGAATTTTCTGCCTGTGTTTGATCAGCCTATAGGCAAATATATACAGGGAACTCATATTATAACTACAATACCTTTTGGAGAGATGGTGGCATTTTTGATGATTAACTCCAACGTGAGGATGTCCCGCCGCGATACTACAAAATATCTGTTCTGGGGCTTTGCCATGGGCGGCATAACCGTACTGGCCATAATGCTTCGTGATATCGCGGTGCTTGGGAATACGCTGGACATGTTTACGCTTCCCTCCCTCGTGACTCTGCGTATGGTTAATCTTGGAATGGCTCTGAGCCGTATGGAAATTTTATTCGCCGTTGTGCTTATCATGCTGCTGTTTTTTAAAATAACATTTTTGTACTATGTTTCCGTACTTGGTGTCGCAGAGCTTTTGAAGGTCAGGGCATACCGGCATCTCGTGCTGGCAATGGGAGCGTTTATGATTGCTTACGGGCTTACGCTGTACCCCTATCCGGTGGAGCACGCTGCCTCCGCTCAGGAAATTGTCCCCTTTCTCTGGACGCCGTTTGAAATTCTGATACCGCTTTTAACCTTTATCATAGGTAAGCTGCGAAAACTGCCTAAGGCAAGGGAGGTATAGCATATGGGAACGGTGCTAATCAGCTTTGCCCTAATCATATTGATTGATTTAGTTCCCATAATTCGCAAGCGTTCATGGCGGGATATATTGGCGTTTCTCTTGCTTTTGCTCCCGGCGCTGACTCTGGCAGTGCTGAGGGAAAGCAGGATTCAGGTTCCAAGCCTGCTGATTGTGCTGGGTGATATGCTGAAGGCATGGGGGATCAGCTACTGATATTACATAAATAAAATGGATCTTGCCGGCGGAGCTGTGTTTAAAAAGTGGAAATACAAACATGTATAATGTACAAACCGTTGTTAATAGGATTGTAGGGGGTGCGTATACATGCCTAAAATCATAGTTGTCAGGCCGGATATGACAGAAGAGGAAAGGGAAAAAAGGGTTAAGGAGTTTGAGAATACACTTTCAGGGCTCTTAAAATGCAAGGTGTCGCTGAAGTCTAAAAGCCGGGAATTTATACCATATAATATACAACGAGAGGTATATAAGGGACATTTCCAGAAAGATACGATCGAGCCTGAGATTCAAAATACAGAAGGGTGAATATATAGGGCATGCGCCGTATGGCTATACTAAAAGCCCCGAGGAAAAAAACAGGCTTTGTGTGGACAGTGAGGCTGCGGGGGTAATCAGGGAAATATTTGCAATGTATTCAGAAGGGTACGGCTATGCATACATTGCAAAGCATCTTGACGGCAAGGGAATACCAACACCGGCGTCAGGAGGGGATAGATGCTGCGGAGCAGGCAAATGGAGTGCCGTTGCTGTGAAACGTATAATATGCAATCCCGTATATAAAGGTGTCACTGTGCAGGGAACCACAGAAAGGCTGAGCTTTAAGAGCAAAAAGACCAGAAGGCTTCCCCCGGAAAAATGGGTTGTAACCCCCGGCACTCATGAGGCAATAATAGACGCGGAAAAATTTGATGAGGTGCAGTCGGTCAGAAGCCTTAAAAACGTTTGCAGAGGCTCTCATAAAGGAACTATCCACCTTTTGAGAGGAGCAATATACTGCGGAAAATGCGGAAGTCCCATGCTTGCCAGAAAAAGAAAGGACAGGGAAATGGGATATATCTGCAGCCGTTATGCAAAAGAGGGTAAAAGCTACTGTACAAGTCATTATGTCAATGAAGACAAAATTTCTCGTGCAATATGTGAGGAACTGGTAAATATGCTAACCGGTGATACCGCAAAAGACTCTGCCGGCAAAATGCTTGAGGAGCTTTTTAAGGGAGGAAGGGAGAACTTCAGGGCGGAGCTGTCCAGAATGGAGCAGGCCCTGGCCTTCAAAAGCCGCCGGCAGGATTTATTGTATATGGATAAGCTGGAGGGAAAAATATCCGAGCAGTTATTTATGAGAATTAATTCAAGTATTGAAAATAGAATTGCTTATCTGCGCAGCGAAATCAGCAGGCTGAGGAATAAATGCGAAAAAACCGTTGACGGCTTTGAGACGGTGAACAAAATAATACTGTCTGTGTGTAAGAACGGCATAAATAACGAGATAGTAAGGGCTATGGTAGATAGAATTGACGTTTATGACAGCGAGGATAAAATTGCGGGATTTTCCTTTCCAGAGCTTGAACAGTCTGCGTCATGCCAACCTAAAAGAGTTGTAGTCATTGAGTTTAAGACCGAAGCGGGCTTTTAATATGCCTGGTCAACTAATTAATTAAAAATACAGCAGCATAAATTAAAAGCTTGACAATATCTTACTTAGGCAATATAATAAATTCTATAAAACAAAGCAGAATACTTGGATATGAAAACAGAATATAACGCTTGACTAGAAAACTAGAGGCTAAGTTTATTCCTGCCATCGGGAGGCTGGAACTTAGCCTCTTTTATATTCCGGTTCCTGCCTTTAAAGAAAAAAGCGTCTGAAATTAAATTATTATAGAAATGGAGTGCGAAAAATGAGTATTAAAAAAGATGAGCTTAACGAGTACTTTAACAATACAAGGTTTATAGTGCTGGCCACTGTAAACGGAGAGCAGGAGCCAATCCAGAGGAGCCTGGGCTCCTTTGCGGCTCAGGACCTTACCGTGTATTTCTCGACACATAAAGCAACCGCAAAGGTAGAGCAAATAAAGCAAAATTCAAATGTGTCAATACTGTTCCAGCATGAGGGACAGGAGCTGCCTTCCTTTAGAAACGCTGTTGTAGTGGGCACTGCAAAGCAAATTACAGTACGGGAGGAACTGGATAAGGCAATAGAGCTTCTTGGCAACAGGAGCCCCAGATTCAGGGACAGAGCTTTGAAGGGAGAGCTTTCCGATAATGCTTTCTACCGGGTGGAGCCTTCCCAAATAAAGGTTGTGGACTTTGCAAAGGGTGCCGGCGCAAATTCTGTGGAGGTTATAAGCTTTTGAATTCCTGAAGCTGATGAAAAGCATAACATTTTATACGATAGGGGGCGAGATGGGAAAAAGCTTATTTTGAAAAGTATTACATAAATACTGAAATTATCATATTATTATATGAAATAAATATCTTGAATGCGGCATAGTAGGGCAAAGGGCAGGGAATAACAGGTTTCCTGCCCTTTGATTGCGTATAGGCGCTATATTAAATAACAAACTTTTAAGATAGGAATACTAAAAATATTAAAAACCTATTGACATGGAAAGAAATACACATTAATATAGTACTAAACCTATCGAATTACTTTGATATTATTTTGTGAGGAGAGATGAATATGATAAAATCATGGAAAATTGGAGCTTTGCTAAAGCAGGTCCTGATAACAGGCCTTCTCGCCGTATTAATTGTTTCCCTTGCGGGATGCGGGGGGAATGGAGGCTCTTCTGAGGAAGCAGGAGCGGGACAGTCCAGCACTGGCAGTGCGCAGCCCGTTACACTTCTTAATGTGTCGTACGACCCCACACGGGAGCTCTATCAGGAATACAACTCTGCATTTGTAAAGTACTGGAAGGGCAAAAAAGGCCAGGATGTGACCATACAGCAGTCTCACGGCGGATCGGGAAGCCAGGCGAGGACGGTGCTTGACGGGAATGAGGCTGACGTGGTTACACTGGCCCTTGCATATGACATTGACTCCATAAATAAAAATAAGGAGATACTTAACAAGGATTGGCAAAAACGCTTGCCCAACAACTCCACGCCATATACCTCAACGATAGTTTTCCTTGTAAGAAATGGAAATCCAAAGAATATAAAGGACTGGGACGATCTGGCAAGGCCCGGAATACAGGTAATAACTCCAAACCCCAAAACCTCGGGAGGCGCACGCTGGAATTACCTGGCCGCATGGGGCTATTCGCTTCAAAGAGACAATAATGATGCCGAAAAAGCAAAAGAGTTTGTGAAGTCCATATTTGCCAATGTGCCTGTGCTCGATTCCGGAGCAAGGGGATCTACTACGACATTTGTAGAGCGCGGATTGGGGGATGTACTTATTGCATGGGAGAATGAGGCTTTCCTTTCTATAAATGAGCTGGGAGCTGATAAGTTTGAAATTGTTGTTCCCTCGGTGAGCATTTTGGCAGAGCCGCCTGTGACTGTGGTTGACTCGGTGGTTGACAAAAAGGGAACACGGGAAGTGGCGGAAGGATATCTGGAATACCTGTACAGTGACGAGGGCCAGGAAATTGCCGCCAAGCACTATTACAGACCCAGGAATGAGGAAATTGCACAAAAGTATGCTTCCCAGTTCCCTAAAATAAATCTATTTACCATAGACGAGGTTTTTGGAGGGTGGAGTAAGGCCCAGAAGGAGCATTTTGACGATGGCGGAATCTTTGACCAAATCTATGAAGAAAAATAGACGTTATAAAGGGGTGAGGAAATGAACCTGACTATCAAGCAATTCAGGCTGAAGCAGCACAGCGTTATACCAGGATTTGGAATAACAATGGGATTTTCCCTGCTATATATTGCACTGCTGGTTTTAATTCCCGTTTCAATGGTTTTTCTGAACAGCGGGGGCATAGGTCTGGAGGAATTCTGGAAGATAGCTTCATCCCAGAGGGTGCTTGCTTCCTTAAAGGTATCGTTTGGAACCTCATTTTTTGCGGCTGCTGTAAACGCGGTTTTTGGACTGCTTATTGCATGGGTGCTTGAGAGATATACATTTCCGGGGAAAAAAATAATAGACGGCCTGATAGATCTGCCGTTCGCCCTTCCCACTGCGGTTGCAGGCATATCTCTTACAACGCTTTATGCTCCCAACGGCTGGATAGGGGGATTGCTTGATCCCCTTGGCATAAAAATATCCTATACTCCTTTGGGGATAACGGTGGCTTTAATATTCATAAGCTTTCCATTTGTGGTAAGAACGGTTCAGCCAATTCTTCAAGGAATGGATTCAGAGGTCGAGGAAGCTGCCGCATGCCTTGGAGCTACACGCTTCCAGACCTTTTATAAAATAATCATACCTGAATTGCTGCCTGCAATAATAACCGGTTTTGCACTGGCATTTGCAAGAGCTCTGGGTGAATACGGATCGGTTGTGTTCATTTCGGGCAATATGCCTTTAAAGACAGAAATAATACCCCTGCTTATAAGGACAAAGCTGGAGCAATACGATTATGCAGGAGGGACGGCTGTTGCGGCCATTATGCTTGTAATGTCGTTTATAATGCTTCTTATAATAAATCTCTTTCAGTGGTGGGCAGGCAACAGGCATAAGTAGAGAGGAGTGATAAAATGGCCGGAGGTATTCCCGTTTCTGTAAACATTAAAAATCAAACCCGTAATGGGCGCGTTAAAGGCTCCGGGGCTGTCCGGATTTTTCTTATAGCCGCAGCCCTTCTGTTTTTTGTCCTGATGCTCATAGTTCCGCTTATATCGGTATTTGTAAAGGCTTTTGAGCAGGGAGCAGGCATGTACTATGCCGCAATCAGCGATCCCATGGCTTTGAAGGCCGTACAGCTTACTCTTCTTACAATGGCTGTGGCGGTGCCTGTAAATACCCTGTTTGGAATAATAGTGGCATGGGCGGTGGCCAAATTCACATTCAAAGGCAAAAATCTGCTGGTTACTATTATAGACTTACCCTTTGCAATTTCCCCTGTTGTTGCAGGGCTGATATTTGTTTTGCTCTTCAGTACCAGCCACGGTATTTTTGCCCCGTTTCTGAATACATGGGGAATAAAGATAATTTTTGCTCCTCCCGGTATTGTGCTTGCAACATTGTTTGTAACCCTGCCTTTTGTGGCAAGGGAGCTGATACCTCTGATGGAGGCCCAGGGAACAATGGAGGAGGAAGCCGCGCTGACTCTTGGGGCCAGCGGTTTAAAAACCTTTTGGCTCATAACTCTTCCCAACATCAAATGGGCTCTTTTGTACGGAGTAATGCTTACTGCCGCCAGATCGGCAGGAGAGTTCGGAGCTGTCTCGGTGGTGTCCGGACATATCAGAGGGCTTACAAACACGCTGCCGCTCCATGTTGAAATATTATATAATGAGTACAAGTTTTCCGCAGCTTTTGCCGTAGCCTCTCTTTTAACACTGATTGCCATTGTAAACCTTGTTATTAAAAATATTGCCGACTGGAAAATAAAACAGCAGACCGGGGCATAGCTAAAAATATCGATTCTGATAAACTGGGGGATGGACATGAGTATTGAAATTTCTAATATTACAAAATCTTTTGATTCCTTTAAGGCACTCAGTGGTGTAAGCCTTAAAATAAACACAGGGGAGCTGGTTGCGCTGCTGGGGCCGTCAGGCTCCGGAAAAACCACACTCTTAAGAATAATTGCAGGTCTGGAAACAACAGACGAGGGAAGCATTGTTTTTGACGGTGAGGATAACACGGCAAAAAGCACCCAGGACAGAAAGGTCGGTTTTGTATTTCAGCATTATGCCCTTTTTAAGCATATGAATGTTTTTGAAAATATAGCCTTTGGCTTAAAGGTAAGGCCATCCAGGCTTCGGCCGGGGAAGGAGGAAATAAGCAAAAAGGTGCATGAGCTGCTGTCGCTTGTAAAAATGGAGGAATTGGCCAAGCGTTACCCCTCGCAGCTTTCGGGAGGGCAGCGCCAGAGGATAGCCCTTGCAAGGGCTCTGGCCGTTGAGCCCAGGGTGCTGCTGCTTGACGAGCCCTTCGGGGCCCTGGACGCAAAGGTAAGAAAGGAGCTTCGCAGATGGCTGCGGAAGCTTCATGATGAATATCCTATTACAAGTGTCTTTGTAACGCATGACCAGGAGGAGGCTCTTGACGTAGCCGACAGGATTGTAATTTTAAACCACGGAAAAATAGAGCAGATAGGTACCCCTGAGGAGGTATATGATAATCCGGCGAACCCATTTGTTTATAATTTCCTTGGAAATGTCAACCTTTTTCACGGAAGGGTCCGTGAGGGGAAAATTGAGCTTGGATCGCTGAGGCTTGATGCACCTGAGCATGCGGCAGGCGGAAACACGGATGTAATAAGCTATATCCGCCCCCATGATATTGAAATAAGCTTAGAACCCAAAGAGTATGAATTTATTGAAGCAGAGATAATTTTTATAAGAGCGGTTGGCCCCATTGTCAGCCTTGAGTTGAAAAGGCTGGACACAGAAGAGTATATAGAGGCCGAAATCAGCAAGGAGACATACAGGCAGCTTGCTCTTAAGGAAAAGCAGAAGGTATATGTGAGGCCCAGGGATTTTAGAGTATTTATACCCGAGGATTATGTTATATAACATATATGATATGACAGAAAATATAGTGGCTTGTGCGGCCATTTAAAAGGCCGTTCATAAATTATACATAGCAGACTGCAGGGAGCTGTCAGAGTGTGCGAAAAGTCTTTTGAGTGAAATCAAAATCTTCAGAACTTGCAAAAAAAGCAGCGGAGGAATCTTGGGGACGGATTCGTATGCTTCCGTAGCGTAGCGGAGGACCGAAGGGAAAGCAGAGGAACCGTGCCCCATGATGCCGTAGCGGTGACGAACTGCAATTTTTCAAATAAATTTGAAATTTTTACACACTCTGCTGTCCCTGCGGTCTTATGCCGTTTGTGTCTTTATTCCTCAATAAGATCAAGAGTAAAGCCGCAGTCCTCACATCTGTATATCACAGTCAGCCCGTGAAATCTGTTGTTGCTTATTTCTGCATGAATCAGCCCTCCGCAGGAGCATTTTTTAGGATAATAGGAAAGGTAGTTAACATAGTCTGTCTGATCTGAATTTTCTGCACAAAGGTTAATGGTCATATCCGTCATGGTACATACCTCCTTCTGCATTATGGGTTATGTATTTATTTTAATACATAGCCCATAAAAATACAATAGGTTTACAATAAAAAACTTAATATCAGGCAAAGCCATAAGAAAATCCTCTCCGATTTTTAAACATAATATTTTTATATTTGACGGCTTGGTTTTATAAGTAGTATAATGAAAATAATAAAAATCTTCCTAAGAAGTATATTTATTTATAAAAATATGTATAATTAAGGAAGCGCATCAAAATATTACAAATAATATGGTTGGAGGATTACTATGAGAAAGTTTAGCAGAATCTTTGCATTTTTAGTAGTAGCAGTATTTACATTATCCATGCTTGCGGGATGTTCCTCGGATGAAATTGCAGTATTCGATGCTTTGAACAAAACGTCCGGCATAAAGTCAATGGAAACTGACTCGGTAATTACTTTTAAGCTGGATGTGACGGGCATCCCTGAGGAAGAAAAGGCTTTAATCGGAAAAACACTTACCGCTTTGAACAGCTCAAGGCTGGATATAAGCCAAAAAATAGTGCAAAATGACAAAAAAACCGTAGCAAAGCAGCAGACCGACATAAAAATGGATGTTATGGGCATGCAGATGAATATGGGCATATGGGCCGACATCGACCTTACGGGTGACGAGCCTGAATTAAATGAGATAATAAGCATACCTCCTATACTGACGATGTCTATGCCCGAGCAATTCACAGGGAAGCAATACATGGTGATGGACATTGAAAATATGCTCAGTGAGGCTGACATAGCTCCGGATTATTTGAAGCAGATAATGGATTTGAGCAGAGAGTTCGAGCCAAAGCTGGGGACAATATTAAAAAATTACATATTAAATATTAAGGAGACTCCCAAGCTAATAACTGCTAAGGGCAAGGGTGCAATAAACGACAGAGAAGTAAGCGTATATCAGTTGAAGCTTGACGATGCGGCGTTTAAGACTTTGCTTAGCTCGACAGTAAATGATCTTTCTCAGAGAAAGGATGTTATAAGCTTTGTAAATGAGTTTGCATATGCTGTTATAGAGGTGGCATCCGGCGAGGATTTTGATATTGAAACTACTAAGGCTGAGTTCGACGAGTCCTTCCGGGAGGTCGAAAATCAAATCCCCCCATTCCTTGAAGAATTCAACAAAGCGATGGAGGTACTTAAGGATGTAAAAATAATAGGAGATAAGGGCATTGTTGTTGATTATTTCATAGACAATAAGGGATATATAATAAAACAGAATTTAAGCATTAATATTGAAGTTGATGCCGCTCAGTTTGAGAATGCCATAAATGAGATAACGGGAAGTGATGAGGAGTCTTATGCTCAAGGCATTTATAGTCTGGAAATTGGTGTTAAAAGTGATACTGAAAACATTAACCAGCAAGTAAATATAGAATTTCCGGAGGTTGATGCTTACAACTCCTTTAATTACAGTGAGCTTTTAAAGAGCATGATGGAATTTTAGCTTCTAAAACATAGAAATAAAAAAAATGCTGGGTGTGGCAAAGCACCCAAGCATTTTTTTTTACATTGAAGCATATTGCACTTTTGTTTTGAAGCATATATAATTTTATATATATTTAGGAAAGGTTAAGAAATAGCTTCGGATTGTTTTTATTCAAGCCTTGGAGGTTGCTGGTCTTTCCATTAGAAAAATAAAACTTGGCTGATGTTCATTTTTGAGAATTTTAACTATAAAAAGAATAGTTTGAATGTCCTGATAATGCCGGACGTCATTGGCCGGCATTATCAGAGTACAATGCCTTGTTTATTAAACAGGCTTTATTGCAGAGAGCCTTTATTAAACGACATGGTTTAGGCAGCTCTTAATTAAAAATATTTCCGTTTCGATGCATATTTATACCTCTTCGGAAATGTTCTTTATAGTTGAAATCTAAAAATTAAAAACGAGTTCATAAAATAATCTTAATTCATACAGACCAAGGGGGCAGTTTATGAGGCTTGTAGGGGCAAAATCCTTGACTGCAGGTGACGTGCTGGCAATGCCTGTTCTTACTTCAAGCGGAAAGACCATTCTGAATTCCGGAGTGGTGCTTACCGACACATATATTGATAAGCTGAGGCAATTTAAGATATATAAGGCTTACATAGATGACGGAAGGTTTGATGATGTAGAATTAATGGAGAACCTTGATACAAGGACAAAAAATAATGCAATGCAGGTAATAGAGGATACATATGAGCGTGTTCATAAGTCGAAGGAAATAGACGAATATATTATAAAGGACATTGCAAAAGAAATTATTGAATATGTAAAGGGATGCAAGGACAAAGGAATCAGCATTCTTGCTGCCGATGTAGTTGATAATTACATAACCCGGCACTCTCTTAATGTGGCGATTTTCACAGCATATCTGGGGAGCAAAATAAATTATAATTACAATATGCTTTGCGATTTGGTTACCGGCGCCTTGATTCATGACATGGGAAGAGAGAACATAAGTGAGGAAAAGCCCGAGCATGTCCAAAAAGGGTTTGATGCCATGAGAAAATGCAGGGGCTTAAGTCTGCATTCGGCCATTGTTTGCTATGAGCATCACGAAAATTTCAACGGCACGGGATATCCGCGAAAGCTCAAAGGCCCATCCATATCGGAGTTCAGCAGAATTATCAGAGTTGCCGATGTGTACGACAATATACTGCATGGCTACCAGAACAATAATGTTTCTGTAATGCCGCACCAGGCCTTTGAATATGTGCTGGCGCTTTCAGATAAAATACTTGATCCTGAATTTGTGCAGTTGTTTCGGGACACCATCGTTTTTTTTCCTAACGGATGCACTGTACTGCTCAGCAACGGGCTTAAGGGGGTTGTAATAAGACAGAATCCCGGAAGCCCGCAGAGGCCGGTAGTGAGAATTTACAATGACTCAAGTGTAATAGGGGAGGTTGACCTTTTTAAAAGCCTTACCTTATTTATAAAGGAAGTAATTGTGGTTTAGCCGCCTTGAAAGTATATCCGGGCCCCCGGCGTTTTTAAATAAAAGCCGGCATAGGTAAAAGGCTATGTCCGGCTTTTATTTAAAGCATTATCCCTTTATGAGCCTGTCCATCAGCCTGTGGCCCTCTTCAATAAATATTCCGCTTTTTTTAGCTTCAAACTCATCATAGCTCTCTATGGCAGACGGCTTTTTTAAGCTCTTTTGATAAAGTATAAACGGAACAGGCTCGGGAGTATGAGTCCTGAGAGATAACGGTGTAGGGTGGTCGGGGAGCAGGAGTATTCTATAATCATCATACTTTTCCATTCCGTCCATCAAAACCTTTACTACCTGCTTGTCAATCATTTCTATTGCTTTGACCTTGTTTTCTATTTCATACCTGTGCCCGCATTCGTCCGGAGCCTCTATATGCAAATATACAAAATCCTGGCCCGCTTCCAGCTCCTTCAATGCTGCCAATGCTTTACCGGTAAAATTGGTATGGATGTTTCCTGTTGCACCCTCCACATCCACAGACTTAAGACCCGCGCACAGGCCTATGCCCTTTATCAGATCCACAGCGGAAATTACCGATCCCTTAATACCGTATTTTTCATGAAACTCGGGAATTGCCGGTTTTTTGCCCTCACCCCACAGCCATATTGAGTTGGCGGGCCTTAAGTTCCTTTTAATTCTGTCCCTGTTTACGGCATGATCCTTTAAAAATATACTGCTTTCAACCATCATGTCGAGAAGAATCTTTCCGTATTGTCCGCCGGGAAGATAACGGGTTATTTTTCTTTCAAGAATATCATGGGGGGGAGTAAGATGCAGGCCCTCGGGGCCGTTTGTCCAGATCATGCAGTGGCGGTAGCTGATTCCCGGATAAAAGACAATATCCTTTGTTTTAAGGTGCCGGTTCACAGCTTCAATTAACTCTGCCGATTCCCCGGTTGATATTTCATCTGAGCTATAGTCAAGCATTACCTTGTCGCAATAGCTTTGCTCCTCAGACAACGTAACCAGATTGCATCTGAAAGCCACATCATTCTCTGAGAGGTTGATTTGCATGCTTATGGCCTCCAGAGGAGAGCGGCCTGTATAATATAACTTTGGGCTGTATCCCATAACCGACAGGTTGGCGGCATCGCTTCCGGGCGGTATACCGTCGGGAATTGTCTTTACCATGCCTGTTTCGCCGTGCTTTGCAAGAAAATCAATGTTGGGCTTTTTCGCATATTGAAGAGGAGTTTTATTATTTAACTGAGGCATTGGGTAATCTGCCATTCCATCTCCAAGAATAACTACATATTTCATAAGCCTACCCTTCTTTTCGTTTATTATTTGGGCAACATATATGTTTATTTTACCACTAAATATTATAGCAAAATTCGTCCGCAGTGCAAACATTAAAAATAATCATTTTGCTCATTTATGCCATTTTGCAGACCTCAAAGGATTGCTTAAAATAAATTGCAAATATGTACAGCGGGAGTTATAATATGTTTAACTATATTTAGAAATAATATTTCTTTAGAAACAATATTTCTTTAAAAATACTATTACTGTGGGAAAGAATTTTTGGGAGTGATTTAAATGACTGATAGAATGGAAAATTTTAGGAATCAACTTAAGGAAAAGGGCTATAAGCTCACAATGCAGAGGCAGGCTGTTCTGAATTCAATAATTGAGCATGAGGGAGAGCACTTAAGCACTGAGGAAATATATGAGCTGGTTAAAAAAAATCATCCTGAGATTGGCCTTGCCACAGTATATAGAACCTTGCTGCTGTTAGACAACATGGAGCTTGTTTATAAACTTGATTTAGATGACGGGTGCAGCAGGTATGAGCTGAATAAAGATAATGAGGATCACAGGCATCATCACCTTATATGCACCGAGTGCGGTTCGGTAGAGGAGGTGCAGGAGGATTTGCTTGAGGCACTTGAGGAGCAAATTCTTCAAAAGAACGGTTTCATAATAAAGGACCATAGAGTAAAATTTTATGGGTGCTGTAAAAAGTGCACCGATCTTCTGGGGAGGCCGCAATAGAAGTTAAAACAGCATTTTGAAAGCCTTCGGTGCAATTGGTGTTGTAAAAAATTTAAGCATTGGCTTGCACACATTAATGTATAGTAGTATATTAATGTGTAAAGGATTTTAGATCTCCTTAAGGCTGGTTTGTGAGGTAGACATAATATGATAAGCGGTTATAAAATTGCAGACGGACATGTTCACACATATGCAACAGACGAGATTGCGCATAGGATTATTCAGGCTTTTAATGAAATTTATGATATTAAATTTGAAAATCCCGGTACGGGAAGTATAGAGGATGTTCAGAGAAACATGGATAAGGAGGGTATAGATTATACGGTAATGGCCAATTTTGCCCCTCCCAGGATTCTTCATAAAAATAATCTCTGGAGCCTTGAAATATCAAAAAATAATATGGGCCTGGTGCCTTTAGTAAGCTTTCATCCTGAAATGGAGGGAGCTTTAACGGGGCTTCTGGAGGACTATATTGAGAGGGGTGCAAGAGGTATAAAATTTCACCCTATGGCACAGGGCTTTGAGCCGGGGCATAAAGCCATAGAGAGAATATATGATTTTTGCAATGAGACAAGCTTTCCCATAGTATTTCACTGCGGAAGGGTATCTAATGCCAGGCTGAATGAGTATTCGGATCTTGACATGATATTGCCTCTTATAGAAAAATATACGGAAATTCCTTTTGTTCTCACCCATATGGCTGACGGGAATAAGGAGGCTGTTGTGAGCTTGTCACGCAGCTATGACAATGTTTTTTTTGATACGTCTATTGTGATAACGGGATATCCTTCAATTATGAATGTTAATGAGCCAAGCTGGCTTGATGACGAAACTGTTATTGATACGGTGGATGCAATAGGAGCGCATAGACTGCTTTTTGGCTCGGATTACCCATGGGGAAGCCCGGGGCATGACATTAAAAGGTTTTTGAAGATGAACCTGAGCAGGCAACAAAAGGAACTGATTCTGGGACTGAATTCCATAAAGCTTTTTAAGATTGAATGAATACCTTAATCAAGGCTTAGATTGTTTAATATGCACAAAAAAAAAGTTTTTTTTTATGCATACTTATATTGAAAATGGATAAAAAAAGTAATATACTAAGAATAGTTCGGTTAAATCCTTGTCAGTTCTTCACAATGAGGTGGGGCTTGATTTACAGAGACATCTTATTGTATCAGGGAGTTCATATTTAATTCATAGGGGTAATATCCTTATGTGTAGCTTTTAATTGGGGGAGTTCTGTTAACAATATCTTTAGTAATTTAGTGGTATAATACTTTTATGGTTAATTTGACATTTTTATGACAAAAATTTAACAAAATGCAGACATTATTAATGTAGGTTAATCTTAAAAGAATTTAATATATAACTAATTAATTTAGACAAAAGGGAGAGAAAGATATGGGATCGGCTAAATCAAAAGGAAAAGTTGTTATAGTAGGTGCTGGATTTGTAGGCGCTACAGCAGCATTCTCGCTTACTATGAGTGGTATGGCATCTGAACTGGTGCTTGTTGATGTATTTAGGGAAAAAGCTATGGGAGAGGCAATGGACTTAAATCACGGGCTGTGCTTTATGGGCCAGATGTCAATATCCGATGGAGATTACAGTGCGGTAAAGGATGCAGACATTATAATAGTTACCGCAGGTGCGGCACGTAAGCCTGGTGAGACAAGGCTTGACCTTGCCAAGAAGAATGTCGGCATTATTAAGGACATGGTTCCTAAAATAATGGAGCATTACAATGGAGGAGTAATTCTTGTCGTTTCGAACCCTGTGGATATATTGACATATATGGTTCAGAAATTGTCAGGGCTTCCTGCGGGCAAGGTTATAGGCTCCGGAACTGTTTTGGACAGTGCCAGATTCCGCTATCAGATAAGCAAGCATGCGGGAGTAGATGTAAAGAATGTTCACGGGTATATAGTCGGAGAGCATGGCGACAGCGAAGTTCCGGCATGGAGTGTAACCCACATAGCAGGAAAGAGGATGCTTGACGACGCTTCACTGGACAAAGAGCTCATATTCCAGGAGGTCAGGGATGCGGGTGCGAACATAATCAAGTATAAGGGTGCTACTTATTATGGTATCGGTATTTCCATTACAAGAATATGTGAAGCCATTCTTAAGGATCAGAATTCCATACTTACGGTGGGAAGTGTATTGGACGGCCACTATGGCATTAGTGATGTGGCTTTGAGCGTGCCCTCGGTTGTAAATAAAGAGGGAATTGTAAGACTGTACGATGTTAATTTCAGCGAGGGAGATTTGGCGTCGCTTAGAAGGTCGGCGGATAAAATAAAAGAGGTTCTTGAACAGGTTAAATAATTGATTTTGCAATCTGTTTTAAAAAGTATCTAATAAATAAACCCTGCTCTGCAGACCCGACGTTCCGGGCTTAAGCTATCTTTGGCCAGGAACGGACGGGATACCTGTACAGACCAAGGTTTATTTTTTTATGTAATTGTAGTATATTAATACTTAAGACTTTTTGTAACAGCCCTATATTATTATAAATACGGAGTGAAATTTATGCTGCATGAGTTTTCAAGAACAGAGCTGATAATAGGAGCAGAGGCATTAAAAAGACTTAAAAAAAGCAAAATTGCGGTATTTGGCATTGGAGGAGTGGGAAGCTTTGCGGTAGAAGGGCTGGCACGCTCGGGTGTAGAAAAATTTGTGCTTGTTGATGACGATTGCATATGTCTTACAAATATAAACAGGCAGCTTCATGCCACCAGAAAGACAGTGGGCAGGCCCAAGGTAGAAGTGATGAGAGAAAGAATAATTGACATTAATCCCAGAGCTGAGGTAATAACGCATCAGAAATTTTATCTTCCTGAGACGGAGAACGAGCTTATACAGGAGGACTTTGACTATATCGTTGATGCAATAGATACTGTTACCGGCAAAATAGGCCTTGTGCTGGCGGCAAAGCAAAAGAGCATTCCCATTATAAGCTGTCTTGGCACCGGCAACAAGCTTGACCCGACAAGGCTGGAGGTATCGGATGTTTTTAAGACGTCTGTATGCCCTCTTGCAAGGGTTATGAGAAAGGAGCTCAGACAGAGGGCGGTATCCTCATTAAAGGTTGTGTATTCAAAGGAGGAGCCTATAAAGCCTTTAGAAACAGAGACTTCAAGCTGCAGCAGCAAATGCATATGTCCTCCCGGCACCGCAAGAAAATGCACTGTACGGCATCAGGTTCCCGGAAGCATTTCTTTTGTTCCTTCGGTTGCGGGGATGATTATAGCTGGTGAGGTAATTAAGGACATTATGAGGGGCGGCAGTTCTTTGCAGCATTTAAGTGACGCCGCCGGGAAGGGTTAAAGGAGTAACGCTATGTTCAATAAACG
The DNA here is from genome assembly GCA_023390115.1 of Bacillota bacterium. GTDB lineage: Bacteria > Bacillota > Clostridia > Acetivibrionales > DSM-27016 > Anaerobacterium. The sequence continues at coordinate 245,653 of JAEWDM010000016.1, forward strand.
TATCAGCATATTTACAGGGCATTTTGGAAGCGGGAAGACGGAGGTGGCTGTGAACTATGCTCTAAAGCTTGCAGAAAAGGGCTGTAAAACGGCTATAGTGGATTTTGATATAGTAAACCCGTATTTCAGAACTGCAGATGCAAGAGAGCACCTTGAAAGCAGAGGAATATATGTGCTTGCACCCATGTATGCAAACACAAATGTCGATGTACCGGCTCTGCCTGCGGAAATAAGCACTATATTTCAAGAAAAGGGATACAGGGCTGTATTTGATGTGGGAGGAGATGACCTTGGAGCAAGAGTGCTTTCCAGGTACAGAAATGAAATCCGGGAAGATGACTATGAAATGTTTTTTGTTATTAATATAAAAAGGCCTATGACAGACACCGTCCGGAAAATCTGCGATATGGTGGAGGGTATACAATATTCTTCAAGGCTTAAGGTTACCAGGCTTGTAAATAATACCAACCTGCTTGAAAAAACTACCTTTGAGCACATTGAGGAAGGGCAAAAGATGATATCCGAGGTTTCGGCAGGCATGAATATACCTATAGGCTTCACAAGCTTAATGACAGAAGTCGGAGAGGAATTTGGGAAGAGGACAGGCACTGGCATATTGAAGATGGACAAGCTTATAAAGCTGCCATGGGATTGATTGCTAAAGCAGATGTATTATAAACTTGCAAATAGAAACAAAGAGTTTTATAATAAATTAGTGTTGCGTTTAATGAATTTTTATGTGTGTTTTATAGGCTTAAGGCGCAGCAGCTTGCAAAAACCGGAGATTTTAAGGATGGCGATTAAAGACTATAAAGTGAGGGATATTATGGCAAGGGTAACATTTAATGAAGAGATGTGCAAGGGCTGTAAGCTTTGTACAACGGTATGTCCTAAAAACATTGTTGTTATGAAAAATGACAAGCTTAACCTTAAAGGCTTTCATCCTGCCGGGGTTGAAGACATGGAAAAGTGCATAGGATGTGCATTTTGTGCGACTATTTGTCCTGATTGTGTAATTGAGGTTGAAAAGTAAAAGCATTTAGCTTGATTCTTGAGTGAGCATTGTAAGGGGGATATATAATGGGAGAAAAATTATTAATGAAGGGAAATGAAGTAATTGCGGAGGCTGCTTTACGAGCAGGCTGCAGGCACTATTTCGGATACCCTATAACGCCTCAGACCGAAATAGCGCACTATATGGCAAAAAGAATGCCTCAGGTCAATGGAACCTTTGTACAGGCTGAGAGTGAGGTTGCAGCCATAAATATGGTTTATGGAGCGGCGAGTGCAGGAGTGAGGGTTTTGACATCTTCATCAAGCCCCGGCATAAGCTTAAAGCAGGAGGGGCTTTCATACATAGCAGGTGCTGAGCTTCCTGCTGTGGTAGTAAATATAGTAAGATGCGGTCCGGGACTTGGAGGGATACTTCCTGCACAGTGTGATTATTTTCAGACTGTGAAGGGAGGAGGACATGGAGACTATAAGATATGTACGCTGGCTCCATGCAGTGTACAGGAGCTTTATGAATTGACAATAGATGCCTTCAACATTTCCGATAAATATAGAATTGTCACAATGATAATGGGTGACGGTATCCTGGGGCAGATGATGGAAGCTGTTGAGTTCAGGGACAAGCAGGAGGAAAAGGTTATTTCTTATGATAAAGCCTGGTCCACAACAGGTACACAAATGAAGAGAGATAAAAATGTTGTCACTTCAATATATATAAATCCTGAGGTTTTAGAAAAGCATAATCAGAAGCTTCAGGCGAAATATGCACTTATAGTTCAGGAGGAGACAAGAGTTGAGGTCTTTAACTGTGAAGAGGCTGATATTATAGTGACTGCCTTCGGCACCGTTGCAAGGATTATTAAAAATGTCATAAAGCTGGCTGAAAAGGAGGGCATTAAGGTTGGCCTTATAAGGCCTATTACCCTGTGGCCTTTTCCTGATGCTGCTTTCCGGCAGTATAGCGGGACTGCCAAGGCTTTCCTGTCGGTAGAGATGAATGCCGGGCAGATGGTAGAGGATGTAAGATTGGCTGTTAACGGGAAAAGGCCGGTTTACTTTCATGGCAGAATGGGAGGCATGGTGCCTACTCAAAGTGAGATATTGAACAAAATAAAAGAGATACTTGCAAAGTGAGGATGTCTTTACGGAAGGGGAATTGAAATGGCTGTAGCTTTTAAAAAACCACATGCATTGGCGGATGCTTCAATGCACTATTGCCCGGGGTGTACGCATGGAATAGTACACAGGCTTATAGCCGAGGCCATAGATGAGCTTGGGATAGAGGGTAAGACAATAGGGATTTCTCCTGTTGGGTGCACCTATAATAATTATGAATACTTTAATTGCGATATGGTTCAGGCTGCTCATGGGAGGGCCCCTGCCGTGGGTACCGGCGTTAAAAGGGCAAACCCCGATAATATAGTTTTTACTTATCAGGGAGACGGAGATCTTGCTGCCATTGGTACTGCCGAGATAGTACATGCTGCGGCAAGAGGAGAAAATATCACTACCATATTTGTAAACAACGCCATATATGGCATGACAGGAGGCCAGATGGCGCCTACTACCCTGCTTGATCAGGTCACCACCACCTCGCCTTATGGAAGAAAGCCCGATATAAACGGCTTCCCCATAAATGTCTGTAATCTTATATCAACCCTTGAGGGAGCAGTTTTTATTGAAAGGGTATCAATGCATGACATAAAGAATATAATGAACGCTAAAAAGGCTATTAAAAGAGCTTTTGAGGTCCAAATGGCAAAGAAGGGCTTTTCTATTGTTGAGGTGCTGTCCTCCTGCCCTACAAACTGGGGAATGGCTCCTGTGGAGGCTTTAAAGTGGATAAAGGATAAGATGATTCCGGTATATCCGCTTGGAAACTTTAAGGGTAAGGATTTGGAGGTGTGACATGAGTATTCAACAGGATATTATCATAGCCGGATTTGGGGGACAGGGAATTCTGTCGGCGGGAAGGCTTCTGGCATACGCAGGGATGCTTGAGAACAAGAATGTATCATGGCTTCCGTCCTACGGTCCTGAGATGAGGGGAGGAACCGCAAATTGCAATGTCATCATTTCGGATGAGCCGGTGGGGTCGCCCATTTTAAACAGCGCAACAACACTGGTGGTTATGAACGGACCGTCGCTGGAAAGGTTTGAAGGAATGGTGGAAAAGGGAGGCATTATAATTATAGACAGCTCCCTTGTTGACAGAAAGGTAAAAAGGAGTGATGTAGAGACTTGTGAAATTCCCGCCACAATGATGGCATCGGATATGGGAAATCTCACATATGCAAATATAATTATGCTCGGCAAGCTTATTGCCAGAACAGCAATAATAGACAAGTCCAACTTTGAGAAGGCTCTTACCAAGGTTCTGCCCTCTAAAAAGCATTATATGATTCCTGAAGAAATGAAAGCCTTAGAGCTGGGAATAGGCTATTAATAATAAAAAGAAATGGCGTTGATTCTTAAATCAGCGCCATTTCTTTTTATTTTAAATACGAATCAAAATCAAAAATTCTTATACCTTAAAGAGCATTTCCCCGTAAGTAGGCAATGGCCATATGTCCGCGTCAACAATAGCTTCAAGCTTATCAGCCACAGCCCTCAGCCCGCCCATTTTCTTAAACACATCAAAGGTATAGAAATAAGCCTGACTGTATGTGTCGCCGTGAAGGCTTGAGGCCTTTTCAACAGAATCTTCAAGAACACCTATTTCCTTCTTCAGAGAAGCAGCAAGTGAGGATACCTCTGTAAGCAGCTCTGACTGCGCGCTTATGTCTGCGGCAATTCCGGTAGACTTAATGGAATTAATGGAGCCGGCAAGCTTGGAAGTAAATTTAATTACTGCGGGAAGAATCTCACGCTTTGCTATTTCAAGCGTAGTAAGTGCTTCTATATTAATCGTCTTGATATAGTGCTCAAGAGAAATTTCATATCTTGACTCCATTTCCACTCTGCTCAGTACCGAATGCTTCTCCATTACCAAAAGGTTTTTTTCACTTATTAGTGCCTTTATGGACTCAACAGTGGTGCGGATGTTGGGAAGGCTCCTCTTTTCAGCTTCCGCAACCCATTCATCGGAATAACCGTTGCCGTTAAATATAACTCTCTTATGGTCTTTAACAATTTCGGTAAGTATCGACTGAACCTCAGAATCGAAATCACTTGCCTTTTCAAGCCTGTCGGCTATAATGCTGAGTTCTTCGGCAACAATAGTATTGAGAGTGAAATTAGCCGCTGCAATTGATGCAGATGAGCCTACCATTCTGAACTCAAACTTATTTCCTGTGAACGCGAAGGGCGAAGTCCTGTTTCTGTCTGTCGAATCCTTAGGAAGAGCGGGAAGGGTGCTAACTCCTATTTTTAATTCTCCACCCTGCTTGCTGCTGGTGGCTCCACCGTTTTCAATCTGCTCAAGTATGTCGGAAAGCTGTTCTCCCAGGAATATTGATATAATCGCCGGAGGTGCTTCGTTTGCACCAAGACGATGATCATTGCCGGGGTTGGCGGCAGCAACCCTGAGAAGGTCGGCATATTCGTCCACAGCCTTTATAACCGCACACAGGAATACCAAGAACTGGGCATTGTCATGGGGAGTAGAACCGGGCTCCAATAAATTCTGCCCTTCGTCTGTACCCATTGACCAGTTATTGTGCTTGCCGGAACCGTTTACGCCTGCAAAAGGCTTTTCATGGAGCAAGCAAACAAGCCCGTGCCTGAGCGCAACCTTTTTCATTAATTCCATTGTAAGCTGGTTGTGATCTGTAGCAATGTTTGTAGTAGTAAATATCGGAGCCAGCTCGTGCTGAGCGGGAGCAACCTCGTTATGCTTTGTTTTAGCCGATATACCCAATTTCCAGAGTTCTTCGTCAAGCTCCTTCATGAAGGAGGAAATTCTTTCTTTTATATTGCCGAAGTAATGATCCTCAAGCTCCTGTCCCTTAGGAGGCTTTGCGCCGAAAAGCGTTCTGCCTGTGTAAATAAGATCCTTGCGTTTATCGTACATTGACTTGTCAATTAAAAAATACTCCTGTTCGGGTCCAACAGTAGTGATAACATTTTTAGCGGAGGTATTTCCGAATAATTTTAAAATACGCAGCGCCTGTGATGATAAAGCTTCCATTGATTTTAAAAGAGGAGTTTTCTTATCCAATGCCTCTCCGGTGTAAGAGCAGAAAGCGGTTGGAATGCAAAGCGTGCCGTCCTTTATGAAAGCGGGAGAGGTACAGTCCCAAGCGGTATAGCCTCTTGCCTCAAAGGTTGCTCTCAATCCGCCTGAAGGGAAGGATGACGCGTCGGGCTCGCCCTTTATGAGCTCCTTGCCTGAAAATTCCAAAATAACCTTACCATCTGATGTAGGGCTTATGAAAGAATCGTGTTTTTCAGCGGTGATGCCTGTCATGGGCTGAAACCAGTGAGTGAAATGAGTGCAGCCCTTTTCTATAGCCCAATCCTTCATTGCGTTGGAAACTACTTCTGCAACTGTAGGGTCAAGAGCCAGGCCCTCATTGATAGTCTTTTTCAAAGCTTTATATGTCGACTTGGGAAGACGCTCTTTCATTACTGCGTCGTTAAAAACATTTGAACCGAAAATTTCACTTAAATTGCTCATTTTTATATCCCCTTTCTAAAATTAAAAATAATTATTAATTGATTTATTTGCAGAAAAATAAAAAAGCGCATCAAAATAAATTTGAAACGCCCTTGTCCGTCTAAAATTTAATAAGTTTAAAACGCCATTGTTTAAACATTTTATTTTTCTCAATATATATACTAACGTTTTTTTATTAAAAATGCAAGTTTTAATTTTAAAAATTTCATAAAATTTATTTTTATAGATTTTATTATATACTTTATAATCGGGTGAGGGTAAAATTATAAATATAGGTGTTATTTTAAAAGGCTTTATGCTTTGTAAGGAAGGAGAGAGGCTTGATTTCGTTTAATCCAGTTACTTTTATATTGGCATGCTTATTTGTGGCTCCTGTGCTTAAGGGTGCCTTCGGGAGCTTTTCCCGCGAAAAAATAAAAGAATCGATATACTCTTTAATAAATGGCATTGGGACTTTGCTTGGAATATCTCTGTCTGTTTATTTAATGAAAAGAATCTTTTTTGAGCGGAAGGACGGCTTTTACCGGGAGATATATTCACTGATTCCACCAGGCATAACATATCTGCTTGAGCAGCATGATGTGCTCATTTATGCTGTTTGCTTTCCTTTAATTTTCATTCTTGTTATGACTGTATTTCATATAGTGGCACTTCCCCTGTATGGTGTGGCGGTGCCTTATGCGTCGGGCCTTATATATTCCTCTCTTGCTTCTTGGGGACATTTCCGCAAAAGAGCTTTGGGAGGCATGGCGAGGCTTCCGGCATCTGCTTTTATTACATTGCTTTTCGCTTTTTGCGTAAACCTTTACAGCTATTATTTCTACTCGCCTGTCCTCACAAAGTGGATAAACGCATCAGTTCCTTATCAGATTCTTCATGAGCAAATTTTGAAGCCTGTGCTGAATTCCGGCATAGCAAGGCAAATACCGGTTATTGTAAATGACTCCTTCAGAAAAACCTTCGGGGATTCTCAAAAAAGCGCAGAGAACCAAGGCCGCGAGAGCTTGGGGGATTGGCTTGATGAAGGTAATGCCAGAGTAATAAGATATTTTAATGGCGTGACACTGGAGGAAGCTGTAAAGTCAAGTAAGGAAATAGACAAAGCGGCTGTTGATATTGTAGCCGGAGAAGAGGACAGCACACAAAAGGGATACTTGATTTATAATTGGATAAGCCGTAATATTCAGTATGACTACGACAAGGCCTCAAAAATCAGTCAGACCCCCGATGGAATCTCTTCAGGAGCAATTACTGCTTATAAGACGGGGCAGGGAATTTGCTTTGACTACTCAAGTCTCTATGTGGCAATGTGCAGAGCTGTCGGACTTAAGGTCAGGCTTGTGACGGGACTTGGCTACAGCGGAATGCTGTGGGGAGATCACGCATGGAATCAGATATATTCAAAAGAGGAAAGCAGGTGGATAAATGTGGATTGTACTTTTGGAGAGGCAGGCAATTATTATGACAAGCCTGATTTCAATGAAGATCACCAGGATGGGGAAATACAGGGAGAATGGTAAAGGCCGGAGCATATAATTTAAGTCATATATATTTCCTGCGGGCTGCCTCCGCGCATACAGTCGGTGTCCTCATTTGTATAGCTGCTGTACCTGTGCCGGTGCATACTGTGCTGCTCAACAAACCCTTCTATTTTATGGACATGACCGTTTTCTGTCTTTATAGGCAGTCCTGTAATTGCACAATAGCAATGAGTATGGGTATCATACGAACAAATTCCCCTCAGGTAGTGAAAATGTACTGCATTAAAGCCCAGCATGCTTTCCGTATAGCCGCACATTCTGTGCTTATGGCTGTTTTCCATATTAGTCTCAAGCGTATACCTGTGTAAATGATAATGCATTTTAAGATTTCCCTCCTGTAAAAATTATGTTAACTTCACCGCTTCTTTTTTAAAGAAATAAGACTTTTATTACAATACTATATATAAATATAAATTGTGCAGAATAATATATTTTATTTAAAGAAATTTTCTTCATTCATTGAAAAAATTTACATGAGAATTATATTCTTTAATTTGCGGGGAAATAGTTGCGGAAAGCTCTGCTTGAATGTTATTATTTACCAGTAAAGCATCTTCGGCAATTGGGAGGAGATTGGATGAAATTAAGAGCATTTGCGGCCATATTTTTAGCCGTAAGCCTTATCTTCACAGGCTGTACCGGTCCAAAGCCGCAGACATATACTAAAAAAGAGAGCTCTTCTTACTGGGAAGAGCTTGTTGAGCTAAGCGGAGTGCCGGAGCTGCATATTGAAATTGACTCGGGCCATTTAGAGATTTATTCATGGGAGAGGAAAGCCGTTAAGCTTGAAATTACAAAAAGAATCAGATCTGCTGAGAACGATACGGCAGATAAGGACAAATTTAAAAATTTTTACTCAGACGTGGAGCGCCATGATAATAATATATTTTTTAAAAGCGCTTATAAGGGAAAAATCAGGGGCACAGACCTTGCAGAAGTTAATCTGAGGGCTTTTATACCCCGAAAGGTTTCAGAAATAAGCTGCAAAATTCAAAGAGGGAGCATTAAGCTTTTTGACGATTTAAAATGTGATTTTACTGCTGAGCTGGGCACCGTCAGCACAGAGATAAAATATTTTGAAGGGAATATGAATTTAGAAGCAGACTCCGGAAGCCTCAGGATTGAGGATGGAAGAATAAGGGGCGGCATGAGTGTAAGCATAGATACCGGAAACATATATATAAAATCCAGTATTGACGAGAGGGGAAAATACACTCTCAGCACTAAGGCGGGAAATATAGATGTCAGACTTCCGGCAGATTCTAAGGTGAGCTTTGATAACGTGGGAACAGTTGAAGTAAATGAGTTTACTGTAAATACTTATGACACTAAGATTAAGCTGGACAGTGGTATTGGCCGGATTTTTGCAACAAAGTATTAGAGAAAGCTGCCTTTTTTATTATTTATCCCTTAAAAAGGCATTATATTCCACAAGGGCCTCTGCCTGAGATTGCCGGCGTATATAATTTACCATATCAAAGTTATTTATAAGGATGTTGACAATCTCAGCGTCTATTTGATTGTTTTTAGCCATGGAGTCCAAAATGTTGAGAGATTGCATTGTTTTCATTCCTTTTCTATAAGGCCGGTCTTCCGTTATTGCGGTAAAAATATCGGCAACTCCTAAAATTCTTGACCCTATTGAGAGATCATCTCCTTTCAGCCCGAAGGGGTAGCCCTTTCCGTTGAGATACTCATGGTGAAATGAACTCCAGGTGTTTATAACCTCAAAGCCTCTTACTTTTTTAAGTATATGATATGAGTAATAGGTATGGCCTTTCATAATATTTATTTCAGCTTTAGTCAGCTTACCGGGCTTTTCCAGTATTTCAGACGGGATGGCCAGCTTTCCCAGATCATGCAGGTACCCTGATACCTTGAAAAGCCGGCAGCTTTCATCCGGAATTTTGGATATTTTCCCTAAAAATTCAGCTACTGCCGCAACTCCGCTCGAATGAGTAGAGGTAAATTTGCTTCTGAAGTCTATAATCCGCTTATAAATAGCAGCAATGTCCATAAACTCATCAGAGTCCATTGACAGGCATCCCAAATCCAAGCCGCTGAAAATTATGTCGGGGTTGTGTACCGTGTCCAGCCAGAAGGCTTCTTTTGAGGATACCGACAGAAAGGCCTCGACAAGCTCGGGGCTGAATACAGATCCGCTATGCTTTTTTATAATACTCTGAATATCATCGGTCTGGTTTACAATATTGGAATTTGTGTCAATTAAGCAGTCCACCCTGTCGGCAAGATGTATTATATGGCTTCCTATATGTATTTGATCCATGTCACAGAATTCACATGCTCCGTAATTCCACCTGAGATGATGATGTCTTATAATCTGAGCTGCCCGCTCAAAGCGGGAAAAATTCTTCAAAAGCCGGTAACCCATCTCGGCGTGTCTGGCTGCGTGCTGATCCTCAAATTTTAAGGTTTCAATCCTTTCATTTAGCGATAAAGCTCCTGAGTCATGCAGGAGAGAAGCGATGATTATATCATTTTGAACATCTTTGGGAAGCTGCATTGCTTCAATAATTTTTGATGAAATATATGTAACCCGATTATGATGTCCGGTAAGAATGGGGCTGACCAGATCAATAAGGCTGGAAATAGAAACTATTATATCCAGGAGTGAGATTTTTGAATTTTGAATTTGCATAAAAAGTCTCCTTGCAGTAAATATATTTTAAAAAATATTCCTTTATAGCATACATTATAACATTATCGGATCATAAATAATATAAATTTAATTTTAAGGGAATATTAAAAAAAACAGTTGGTTTAAGGGGATGCTTAATTTATGAAACGGGTTATTCTTGGAGTAGCGGTGATAAGCTTGCTGATGTCGGGATGCAGTTCGGATAGACAAATGAAGACACCCGGAGAGGAAGATTTTATAAATCTTCAAAGTGAGCAGGGAGCTTATTCGGGAGGTTTGAAGGTCATAAGCTCCACTAAAGGCGTAAAAGCAGGCGAAAAGTCACAAATCACAGTACAGGGGAGCGCGGGGAGAGTATATGAAATTATATCCACTTACAGGGCGGGAGAAAAATTGTACACTGTCCGCAGCACCAAAACGGCGGACAAAGAGGGCAAGGTTTCATGGAACTGGATTGTAAGCCCCGATACATTGCCCGGAATATATCCCATTACTATTTCAGGGAACGGAGCCGAAATTCTTAGCTCTTACTCCGTTAAGAAATAAAAGGTGCGGCATAATTCCGTGCTTTTTATTTTAATCCGTCCTTTCTGTATTGTGCAATAAGCAGGTCTACCATTCTGCCGTAGCTTTTGACCCCGTCCTTCTGCAAATTGGCTTTAAGATATGTATCGTTAATTGAGTCCGCTACTTCCTGAACAGGCCCCTCAAATTGCCTCCAATATTCATTTGAATAGCGCAAATCTCTTATAACACCTTCAGAATAAAGCGCATAGAGACGGTTAAAGCTTTCTCTGTCATTTCTGAATAAAGCATTCATTGAATTTACAACAGCCAGGAGCGTTCCTGAATATCTGAAGTCGGGATCGGGATTCATGGTGCAGACCAGATATGAAACATAATTTGCCTCATCCTCCCTTGCATAGCCACGCTGATGAGCCATTTCGTGACATGCTGTGCTTAAAATAAATGCGTGGGGAATATCGGTATTAACATTCGCTTCGGCAGTAAACGGGAAATATACGCCTGTCAATCCCGAATAGGACATGAGCCTTGAAAGTAAAATTCCTTTGGGACGTCCATAGCTGCCACCAAGCTGAGGATAAAGCACGGAGGCGTTGTCAAATCCCTTATGAGCTCGCCTGAATGCTTCTTCATACCCTTCAGGCAGGTACATTATTCCCTGGGAGTTTTCGCGGACCTCATTGCGTAATGAGTTTGCCTTGACAATTAATGCCTCACACACCTGTGCAAGCTCTGAAACTTCCGAGGGCCTGGTATCAAGGCCGGCAGCCTCAGAAAAGGGAAGTCTGTTGTAGTTTAAGCCCCATGTGACAATAAATAGAAAATAAACTATGGACGCAGCACTGAAAAGATTTAGAAAAAAACGTGTTACAAATTTTCTTCTGTTTTCCTTTTGCCGTATAGCATGAGCAACGGTATAAGCAATGTACCATATAAATATTGCCAGTAGAAGAATTAATGCTAATTCTGCCACAGATACGGGTATTGCTCCTGTGAGAATGCTTAAGGCACTTATAAAAAATTTTGCCATACCATTTGAATAAAAGTATTCTACTAAAACGGGCATAAGTGATAAGGAATAAAACAATATTGCTCCCGCAGGCAAAAGAAGAGCAATTACTATTCTTTTTGCATTTTTTCTAAGCATATAAATACCAGCCTTTTTATATTTGAGTATAAAAGCATATAATTTATAGTAATATTTCAGAAACATTTTGTATAGGGTAAAAATTCTTTTTGACAGGATATTATATATGACACTATAATTATTATGTACGAAGTAATGAATATATAGGGGGGGTTTTTAATAATGTATGCAGGTTTTTGGAAGAGGTTTGCTGCTTATTTAATTGATGCTGTTATTATAGGTATAGCAGGAGCTATATTTCGGGCGGCAGCAGGTGATGCCATAGGAGGGACTTTGACAACTGTTATCGGATGGGTCTATTTTGCGGTAATGGAAAGCTCCGAGAAACAGGCCACTCTTGGTAAAATGGCATTGGGCATCAGGGTTGTTGATGTGGACGGAAATAAGATATCTTTTGCAAGGGCAACGGGAAGGTATTTTTCAAAAATTATTTCAGCCCTGATTTTAATGATAGGGTATATTATGGCAGCTTTTACTGCCAAAAAGCAGGCGCTGCATGATATGATTGCAGGGACTCTTGTAGTGGGAAGATGAATTTAGGCAGTTATTTGAATCTTTTATAAAAACATGTGCCTGACAAGTGGTCAAACCTCTTGTCAGGCACATGTTTTATTTTTTTCGCAAAAGGTACTAGGAATTGCTTTTAACATAAGCATCAAAAACCTTTTGAGTTATTCTTCCTCCGATTTTACCTGCATCTGATGCTCTTAAATCTCCATTGTAGCCCTGCTTAAGGTTAACACCAACTTCTTTGGCTATCCCGTGCTTCATGTTTTCAAAAACCGCTTTGTTTCTTGACATTATATATCACCTCGCTTTACTTGTTGTTTTGAAGTGCTAATAATAATTTGGGCAATTTACTAAAGTTTATGCAGAATGACGCCATGCAAATAATGGGAGGGAAGCGGCAGCTTTTTTCATTTCGGTAATCACGGGCTAATCTGCTCTAAAAATTAATAAAAAATAAATTCTTAAGCACAGCGGATGACATAATTAATCAGATAAGATAAAATAAATTATTAGGCCGTTCCAATTAATGGCGTATAAATTAAATATTAGAAGATGAAGAAATATTATGCGGAATTGGACAGAAGGAAGGTGGGAACACGTTTGGTAATGTTAGATAATTAAAAATTTATAGGAAGGCTGCATTTTTTTATGGAAAGGACGTAAAAGTATGATTTTTTTTAAAAAAAGGAACAAAAAAAGGCAAATTGAAGTATCAGCGGTAATTTCCATACTTACACTATCAATATTTTTCTTATCACACATTTTCTCATTTAACAGCGCTTTTGCACAACAGCATTCAAATCAAAAGGCTTCGTATTCTGTCCGGCAGCAAAATTACAGCATTATAGTAAAGCTTAATAATGAGACTGCAGCCGAGGCCGAGGCGCAAATCGGCCAGAAGGATATGGCTCTGCAAAAAGGTGCTTCTAAAAGTATGGAAGATATTTTTGGCAGATACAAGATAAAAAGGATGAAGCCTGTGTATAAGGGCTTAGTAAATTGGAAGAAAAAAACCGGAAAAACGGAAAAGGAATATTACGGAAAAATCCAAAGGGACTTTGGGAAAAGGGCGGCAAAAAGCGGGAATAATGCTCCGGCGGCGAGCATTAATCTGTCCAATACATATGTTATTGAAGCGGATGTAAGCAACCGGCAGGAATATGAAAGGCTGCTGGAGTCATTAAAAAAGGACTCAAGGTTTGAATACGCTGAAGAGAATATGGTGTTGTCAGCAGATATGGTACCCAATGATCCTTATTTTTCAGGCAGAGGGTCATGGAATCAGCCGTTTGACGACCTTTACGGGGTGAAGGTTACATCGTGCCCGGAGGCATGGGATACGGCTACAGGGGAGGGTGTGACGGTAGCTGTTGTCGATACGGGAATAGATAATACTCATCCCGATATTTCGGCCAATATGTGGGTAAATACTGATGAGATTGCCAATAACGGAATCGATGACGATAATAACGGCCATATTGACGATATATGGGGATGGAACTTTATATACGGCGGTAATGACCCGGCAGATGACCATGGGCATGGCACTCACGTAGCGGGAACGATTGCAGCAACAGCGAATAACGGAGAAGGTATTTCCGGAGTGGCCCCCGGAGCAAAGGTTATGGCGGTAAAGGGATTAAACAGCCGGGGACTGGGAGATATTGCAATCCTTGCCGAAAGCATTATATATGCCGCTGAAAACGGGGCGGATATAATAAATTGCAGCTTTGGAGGGCCGGGCTATTCAGAGGCACTCCAGGATGCTGTGGTTAAAGCGACCGAGCTTGGTGCCGTTGTGGTTGTATCCGCAGGAAATGACAATGATGATGCCGGTAAATATTCTCCCGCCGGTATAAAAGAGGCTATAACGGTGGCGGCTACCGATAACGGAGATAATAAGGCGTACTTTTCCAACTGGGGAAGCTGTATTGACGTTGCGGCTCCCGGAGTTGATATATTATCCTTAAGGGCGGCAGGCACTGCGTTGGGGACTACAGTCACAGATAATTACGTCAGGTGCAATGGAACAAGTATGGCTGCTCCTCATGTGTCAGGTGCGGCAGCGCTGGTTCTGTCTAATAACAGGGCGCTGTCGAATGAACAGATCTGTTCTGCGCTTAAAAGCTCTGCCGACGACATTATGTCCGGAGGCTTCGACTACTACTCAGGCTATGGACGCATAAATGCAGCAAAGGCATTGCAGATAAACAGTTCTGTTCAGGCGCAAATAGAAAGCCCTGCTTACGGAAGCTCTTTAAAAAGCAGCGTAGAAGTAACGGGAAGTGCAAAGGGAAGCGGATTTTACAGTTATAGCCTGGAGTGTGGAAAGATAATCGAATATGGACAAGACCCCGTTGACTGGATAAATATCGGGCAGGGATATGCCCCGGTGGACGGCGGGAGGCTCGGAGAGCTTGATATATCTGAGCTTACAGACGGCAAATATGCAATAAGACTGGTTGTAGAGGATAACAGCAGTCCCGGCAAAAAATTTGTCGACAGGGTGGAAATTGAAGTGGATCAGATAGGGTTTACCAATCCTGCAACCGCTTTGGAACCAGCGTATGCCACAGCGGTCAGGCCGGGAAGGGTAATAGATTTGCAGGGCCGGGCTACAGGGCGGAAATTTATGAATTATCGCATTGAATGGGCGGAGGGCTTGAATCCAACAGAATGGCATACAACAGGCTTTACTCTGGAGAACGGGGGAAACACGCCTGTCCCCGGCGGAGCTTTGGCTCAGTGGGACTCCGGGGTATACCCGGGAAGAGAGGGGTATTACCAGCTTAGGCTGCTTGTGGAAAATGAAGGCTTTATAAATGAGGATAGAACTATTATATATTTGCAGCCGGATTTGGCCTTTGGCAGTTGGCCTCAGAAATTGGACAGCCCGCTTGCGGAAAATTCGGGTGTTCTGCCTTCCGGCGGCTTTACCGGGCAGTATGGCCTTGCAGGCATTTATTCCTTGCAGCAGCAGCAAATATTTTTTGCCAGGTATTCTCATGACGGGGCCCTTCAATATAAGCTTCCGTTCCAAAATGTCGCACAGAGCCAGGTGGCAGTGGGAGATATTGATGACTTTCCCGGTGAGGAAACGGTATTTGTAAGGGATGGTATGCTGCGTATTTTAAAGGCTGACAACTCATATACCGAATTTGCTCTGGATAATCAATATGATTTTCGAAATAACCCCGTTGTCCTTCAGGATCTGGATGGCGACTATGTTCCGGAAATTCTGGTGCTGGGCGTAAAGAGAAGCAATACTACCAGAGCGTTATATGCTTACAGGCTGGACGGCTCCCCTTTCGGCGGCAGCTTTCCGCTTATAGCCTACGACCTTTCCAGGCAGTTTGATACTATGATGTATGTTAACTTCCTGGTGTTTGACATAAATAACGACGGCGAAAATGAAATTATAACGCAGCAGTCGGGCGACGGCCTTATAACCACGCTGAATCTTTACAAATGGGATGGCACGCCTTTGGACTGGCAGGCCGGGCAGCCTTCCTTTGACGGTGCATATATACGGAATATGATAGGGGGTGACCTTGACGGCGACGGACAGGGGGAAATTGTCGTGTGGGCCGGGGGCCTGAATTTTGGAGACATACAGCGCCTGTATGTAATTAATTCCGATGGAAGCGTGAGGGACGGCTGGCCGTATATTGTCTCCGGCACAAAAATTGATATTGCAATTGCCGATATGGACAGGGACGGAACAGATGAAATTGTTTACTCGGAGTTAAACGAAATTAATGTGCTGAAAATTGACGGAACGCCAATGTCGGCGGCCTGGCCCGATCACAAGACGCGTTATTATGGAAAATTTTCCATAGGGGATATTAACGGAGATGCTTATCCCGAAATAGTAGCATATCACGTGGAGGAAAAAACGTATACCTCACAGGACTTAGCGCAAAAGAAATATGTGCACAATGAAGTGGTGGCAATTGACAGAAATGCGCAAGTGATAGATAGATGGAGAGTTGTTGGGCCCGGAGGAGCAAGACCCGACAAGTCATTAGCTGAAACGGATTATTTAAAATCAGATCCGGTATTGGGAGACTTTGACGGGGATGGAAAGGCGGATATCGCCGTTAGCCAAAGGCTATGGGACCAAAACAATAATATAGTCGGAGGAGCTTTGACAGTTCTTGCCACCGACGGAGACTATGATGCGGATAACATGGAATGGCCGGTAAGGCTGCATAATACCCGGAATACCTCGGTGAATATTGTTCAGGGATCGTTTCCGGCTGTCACGGGTATTGCTTTAAATTCTGCCTCGGCAGGTATAACGGAGGGGCAAAAATTTAAGCTGATTGCCTCTGTAATGCCGGCAGGAGCAAACAGGAGCATAGTGTGGTCGGTTTCTGATGAGAGTGCGGAGGGTGTGGCTGTAGTGGAGCAGGATGGCACAGTTACCGCAAGGCTTCCCGGTACTGCGGTAATAAGAGCTGCAAGCCGGACTGATTCAAGCAAGTATGCCGAATGCACGGTGACTGTAAGTGAGGCGCCCGAGGGGGTGTTATTCACAGAAGGCTTTGAGGGCTCCGGTGGAAGCTTTTTTGACGGGTGGAGTGTTCAGCATGTCAGTGGCGACAGGGGAGAATGGAGTGTTGTTTCAAATGGAACCAAGCCTGCCATAGACGCTCCCAAGTCGGGAATTAAAATGGCGAAATTCAATTCAAATGATGTCACCGGCACTGTTACCCGCCTATACAGAGATGAAGGCGTAAGCCTTGAGGACGGGAGCTATTGCCTGAAATTCTGGATGTATCACGATATGATAGGGAATTCAGGGAGCGGCGTAAGCAAAATACAGGTTCAGGTGACTACGGACGGAGGCGGGTATTGGATTGACGCAGGAGATGCCATTAACAGGTATGATGGAAGTATCGGCTGGAAGGAGCATATAATAAACCTTGATGAATATAGAGGCGCTTCGTGTCTGCAAATAGCATTTACAGGCACCGGCAATGCAGGCGGAAACATTTATCTGGATGATATATCGGTTATTAAGAGCGTGCCTGTCTCGGAGATTACACTGGACAGAAGCTCCATGAGCCTGGCTATGTATAAGAGAGCTCAATTAACCGCAACCGTTGAGCCACAGAATGCCACCGATAAAAATGTCATATGGACGCTTCAGAGCGAGAGTGCAAATAATGTGGTGACGGTATCTTCAACAGGCTCGGTTCTGGCACAGAACCGCGGCTGGGCCATAGTAAGGGCAACCAGCGTATGGGATCCGCGCAAATATGCCGATTGCGCCGTAACGGTAAATACCGAGCTGGTGCCTGTGGCGGAGGTTAATCTTAACACTGCCTCCGCCATCATGGGCATGGGCGGGAGCATACAGCTTGAAGCGGTGGTATTACCCCAGAACGCAACCAATCCGAATATAAGATGGTCGATTGAGGGATCGGAGGATGCCGCGACGGTATCGGCCACAGGGCTTGTGACGGCAAAAGCTGAAGGCATGGCGGTAATAAGGGCCACCAGCACCTTTGACAGCAGCAAGTATGCCGAATGCACGGTGACTGTAGCCCCGCCCGTGATACCTGTAACGGCAGTCAGCTTAAGCGCTGAAGCCTTAAGTATAGAAGCGGGTCAGAGCAGTCAGCTCACTGCCGAGGTGATACCGGAAAGCGCGACAAACAAGGAAGTAATATGGACTTTACAAAGCGAGAGCGAGGATAATGTGGCAGAGGTATCGTCTTCGGGGCTTGTCACGGCGATTAATGCCGGAACAGCGGTAATAAGGGCTACAAGCACCTTTGACGACAGCAAGTATGCAGAGTGCACGGTAACGGTGACCCTGCCGGTGATACCTGTAACGGAAGTCAGCTTAAGCACTGAAGCCTTAAGCATAGCAGCAGGCCAGAGCGGGCGGCTCACCGCCCGGGTGGCACCTGAAAACGCGACGAACAAGGAAGTAATATGGACGGTACAAAGCGAGAGTGCGGATAATGTGGCAGAGGTATCGTCTTCGGGGCTTGTCACGGCGAACAATCTCGGAACGGCAGTAATAAGAGCCGCCAGTGCTGCGGATGCAAGCCTGTATGCCGAATGCACGGTAACGGTGAATTCTCCCGGCTCAGTAACAGCAATAACCCTTAACAAGACATCCGTCAGTATGCAACGCTATAAGCTTGAGCAGCTTATAGCAACAGTTGAACCTGAGGATGCGTCAAATAAGGCTGTTATATGGACGGTACAGAGTGAGAATGCAAATAATGTGGTAACAGTATCATCAAAGGGCTCAGTTAATTCATTAAGCTACGGTACGGCTGTGGTAAGAGCGACAAGCGCGGCCAATCCTGCCATATATGCGGAATGTACGGTAACGGTGAATCCGCCCGGAGAACCGATAACGGAAGTCAGCCTGAATAAGACATTGATGACTTTGGAGGAAGGCCAGAGCGAGCAGCTGGTTGCGACGGTTGCTCCTGCAAGCGCAGTGATAAAGAGCGTAATATGGACGGTTGCAAGCCAGAGCGGGGATAATGTGGCGGAGGTATCGGCAACGGGCCTTGTCACTGCGAATAATCCGGGTACGGCGGTAATAAGAGCGGCAAGCGTCGGCGATCCGGACAAGTATTCCGAATGCACGGTAACGGTAACCGGGCCTTAGCACATGGCAGACAATTTTTACATAAAGCTGGTCAAAGCGTGCTGCCCCATAACAATGCTGAGGAAAAAACAATAATGAAAATTGTGTGGACTATGGAAAATATAAAAAAGTATTCTAAAAAATACTAATTTGGAGCAGATTGGTTTTGTCTCTGCAAAACTGATCTGCTCTTTTTACAAGGAGCCGACTTGCTTGACAGATTACAATTTATTCTAATTCAAAAAGTACTTTTTCATAATCCTTGACATAATAGGCAATGTTCTTTGTGCCTTTTTGAATAATAGTATGTCCCTCGGCTTCCAGCTTTGCTTTTTGTGTCTCTGCTCCACCCGGATATTTTAGATTTAATTCACCATTTGCTTTTAGTGTTCTCCAGTAGGGTGTTTCATTTTCAGTACGCTGATAGCTTGCCCATGCCGCAATCGATACAAAAATGCCTGCTGTAATGGGATCGGTAAAATCTGCGCCGTTTGCCTTTGCAAAATATTCCCGTATTTCTCCAATGGTAATTACCTTTCCATACGGAACTAATTTCATTACTTTATCATACTCGATAGGCGGAGCAAAATACATTCTATCTCCACCGTATTTTTCGATGCCCTTTGGATCAGTAATTGTCTGGAGCTTAGGCATATTCTTACTGTCATTTAACATTGCGTTAAAATCTTTTTTATCTTCATTGGCCATGTTCAGCACCTCCTGCCTAAAGTATAGTTGTTTTACTCCTTCCATGCAATGAGGCTGTTTAAAAAAACTTTTTATGTCAGTGGGACGCTCCTTACCAGCCGTTCCTTTAGCTGGTTATTGACGTGTATGCCTTGAAGGCAGGTGTGGCTTTTGTGCTTATTATATAATTAAATATAACAAAAAAAGCCGACTGCAATCGCAATCGGCTTCCTTTAATAAAGAGCTTGGTGCGCCATCAGGGACTCGAACCCGGGACACCCTGATTAAGAGTCAGGTGCTCTACCAACTGAGCTAATGGCGCATGTCTTTCGAACACTTTTATATTATAAGAGCAAAAGCTTATATTGTCAACAATAAAATAAATAAAAATAAGAAATTTTTTCTTTCGTTTTATATTATAATTTCTACATAAAAATATATGGTATAATATCACAAAGGCGTCGGTGCGTCCTTATTCCACAAAGGAACATAAAGGATAACTTAAGAAAGGGGAATAATACTTGCTTTTAAATAAAAATCAAAGACCTGTGAAGAAGAATATGAATATCGTGAAGGAATCCATGAAGGGAATATTAATTGGCATTGCCAGTATAATTCCAGGCGTCAGCGGCGGCACAATGGCGATATCTATGGGAGTATATGATAAAATAATCAGGGCAGTTACCGGGCTCCGTAGAAATATCAGGCAAAGCATTTTGACTCTCCTTCCTTATGGCGTAGGCGCAGCCATTGGTATAGGAATTTTATCCTTTGTTGTAAAATACGCTTTAAGTGCTTATCCCCTGCAAACCAGCACATTATTCATCGGGATGATTATGGGCGGCATACCCATCTTGGCAAAGAAAATAAGGGGGACGAGGCTCACTGCGACAAATATTTCTATATTTGCAGTGTTCTTCTGTGTGGTTTCGGCAATGGCATTCCTTAACGGGAGTGAAGGCCAGGCCGCCGATATTGCAGTCAACCCGGGCACGGCTGTTCAGTTGTTTTTTGTGGGGATAATTGCATCAGCCACTATGATTATACCCGGTGTAAGCGGTTCTCTTGTAATGATGATATTGGGCTTTTACGGAATAATAATAAGCAATATCAGTAATTTTATTTCCGCTTTGCTTTATTTTAATATACCTGCGCTCATCCATGGAACAGCAGTGTTATTGCCGTTCGGTACGGGCGTTTTGATAGGCATAGCCCTGGTAGCAAAGCTGATTGAGGTTTTATTCGCAAGGGCTCCGGTATTAACCTACTTTGCCATCTTTGGATTAATCTTTGGCTCACCCGTCGCCATTATATATAAAGCAGGCGTATCTTCGGTATCAATTTGGAGCGGACTGGCTGCCGCCATAGCTTTTTGCCTTGGCTTTGCCGGTTCATTCCTGCTTGGCAGAGAGGACAATACATAGAAGGAAAATATTATTATGAAAAAATTAAGAATTTTATTTTTCATTTTATATTGCAATTTCCTTTGAAAAATATGTGTGGTATAATATTACAAAAGTGCCGGGACATCTTTATAATGTAAAGAGGAATCTATAAATGAGTAAACATAAAGTTGATGCAATAAAGCTTGATAAAATATTAAAAAAAGCCATTGAAGCTATTACCCTTTCTAAAAACGAGATATATGACATAGCCGAGGGCGCAAAGAAGGAATGCAAAAGGCTTGAGGAAGAGCTTAATATGTTGAAGGTTAACGTAAGGGAACTAATAGAAAGCGTAATATTTATAGAATCTGAATTGAAGGAGAGAAAGAGAAAGCTCCTGCTCGTGAGTAAAAATCATGAAAAGTATTCTGAGGAAGAACTAAAGCAGGCTTACGAAAAAGCCGATAATCTTCGTATAGAGTTAGCAGTGAAGCGCGAACAGGAACAGCACCTGATCAGGCGCAGAAACGACATTGAGGTGAGGATAAAGGAATCACTTAAAACCGTGCAGAAGGCCGATAGCCTGATATCGCATGTTGGAGTAGCATTGGGTTGCCTGACAGGTGATTTGCAGCAATTGAGCGTTCAACTGGACGATATGAACCAGAGGCAGCTTCTGGGGCTGAGGATAATAAAAGCGCAGGAGGAGGAACGGCAGAGGGTTGCGAGGGACATGCATGACGGACCCGCACAATCAATGTCAAATGTCGTGCTGAAGGCTGAGATATGCGAAAGACTGATAGATGTAGACATAATAAGAGCTAAAATTGAACTTCAAAATTTGAAAAAGATTGTCAGAGAGAGTCTCCATGATGTAAGGAAAATAATATATAATCTTAGGCCTATGTCCTTGGATGATTTGGGATTGGTTCCTACTCTTCAGCGATATATTGCCACCTTTGGAGAGGACACGGGAATTGCCGCCTCATTAAAGACAATAGGGGTTTATGACGATATTAAGCCTGTAATATCGCTTACTGTCTTTAGGATTGTTCAGGAGGCATTAAGCAATATCCGAAAGCATTCGAAAGCACAGAATGTAGCTGTAAATTTGGAGTTTATGGATGATGAATTAAAGCTTTATATATATGATGACGGGGATGGGTTTAATGTGGATGAGATAAAGATAAGAACAGAGGATGTAAATAGTGGGTTTGGCCTCTTGAGTATGAAGGAAAGAATAGATCTTTTAAGCGGTGAATTTAAAATAGCTTCAGAGATAGGTAAGGGGACCAGATTGAACGTTGTTATACCCTTACTTCAGGAGGAGGTTCATAATGTGTAATATAAAGGTATTGATAGCAGATGATCACTCAATGTTCAGACAGGGCTTAAAGCAAATACTTGAATTGGAGGATGACATCAGCGTCATTGCCCAGGCCTGCAACGGTGATGAGGCTGTTAAATTCACAAGGGAGAAAAAGCCCGACGTAATACTCATGGATATTAACATGCCCGGAATAAACGGGCTTCAGGCAATTAAGGAGATAAAGCTTGAGAAGCTGCCTTCCAAAATAATCGTTCTTACCATACATGAGGATAGAGAATATCTTTTTAAAACTATACAAATGGGTGCCGAGGGTTATGTTTTAAAGGATGCCGAGCCGTCGGTGCTTATAGAGGCAATAAGGAATGTCTTTAACGGACAGTCTTATATACAGGCGAATATGACAACAGAGCTTGTTAAGGAGTTTAACCGTGTAACACTGCATGAAAAGGAAAAGGGTGAGGAAAATTTACTTACGGCAAGAGAAATAGAGGTGCTTGAACTGATTGCCGAGGGGATGATAAACAAGGAGATAGCAAAAGAGCTTTATATAAGTGAGAAGACAGTGAAAAATCATGTGTCCAACATATTTAAAAAGCTTAATGTCTCCGACAGGACTCAAGCGGCCATATATGCATTCAAGCACAATATAAAAAGCTAGTACCCTTTATAAAAAAATTTATATTTATATGTATATATAAAGTAAAAGTTGCGAATAATTATTAATGCCTCACAAAATACATTTTGACCCCCTAAAAAAATGCTCCGGCAGGAAATGCCGGGGCATTTTTAATTGCCGGCTTAAGCAGCATTAAAAGAACCTTGAATAAAGGTGTGGGACCTTAGCATATAGCGGTATTACTTAAAAGCATCCTTCTGTATGATTATATCCGAAATTTTGAGCTGTTTCTGATATGATTTCAATTCATCGTCATACCTGCCCTGCTCCGCAGGCTGTCCCGTTGCAGTGTCATAAATTGTATCATCATCACTCCAATAAAGGTAGTGATCGGTAATTACCGAGCTGTTTCTTAGAACGGCGTATCCTTTATCAGTATTCAGCAGGTCCTTGCCCATAGCAGATGGAGCTTCGAAGCCCATCAAATTGGCTATGGTGGGAAGTATGTCAATCTGGCCTGAGACAGTGCTGTCGGTTTCTCCGTTTCTCAAGCCGGGATAGTGTATTATTAACGGGACCTTTTGCAGCTTTGCCCATTCAAAGCTATTGTTTTTAACACCCATGAATTTCATTAGGTCATTTCCGCCCTCCAGTTTGGGTATTCCGTAATGGTCTCCATATAGCAGCAAAAGAGTGTCGTCATACAATCCCCGCGCCTTTAGCTGCTCTATCAATATGCCTATGCAGGCATCAGCGTAATTTTGGCCCTTTATATAATTTCCAAGAAATGTTCCCTCAAAGTCGCCCACATCAAAGTCATAATTTTTATAATCATCAAAGGGATAATGACAAGACAGCGTTATCAGAAAGCTGTAAAAGGGCTTGCTTATGTCCATTTTATCAAGGGCCTGTATAAACATTCCGGCATCGCTTAAGCCCCAGCCTGCTTTTTCACCGGGCTCAAAATCATCTCTGCTGTAAAAGGCGTCAAAACCTATAGCTCCATATGCCGTTGACCTGTTCCAGTAGCTGGGATCATATGCGTGGTAGCACGCAGAGGTATAGCCCTGTGCCTTAAGAAGGTTGGGGAGCGAAAGATAGGTATTGGAAGGGTACCTGAAATACACGGCTCCTTCATTTAATGGGTACAGGGACGTGTTGGCAAGAAATTCCGCATCGGAGGTTTTCCCTCCGGCAGCCTGAAAATAGAAGTTATCGAAATAGAGACTGTCCTTTATCAGCCTGTTCAAATTGGGAGTGATTTCTTTTCCCTCTATCGTCTTATTAATTAAAAATTCCTGCAAAGCCTCACTCTGAACCATTATGATGTTTTTGCCCCTTGCAATGCCGTTAAAATCGGTTCCCTGCGTCTGCCTGCTGCCGAAAAAGCCGTCTATCGCAGCCTTTTCCTCTTGAGACAGAGAGCGGCTTGTGAGGATGTTTTCCTTTATAAAGCTTTTGGTGTCCTCCGCATGGTAATAGAGTATGCCCAGACGGACAGCAATATAGTTTTTATCAAAGGAGAAGATGTCTTTGTGGGTGTTTGCATAGACAATACTGAAGGATGCCAGACCAATTAAAAAGAGGGATATAAATATTATCAGCCTTTTCAGCCTGTTAAAGTCCGGTAGCCTGTCTCTGTTTAATATTAAGGCACCTGCCAGCAAAAATGGAAGGTCTAAGACAAATATAATATCCTTTTGCGTCATAAGATTTGTGATGCTCTCTCCCAGAGGCCCCACAAGGCCGATTTGCTGCAATACCGGGATAGTAATTGGGTTATTGTAATAGCGGAAGTATAAGGTGTCGGCAATAATTACCGTAGATAAAACCATGTTAATAATTAACAGCGCCCATAGCCTCTTTTTATTGAACAGCAGAAAAATAAAGGACGCAATTATTAAGATAACCGCTATCGTCGATATAACCATTTTAACATTGAGTATATGTGAAAATGGCGGTATGTTTAATCTGGTGGTAAACTGAAAATAAAAGCATTTAAGTGTCAAAGCTGTTAAAAATACCAGATAGAAAAGAAGCTCAATAAGAGTATGCCTTTTAGAAAGCATGGCTTTTTTAAAAATACTAATATTTCGTGACAATTGAAGACCCCCGGTTTTTAAATATTATATTCAAACTTAAAATATGCTGGATTATTTATGCAATATGATATTTAAAGTATTTTTATGTAATATTATATCAGAAATGATTAGCTTTTGATTATGCAAAATGAATTGTTAATATAAATTTTATTTTTTAAAGCCGGCAGGACAATAAATGCGTCGTATCAAGGCAGCTTGAAAATATACCGACGGACGGTATACCGAAGCTAGCCTGTTATTACGCTTATCATGCTGTTATGTGCCAGAGTTTCCAATTCATCATTCAGTGGCTGAAGGGACACAAAATCCTTATACTTTTCTTTCAGAGCTATTGTTATCAGATGGTCCGATACAGCAGGGTTTTTAGGAAGAAGGCTTCCGTGGGAGTAAGTGCAAAAGGTGTTTTTGTATACGGCACCCTCATATGAATCCTCTCCATTATTGCCATAGCCCTTTATAACGGTGCCTAGAGGCTTTACTTCAGGACCCAGGTATGTTCTGCCGGAATGATTTTCAAACCCTACTACCTGCCCCGAGCAAAGCTCCGATTTCAGAAATTCGCATTCAAATACAATATTTCCGATCATTCTTTTTTCACCTCCTATTGTCCAGAGATCTAAAGCGCCTAAGAATTCAATTTCCTTTCCCTCCCATGTCCTGTAGTATTTCCCGAGAAGCTGGTATCCTCCGCATATGGTAAGCAGAACTTTATTATTTTGGATGGCGTTTTTAATTTCAGTGCCTTTGTTTTTTAAAAGGTCATGCTGTATTATTTCCTGTTCATAGTCCTGCCCCCCTCCCAAGAAGATAATATCATAATCCTCAGGAGAGAACCCGTCTCCAAGAGTTACACTGTGTATATTGGCCCTTATTCCTCTCCATTGGCATCTTCTGGCAAGGGTAATTACATTTCCTCTGTCTCCGTAAATATTTAATAGATCGGGGTACATATGGCATATGTTTATTTCATACATGTTTAAGTCTCCTTATTTAATATATCTATTTCCAGAATTCCCTGAGGTTGAATTTTTGCTTTAGCACCCTTCTGATTCCCAGCATTGCGGTATAAGTGGGAAGAATATAAAGGCTGTGTCCTTCAGGCGTCCGTAAAAGGCCTTCGCTCAAAAGCTTCTCATAGTCGTGCACTATCCTGATTTTATCGGTGTATACTCCGGCATATTTGAGCCTTAACGCCATATCCTCGGCCCTTGTTCCGGAGGTATAGACATTGCACAGCCTGTCCTGAATATCCTGCAATGCTTCAAAATCAACATCCCAAAGCCAGGAAACATCAGTACCGTCAGCCAGCCTGTCGTTAATGAGGATTGCCAGGGAAATGCTTTTCTCCTCTGTCAGAAGATAGTTGATAACTTGATTAAACCCCGCAGGGTTTTTTACGAGAATAAGCTTTATTTGCTTTCCGTTTGCCTTTATTGTCTCCATTCTGCCAAAGCCGCATTCAAAATTCTCCAGGGCCGTCAGAATGCTCTCGTGGGGTATACCCATCAAGCTTCCAAGTGCTATTGCGGCAAGAGAATTATATATGTTGTAAAGTCCGGGAAGATTGATTTTGGCACAATACCTGTTTTCGTGAGAGGAGCCTTCAGTATTGCTTATTTTGTATTGAATGCCTGAATAGGAGCTGGTCAGCTTGTCTATGCCTGTGCAGGTTATTTGCGTATCGGGCTTTTGGTAGCCGCAGCCCGGACACCGGAAGCCCCCAAGATGTCCGTAGGTTCTGTAAGAGTATTCATATCTCGTTTTACAGTATATACAGAAGGCGGCATCGGAATTTGAGAGCTTATCGGAGTAATTAAACGCATCCCTGTCCATCCCGTAATAAACGACGGGACGGAGGCTGTCTTTTCCCAGTGAAGCACAAAGGGAGTCATCCGCGTTAAGTATAAGATTTACGACGGGAGATTTATCTATGCCTGCCTTAACCTTTTTTAATGTGGAGTAGAGCTCACCGTATCTGTCCAGTTGATCCCTGAAAAAATTGGTAATTACTAATATGCTGGGCTGAAGATGATCAGTCATTTTGTTGAAAGCGGCCTCATCTATTTCGATCAGGGCGGTTTTTACATTGCTGTGACCGAGAAAATCCACATGCTCTATAAACGTTGTAGTAATTCCGTCCACGAGATTTGCCCCGGATTTATTGGTAATGTGGGAAATATTATTTTCGCTCAGCATCCGGCTTATTATGCGCGTGGCGGTAGTTTTTCCGTTGGTGCCCGTAACCATAATTGTATTAAAATTCCTGGTTATTTCCTTTATGACATCAGGATACAGCCTTCTTGCAATCTCTCCCGGAAGGCTGGTTCCCCCCCATTTAACAAGCCTGCAGGCTCTGATTATAATTTTGGAAACGGCTATTGTAAAAATAAGTCTAATATTCATACACACTCCTGATTTCATAAGCATACGTGCGGTAATGGGCATGATGCTTAAATTACATTAGATTATAGCACATTGTGGACGGTTTATACATATATATTTTTTGATTTAACATTACCATTAATTCACTTAAAAATGTAAATGCTTTATGGCTTGTTAAAAAAAATAGAAAATGGTATAATTTTCTTATAAAATGAAGGAAGCCTTAAGAGGGCATGTAAAACTGTATTTTACCATAAGATAGAGGTGCTGAAGGAATTGGGCTCGGGCGGACAGGGCACGGTGTATTTGGTAAAATGTACAGACATGGGTAATAAGGCGCTGAAGTGGTATAATTCAAAATCGGGGACTGCGGATCAAAAGCTGGCGATTGACCGGCTTATACGCCAGGGGCCCCCGGACAAGGGAGAAAGATCCTTATTTGTCTGGCCTCTGGACCTTGTGGACGATGGCACTGAATTCGGGTACATTATGGATGTTATTGACTTCAACAGGTATATTGCTATTGGGAAAATGCTGGGGGGCAAAAAAGAAAATATTCCGTCGCTGGGAGCAAAGTGCCGTATCAGCTTAAAGCTTGTGAGTTCATTTGCCAGGCTGCATAACAGAGGGTACTGCTATCGTGACATCAATGACAATAACTTCATGTTCAATCCGCTTACCGGGGATATAGTCATTTATGATAACGATAATGTAGGCTTTGACGGAGCATCCAGGTCCAATGTCATAGGGATGATTGACTATATGGCACCTGAGATAATTATAGGCAATGGCGATGTGAGGCCGTCGAAATATACCGACTATCACTCTCTGGCGGTGCTGCTGTTTAAGTTTTGGGTATGGAGTCACCCATTTGAAGGATTAAAGGAATACAATACAAGGTGCTGGGACAGGACAGCCAAGGCCCTTGTTTTCGGCAAAAATCCTGTGTTTATTTTTCACCCTTCCTATATAAATTAGGATATAAACTATCTAAAAAGGATGTAAAGTAATTTCCGGAAGAATAATTTCCCCGGGATGCGCAGGCCGGGATATGATTTACGCTAACTAAAAGCAGAAGCGTCTTCCACAAGTATACATGCTTCTATAGTTAGAGTAGAAATTATTCTGGAGGATATTATTTTACATCCTTCGTTATCCGATATGTTAAGACCTAAATTATATAGTATGGCATTATATTTTGCTACGGCATTTTATGCCGGAATACTGGATAATACGGCAGGCATACTGATGTGCATGGCTTCAGCCTCTATTTTCATACTAAGTGATGTAATAGTCAAGGATAAAACGGATTACGAATAGGAACCAATATCTTATATTTTAGCCAATAGGCTGGAAAGACATTTACTGCTGCTTGCAATGGCGGGAATTTCTATAATTTACATCAGGTGCTTTTAATTTTATAATTGATACAATTTGTATGAAGTGATAGAATATAAAGCGGCTGATATTTTCAATACCGTAACATGCTCAGGAGGGTGTGAAATAGGCCCAAGGCCCATAGACCTGCATTTAAAGGCCCTCAGAAAGATGGGGGCTACGATACATGACGTCCAGAGGGGCTTGATATACTGTGAGGTAGACAAATTAAAGGGCTGTGATATTCAGCTTGACTATCCCAGTGTGGGAGCTACTGAGAATATAATGCTCGCCGCTGTTTTTGCGGACGGAGATACATATATACGCAATGCTGCAAAGGAGCCGGAAATAATTGACCTGCAGAATTATCTGGCGGGCATGGGAGTTGATATTTCGGGCGCCGGAACAAGTGCAATAAGAATACGGGGCAAAGATTATAAGCTTAAAAATATTGAGCATTCGGTTATTTCGGACAGAATAGTAGCAGGTACATATATGGTTGCCTCAGCAATAACGGGCGGGGATATGTACTTGAAAAATGTTATTCCCGAGCATATAGGATCGGTAATTGCAAATCTTAGAGATGCGGGATGCAGGATAAACGTTAAAAAAAACTCTATTCATATATCCGGGCCTGCAAGGCCAAAAGCTATTGATATAATAAGGACGTTGCCCTACCCCGGATTTCCTACCGATATGCAGGCACAAATGGTAAGCCTGTTTACAATAGCCAGGGGAACCAGTATTATTGTGGAAACGGTATTTGAAAGCCGGTATAAGCATGTGGATGAACTGATAAGAATGGGAGCGGATATAAAGCTTGAGGGAAGAATAGCGGTAATTAAGGGTGTTAAAAGGCTTGCCGGAGCAAGCGTATACGCCAGAGACTTAAGGGGAGGGGCGGCACTGGTGCTGGCAGGGCTGATTGCCGAGGGCGAAACGCTGATTGGCGGCACCAATTACATAGACAGGGGATATGAAAACCTGGAGGGAAAGCTGGCTCAAGCGGGAGCTTTAATCAGGAGGATAGAGGGATAAAATTGAACGGAGAATACCAAAGAGAGTATACAGACAGAGAAGCCTTGGCCCGGAAGAAAAAGAAAAGAAAAAGAAATATTAAAAAAATACTTTTTTGGATAAAATCTGTATTTATTATTGCTCTTTTTAGTACAACCATAATATCTCTGGCGCTGTCACCCCTGTTTAATATTAATTCAATAGAGGTAACAGGCACAGCGAGATACGAGCACTCCGGCATAATCGGAACTGCCGGACTTGTTACGGGAGTTAACGGCTTTAAGGCCATAGGAAGAAGCATGCATGATATTTTCACCTTGAGCTATGGAAATGCCGAAAAAGCCATACTGGATAAGTATCCGTACATTAAAAGTGCTGAAGTGAGGTTTGCCGTACCGGACAGGATAAAAATAACCCTCCGGGAAAGAGAGCCTATGGCGTTTATTTCCTGTGAGCAGGGCAATATTATAATTGATGATGAGCTGTATGTGCTTGAAATGACAGGTAAAAATCAGCCGGAAGGGCTTTTGATGATTAAGGGGCTTGAGTTTGAAGGTTTTGAAGTGGGACGGGCCTTAGACATTGAGAATAAATATAATTATGATCAGGCGCTTGTGCTTTTAAACAAGGTCCGTGAGTCGGATGACCGCAATGAGTTTAAGCTCTACGGGCTTATAAGCGCTGTTGATGCATCTGACGCAGCCAGGCTTGCATTGCTTTGGGACAGCAGAATAAATGCAAACTTTGGGGAGCTTGAGGATGTGGATTTCAGAATCAATTTTTTCAGGTATATTGTTTCAAAAAGCTTGAAAAAGCAGGATAAGGGCTTTTTAGATCTTACAATTGAAAATCCGAGCTTTATACCCGAAAAATAATATAAGAATAAGAAAAATAATAAACTATAAAAGCAGGAGGCAAATATGATACCGGTTTTTGGATTAATAGCAGGTATTTTAATAGGAATATTTATACCATATAACATTTCATATCAATACTCCAATTATGTTGCGGTCGCCATACTTGCAGCACTGGACTCTGTTTTCGGGGGAATGGCTGCCACACTTCAGGGCAAGTTCAACATTAAGGTATTTTTATCCGGGTTTTTCGGAAATGCTTTATTGGCGGCAGGGTTGGCATACATAGGGGATCAGTTGGGTATACAGATTTATCTTGCGGCAATATTTGCTTTTGGAAACAGGCTTTTCTTGAATTTTGCCATTATTCGAAGAATTGTATTGAATAAATATTCTAAAAAAGATAATATAATAGAGAAGTAATTGCGGCGTTTTATGGGCTTTATTGGAATTCCATATATTTTCAGGGGGTTCGTGCATGTGAATGATATAATTGTTGGAATAGATATAGGTACTTCTAAGGTATGTACTGTAATAGGCCAGCCGGGTAAGGACAACCAGATTGAGATTCTCGGAAAAGGAATGGAATATTGCAGCGGGGTGAAAAAGGGTGTAATTGTTGATATAGAAGCTACTGCCGATTCCATTAAGGCTTCGGTGCATAAAGCGGAGCAAATGTCTCATATGAAGGTGGGTTCTGCTTATGTCAATATAATAGGTTCCCATGTATCAATCATAAGCAACAGAAATTGCGTAGCTATTTCCGGGGAAAACAGGGAGATAACTCAAAAAGATGTTGAGAGGGTGTTGTATGGTATAAAGAATGTCGATATTTCCGAAGACAGGGAAATTATAGACATTATCACGAAACAGTATATAATTGATGGATATGATGAAATAATTGACCCTGTGGGAATGATGGGCGTAAAGCTGGAGGTTGATGCCCAGATTGTGGCAGGGAAAATCACGTCCGTCCAAAATATAGTAAAAAGCGTTGAACGTGCGGATATAAAGGTTGACGGCATAGTGGTCGAAGCCCTTGCAACAGGACAGGCTGCGCTTGCATCCGACGAAAAGGATATGGGAGTCATACTGATTGATGTGGGAGCGGGAGTAACGGATATTTCGGTATATAAAAAGCAAAATCTTGTTTTTTATAATTCACTTCCTGTTGGAGGGGAGCATATAACTAATGATATTTCTATCGGGCTTAAAATACCCTACGCAGACGCAGAAAAGATAAAGAAGGAATATAGGCTTGCTCTCTCGTCACTTATAAAAAATGATCAGGAGATAACTGTAAGTGATCTGGACGGAAATAACAAAAAGAGTGTGAGAATATCTGAGGCCGTAGAAATTATTGAAGCCAGAGTATATGAAATATTTTCCTTATGTAAAAATTTAATTTACGGCTCAGCGGCTAAGGGGGGGATCAGCGCGGGCGTTGTTTTGACGGGAGGAGGAATTTCGTACTCCGACGGCGTAAAGGAAATTGCAGGAGAGGTTTTTGATTTGCCGGTAAGAATAGCTTCCTATAAATCGTTTGGAATAGAGCAGCCGGAATTTGCCACTGCGGCGGGTATTATAAAGTATATTTCAAACAGGCATAAGGGAAGTAATTTTGGAAGTGACATAACCGTTCAAAAGCATAAGGGACTGCCCAAGGAATCTGGTTTTTTTGGAAGAGTGTCGGAATTTATAAAAAAAATGTTTTGAATTATCGATCCAAAGCACAGGAGAATCTGCTGCCGTATAAAACTGTTTCTGGCATAAATGGAAAAGATACAAATTACATATACAACATAATATTTTTAGTTTATAATATATTTAAAAATAGGACAGTTTTAAATACGAATGATAAACAAGTTATATATAAAGGGGGACTTAAGGTTGCTGGAGTTCGATATAGACATGGAACAATTTGCGCAGATAAAGGTTATTGGAGTAGGGGGAGGCGGAAATAATGCCGTAAACAGGATGATAACGGCGGGCCTTCGCGGTGTTGAGTTTATAGCCGTGAATACCGACAAGCAGGCGTTGTTCCTGTCAAAAGCCAATACAAAAATACAGATAGGCGACAAGCTTACGAAAGGTCTTGGAGCCGGAGCTAATCCCGACATCGGAGAAAAGGCGGCCAATGAGAGCCGCGATGAGATAGCGCAGGCAATAAAGGGCGCAGATATGGTTTTTGTAACTGCAGGAATGGGAGGAGGTACAGGTACTGGAGCTGCCCCCGTTGTTGCGCAGGTTGCAAAGGAGATGGGAATTTTAACGGTAGGTGTTGTTACCAAGCCGTTTATGTTTGAGGGAAGAAAGAGAATGCAGCACGCAGAGAGAGGTGCTGAAAATCTCAAGGCTGCTGTGGACACTCTGGTTACCATACCGAATGACAGGCTGCTTCAGGTTGCTGAAAAGAAAACGTCCATGGTTGATGCGTTTAAGATTGCGGATGATGTTTTAAGGCAGGGTGTTCAGGGAATATCGGATTTGATTGCCGTTCCGGGGCTTATAAATCTTGACTTTGCGGATGTAAGGACAATAATGCTGGACACTGGCATTGCACATATGGGAATAGGCAGGGCTTCGGGGGAGAGCAAGGCTGAAGAGGCCGCAAAGCAGGCGATACACAGCCCGCTTCTTGAAACTTCAATAGAGGGGGCGAGAGGTGTGCTTGTAAACATTACAGGTGGAGTGGATCTGGGATTGTTTGAGGCCAATACTGCGGTTGAAATGATTCAGAAATCTGCAGATCCCGATGCCAACATTATTTTTGGGGCGTCGATAGATGAGAATCTAAAGGATGAGCTGTTAATAACGGTTATAGCCACAGGCTTTGACAAGGTGCCTGTTATAAAGAAGCTTGAAAAGGCTGCTGAAAAGACGGCAACGGTAAACCCCATAAACAGAGACAGAACTCCTGTCAATTCAATGGCTGAGGACGAGCTTGACATACCTACGTTTTTGAGGCGAAACAGATTTAGATAAAGACATATGTAAAAAACACCGGGGGCTAAGAGCTTCCCGGTGTTTTTTGTCATGCGATTTTTCTTTTTCTACAAGTACATTTGACAAAATAATGTATTTACGGAATATATAATGGTAGTACATTATATATTTGCGGAAGTCCATGGCAGGGTGCGTATATATTGCTTTCATAAATTAAAATCAAGGGACATATATATATATGCACCGGAATATAAATATAATGCGGAATGTTATTTAAGTGCTAAAAGTATAAAACTCCTTATGCGGTGTAATGTCCGCATATAATAAAAAATAAAGTGAGGTAATGCAGATGGAAATATATGTGGATATTCTTTTTCTGGAGAATATCATAATGAATTTTCTGATTCTGCTTGTGACTGCCAAGTTTTCCAAAAGCTCTGCTTCAAGCCTTCGCCTGCTTGTGGCATCACTTATAGGAGCTGCATACGTGGTGGTTTTGATACTATTCCCCGGTATAAAGGCTTACTATACCACAACGGCAAAAATAGTGCTGTCCTTTTTGATAATTGCAGTGGCATTTTCACCTAAAAAGCTGTCTGCTTTCTTCAAAATCCTTGCTGTTTTTTATGTATCCACCTTCATGTTTGCCGGGGCGGCCTTTGCCTTTATATATGTAAATCAAAGCGGAGGTTTTATAAAAAATGGTATTGTATATGTGTTCTGGCAATCAAAATGGACGCTGCTTTTTCTGTCCATTATAACTGTTGGAATTGTGCTGAGAGTATTTTGGGAGGTCATTCAGTATAGATTTATAAGAGATACGCTTCTCGTACCCGTAAAAATAGCGTTTGAAAGTAAATTTATAGATATGGCAGCCTTGATTGATACGGGGAATTCCTTATATGATCCCTTAACCAATACTCCCGTTATGGTTGTAGAGTTTAAGGCCATAAAGGAAATACTTCCCGGAGACATAAAGAGCATTTTTGAGGAAGCCAAGGAAAATGATTTAAATTGTGTTACCAGCATTGTTTCCAAGTCCTCATGGTCGCCCAGATTCAGGCTTATTCCGTTTACATCCTTAGGGAAGGAAAACGGAATGCTTATAGGCTTTAAGCCGGATTATATAGAGGTAGGTGAAAATGAAGAAAAGAAGGGGGTTAACGATGTGATTGTGGGCATATACAACAGGGCTCTGTCCAAAAATGAAAGGTATAAGGCCCTTCTTAACCCTGTATTGGCGGCGTAAAATATGAAAAATAAGTTTAGTGCATTAATAATTTATGAAATAATTATAAAGGGGATGGAGAAATGAGACTGATTAGCAGAATTAAGCTGATACTTAGGGTGAATTATGTAAGCTTACTGAGAAGGCTGGGGCTTTATAAGAATTATCCCGTACACTATATAGGCGGAAGTGAAGCATTGCCTCCCCCTTTAAGCAGCGATGAGGAAAGCTATTTGCTGAGAAAGCTTGAAAAACAGGACTATGGGGTTAAGTCTATTCTCATTGAGAGAAATTTAAGGCTTGTGGTATATATTGCACGGAAATTTGAAAATACCGGGGTCGGAGTGGAAGACTTGATTTCCATAGGTACCATAGGCTTGATTAAAGCAATTAACACCTTTAATCCATCTAAGAACATAAAGCTGGCTACATATGCATCGAGATGCATAGAAAATGAAATACTGATGTATTTAAGAAGAAATAACAGAATAAAGACCGAGATATCTATTGACGAGCCGTTAAACATAGACTGGGACGGAAATGAGCTGCTTCTTTCTGATATTCTGGGCACTGAAAACGATCTCATTTACAGAAGCATAGAGGATGAGGTGGATAAGGAGCTTTTAGGTACGGCCATGAAAAAGCTGTCTATGCGCGAGAAAAAAATTATGGAGCTGAGATTCGGCTTAGCAAATGGAGTGGAAAAGACTCAAAAGGAGGTTGCGGATATGTTGGGAATATCCCAATCTTATATATCAAGACTGGAAAAAAGAATAATAGGAAGGCTTAAAAAGGAAATAAGCAGGCTGGTATAAAGAGTTGCTTTTGAAAATGGCCTAAATAGCTGAAAGTACGATGAAATAAGCTTTGTCAAGGTCTATATCAAAAATTTTTTGTGTGTTTTCTCAGTATAAAAACTACCTCTCTGGCAATAATGATATTGACGCTGAAAACGCAAGACAATGTTTTTAGTATCTTAGTTCGGGAAAAAATGCCGGGAGGTTTTTCTATGCTAATCAACAAGGTGGAAATTTGTGGAGTAAACACATCGAAATTACCAGTTTTAACAAACGATCAAAAGAAGGTTCTCTTTGAAAGGATGCATAAGGGGGACGGTACGGCAAGGGAAGAGTTTATAAAGGGCAACCTCAGGCTTGTATTAAGTGTGATTCAAAGATTTAATAATAGAGGAGAATATGTTGACGACCTTTTTCAGGTAGGGTGCATAGGGCTTATTAAGGCTATTGACAATTTTGATGTTACACAGAATGTAAAATTTTCTACCTATGCCGTACCCATGATAATAGGTGAAATACGAAGGTATTTAAGGGACAACAATTCAATCCGGGTCAGCAGATCCTTAAGAGATATTGCCTATAAGGCCTTGCAGGCAAAGGAAAGGCTGACAAGCAAAAACGCCAAGGAGCCTACCATTACGGATATAGCCGCAGAGCTGAGCCTTCCAAAGGAGGACGTGGTATTTGCGCTTGATGCCATACAGGATCCCATATCGTTATTTGAATCGGTATATCATGACGGAGGGGATGCAATATATGTAATGGATCAGGTAAGTGATGAAAAGAATCATGATGAAAACTGGCTGGAGGGAATATCCTTAAAGGAGGCCATGAGGAGGTTGAATGAGCGGGAAAAGCTGATATTAAACCTCAGATTTTTTCAGGGAAGAACACAGATGGAGGTTGCGGAGGAAATAGGAATATCTCAGGCGCAGGTATCGCGGCTTGAAAAAACCGCCCTGCTTCATATGAGGAAATATATTTAAGCAGGGCAGTATAATGCCTGATCAATTATCAGATAGCATTGCAAGCATGAGGGAGGACTTCGGGTAATTCTCGCGCATTGCGTCTTCTCCTATGGAGGAAAGCATGCGCTGTACATGTTCCCGCCATGCGTCAAAATACTCCTGCCCGGTGCCGGCATCCATCCCAATTGCTTCACCTCCGATCAAGTCATCCATCACCGCGCGCATAAGATGTCCCTTAAGCCCGGTCTGGCCGCCCTTTAAGAATTCTGAGAATACATACCTCAGGGTATAGTCCCCGTAATAGGTCAGCTCACGGTAGTCCGGCCTGTGTGCGTCAATATAATCACCCGGGGCGGATGAGCTTGCGGGAGAGGACATAATTGTCTCGAACAGCCTTTCTATGACAGGCGCAGTGTCCAGCGCCTTATACTCCACCGCCTGTGCGTAGCAATTTTGAATCTGCGGAAGGATATACTTCTGGGTATCCAGCGCGTCCTCCAGGATCTTCCGGGGGAACTTTGCTTCTATGTCAAGCCCGTAATAGCTTCCGTCACGGGGGATCCAATATTCCTTCAGGGTATACTCACCCGATTTGCCCACGCTAAAGGTGAGCGCCGACGGAATATGGCTGCCTCCCGCATCTGACAGGCCGTTGCCTGTATAGGTATATTTTTGAATAAGTACCATAGCGTAAACAGTGACCGTCTTGGGGATATATCCGCTTTCATCGGGGCCGGAGGATTCCTTTGCCAGAATGACGTGGCTTTCGCAGACAAAATCACTTTCGGAATAAGTGTCCTTTTCCCTCGCCAAAATTGCCTTGGATACTGCGGCCTCAAGCGGGTCGGCAAATTCCTGTTCTCCGCCGCCCGTTCCGATACCGACTATATCAAAATTACCGCCGCCCAGCTCTTTTACGCACAGCTCCCGGAATAAGCCTTTAAAAGTGCCTTTACCGGAAACGCCGTCACCGGGAGCAAAATATTCATCGGAAGCGGTTGTAATATCGTAGCTCATGCGAACCACATAATGATATTGCATATCCTGCCGGGTCTGTCCTTCCGTCGGCGTGCCGGAAATGACAGTAACCTTATTGATTTTATAGTCCTCAATCCGCTCCGCGGGCGGTACGCCTTCTTCCATACTGGATTTCAGCCAGATGATGGCAGCGGTTTTGCCTATTACCTGCGCAGGCTCGTCAGGCTTGACAAAAAAGGTAAGCCCACCCTGCTGTGCAGGAGGAGCATTTTGGGCAGACGCCATTTTAGTGCTCACACGATCGTTAATTTTGATCAGCAGCTTTTCAAATTCTTCGAGGGTTTTGCTTTCCTCCCAAGGGTCGGCCTCTGACGCGCTCTCTGCCCAATCGGAGGTATATTGCATGGAATATGGTTCGTAAATGCCGTCATCTAAACTGAATGTAATGTATTCCGCGTTTTCAATCAGAGAAAACAGAATACAGGCATTGATTTGAAAGGGAGCTTCATGTATGGCACCGGTGTAATAATTTCGCGTTTTGGCATCCGTTTTGAGGTTTATTGTCAGCATATAAGGCCGTTCGCTTGTTTGCAGCTCAAAGCCATCATAAACTATGCCGTCGGGAAACTCCAGAGCGCTGATTATATTACCAACGGCGGAATTATTTCCAATATAGGCGGTGCGATGCTGCCATAACTTATCGGCATAGTCAGAAGGGCCCTGCGTGGATTTTGGATTTGCGGCTAATCCGATGCAGAGAGCAATAACGGCTGCAAGGCCGGCTGCAATCATCCAGAAGGCCGGCTTTTTATAATTCAGTACGTTTTTTATACGGCTTTTTGTATCTCCCTCACCAAATGCCAAGGGGATACCTCCTACAATATGGTGTCCCATTGAAAGAGAAAGCAGCGAAGTCGAATATTCTTTCTTTACATCACTACCCAGTTTTTTAATGACTGCTTCATCGCAGGACATTTCCATATCCCTGCCGGAAAGAAAAAATGCCAGCCATACCAACGGATTAAACCAATGAATACAGAGCACAAAAAAGCTTGCAAGCTTAATTACATGATCAAATCGGTGGATATGGGTCTGCTCGTGAAGGAGAATATATTGTCTTTCTGTTTCCGAAAGCGATTGAGGCAAATAGATTTTGGGGTTCATTATACCCATTACAAACGGCGTAGGCAGATGTGCTGAAAGATAGATGTTCTCCGTGTCATGCACAGCGTCCTTTAGCCGCCTTTTCAGCTTGAACAGCACCAATACGCTGTAAATCAGCAATGCAGCAATTCCCATAAGCCAAAGAAACGTAAAAATATTATCCGTCGGAGGCTGTGAAGACATATCGGAAGCAACCGGAGAAATCACTCTGCTTCCCCCCGGGACAGCGCTGCTGTGTATTGTTTCCGGCGTTACATACTGTCCGGGAAAAGTCTGAAGCTGATCTGTGACTCTGCCGCCCATAGACAGAAGGCTTAAGGCGCTTTCAAAGGACCATGGACAAACAAGCCGGAACAGGGCCACGCTCCACAGCACATAGGAAAAACTCTTAGGCGCTTTTTGGAGCATTATTCTTGCCAACAGGATGAAAAGTATCACATAGCCGGCTGTATAACTCATATTTAATACCTGCAAAAAAATCTGATTAAGCACCACTATACCTCCTTATGCTCGTCAATCAGTTGTTGAAGCTCAAGAATTTCCTTTCTGCTAAGCCTGTTCCGGCGCGTAAATGTGGCAAAAAACTGCGGGAGAGAGCCTCCGAAGGCTTCACTTAAAAACTGTTCGCCTTGCGCCGCTAAAAAATCCTCTTTAGACATTAATGCCGTGACCATGCCTTTTTGGTTTTCAAATATCCCTCTGCTGCACAGTCTTTTAAGCATGGTATATGTTGTAGACTTCTTCCAGCTCAGCTCTGTTTCGCAGAGCTTGACAAGCTCCCCGGAGGAAATGGGCTCATATCGCCAGATTAAACCGGCAAACCGTTGCTCCATTTCTCCAAGCTTATATTGTTTCATAATTTTAGCCTCCTGTTTAAGTGAAGTCTAATGGTGTTAGACTAAAATAAGTCTAACACCATTAGACTTATTTGTCAATGCGGCAAATAACTTTAAGCAGGGTGTTTTTCATATGAATATTCAGATACGCATATACTTTATAAAGAAGTGCTGCAATATTTATAAACGGTGGTGTTTTTATGTGCAGGTCGTTGGAGCTTAAGCAGAAGGAAGTAATAAACATATCCGACGGAAGAAGGCTTGGTTTTGTTTCGGATGTGATTATTAATCTTGAGGACGGAAGGCTGGACGCTATTGTTATACCGGGAGCCGGGAAGCTTTTCGGAATAATAGGCAAGGACAGCGAGATAGTTATAGTATGGGATAATATAAAGAAAATAGGAGAGGATATAATTCTTGTAGATATGGATGAAAGATTTATAAGAAAGTATTTTGATTATTGACAAAAAATATTAATCATATTGAATAATGCTATGATAAAATGTATTATATAAATTAAAATACTGTAAGAGTACTGTAAAAGTTTCCCGGCTTTAAGGGAAATTTCGGAGGAAGCATATGAAATGTCCCTACTGTGGCTTTTTAGAGGATAGAGTAATTGACTCAAGGCCCACCGATGAAAATTCGGCTATCAGAAGAAGAAGAGAATGCGCTAAGTGCCTGAAAAGATTTACCACATATGAAAAGATAGAGAATCTGCCCCTGGTGGTTATAAAAAAGGACAAGACCAGGCAGACCTTTGACAGGGAAAAGCTTATCAACGGACTGCTCAGGGCATGCGGCAAAAGGCCTATATCGGTAAATGATTTGGAAAAGCTTGTAGACAGCATTGAAAGCCAGGCGTACAATACAATGCAGAGAGAGATAACCTCCCAGGAGATAGGCGAAATGGTAATGGAGCGGCTTAAGGATATGGATGAGGTGGCATATGTGAGATTTGCTTCGGTATACAGGCAGTTTAAGGACATAAATACGTTTATGGATGAGCTCAGAAAGCTTTTGAAGGACAAATGAAATATTGGTAATTTCGATATAAGCCAGAGGTGAGCACGGCACCTCTTTTTTTGCTGGATAAATTTTATAGTGTAATGAAAGAGGTACTGCAAATGAGCGTTTTTGAGAAGAATTTAAGCCTGCTGAAAAGCTGTCAGCCGCATGTTTTTAATAAGCTGAATGCTTATATAAGGGGAGAATATGTGCCCTTAAACAATAGCATTGAGCGCATTGCGCTTGCAAATCAGGATGATATTATAATAAATATGCTTGTGACATGCAATGGGTCCGGGCATCTTATCTGCGATCACGAGGACCCCATAAGCCAGGCATATAATTGGATAGACAGGTATGTAGACCCTTCCAGCAAGGCGGATATCGTATTCGGCCTCGGCTTCGGATATCATATAGAGGTTTTGATTACAAGCTTTAAAAACAGAAGAGTTACAGTAATAGAGCCCGATATGGAGTTGTTTTATCAAATACTTAAGGTAAGAAACATGGAGTTTATAATTACAAAAGCCGATATATTTGTGGATGAGCCGGTAGATGCGATACTGGGGAAATTAAATACGCTGCTGTGGGATGCCGACAAAGGAGGAATACAGTGCCAGCCCTTCGAGGTATACGGAGAGATGTTCCCCAAACTGTGGGACGATTTAAGGGAAAAATTCCTGAAGACCGCTCATAATTTCAATGTTGACATATCAACCATAAGGCTTTTCGGAGAATTATGGGTTCACAATAACATAAAAAATGCCTCAAGGCTTTGTGAGGCTTCAAATGCCTGGGGGCTTGCCGGAAATTTCAGAAATATACCCGGAATTCTTGTGTCGGCAGGACCTTCTCTTTCCAAAAATGTTCACCTTCTGAAGGAGCTGAAAAGCAAGGCTGTAATTATGGCTGCGGGAACAGCGGTGAATGTCCTTGAAAGGTATGGAGTAACGCCTCATTTTATGGTTGGAACCGACGGAACTGAGGGCGAGGCGGAAATTCATAAAAAGGTACAGTCCAGGGATATATATTTTATTTATTCAAACCAGGTTGCCACAGGCTCTGTTGAGAGCTACAAAGGACCTAAATATTTTATGAATTTTCCTGTGGATGTTTATAGTGAAAGGTTTTTGAAATACGCGGGAATACATTCCGAATTGTTTGCAAGCGGGCCGTCGGTTGCCAACACCTGCTTTGACCTTCTCCTAAAAATGGGATGCAACCCTATAATACTTGTAGGACAGGACCTTGCGTTTACGGGAGGAATAAAATATGCGGGAGAGGAAGTGCAGGGACAGGCTCACGATGATAGTGCGGATTATGAAAAAAAGGGATATACCCTCACAAAGGATATCTATGGACAGGACATATACACAAGAGCGGATTTTATGTCCATGAAGAACTGGTTTGAAATGTATTTTGAGAAGGCAAAGGATATGGTCGATATTATAAATGCCACCGAAGGAGGACTAAATATCGGCTTTGCAAGAAACGATACGTTAGGGAGTGTAATCCGAAAAGGAAGCTTCAGGGAGGTTGACATTGAAAGTAAAATAAGAGAGATATATAAGTCGAACCTTTTCGGAGAGGAAGTAAAAAATAAGCTTAAAGCCTATAATGAAAGCATATACCAGGAAATAGAAAGGCTTAGCCAGTGCTCTAAAAGGCAGAAAAAGCTTGCGGACCTTATAAAAAGGGATGTTTATCATCCTGTCAGAGATAAGAAGGCCTTTAAAAGGACTGTAGAGGAAATAAGCACTCTTGCGGATGCTGTAATTGAGTCACCCATATACGATTCTGTTTTAAAGAGAATAATTGAGATAGAGTTTTACCTGATTAAAGTAGAACTGGAGCGTGCATTAAAAGAGACATCAAACTACGGCTCTGTAAAAGGTGCCTATATGAATGCAATAGAAAGACAGAACAGCATGCTTGAGCAAAAGCTGCAAAAAATAAAGAATATGCTTTTGTAAAATAAAAGATAAGGGCTTACTGATAAATAGAAAGCAGGGCTCATAACGTTTTTAGCTGTTTCAATTTAAGGCGGTTTTACATGCCTATAAGCAACATCAATATGGTCCTATAAGCACTGCAAAGCTTACACCCGGCATTTTAAGGATTATTTTTATGAGCTTCCTTACAGAAAGCTTGCAGGAAGTAATCAAACTGCCGCAGTCCTTCTGTAAATTACAGAAACAGGAATTAAGACATTGCAAACAAATGAAATCAAATGCCTGCTTTCTATAAAATCCGTTTCGTAAAACTTCCGTGAAACTCTAAATATTTATTCCTTTACACTATTTTCTTAAGAAACGATATTCCTTTAGAATAATATTCTTTAGAATAATATTCTTTAGAATAAGTTATCTTAAAAAATTTAAAGTGTTCTGCCATTCCTCCCAATAAAAGCGTCCTGCTTATGGGAGGCTTTACTGCCAGCCTTCAGGTATTTATATAAAATCACTCGGTATTTTATAGTAGACCTGAATAATCATTAATGAGCCCTGCGAATATTATTATAATCAAAACGGCAATTTTGATACCTGACAAATTTTTGTGCGATAAATTACAAAAAATATAAAAAAATAAATTGCATATGGCTTTTCTAATTGAATACTTTAATTTTATCTCTGTGCTATAGGATATGTGAATATTAAGCTGATAAAAACAGCTTTTGACAGGCGTATGAATTAGGCGTATAATTTAAATGCAGGAGGGGGCAAGAATGACAGTGAGAGAGGTGTTGAAAATATTGCATAATGATGGATGGGCAGAGGTTGAGGCTAGGACAAAAGGCTATCATATACAACTCAAACATCCTACTAAGGCTGGTAAGGTCACAGTACCCAATCACAAAGGAGATATTGCTTCCGGTACACTTAATAGTATTTATAAACAGGCAGGATTAAAATAAAACTGCTATCTGAATTTAAAAAAAGGAGATATGATTATGCGTAAGCTTACCTATTTGGCTGTATTTGAGCCAGTGGAGACGGCTGGATATAGCGTATACTTTCCGGACCTTCCCGGATGTGTGAGTTATGGAGAGGATTTTGAAAAAGCGCAAAAACAAGCCGCTGATGCACTTGGTCTGCATATATACGGTATGGAAAAAGACGGAGATGATATACCTGTTCCATCTAAAATGCCGCAAGTAGATGCTGAGACAGCCTCTGGATATATGGTGTGTCCTATTACTGTTTTTCCCGACATTGTAAGAAATGATCTTGATAATAGGGCAGTAAAGACAAACCTGACTATTCCTGCCTGGCTGAAGGAATTGGCAGAAGCTCAGGGAGTTAATTATTCAAAAATCTTTCAGGCTGCCCTTATGGATTACCTTGGACTAAATCAAGCCTGCACAGATGAACAGAGGCAAAAGTGATAATATCTTTATACTTGGCGGAAGCAAGAGTAAAGCTTCGTTTTCTTAATTACAAAAAATATAAAAAAATAAATTGCAAAACACATATGCAGTCTGATAAAATAATGTAGTATTATACTGTAATTATTGTAATAATATCGCATTTTAAGGAGTATTTTATTATGCTTTCAAAAATTAAAAGCTGTGGACTGCATGGCATCGAAGGATACGTAATTGAGGTGGAAACGGATATAAGCAGCGGACTGCCAGGGTTTGATATTGTGGGTCTTGCGGATATTGCCGTAAAGGAATCAAAGGAGCGTGTCAGGGCGGCCATAAAAAACAGCGGCCTTCAGTTTCCTGTGAAAAGAATAACGGTGAATCTCGCTCCTGCAAATTTGAAAAAGGAGGGATCGGCCTTTGACCTGCCGATAGCTCTTGGAATATTAGCTGCTACAGAGCAGATTGAGAATGATGCTTTAGATAAATATATGTTTATAGGAGAGCTGTCTCTGAACGGAGAAATAAAGCCTGTTAAGGGTGTGCTTCCGATGGCGGTGTGTGCCAGGGAGGCGGAAATTGAAAACCTTGTGCTTCCGTGCTGCAATGCTGATGAAGCGGCCGTAGTGAAGGGACTTACTGTTATGCCGGCAGAAGGACTTGCCGAAATAATACATCATTTGAATGGTGACAGGCTGTTAGAGAGGCATACTGTTGACATTGACGGCATGTTTAACGGAAAGCTCGACTATGAAATAGATTTTGCGGATGTAAAGGGACAGGCAAATGTTAAAAGGGCACTTGAGGTAGCAGCCTCAGGAGGGCATAATTGTCTTATGCTCGGCTCGCCCGGATGCGGAAAAACCATGATAGCGAAAAGGCTACCCACCATTTTGCCGGCCATGACATTTGAAGAGGCTTTAGAGGTTACAAAAATTCACAGCATAGCAGGCACACTTCCTCCGAACACCTCACTGATAACCGCAAGGCCCTTCAGAAGCCCGCACCATACAATCTCAGCTGTAAGCCTTATAGGGGGAGGAAGATACCCTAAGCCCGGGGAAATAAGCCTTTCGCACTACGGTGTTTTATTTCTGGACGAGCTGCCGGAGTTTGGGAAGGATGCGCTTGAGGTTATGCGCCAGCCGCTGGAGGACGG
This sequence comes from Bacillota bacterium, assembly GCA_023390115.1. Classification (GTDB taxonomy): domain Bacteria; phylum Bacillota; class Clostridia; order Acetivibrionales; family DSM-27016; genus Anaerobacterium. Next base: position 290,481 of record JAEWDM010000016.1, read on the forward strand.
ACTGGTCACCATATCCAGAGTAAATGCGTGTCTCAGCTACCCTTCAAAAACTACCCTTATAGCGGCTGCTAACCCTTGCAAGTGCGGGAATTTTCTGGACTCCTCAAAGGAATGCACCTGCACCCCAAAGCAGCTTCACCAGTATTTGGGGAGGCTCTCGGGGCCCTTGCTCGACAGCTATGGACACATTCTCATATGTACTTTAGCCGCCTAGGAGGAATGAACAAGTATACGATTAATGTTTACATTGCAGTATAAGTTACTTTAAATAATACAAATATGCCTACTGGTGTGAACAGTGGGCATATTTGTTTAAATCTTAAAAATCTGAGCTTATATTATCATTAAATACATACATGTTTCAAGTAACATGAGCATCTTTTAAGGGTGCTTTTTTATTTTGTATATATTATGTAAGGCATGGGAGGAAGAAATAGATATGTTGTATAGAAGTAGTCAGACAGAACTGGAGCTGGAAAGGGACAAGCTGCATGGGTTGCTGCTTTCGGAAAGAGCCTGCACGGAGGAAATATTAACCCAGTCACGGGTGCTGGATGAGCTGATAATTTTGAGCATGAACGGATATAAAGATGTAGCACAATGTAGCACGTTGTAGCACATTGTAGCACAAGTAAGGAGCTGGCAGAGATGGTTATTAAGGAGAGAAAGGCGGTAATAGGGGCCGTAGACTTAGGCTATGGCTGGACTAAGGCAAAGGTGGAAGGGGAAAAGGCATGGAGACAGCCCAGCGTGGTGGGAGAGCCTAAAAGAGTATATCAGGCTGATATACGGGAGGATGATGTGCGGTACCACACTTTAATACGTCAGGAGGATGCCGATCCGTGCTTACAGGCTAAATACTTTGTGGGTAATCTTGCTCTGATGAAATCCACAATAAAGTATGCGGGAGTCGGTAAGGACAAGTCAAAGGATTTCCACACAAGGGTACTGCTGGAAACGGCTCTGGGGGCTATAGCGCCGGATGTTTCTGTTAATTTGGTTACGGGGTTGCCCTGGGATTTCTATAATACCCAGAAGTCCGATATGGAGGACCTGCTGAAGAGCTTTAACAAAGGGGATATCTTTGGAGTGCAGCATGGCCATGCAGCTCCGGTGCAGGCGAGGCCGTATATAAAGAATTATAAGATAGTGCCTCAGCATTTAGGCGGCCTGATGAATCATATACTGGACGATCAGGGCAATGAACGGGAAGAGGGCCTGCTGGTAAAGCATAACTGGCTCGTTATAGATCCGGGACGTTTTACATTAGGGCTTCTTGGCATGGAGCGTGGACAGATAATGAAGGAAAGCCGCAGCCCGGATCAAGGTGTGGAGGTGGTGTATGACATCATTCAGGAGGAGCTGCGTGTGCAGCTCGGCAGGACACCTGACAGGTTCCTGCTTGACAGCTATGTACTCTCCGGCGAGTATGACGGCATAGATCTCATGCCCTTGAGGGACTATGCCTTTACGGCCTGGGCCAGCCAGATACAGCTTGAAATTGAAAGCTTCAACCGTAATTTCAAGGGATATATCGTTGTAGGAGGATGGGCCGGGGAAATAGCGCCCAAGCTGAAGACACCCAAAGATAAGACCTACATATATGACCAGTGGGCCAACCTCGAAGGATATATAAAGATAGGTAAACGGACATGGCGGGAGAATACGTAAGGGCGAGGCTCCGGCAGAGGGACAGGGATTTAAGAGACTGGGTTGACGGTATGAAGGCCGGAGGCCATGAGGAGGGGGATCTTGTCCGGGCAGGGCTCAGGCTGCTCATGGAACAGGAAGGAGCTGCACCTATATGTGCGGAGCCGGAAAAACCCGCGCCAAGGCTTGGGGCAGCAAAAGAGAGCCCCGAAGCAGGAGCCGACGCGAAAGAAAAGGGGAGCGTGGATAATTTTTTAGAACAATTTTAAAGGAGGGAATAACTGATGACAAATAAGGCTCTTGCAGAATCTCTTACGGATGAAACTATCGAACGATGGAGGGCAGAGCATGCCGCAGCTATTTATGAGAGCCGTATAACAAAGGCTAAGGCGGTCTTTCGATCCAGAAATGTTATAGTTCAGGCGCTGAGGCCCAATGAAAAGGTATACGCCATACATGGGCCTGTACTGGTGGACAGCGGGAAGCTTGATGCATTCTGGGAAGAGTACAGAGATAAGGTGCCGTGGGGATGGGATGAAATAAAACACATTGTAGTTATGCTTGATTTTAATACAAACGAGGTACTCCATATTAAAGTTAACAAGGGTAACGTCAATAGAGGAGCCCGTAGCAGGCCCGGCCATGAAACATCAGCCGGGCCTGCTGCTGTTTAGAGAGGTGTATTAGATGGCTGAAGGCTTAGAATGCTGTCGGAACGGGCAGGAATACAAGGCTAAAGAGATATACGTTCCGGCGTTTCACCAGTTTTTCAAAATATTCAGGCGGCAAAAGAACGGATTTTCATGTGAGCTTGGCCATGAAGAGGCGAATATACTCAGCACGGTGTTTAATGACAATGGTATACCCTTTGAGAATGATATTTCCATGCTTCACTGTCATGATTTCCATCGGTGCGATTCTATTATAGACGAGGCTCCCAGCAACAGCAGAGCGGTAGTTGAGCTTTGCGGCCAGGAATATAACATACTCAACTTTAACGGTTATCTTATACGGGAGAACCATGCGGAAAGAATTTGCCTGTCCTTCCGTAACAAGCAATTCAAAAGCCGTGTTGAGATTGTAAGCCTCCGGCATGTTACGCCGGCAAAGTATAGGTACAGGCCGGAGTTGAAGGAGGAAGCTGAAGCGGACAGGACATCTATCCCTGCATTAACGCCAAGGTCTAAGCAATATAAGCAGATCACGTTATTTGAATATATGAAAAGCAGATAAAAGGGACATATGAGGGAGGAGAGCGTTATGGATAATAAACGAAGGAGCGCAAAAAGCCTTTTAAAGCACTATATTACAATGGGCATAGACAATTTGGGCAGTGACTGCCTTAGTGAAATAGAGGGCATTGTGGACGATATAATAGACGCTGCTAAAGCAGAGCTGCAGAAGCCTCAGACAATAGTAACAATGGGGATTAAGGAATATGCCTCTTTAACCGCGTCCTTAAGCAGTTCTATGGAGTTGAATATGCAAATACAGCAGCTGCCGGAGGATGTAAGCAGTGAGTACATAGGGGAGGCGGATATTCACAAGGCCACTATCGTTATGAGCCGTAAGGCTATCGAAAGCTTTATCCTCCCCAGAGTTTTTATATCTGAGGATTGCGTGGCCTGCGATATTCCGCCGGAAAACCTCACTATACAATGGAAGGATTAATCAGGCTGCATTAACTTTGATAGAGAGATATAAGAGAAAGAACGTTTTTATTTACTTAGATCCACCATACTTTCCTTCTACCAGAAAAAAGAGAATATATAAACACGAAATGACAGAAGAGGATCATAAGGACATGCTAAATTGCATATTGAAGCATCCCGGACCGGTAATGATATCAGGATACGATAATCAAATTTATAGGGATACGTTGAATGGCTGGATAAGACAAAGCTGCCCTGCGAGGTGTGAAGGAGGACAACTGCGGACAGAAGTAATCTGGATGAACTATGAACCATCTTCTATTCAGATGAGCCTTATTGAGTCCTATGAGGCTGTTCTTTGAAGATGCTTATGTAAAGATGAGAGGAGGGAATAAAACAAATGGAATTACGCACCGTTGCTTTCTGCTGCGGAATAGGGGGACAGGATTTAGGGTTTGAGCAGTCCCGGCATGAGTATAAAGGAATTGTTGGAAGGTTTAAAACTATAGCTGCTTTCGATGTAGACCCGATTGTCTGCAGGAACTTTGAAAGGATAACGGGAAACAGAGCAATTTGCCTTGACTTGTTTACACGCGAGCAGTTCATTATGTACCATGGGCATGAGCCGGGGCCGGACTGGGAGGAGTTAACGCCTAAGAAGCTCAGAGAGATTGTCCCTCGCCGACCGGATGTAGTTATAATGTCCCCGCCATGTAAAGGGAACAGCAGACTGCTTCCAAAGAAGCAGGCGCAGCTGCCGAAGTACATTGCACTAAACCAGCTTCCGGAAAGAATATATAACCTTGTGCTGGAGGCATGGTTTGACGATTTGCCTCCGGTCCTTTTAATGGAGAATGTTCCTGGCATACGGGATGAGGGACGTGGCCGTAAAATACTACAGAGCATAAAGGGCAGGCTTTCAGGGTGCGGGTATGTATCACATGAGGCTTTGTATGACTGCGGCAAGTGGGGGGGATTGGGGCAGCGCAGGATAAGATATCTCAAGATTTCACGTTTGCAAAGTAAGATTCCGAGCTTTATATTTGAGCCTCCGGAGCTTCCTTTAAAAACAATAGGCGATATTTTAGGAGCTCTGCCTATGCCGGGGGACACTGAAAAGTGCGGCAGGCTTCACAGGCTTCCGAATCTTGCATGGAAGACATGGGAGAGGCTTGCGCTTATACCGGCAGGAAAGGATTGGAGGGCGCTTGAGAATTTTGGGCATGAGCAGTGGGGAGGTGCCTGGAAGGTAATTCCCTGGGATGAACCGGCAAACGCGGTTACCTCGTCTACAAAAGGTGTAGGACAAAGCACAGGGGCTTCCGCTGTAGCGGATCCAAGAATAAACAAGCTGGGCTATGGCAGCAAATATAGAGTTGTGGCTGCAGATGAACCTTCTCCCACAATTATTGGGCGTCCGGTTGGAAGTGGAGCCATACTGTATGCTGATCCGAAGGTGCCTGAATATGCAAACCTGTGTAAAATAGCTGAATGGAATGAACCTAGTCCTACCATAACGGGCGGTAATGGTCCAACAAATGGAGCTCTGTCAGTAGCAGATCCAAGGATAAAGCATGATTCCAGACCCAACCTTTTCGGTGTCAATGAATGGGATAAACCATGTAAAGCTATCACGGGAAAAATGGGTGTAAGCAGCTCCAATACACCGGCAGCAGTTGCGGATCCAAGGGCAGACAAGTCTTATTCAGGACACTTTCACTGCTTCAAGGTTGTGCCATGGGACGAATCAGCGGATACGGTTACATCCGGATCCGGGCCTACAAGCGGAGCTGTTTCTGTTGCTGACCCACGCATTAATCACCCGACATGGAGCAGAGCCGGAAACTATGGCGTTATGGAATGGAACAAGCCTGCCAAAACTATTACCGCCAGCGGAGACATTCATGCGGGTGCATCCGCAGTAGCAGACCCCAGGATTCCGAACCCGGATGACAGAGGTGTATATATAATAATTGCCGCAGACGGAACATGGCACAGGCCAATAACCACATTTGAGGGAGCAATGCTTCAGGGATTTCCTCAAACCCTCAGGGATGGTACGCCGTTTGATCTGGTTGACTGCAGCGACGGTAAGGCCAGAGAGTATATAGGCAATGCTGTGCCGGTGCAGACTGCGGCAGCGATAGGAAATGCACTTCTGCAGACGCTTATTCCAAGCTTCCTGGGCGATTGCTTCTGGGGTTTTTCAGATGAAAAGATATGGGTACTGCCACCAAAAACAGATACTATTGAAATGGGATAGTTTAATTTGAATTGAGGGGGGATATAAAAAAGATGATGAAAGAAACGCATAAATTATTACTTATAATGATACTTATTACACTTGGAATGTGCATAAGCTCCGGGCAGAAAGCTTATGCAGCTACAACATATACATGGGAAAAGTATGAGACAGAAATTAAAAAAAGTAATCCGAGGTTAGGGGAATGGAGGGATGCAGGCTGGAAATTTGTGTCCGGAACGGCAAGCACATCTGGCTATGCAAATTATAGCATTACGGATGACGGGATAACATTTGATAATGAGTCTCATGTGTACTTTAATGGATATTGGTATGGGGATTATGTTTATGATCGTCCGAATTTAAATGTAGGTTTGGATGTAAAGGTAGAAGATATAGACAGAAACGATATGAACATAATGAAAGTGATGTGCGATTTATATGATAGTACTACCGCTCAAGCGCATTACTTTTTTAATAAACTAATTTGGGATGAAACATATGTGAAAAAGGAAAGTGACGGATATCCCCAAACCGTTACGAGCAGCTCAAATATATACCCTGCTAATGGCAGGGCATCAGACGGATATTGGTATGTGCTGAAAAGCTCAACGAACAATCCTACTATAGAAGTAACTTCCCCTGTTACCGGAACCTATGGGGAAAATATTAGTTTACAGGGTTCTGTAAACGATGCTGACACAGGCGATATTATAACTACAAAATATAATATAGACGGTGGGCAGACACAGAACGTCGGAACAACAACGAGCACAGGAGTGAAAAAGGCTTTTAATACTACTACAATAGATATCTCTGGCTTGTCGAAGGGAACGCATACGTTAAATGTGTGGGCAGAGGATAATAAAGGAGGCATGTCAAATGTAATAAAGGTTAGTTTTCAGAAGGAGGCTTTGTACTATTACAATAAATATACAGTAGAAAAACACCCTTTAGGTAATCCAGACTTCAATATGAGTTATTCGATTGAAACAGAAAATGGGGATTGGGCAACTTTATACACGAATACTTATATAGATGAACCAATATGGGATCCCGGTAAAGGTTTTGTTTTTCCTACTGATAATCCAACGCCAACACCAACAGCAAACGAAGAATATAAATATTATAGTGTGTATAATCTGGGAAACACAGATTATACAACGGTTAAAAGAAAGATGAAATTTGAAGGAACAGCAGTTGAAGGGCACTGGGTAGTGCCTATAATAACTACAGAAACTTGGGGGATGTTTCTAACGGATGGACGCGGAAGTCTTGTAGAAGCAAATATACAAGCCTTTGACGGTACTTATCCGGATAACGGATTACAAAACGGCTATTGGTACGTAAAAGGATCGGTAGTTGACAATAATCCAACAATTACTATAATAACACCTGAGGCTGAAGAAATATACTCCGGATTATCCGGCGGGCATAATAAAATAAACCTTACAGGTATAGTAACAGACGCAAATTCAGGCGATATTATAAGCACATATTATAATATAGACGGTGGATCAACAAAAGCAGTAACCGGGACAGTAGCCACTAATGGAAATTTCACACCTACGTTTATAGATGTAGCTGGGCTGGAGGAAGAACAACATACGTTAAGTGCATGGTGTAAAGACAATACGGGAAAAGTTTCAAATGTAGTACAAATAAATTTCACAATAGATAATACAGCTCCAATAATAAGCATAGCAGGGATAGAAGAAGGCCGTACATATCAGGGAGCTGTCACGCCATCATTTACAGCAGAGGATCTGAATGGTATTGATTCTGTCACTGGAGAGTTAAACGGACAGCAATTCATATCGGGAACGGAAGTTACAGCTGAAGGTACCTATGTCCTGGAATTAACTGCTTCAGATATGGCCGGGAATACGTCAAGCCTTACCGTTACTTTTGCAATAGATAGTACAGCTCCGGTAATAAGCATATCGGGAATAGAACAAGGCCGTACATACCGGGGAGCGGTCACGCCGTTATTTGCAGCAGAGGATCTGAATGGTATTGCTTATGTCACTGGGGAGTTAAACGGCCAACAATTTATATCGGGAACAGAGGTTACGGCTGAAGGCATCTATACCTTGAAATTAACTGCTTCGGATATGGCCGGGAACACGTCAAGCCTTACCGTTACTTTTGCAATAGATAAAACAGCTCCGGTAATAAGCGTATCGGGGATAGAAGAAGGCCATAGCTATAAGGGAACTGTCACGCCATTATTTACGGCAGATGATCTGTTTACAGCGGATGCTCTAAACAATATTGATTCTGTTACTGGGACGCTGAATGGCCAGCAATTTATATCAGGAACAGAGGTTAAGGCTGAAGGTGCCTACGCCCTGGAATTGACTGCTTCAGATATAGCGGGGAACACATCAAGCCTTACCATTACTTTTGCAATAGATAAAACAGCTCCGGTAATAAGCGTATCGGGGATAGAAGAAGGCCATAGCTATAAGGGAACTGTCACGCCATTATTTACGGCAGATGATCTAAACGGCATTGATTCTTTCGCCGGGAAGCTGAATGGACAACAATTCATATCGGGAACAGAGGTTAAGGCTGAAGGCACCTACACCCTGGAATTGACTGCTTCGGATATGGCTGGGAACACGTCGAGCCTTACCGTTACTTTTTCAATAGATAAAGCAGCCCCGGTAATAAAAGTATCGGGGATAGAACAAGGTCGTACATACCAGGGCTCTGTAACTCCATTGTTTACAGCAGGGGATCTAAATGGTGTTGATTCTGTTACTGGGACTCTGAATGGACAACGATTTGTATCAGGGACAGAGGTTAAGGCTGAAGGCACCTACGCCCTGAAATTGACTGCTTCTGATACAGCCGGAAACACGTCGAGCCTTACCATTACCTTCGCAATAGATAAAACAGCTCCGGCGACAGATAATGCTCCAAAAGCTGCAGCTACTGGCATACAACAAATTAGTGTTAATATAAATATTCCGTATTTGATTAAAAAAGGAGCTGTATTTAAATTAAATGAAGTTGTAGATTCGACAGGCAAACTCTTTTTTGAATCATCTGATGATAATATAGTTAGCGTAAGCACGAAATATAATGCAATCATTGGCCTTAATGAAGGATACGCATATATAATTGCAAGAGACTTAGAATCCAATAGAATTGTAGCTAAAGTGAATTTAAAGGTTGAAGATGTTTTCCCTAAAGAGCGAGGTTTTTCGGATATTGATGCAAGCCCTGTGAGGGACGAGCTTGTAAACGGTAGCGCAATAAAGCTTGTAAAGGAAGAAGATTTTCGGCCTGAGGATGAAGTAACAAGTACGGAATTTGTTGTTATGCTGAGCAGGGTGATTTTAGCAAATGATAACAATAGCTTACCATTTCATAGAGAAAACAAGGATTTTGGATTTTCTGACAGCGACCCTCTTTATCCTTATGCAGCCTATGTTATTACTAAAACAAGTACAAGCTCAGAAGCAGCTTTATTTGACAGTAATGATAAAACCCTTACAAGGGGTGAGATGGCAAAAATAATTCTAAGCATTTCTAAAGGTGCTTTTGATAAAAAAGTCAAGAACTATTCCTTTGATGATCTTGATCTTAATCTCTCTGGAGAGAACACATCAGCTATAGAATATTGCATCGAGACGGGTATTTTGAGAGGATATGGTAACTCAAAAATAGGGGG